>NZ_JBHMCF010000061.1:0-292348 GCF_042428605.1 Nonomuraea salmonea
TTGTCGATCTACGACACACCGAGCGATCGCCACTCAGGTCACTTCTGAAACACGACCTAGCGTCAGGACAGGCGGCGCAAGCGGCCGGTGGCCAGGGCCATGGCGGCCTCGTGCACGTCGGCGTGGATGTCGAGGACGTCCCACACCCCGGTGAGCTGCAGCATCCGGGCGGGCAGGTCCTGCACGGCGGCCAGGTGCAGGGTCCCGCCCTCCTGACGCACGTCGGCGTCCACCCGCAGCAGCACGTGCAGGCCCGTGCTGTCCATGAAGGTCAGCCCGTCCAGGTCGAGGATGAGCGGCCGGCCGGGCATGCGCTCGCGGCCGACGAACGACTCCAGGTGGTCGGCGTTGGTGGCGTCCAGCTCGCCGGACACGGCGATGAGCACGCCGAAGGTCGAGGGCCGGCGGTGGACGGCGAGAGGAGACACCTCGGTCTCGCGAGCGGTGTTCAGCGGACCGGGAAACGAGCGTGAGCGGCGAACACGGAAGGGGACCTCCAGGAGAACACGGCACTGACGCGGCGGCTGCCGCCTCTGTCTATGACGCTACGGCCGAACCTGGTTACAGGAAAGGCTTTTCGTCATAAGATCTTTGCCACAAGGGTTCTCGTACCGCCCCCACCAGGCGGAGAGGTCGCAGGAGAGGCATTGAGCGCCGCGGACAACCGGCCGTCCACCTGGACGTTCCTCACCCACCACGCCCGCGTGCTGGTGGAGATCTCCCGCGACCCCGAGCTGCGGCTCAGGGACATCGCCGAGCGGATCGGCATCACCGAGCGCGCCGTCCAGAACATCGTCTCCGACCTCTACGAGGCCGGCTACGTGCAGCGCGAGCGCATCGGCCGGCGCAACCACTACCGGCTCAACCTGGAGCAGCACTTCCGCTATCCGACCGAGGCCGGCCTGCCCGTCCGCCTGCTCATCGACATCCTCATGGATCACGACCTGAGCGAACCCGAGGGTTGACCCTGACCCTGCGTCAACCCTGCACCATGGTCGCCACCACGACCACGATCAGGGGGACGCCATGGGATTCGATCACGCGTACTGGCAGGACCGGCTCGACACGCTGCGCGCCCGCCACCACGTGCCGGGCGCGACGCTCGCCGTGCTGGCCGGCGGCGAGCTGCACGAGCTGGCGAGCGGCGTGCTGCACCGGGGGACCGGCGTGGCGGCGACCGCCGACTCGGTGTTCCAGGCCGGCTCCATCGCCAAGGTCTACACCGCGACGCTGGTGCTGCAGCTCGCCGACGCCGGGCTGCTGGACCTGGACACGAGGGTGGCCGACGTGCTGCCCGGCTTCGCCGTCGCCGACCCTGACGTCACGCGCGGCGTGACGATCGGGCAGCTGCTCACCCACACCAGCGGCATCGCCGGCGACTTCACGCTCGACACCGGCCGCGGCGACGACTGCCTCGCCCGTTACGTGGCGGCCTGCGCGGAGGCGGGCCAGGACTGCCCGCCCGGCACCGTCATCTCCTACAGCAGCACCGGGTACGCCCTCCTCGGCCGCGTCGTCGAGGTGCTCACCGGCCGGACCTGGGACGCGGCACTGCGCGAGCGGGTGCTGGAGCCGCTCGGCCTGGAGCACACGATGACGCTGCCGGAGGAGGCGCTGCGCTTCCGTACCGCGATGAGCCATCTCGGCGAGCCGGGCGCGTGGCCGGAGCCCGCGCCGGTGTGGGACCTGCTGCCCCGCTCGGCGGGGCCGTCGGGGCGCGTTCTCGCCACCGCCGGCGACCTCGTCCGGTTCGCGCGGGCCCACCTCGACGGCGGTACGCCCGTGCTGTCGGCCGGATCCGCCGCCCTCATGCGCAGCCGGGCCGTCGAGTGCCTGGACACGTGGTCGTTCATGGCCGGCGCCTGGGGGCACGGGTGGGCGCTGTACGACTGGGACGGCGTCACCGGCTTCGGCCACGACGGGGCGGCGCTCGGCCAGTTCTCCTACCTGCGGGTGGTGCCCGGCAGCGGGGTCGCCGCCGCGCTGCTGACGAACGGGGGCCGGGCGGGCGAGCTGTTCGCCGGCCTGTTCCAGGAGCTGCTCGGCGAGCTGGCGGGAGTGCGGATGCCCGGCCTGTTCGCGCCCGATCCGCGCCCGGCCGAGATCGAGATGGGGCCGCTGACCGGCACGTACGAGCGGGCCGGCGTGCGCATCACGATCATCGAGCGGGACGGACGGCCGCGCGTGCGCTGGCAGCTCACCGGCGGCAACGCCGGCTTCGCCGCGCCGATCGAGGCCGACCTGGTGCCGGTGTCGGACACCGTGCTCGCCATGCCGGGGCTCGGGCCGGTCGCCGTGCCGTGGCTGCCGCTGGTGTTCGGCACGCTGCCCGACGGCACCCCGTACGTCTACACCGGCATGCGGGCGGCCCGCAAAGTCGGGTGATGGGAGACTGGCCGGATGCTGACCATCGGTGAGCTGGCCTCGTACGCGGGGGTGACCGTGCGGGCCGTGCGCCACTACCACGCCAAGGGCCTGCTGCCGGAGCCGCGCCGCGACCGCTCCGGCTACCGCAGGTACGACGCCGCCGCCGTGGTCGAGCTGATCAGGATCAGGACGCTGGCCGAGGCGGGGGTGCCGCTGGCCCGCGTACGCGAGCTGCTGCGGGCCGGCGACGAGGAGTTCGCCGCGGCGGTCGCCGACATCGACCGGCGGCTGCGTGCCGAGATCAGGCAGCGGCAGCGGCACCGCGAGCGGATCGCCCGGCTCGCGGCGGGCGACAGCCTGGCGCTGCCGGCCGGCGTGGTGGCCGTCCTCGACCGGTTGCGGGCGCTCGGCGTGGACGAGCGGATCGTGCGGGTCGAGCGCGACGGCTGGATCCTGCTGGCCGCGCACTCACCGGAACGGGTCGAGCGGTGGACGGCGCGCAAGCGCGAGCAGCTCGCCGATCCCCGGCTCATCGGCTTCTACCTCGCCCTGGGCCAGGCGCTCGATCACACCGGCGACGATCCCCGGCTGGTCGCGGTGGCCGACGAGCTGGCCGGCTTCATCGCGGAGCTGGCCGGCGAGCAGGGGGCCGAGCATCTCGGCGAGGGCGGGCTCGAACCGCAGCTCGTCCATCTGATGGACACGCTGGCCTTCGACGCGGCGCCGCCCGCCCGCCGGCTGATCGAGCTGTTGAAACGGCGCGGCTGGACCGGCTGGACCCGGCTGGAACGCGTGCACCCACCCGGAGACGACACCCCGGGCTGAGCGGCCTCCCCTGGCCGCGTGCCTCGTGTCAGACTGCCGGTATGACGCACATCCACGACGAGGACCCGGCCTGCGACGTCGCCCACGGCGCGAGCCCCGCTGAGGAGGCCGGCCGGACACTGGTCGCCGTCTTCGCCTCCCCCGTGGCCGGGCATCTGCTGCGGTTCGGGGACGAGCTGGGCTTCCGTACGGTGCTCTTCGAGCCCGACCCGGGGCGGCATCCCGGCGACCGTCCCGCGGTGGCCCGGCTGGACGACGTCATCGACGCCACCTGCGACGTCGTGCTCACCGACCACCACCGCGACGAGATCGGGCCTGTCCTGCGCGACCTGCTCAAGTCCCCGGCCCGGTGGATCGGGATCATGGGCAGCCCGCGCCACGAGGGCCCGCACGTACGGGCGCTGACCGAGCTGGGCGTGGCGCCGGAGGAGATCGCCAGGGTGCACAGGCCGATCGGGCTCAACATCGGCTCGCGCACCCCTCCCGAGATCGCCCTGGCGACCGTGGCGGGGCTGATCGCCGACCGCAACGGCCGCCCTGGTGGCTTCACCTTCTGACTTCTGGTCGCCGGCGGCGCTCACTCCGACAGGGCCGTGCGCAGCTGGGTCAGCACGGCCCGCAGGATGCGGGAGACGTGCATCTGGGAGATGCCGAACTCCTTGGCGATCTCCGACTGCGTCATGTTGCCGTAGAAGCGCATGAGCAGGATGTTCTTCTCGCGGGCCGGCAGGGCGTCGATGAGCGGCTTGACCGCGTGCTTGTCGAGCAGGGTGTTGAGCGACTCGTCCTGCGCGGGCAGGAAGTCGCTCAGCTCGGCCGCGTCGTCGTCGCCGCTGTTGACGGGGGCGTCCAGGGAGAGCGTGCTGTACGCGGTGGAGGCCTCCAGGGCGAGCAGGACGTCCTCCTCCGAGATGCCCATCTTCGCGGCCAGGTCGGCCACGGTCGGGGAGTGGCCGAGGGTCTGGGTCAGCTCGGCGGTCGCCTTGTTGAGCTCGATGCGCCGCTCCTGGTAGACGCGCGGCACCCTGATCGCCCACGTACGGTCGCGGAAGTGGCGCTTGACCTCGCCCATCATCGTGATCATGGCGTAGCCCCTGAACTCGTGGCCGAGCTCGGGGTCGTAACCGTTGACGGCCTTCATCAGGCCCACGTACGCGGCCTGGCGCAGGTCCTCCATCGGCTCACCGCGGTAGCGGTAGCGGCGGGTGACCTCGTTGACCAGTCCCTCGTGCATCTCCACCAGGCGCTCGCGAATGCGGACGGCGTGCAGTTCGGAGATCTGGGGGTCGGCCAGCTCGGTGAGGAGCTCTTCGGCGGTGAACTGCTCGAGTGCGGGGTTCAGGACGGGCATCTGCTGCTCCAGAAGGTGCGGCGGCCTCGCCTGAGAACACAAAAAGCCCAGGCAGAGGCACGCTTAGTTCGCGTGTTACGAAGCCCTCTGCTGGACTTCGAGATCAAGGATGCCCGCAAATCCCCCGCCCATCACCCAAAAATGGTAACGAAAAGGTCACGACTAGGTCTCCGTCAAGACTCGGCCAGGTGGGAGCGGGTGGGCGGCCCGCGCCGGCGGGAGTGGGAGGCGGAGGGCTGGGGTGGATGCCGGGGTGCGAGGGCGCGGGCGGGCGTGCGGCGGCCCCGGCGTAGGGAGGGGGTTTGGCGCCGCCCCCTTCCCGTGCGTGAGCAGAGGGGCGGCGCCGCACGGTGTTGTTCCCTGAAGCACCAAGGCTCACACCAGCCACGCCCGCTTATTGACAAGATTTTCGCCAAGAAGTAAATGATCTTGGGAGAAATGCCCGGAATATCCGGAATGGCAATCCTCCAAGAGCCCTCCGCGAGGAAGGCGAAAGAAATTCATAAACGCCACCGGAGGGCGTACGGAATGGCGATGAATGTGAATGACATTCAACGATGACGCATTCCCTGGGATTGGCGTTGAAGAAATGCCGTTAAGGGGTCCACGCCATTTGCAGGGATGCTACGGTTTGTACCTGATCCCGTGCGGACAGTACCGCGCGGCACATCCCGGACAAAGGCTTGCCGTCCCCCGCATCGGCAGGTTGATGCGCCTGCGGTGCCTGGCCGTCAACACCCCACGAGGACCTGATTGATGTCAGTACACGCCTCCAAACGCCCGCGGTTCCAGACCTCGCCCATGGGGCGGGCCCTGCTGTACTTTCTTGCGGCGGCGCTCATTTCCAGCACCGCCTGCGGCTGGCTCATCACCCGGATCCCCGCGGAAGGCAAGACGCTCGTGGGAGTGGGCAGCGGCGGCGCCGTCGCGCTGTTCTCGATCGCCGTCGCGGTCGCCGCCTATTGCTCGACGACCGCACGCGAGTCGCGCGACCGGCTGCGCCGTACCGACGCCGCCACGAGCCTGCTGCAGGAGGAGCTGAAACGCCTGACGCACGAGATCCTGCCCGCGCTCGGCCACCGCATCAGGAACGGCGCCACCGTGCCAGGGGTGCTCGCCGAGATGGGCCAGCCGTCCCACCCGGCCACCCAGGCGCTGGTGCAGTCGCTGGCGCAGACCGTGGAGGGAGAGCGGCAGCGGCGGGCCGCCGCCGTGGCCGCGTGCACGGCCATGGAGGCCGAGCTGGGCAGGCTGGCGGACGAGCAGCTGCCCGCCCTGCTCGCCCGGCTGCACGCGGGCAAGGGCGTGGGCGAGCCGGCGCTGCCCGACGAGCTGCAGCCCAGCCAGAAGGCCGTGCAGCGGCTGTGGGAGGAGATCGCCCGCGAGCTGGAGGACGGCAACCGCCAGGGCGCCGCCGCGATGGCGTCCTGCGCCGAGGCCGCCGCCCGCATCCAGGCCCAGGTGACCGGCCTGCTGGGCCGGCTGCGCGAGCTGGAGGACGAGTACGGCGAGCACGAGGCCGTCTTCGCCCACCTGCTGGAGATGGACCACCGCATCTCCCAGATGGGCCGCCTGGCCGACAACATCGCGCTGCTGAGCGGCGGCCGTTCCGGGCGCCGCTGGACCAAGCCCATCCCCATGGAGAGCGTGCTGCGCGGCGCGGCCGGCCGCATCGGCGCCTTCCGCCGCGTCCAGCTCCACTCCACCAGCACCGCCGCCGTCGTCGGCTACGCCGCCGAGGGCGTCATCCACGCGCTCGCCGAGCTGATCGACAACGCCGCCAAGTTCTCGCCGCCCGGCACCGCCGTGCACGTGTACGTCGAGGAGGAGGACGCCGGCGTGGTGGTCACCATCGAGGACAGCGGCCTCGGCATGCGCACCCGCGAGCGCCGCCTGGCCGAGAGCCTGATCAGCCGCCCCCTCGACCTGGCCACGCTGTCGGGCACCCGGCTCGGCCTCGCCGTGGTGGGCCGCCTGGCCGGCAAATACGGGCTCACGGTCAGCTTCCGCCCGTCGGCCAGGGGCGGCATCGGCGTGGTGGTCCTGATCGCCCGCCAGCTCGTCGTCTACCCGCCGGTCGACGACGACGCGCCGGGCCGCCTCGACCCGCGCGCCGAAGAACCCGTGCCGGCCCGGCACGCCGCGCCGCCGCCCGGCGAGGGGCCGGACGCGTACCTGCCGAAGAGGCCGCGCGGCGGCACCCTCGCCACCGCGCAGCCGCTGCCCGCCCAGCCGCCGGCACGGCTACGCGACCCGCAGGCCGCCGCCGACCGGCTGGCCGCCTTCCGCAGGCAGCGGACGTCCCCGGCGGATGACGACCTGACGTGACGACCCGCCGTACCGGGCCCACCACCCTCACCTCTTCCCCGCAGCCGCGATCACCGATGGGAGGCAAGGGGCACGCCCGCGAGCCCCGCCGTACCGATGAGCTCCAGAGATTCCTTGAGTGCCGCCGAGCACGACCTCGGCTGGTTCCTGGGCGACCTGCGTGACAACACCCCAGGGATCAGGCATGTGCTGGTGCTGTCGCGCGACGGGCTGGCGATGTCCGGCGCGCCCGGCCTCCATCCCGACCAGGCCGACCAGCTCGCCGCCATCGCCGCCGGCATCCAGAGCCTCGGGCTGGCCGCCTCCGGCGAGTTCGGCGACCGCAGCGGGTTCGGGCAGGCGCTGCTGGAGTTCGGCGGCGGCATGCTCGTGGTCGTGCCGGCCGGTGAGGGGGCGCACCTCGCCGTGGTGGCGAGCGACGACGCCGACGTCGGCGTCGTCGCGCACAACATGAACGAGGTGGTCGAGCAGATCGGCCGGCTGCTCACCGCGCCGCCGCGCGAGCCCGCGCACAAGGGCGGTCACGCATGACCGAACGCCGCCCGCCCGGCCCCGACGGCCCTGGCCCGTACCGGCCGGGCGAGCCGGGCCCCGAGGGCCCTGCTCCGTACCGGCCGGGGGAGCCGGGGCCCGACGCCCCCGTCCCGAGGCAGCGCCGCGCACCGGGCGCAGCCGCCGGGCGCGGGCGCGCGCTGGACAAGGAGATCCCCGACCGGCTCTACACCATCACCGGAGGCCGCGCGCACGCGGGAACCGACGCGTTCGACACGGTCACCCTCATCGTCGCCGAAGGCGATCCCCGGCCCGGGATGCAGTCGGAGCACGTTCGGATCCTGCGCATGGCACGGCGGCCGGTGGCCGTGGTGGAGATCTCCGCCCGGCTCGCCCTGCCGGTCAGCGTGGTGAAGATCCTGCTGTGCGACCTGCTGGACAGCGGCCGCATCACCGCCCGGCACCCGGTCGCGGCGCGGGCCTCGGCCCCCGACATCGCAACCCTGGAGCAGGTGCTCATTGGACTCCGCAACCTTTGACGAGCCGGGCACGTCGCTGCCGGCCACCGCGTCCGACGCGTTCAAGATCGTGATCGTCGGCGGGTTCGGCGTGGGCAAGACCACCATGGTCGGCGCCGTGAGCGAGATCAGGCCGCTCAGCACCGAGGAGATCATGACGCAGGCCGCGGCCGGCATCGACGACGTCAGCCGGGTCACCGGCAAGCGCTCCACCACGGTGGCCTTCGACTTCGGCCGCATCACGCTCGACGCGCACCGGGTGCTCTACCTGTTCGGCGCGCCCGGTCAGCAGCGGTTCTGGTTCCTGTGGGACCAGCTGTTCAGCGGCAGCCTGGGCGCGGTCGTGCTGGCCGACACCCGCCGGCTGGAGGACTCGTGGTACTCCATCGACCGGCTCGAAGCCCACCGCGCGCCGTTCGTGGTGGCCGTCAACCGGTTCGGGCCAGGACCAGGGCTCGACCGCATCCGCGACGCGCTGACGCTGCCCGCCGAGGTGCCGCTGCTCGACTGCGACGCCCGCGACCGCGAATCGTGCAAGAACGTCCTGATCACCCTCGTCCGGCACCTGCTGTGCCTGCATGCCCCATCGCCGAGAAAGAGCACGCCGTGACCGACCTTTCCCCGCCCGAGCATTACCCGTCCACCGGCCACAGCGCCGACCCGGTGCTCGCCGCCGGCTACCCCGAGCACGCCGACGCCGTGCGGCTGTACGGGCCGGCCATCGCCGAGGACCCCGGCACGCTCTACCAGCAGCTGCGCCGGCAGGGCAGCGTCGTGCCGGTGCTGCTCGACGGCGACCTGCCGGCCTGGTTCGTGCTGGGCTACCGGGAGGTGCACCACATCACGGCCAACCCGCAGTGGTTCGGCCGCGACTGCCGCCGCTGGAACATCTACGACCGGCTCCCCGCCGACTGGCCGCTGATGCCGTACGTCGGCTGGACCCCCTCGGTCATGTACGCGGAAGGCGGCGAGCATCAGCGGCGGGCCGGCGCCATCGGCGACGCGCTCGACGCGGTCAACCGCATCGACCTGATCGCCACCTGCGAGCAGGTCGCCGACCGGCTCATCGACGCCTTCGCCGGCGACGGCCGCGCCGACCTGATCACCCAGTACGCCTACCAGATCCCCGCCCGCATCGTGGCCCGTCTGTACGGCCTGCCCGACGGCGACATCTCCGCGCTCGTGCAGGACGTCTTCGACTCCCTCGACGTCGGCGACAACGCCGTCACCGCCCACCAGCGCCTGCACGCCAGGATGGCGCAGCTCGTGGCGGACAGGCACGCCCGCCCAGGCCCCGACGTGCCGTCGGTGTTGCTCGCCCACCCGGCCCGGCTGTCGGACGACGAGATCGTCATCGACCTGCTCGTGATGATGGCCGCCGCGCAGGCGCCCACCAGCAACTGGATCGGCAACACGCTGCGGCTGATGCTGGTCGACGACGAGTTCTCGGTCACGCTGCAGGGCGGGCGCAGCAGCGCCGCGCAGGCGCTCAACGAGGTGCTGTGGAAGGACACCCCCACCCAGAACTTCATCGGCCGCTGGGCGGTGCAGGACTGCAACCTCGGCGGGCGCCGCATCCGTAAGGGCGACCTGCTGGTGCTGGGCTTTTCGGCGGCCAACACCGACCCGAACGTGCAGCCGGGCACCCACGGCGACTCCAGCACCAACCGGGCGCACATGTCGTTCGGGCACGGCGAGCACGGCTGCCCGTTCCCGGCGCCGGAGCTGGCCGAGATCATCGCGCGGACGGCCGTGGAGGTGCTGCTGGACCGGCTGCCCGACGTGACGCTGGCGGTGGCGGCCAAGGACCTGCGGTGGCGGCCGTCGTTGTGGATGCGCGGCCTGTTCGGGCTGCCGGTGGTGTTCACGCCGACGTTGCCGCTGGTGCCGGCGGCGGCCGGGCGGCGCGGCGCGTAGCACCGCCCGGTGTCGCGTGATCCGGTGCCGCTCCCGTCAGGCGGCGGGGGTGAAGCGGACCCGCAGCGAGGCCGGGCCGCGGGTGAAGACGCCCTGCTCGCCCGGCTCGGAGTCGCCGGCGAGCCGCAGGTCGGGCATGGCGTCGAGAAGCTGGTTCGCCGCCACCTCGACCTCGGTCTTGGCCAGCAGCGCGCCCACGCAGAAGTGCCTTCCTAAGGCGAACGCCAGGTGCGTGGCGGCGGCCGAGAACGCGGTCGACTCGTCCAGCTCGCGGCGGAAGATGTCGAACGCGTCGGGGTCGGCGTAGTGCTCCTCGTCCCGGTTGGCGGCGCCGATCAGGCACGTCACCGTGCTGCCCGCGGGCACCACCCCGCCGCTCAGCTTCACGTCCTGGGCCGGCTGCCGCATGATCATGTGGACCGGCGGCGAGTGACGCAGCGTCTCGGCGAACGCCCGTGCGATCAGGCTCCGGTCGCGCCGCACCGCCTCGAGCTGGTCGGGATGGCGCAGCAACTGCGCGAACAGGCTGGCGATGCCCTTGTCGGTGGTCTCGCCGCCGGCGGTCAGCAGCAGGCTGCAGAACGCCTTGATGTCCTCGTCGCTCATCCTGGTGCCGTCGATCTCCGCCCGGCACAGCGTGGACAGCAGGTCGTCGCCCAGCTGGGAGCGCCGCTGCCGGACGAGGGGGATCATGTACGCGGCGAACTCCTCACGGGTGCGCAGCCCCCGCTCGGTGACGCCGGGGTCCTGGCTGAGGTTGCCGAGGAAGGCGATGATCGAGGTGTACCAGGCGTGGAAGCGGTCGTGCTCGGCCTTGTCCAGGCCGAGCATGTCGACGATGACGCTGACGGGGAAGCGGGTGGCGAACTGCGCCACCAGGTCCGCCTCGCCCGCGTGCCGGAAGCCGTCGATGAGCTCGCGCGCGTTGCGCTCGATGACCGGCAGGAACGTGCGGCGCAGCTCGGCGCCGCGGAACGCGGGCACCACCAGAGCCCGGCGCACCGCGTGCTCGCGGCCGCTCATCTGCAGGAACGTGCGCCCGTGTACGGGCTCCAGCTGCCAGTCGTAGTTGGCGGTGGTGAACACCTCGTCCTTGAAGGCACGCTCGACGTCCTCGTACCTCGAGATGATGTAGCTCCGCATCCCTTCGTGCCACAGCAGTGGCGCCTCGTTCCGCAGGACGCGGTAGGCGGAGTACGGGTCGGCCATGAACTCCGGGGAGAGGATGTCGGGCGTGTTGACAGGCGCGGTCATGACGCTCCCTCGCTACGCGGTCGGTACCGGCAGGGCCGCCCTTTACCCTAAGTCGCGGCTTCCGTACGGTACAGATCCCCGGGGTGACTCAGGCGCCGAGTTCGAGGTCCTGCCTGATCGCCTCACCCGCCGCGCGATGCTCGGCCGCGGCGGCCGGGTCGCTGTCCGCCAGCACCGCCGCGAGGCCCTCGTGGGCCAGCGCCTCCTTGTGCCGGTGACCCATCCGCGCGGCCAGGTCGAGCGCCTGGCGGTGCAGCCGCAGCGCCTCGCCGGGCAGCCCGGCCTGCCGGCAGGTCTCGCCGTACCCGTCGAGGAAGTGCACCTTCCACTGCTCCTCGAACAGCTCGTCCAGCAGCGCGAACGCCTGCCGGTGGCTGGCCAGCGCCTCCTCGTGGCGTCCCATGCGGCGCAGCGCGACGCCCAGGCAGTTGAGGCACCACGCCTCGTTGTGCCGGTGACCGTCGCCACGGGCCAGGTCGAGCGCGCGGCGCAGGTGCTCGGCGGCCTCGTCGGGCCGCTCGTCGGCCAGCGCCATACCGAGCGTGATGAGCGCGGTCAGCCCGGCCGGCCAGGCGGGGTCGTCGTGGGCGACCGCCAGCACCTCGCGGGCCCGCCTCGCGGCCTCCTCGCGGTGGCCGAGCTGGAGCATCGCCCACGCCTCGTACGCGGTCGCGTGCGCCGCGCCCTCCGCGCAGCCGGCCCGCTCGTACAGCTCGCGGGCCTGCCCGAACAGCGTGAGCGGCGGGTCGCCCCTGCCGTCCTCCCAGCTCAGGTAGCCGCGGCGCATGAGCAGGTCGGCCTGGGAGCGCAGGTCGCCCGCCTGGGCCACCAGGGGCGCCGCCGCCTCGTACGCGGCCGCCGCCTCGGCCATCCGGCCCGCGTTGTAGCGGGCGAAGCCCAGGTCGCTGTGCGCCTCGGCGAGCTGCACCGGATCGCCCAGCCGCTCCGCGGCCGGCACCGCCCGCTCGAACAGCAGGTTGAGATGGGTCGTGCCGCAGCGGCGGGCGAAGAACGCGCGCATGAAGCGCGGCAGTTCGCAGGCGTGGGCGTCGGCGCCGGTGGCGATCGCCAGCTCGAAGGCACCCATCAGGTTGGGGTACTCGGTGGTGAACCAGGCGAGCGCGGCGTGCTTGCCGGTGAAGCGGGGCAGCGCGGCCGGGGGCGGGCCCGCGGTGGCGGGGCGGCTGCCGGAGGCGTACGGCATGGCCGCGTCGGCGGCGGCGGCCGCGTGCACGTAGTAGTCGAGCAGCCGGCGCAGCGCCTGCTGCCGGTCGGCGGAGGAGTCCTGCTCCTCGCAGGCCCTTCGCGCGTGCTGGTGCACCAGGTCGTGCAGGGTGTAGCGGCCGGCCGCCGGCTGCTGGACGAGGTGGGCGTCCAGGAGGTCCTCCAGCATCGTGCGGGCCTCGCGCAGCGGGAGGCCGGACAGCGCGGCGGCCACGTACTCGTCGAAGGACGACCCGGACAGCAGGCCGAGCATCCGGAACAGCCGGCGCTGCGCCCGGTCGAGCTGGCGTACGGACATCGCGAGCGCGGTGTCGAACTCGCTGCCTCCCTCCGCCAGGCGTTCGGCCAGCACTCCCACCGTCCAGCCTGGACGGTGCCGCAGCCGCGCGCCGGCCAGCCGCAGCGCCAGCGGCAGGTGCCCGCACATGCGCAGCACCTCGGCCGCCGATTCGGGGTCGCGCGCCAGCCGCCCGCCGGGGCCGGCCGGGTCGCCGCTGGCGCGGGCCAGCAGCTCTGCGCTCTCCTCGGGCGTCAGCACGCTGAGCGAGACCGGCGGCACCTCCTCCAGGCCCAGCAGCCGGTTGCGGCTGGTGACCAGCGCGACGGACGGGCCCGCGCCCGGCAGCAGCGGGCGTACCTGTTCGGCGTCGGCGGCGTTGTCGAGCACCACGACCGCGCGCAGCCCGGCCAGCTCGGCCCGCCAGCAGGCGGCCAGCGGCTCGATGCCGCCCTCCTGCGGGATCTTCTCCGAGGCGACGCCGAGCGCGGACAGCAGCGTGCGCAGCGCGGGGTCGGGGCCGAGCGGCTCGCGGCCCTCGGTGAAGCCGTGCAGGTCGATGTAGAGCTGCGCGTCCGGATAGCCGGCGGCGAGCTGATGCGCGGCGTGCACCGCGAGGCAGGTCTTGCCGACGCCCGCCATGCCGTCGATGGAGACCACCCGGCCGTCCTCCACGGCGGCGAGCACGGCGGCCAGTTGCTCCTGCCGTCCGGTGAAGTCGGGCACGTCGCGCGGCAGGTCGTTGCGCGGCGGCTGCGGGGCGCCGGCGGGCGGTGCGGGCGGCTGCACCTGGCGGGTGGCCTTCGGCGGGGCGGGCAGCGGGCTGGTGGCGCGTTCCCACAGCGGCCGGAGCTGGCGCGGGTCGCGCTTGACCAGCCGGCACAGCTCCACCACGGCGGGCCACGGCGGCACCGACTGGCCGGCGAGGTAGCGCGACAGCGACGAGGAGCTGAGCCCGGTGTCGCGGGCGAGCGCGCGCACGCCCCGCTTGGACAGCTCCTGGATGAGCCGCAGCCGGGCGGCCAGCTCGTCCCTGGGGTCCGCCGTCGTCCGCTGATGCACCGTATGGCCGCCTTTCTGTCCCATCGCGCGGCAAATCTAGCGGAACGGATCTCCGCAGGCCAACGCCGCCGGTGCTGTCCCACGGTGTCCCACGGGCATCGTGCCGGGACGCCGGTACGGCTGTGATGGAGTCATCGCCCCGGCCGACCGGGCCGGCAACCGGAAAGGAACCATCATGCAGCCCCGAATGAAGAACCCCGCCTTCGTCCTCCCCGGCGCGACCGACGGCATCCAGGCGCTGTTCAAGGCCGTGCACTCCGGCGGT
Organism: Nonomuraea salmonea; assembly: GCF_042428605.1. Classification (NCBI taxonomy): domain Bacteria; kingdom Bacillati; phylum Actinomycetota; class Actinomycetes; order Streptosporangiales; family Streptosporangiaceae; genus Nonomuraea; species Nonomuraea salmonea. The sequence continues at coordinate 13,881 of NZ_JBHMCF010000061.1, forward strand.
GTCGACGCGACCACGCTGGAGCTGGTGCACCTGCGGGCCAGCCAGATCAACGGGTGCAGCGCCTGCGTCGACGCCGGTGCGAAGACCGCCCGCAAGGCAGGCGTGGACGAGGACCGGCTGGCCACGGTCGCCGCCTGGCGGGAGGCGCCGTACTTCACCGACGAGGAGCGGGCCGCGCTCGCGCTGGCCGAGGCCGCCACGCGGCTGGCCGACCGGGCCGACGCGGTGAGCGACGAGGTCTGGGACCGCGCCGCCACCTACTTCGACGAGCAGCAGCTCGCCGCGATCATCCTGATGGTCGGCGTCACCAACCTGTTCAACCGGCTCAACGCGAGCACCCGCCAGATCGCGGGCGCGTGGGGCTGAGCCTCCATACTGTCCCTCACTTCTCAAAATCGTTCAGAAAGGACCCATCACCATGGCCACCAAGAGCACCACGAGCTACGAAGGCTTCACCGAGGAAGAGCGCGCCGCGATGAAGGAGCACGCGCAGGAGCTGAAGAAGACGGCGCGGCGCGGCTCCAAGGCCAAGGCCGACGGCGAGGCCGACGTGCTCGCCAAGATCGCCGAGTTCCCCGACGGCGACAGGGAGCTGGCCGAGCGCATCCACGCCATCGTCAAGGAGAACGCGCCGCACCTGACCTCCAAGCTCTGGTACGGCCAGCCCGCCTACGCCAGGGACGGCAAGGTCGTCTGCTTCTTCCAGCCCTCGTCGAAGTTCAAGACCCGCTACTCGACCCTCGGCTTCAACGACGCCGCGACCCTCGACGACGGCGTCATGTGGCCCTCGGCCTACGCGCTGACGGGGCTCGACGCCGGCACCGAGGAGCGGATCGCCGAGCTCATCCGGCGCGCGGCCGGCTGACCCCCCCGCGAGCGGCCCGGCTCGTGCGGAGCCGGGCGCCGCTCCGCCGGCGGCATCTCAAGGGCTTCCGGCCGGTGGGCGGCTACGGCTCCTGGGGAGCCGTGACCCGCAGGCCGTCGAGGACGACCGTGGTGAGCGGGTCGTCGAAGCGCGAGGCGGGGCGGCAGACGGTGGCGTACAGCACTTCCACGGCCTGCTCGGGGGTGAGGTCGCGGCGCACCGAGCCCTCCTGCTGCGCCCGCCCGGCGATCTCCGCCAGCAGCTCGCTGACCTCGTCCCAGAGCTGCGCGCAGGACGGCGGCACCGGCGCCGACCCGGCGAGCGACGCGATCAGCGTCAGCGGCTGCCAGGCGCAGTAGTTCATCACGTCGAGCAGCAGCGCCCAGTACGTCTCCGGCCGCTCCTCCAGCCGGCCACGGATGTGCGTCCGCAGCCCTTCCAGCGTGATCTCCGCCAGCTCCTCCACCATGGCCCGGCGGTCGGGGAAATGGCGGTAGAGGGTGCCGACGCCCAGGCCGGCGGTCTGGGCGATCTCCTCCATCGAGACGCCGGGCCCGCGCTCGGTGAACAGTTCGAGCGCCGTCATCAGGATGCGCTCGCGGTTGCGCCGCGCATCGGCCCGCATCATCCGTCCATCCCCTTAACGTGAATCCTGGATTCAGGTTAGTGTACCGTGCAAGACCGGAACCGGAATCTCCCCTTCACGTTAGGAACGCCACCATGAAACTGGGCATCGCGCTCGCGACCGGAAGCGCGGACCTGGACACCCTGATGGAGCAGGTGGGCGCCGCCCGCAGGGCCGGGTTCGAAAGCGCCTTCTTCAACCAATATGCCTCGCTCGACGCGATCAGCGTGGCCGCCCTCGCCGGACGGCTGAACCCCGGCATGGAGGTCGGCACCGCCGTCTCCATCACCTACGCCAGGCACCCGTACGCGATGGCCGAGCAGGCCCTCGCCGCGAACGCCATCAGCGGCGGCACCTTCACCCTCGGCCTGGGCCCGAGCCACAAGCATCTCGTGGAGGCCATGTACGGGGTGCCGTACGAGCGCCCGGCCGTCCACGTCCGCGAATACCTCACCGCCCTGCGCCCGCTGCTGCGCGGCGAGCCCGTCGACTTCCAGGGCGAGACGCTGTCGGTCACCGGCCAGATCCCCGCACCCGGCGCCGAGCCCCCGCCCGTGCTGATCTCCGCGCTCGGCCCCGTGATGCTGCGCGTCGCCGGCGAGCTGGCGGACGGCACGATCCTCACCTGGGTGGGCGCCCCGCTCATCGGCGACTACATCGTGCCCCGCATCACCGCCGCCGCCGAGGCGGCCGGCCGGCCCGCGCCGCGCGTGGTCGCCTCCGCCATGGTCTGCATCACCTCCGACCCCGACCGGGTGCGCGGCGAGCTCCAGGCGCAGATGGGCTTCACCGGCGACTTCGCCGCCTACCGCGCCGTGCTCGACCGGCAGGGCCTGTCGGGCGTGCACGAGCTGCTCATCGCCGGGGACGAGAGCGACGTGGAGAAGGGCGTCGAGAGGTTCGCGTCGGCCGGCGCCACCGACCTGGCGATCATCCCGATGGGCACCCCGGAGGAGCAGGCCCGCACCTTCGCGTTCTTCAGCCGCTGACCCCGTCCGCGCGGACGTAGGCTCGCCTCATGGCAGCACCCGGCGTCCGACGGCACGGCACCTGGGAGGTGGCCGCCCCGGCCCGCGCGATCCCCGGCGTCCTGATGGCGGGCTTCCGCGACCTGGCCGGCGGGACGTTCGAGGAGCGCGTACCACCAGGTCCCGCCGTCGCGATCGTGATCGACTGCACCGACGGCAGCCTCGCACCGCTGGCCGGCAGGGTCGAGGGCGGCATCGTCACGGGCCTGGCGCCGGCGCCGGCCCGCATCGCCGGGCGCGGCGTCGACTGCGTCGAGCTGCAGGTGGACCTCGCGGTCGCGCCCGCCCTGCTCGGGGTGCCGCCGGCCGAGCTCAACGGCGCGCCGTTCGACCTCGCCGACGTGTGGGGCCCCGAGGCGGCCCTGCTGCGGGCGCGGCTCATCGAGACCCGCTCGTGGGACGAACGCTTCGCGCTGGTCGGCGCGGCGCTCGCCCGGCGCGACCGGACGACGGCCCGTCTCGACCCCGAGGTGGCCGACGCCTGGCGGCGCATCAAGGCCGGGCACGGGCAGGTGCCGATCGGCGCGTTGCCCGCCCGCTACGGGTGGAGCCGCACCCGGTTCTGGAGCCGGTTCAAGGCGCAGATCGGCGTGCCGCCGAAGCGGGCGGCGATGATCGTCCGCTTCGACCGGGCACTGCGCGGGCTCGCCACCGCGCGCGGCGTCGCCGAGGTCGCCGCCGAGCTCGGCTACACCGACCAGTCCCACCTGCACCGCGACGTGCTCGCCTTCACCGGCCGCACCCCCGGCGCGATCGCCGCCGACCCGCTCTGGTCGGTCGACGGCACCGCCTACACGATCGCCTGAACATTCGTGCAAGACGGCCGCACCGCCGCCCGGCCACGCTGCCGTCATGACATCACCGGCGATCCAGGCCAGGGGCCTGGTCAAGAGATTCGGCGCGCACCGGGCGGTGGACGGCATCGACCTGGAGGTGCCGGCGGCGAGCGTGTACGCCGTGCTCGGCCCGAACGGCGCGGGCAAGACGACCACGATCAAGATGATCGCGACGCTCATCAGGCCCGACGGCGGCACCGCCCGCGTGCTCGGCCACGACGTCGTCACCGAGGCGGCCAGGGTCAGGGAACGGCTCGCGCTCACCGGCCAGTTCGCCTCCCTCGACGAGGACCTGACGGGGCTGGAGAACCTCACCCTGCTCGCCCGCCTGCGCGGCCACCGGGGCAAAGCGGCGAGGAGCCGCGCCGCCGGCCTGCTGGACGCCTTCGACCTGGGCGCCGCGGCCAGGAAGGAGGTCAAGACGTACTCCGGCGGGATGCGGCGCCGCCTCGACATCGCCGCCTCCCTCGTCGTCCGTCCCGGCCTGCTGCTGCTCGACGAGCCGACCACCGGCCTCGACCCGCGTGGCAGGGGCCAGGTCTGGCAGTGCGTCAGGGCACTCGCCGACGCCGGCACCACCGTGCTGCTGACCACGCAGTACCTCGAGGAGGCCGACCGGCTCGCCGACCGCATCGCCGTCGTGGACCACGGCCGCGTCATCGCCGAGGGCACCAGCGGCCGGCTCAAGGCGCTGGCCGGGTCGGGCGCGCTGCGGGTGCGGGTCGCCGACCCCGCCGACCGCGCGCCGGTCGCCGGCCTGCTCGGCGGGCTGCTGGGGGCCGTACCCGTGCTGGAGGCCGATCCGGTCGCGCTGACGCTGCGGGTGGAGCGGCCGGACGCCGTCGCGCCCGCGCTCGCCGCCGTCACCGAGCGGGGCTACGCCGTCGGCGAGTACGCGCTCGCCCAGCCGAGCCTGGACGAGGTCTTCCTCGCCCTCACCGGCAGGGCGGCGGACCGGCCCCTTCCCGAGGAGGCGGCGTGATGGGCGGCGGGCGCCTGCGTTCGTCCGCAGGCCGCGGGATGAGCGCCGCCGGACAGGACGCGCGCCTGGTTGCGGCCGTCGTCCGCGACGCGCCGCCGCCGGGCGCCGGGGCCGGGCCCGTCGCGGCCACGCTGACCTTCACCTGGCGGGCCCTGCTGAAGATCAGGCACGTGCCCGAGCAGCTGCTGGACGCGACCCTCTTCCCGATCCTGTTCACGCTCTTGTTCACGTACGTCTTCGGCGGCGCCATGGTCGGCTCGCCCGAGGCGTACCTGGCGTACGCGCTGCCCGGGATCCTCGCGCAGACGGTCGTGTTCATGACCATGTACACCGCGGTCACGGTGAACACCGACATCGGGCGGGGCGCCTTCGACCGGTTCCGCGCGCAGCCCATCTGGCGGCCCGCCCCGCTGGTCGGCGCGCTGCTCGGCGACACCCTGCGCTACGGGCTGGCCGCCGCGCTGGTGCTGGGCGTCGCGGCGGCCATCGGCTACCGGCCGCCGGGCGGGCTCGCGGGCGTCGCGGGAGCCGTCGCGCTGCTGCTGGCGTTCTGCTTCGCGCTGAGCTGGCTGTGGCTGATCGCCGGCCTCACGGTACGCACGCCTGCCGCCGTCATGGGGGCCTCCACGCTGATCCTGTTCCCGCTGACGTTCGTCAGCTCGGCGTTCGCGCCACCGGACACGATGCCCGGCTGGCTGCGGGGCTTCGTGGCGGTCAACCCGGTGACGCGGCTCGTGGAAGCGGCCCGCGGCCTCCTGGACGGCGCCCCCGACCTCGGGCGGATCGCCTTCGTGCTGGCCGTGTCCGGCGTGCTGACGCTCGCGCTCGCCCCGGTCGCGCTCGCCCTCTACCGAAGAGCGTGACCGGCCGGCGTGCGGCCCGGGTCAGCCGGCGCGGACCTCGGCCATCACGCGGCGCATGTCGGAGATGGCGGTCAGCGTGCCGCGCAGCGTGCCGGTCACCTTGGAGCGGCCCTTGCGCGGCAGGTAGTCCACCTCCACCTCGCCGATCCGCCACCCGGCCGCCGCCGCGCGCAGCACCATCTCCAGCGGATAGCCGAACCGGCGGTCGGCCAGGCCGAGCGCGAGCAGCGCTTCGCGCCTGGCCGCCCGCATCGGGCCGAGGTCGTGCAGCGGCGCGCCGGTGTGCCGGCGCAGGCTGCCCGCCAGGACCGCGTTGCCCAGCCGGGCGTGCGCGGGCCAGGCGCCGGCCTCGCTGGGCACCCGCCGCCCGAGCACGAGATCGGACGAGCCGTCCACGACCGGCGCGGTGACGCGGGACAGCTGGCCCGGGTCGAGCGAGGCGTCGGCGTCCATGAAGCACACCACCTCGGCGGACGCCGCCAGCAGCCCGGCGTGACAGGCCGAGCCGAAGCCGCGTACGGGCTCGCGCACCACCTCGGCCCCCAGCTCGGCGGCGATCTGCGGCGAACGGTCGGTCGAGCCGTTGTCGACGACGATCGGACGGAAGCCGCCCGGCATGCGTTCGAGCACCCAGGCGAGCGCGGCCTCCTCGTTGAGGCAGGGCAGGATCACATCGACGGTCATGACCGCGCGAACTCCTTCATCCCGGCGTCGAATCCGATCTCGGCGCGGAACCCCAGCTCGGCGGCGGCCCGCGCGGGCGAGGCGACGATGTGGCGCACGTCGCCCAGCCGGTAGCGGCCGTTGACCTGCGGGTCGGGCCCGCCCCGCTCGGCGGCGAGCGCGGCGGCCATCTCGCCCACGGTGTGCGGGCTGCCGGAGGCGATGTTCCAGGCGCGCAGCGTGCCCTCGGGGACGGGCGCGGTGACGGCGGCCAGGTTCGCCCTGGCCACGTCGCGTACGTGCACGAAGTCGCGCTGCTGCCGCCCGTCCTCGAACACCTGCGGCGCCCGCCCCGCCCGCAGCTCGGAGCGGAAGATCGCGGCCACCCCCGCGTAAGGGGTGTCGAGCGGCATGTGCGGCCCGTAGACGTTGTGATACCTGAGCGCCGCCGCGCTGCCGCCGGTCTCCCTGGCCCAGTTGGCGGCCAGGTGCTCCTGGGCGAGCTTGCTGGTGGCGTAGGCGTTGCGCGGGTCGGCCGGGGTGTCCTCGCCGACCTCCGCCCAGGTCAGCGGCTCGCCGCAGTGCGGGCACGGCGGGTCGAAGCGGCCCCGCTCCAGGTCCTCGACCGTGCGCGGGCCCGGCCTGACGACACCGTGCGCGGCGCAGGCGTAGCGGCCCTCGCCGTAGATCACCATCGAGGACGCCAGCACCAGCCGCCTGATGTCGTGCCTGGCCATGGCCGCGAGCAGCACCGCCGTGCCGTACACGTTGATGGAGGCGTAGTCGGGCAGGTCGGAGACGTCCACGCCGAGCCCCACCTTGGCCGCCTGGTGCACCACGACCTCGACGCCCGGCAGCAGCTCGTCGAGTGCGCGCGGGTCGCGTACGTCCGTGCCGTCGCTGATGTCCAGGCGGGCGACGTCGTGCCCGGCGTCCTCCAGGGCGCCGGCGACGTGCCGCCCGATGAAACCGGCCGAGCCGGTGACCATGACTCTCACGCCGCCGACGCTAGCCGTCAGCCACTGCGGCGCGACGGCGCGTAAGGGGTTCGTAAGGGTTCTTACGGACCCGGAACAGCAGCCGCGGACGCGTTCCGGCCGCCGCCGCGAGGTGCCAGGCTGCGGCGCGTGAGTCGAAGCACGCTCGCCGCCGGCGCGGCGCTCGCCGCCCTGGCGGCCGTCCTGGTCGTGACGGTCTCGGGGCCGCCCCGCCTGGGCTGGTACCTGGCCGCGTGGGCGCTGTTCGCAGCCGCGCTGTGGGCGGCGCGGCGCCTGCCGGAGCGGCGGCTCGGCCCGCTGGTCCTGGCCGGCGGGATCGTGCTGGCCGCGACCGGGCTCACCGCTCCGCCGAGCAGCAGCACCGACTCCTTCCGTTACGTCTGGGACGGCCAGGTGCAGGCCGCGGGCATCTCCCCGTACGCCCATGCGCCGTCCGACCCGGCGCTGGCGGGGCTGCGCGACCCCTGGTTGTTCCCGAAGGACTGCGAAGGGCTTTATCCGCTGCCCGACGGGGGCTGCACGCGGATCAACCGGCCGACGGTGCCGACCATCTACCCGCCGCTCGCGCAGGGCTACTTCCTGCTCGTCCACTGGCTGTCGCCGGAGGGCTCGGGGCAGCAGCCGCTGCAGGTGGCGGGGTTCCTGCTGGCCGTGGGGGCGCTGGTCGCGCTGCACCGGGTGGCGGGGCCGCGCCGGGCCGCGGCGTGGGCGTGGTGCCCGGCCGTGCCGGTGGAGGCGGTCAACAACGCGCACGTCGACATGCTGGGCGTGCTGCTGGTGGTGCTCGCCTTCAGCGTCGTACGCGGGCGCGGCGCGCTGCTCGGGGCCGCCGTCGCGGCCAAGCTGCTACCCGTCACCGCACTGCCGGGTGCCCTGGCCGGATCCCTGAACTGGCGGCGCGCCCTCACCACGCTCGGGCCCGCCGGGCTGGTGGTGGCGCTGTCGTACGTGCCGTACGTGCTGGCCTCCGGCCCCTCGGTGATCGGCTACCTGCCCGGCTACCTCAAGGAGGAGCGCTACGACGCGGCCGGCGACGGCAACCGCTACGCCGTCCTGCGCCTGCTCCTGCCGGACTCGTGGGCGCCGTACGCGGCGATCGTGCTGCTCGCCGTCGTCGCCCTGCTCGTCCTGCGCCACGGGGACGCCGAGCGGCCGTGGGACGGGGCGCTGCTGGTCAGCGGCGCGTTCCTGCTGCTGCTCACCCCCGGCTACTCCTGGTACGCGCTGCTCGTCGTCGCGCTGGCCGCGATGGCGGGCCGCCCGGAGTGGCTGGGGACGGCCCTGGCCGGCGCCATCGCCTACGCCGACGGCCCCGCCGGGTCCGGCGTCCTCGCCACCGCCTTCTACACCGCGTCCGCCCTGGCCGTCATGGTCGCCCTGCTCGCCAGGCGGCCCGTCCCAGCCGGGCTCTCAGCGAAGGAATGAGTACCCTGAACCACTCCGACACCCCCCGCGAGCCGCACATCGTGATCATCGCCAAGGAGCCGCAGCCGGGGAAGGTCAAGACCCGGCTGACGCCGCCGTACAGCCAGGAGGAGGCGGCGGCGCTGGCCGAGGCCGCGCTGCGCGACAGCCTGCGCGCCGCGTCGGCGGTGGCCGCCCGGCCGGTCCTGGCGCTCGACGGGCTGCCGGGCCGCTGGCTGCCGCCGGACGTCGTGGTGATCCCGCAGCGCGGCGCCGGGCTCGACGAGCGGCTCGCGGCGGCCTTCACCGACGCCCACCGGCTGCGGCCGGGCCCCGTCGTGCTGATCGGCATGGACACCCCGCAGGTCACGCCGGAGCTGCTGCGCGAGGCGGCGTACGCGCTGGAGGAGCACGACGCGGTGTACGGGCCGGCGGCCGACGGCGGCTTCTGGCTGCTCGGCCTGCGCGAGCCCGACCCGTCGCTGCTGCTGGGCGTGCCCATGTCGCACCCGGAGACCGGCAAGCACCAGCTCGACCGGCTCGACCGCGCCGAGCTGAGCGTGCATCACCTGCCCGAGCTGATCGACGTGGACACCGCGGCCGACGCCGCCGTGGTGGCCGCCGCCGCGCCGGGCTCCGGCTTCGCCGCCACCGTCAAGGAGCTGGGCCGATGATCGGGGACCTGTACGCCGACGCGCTCGCGGGCGAGACGGCCGAGATCGAGTACGTGGACGGCACGCTCGTCCCGCTGGAGGCGGCCCGCTGGTTCCGGCTCATCGACGGCGACGAGGAACTGCTGGGCCGCTGCGACAGCCCCACCCTCGACGTGGGGTCCGGGCCGGGGCGGCTGACGGCCGAGCTGACCAGGCGCGGGATCCGTACGCTCGGCATCGACATCACGCCGCGCGCGGTCGCGCTGACCCGGCGGGCGGGCGGGTTCGCGCTGCTGCGCGACGTCTTCGACGAGGTGCCCGGCAGCGGGCGGTGGGCGACGGCGCTGCTGGCCGACGGCAACATCGGCATCGGCGGCAACCCCGAGGCGCTGCTGCACCGGCTCAGGCAGCTGCTGCGTCCTGGCGGCACGATCCTGGCCGAGGTCGCGCCGCCCGGCACCCGCAGCAGGGTGGACCGGCTGCGGGTGCGGCGGGGTGCGCTGGCGGGGGAGTGGTTCGGCTGGGCCACGGTGTCGGCCAACGACGTGCGCCGCATCGCGCTGGCGGCCGGCTTCTCCGGCGCCGAGTGCTGGACGGCCCACGGCCGCTGGCTGGCCCGCGTCTCCTAGCGGTAGCCCCAGGCGGCGGCGTACCTTTCGAGCTTGGGCGGCAGCGTGACGTCGTCGAAGGTGCGGGCGGCCTGGATGCGGCCCGACTTGATGGTGTCGCTGCGGTCGCCCAGGTTCGGCGCGAACTGCCCCTGGTAGTGGCAGCCGTAGTCCAGCATGCCGGGCTCCCACTCCACGTCCAGGTACGCGCAGATCTCCTTGGTCACCTGCTCCGGCTGCGCGGTGAGCTCCTCGTAGCGCACGCTCAGTCCGCCGGCCGTGCTGCGCGCCTTCTCCAGGGGCTTGAAGTACTTGAGCGCGGTGGCCTCCAGCGACTCCCTGGTGGCGGTGTTGTCCTTGCGCTTCTGCAGCGAGGAGATCACGCCCTCCGGGTGGCGCAGCATGAACAGGAACTTCGCCTCAGGCCAGACGTAGCGCAGCCGCTCCCAGATGAAGACGTTGCCCGGCGTCTTGTCGACCATGATGTCCTTGCCGCTGCGCAGCAGCTCCAGGTGCAGGACGCGGTCCCACAGGACGTGCTCCAGCTCCACCCGGTCCAGCTCCAGCTCCTCCATCGACGCCTCGGAGAAGCCGGGCGTCAGCTCCACGCCGATGGTGCGCAGGTGCAGCTCGTGCGGGGCGCGGATGCGGGAGTGGCTGTTCAGCAGCATGCGCAGCAGGGTCGAGCCGGAGCGTACGGGGGCGATGACGAAGACGGGGGAGCGGACCAGCCGCGGCACGGCCGGGACGTTGTAGTCGACGACCTGCGTGCGCTTCGGGGGGCGGCGTGCCTTGAGCCCTTCGGCGAGCCCGGAGTTGGCCGGCTCCGAGCTCGGAAGCTGCCGCGGTGGGCGCAGCGCCTCGCGGAGAAGTCGTGCTCGCCGTTTGAACCCTTTGTGTACGACTCCCATTGCGCGATTTCCTGATCCTTTCACCCCGTGCCCCTGGGCCCGCGCAGGCGTCTGACAGGGGTCACGGCGGCATGGTGACTCCTCGGGGGCTTGTCACCATATAAGGCAAAACTGAGGATTTCCTGCGAAGAAAACCCCCGGTAGAAGCCCTGATGCCCGCCGGCGCGCGGCCCTCGCGAGCCGGGAGAGCCGCGCGCGCCGGACGAGTCGCGGCCGGACGAGTCGCGTGGGCCGGACGAGCGCGAGGGCCGCGCGGGCGCTTGGGCCGGACGAGCGCGAGGGCCGCGCGGGCGCGGCCGGAGAGGCGCGCGGTGCTCGGCGGGTGCGGCTCGAGAAGGCCCGTGCGGTGCTCAGCGGGCGCGCATCACGGCCGGTTCGTGGCGGCGCAGGAGCCGGGCCACCGCGAACGAGCACACCACCGCGAGCCCCGCCAGCACCCCCATGTCGAGCAGCCACGTGCCCGCGTCCTGGCTCCACAGCGGGTCGGGCGCGTCGTCGCCGGGCGGCATGAGCCGGCCGACGTCGAGCGTGGCCGCCAGCGCCGCCAGCGCCCACCGGGCCGGGACGAGCCAGGCGACCTGCTCCATGACCGCCTTGCCGTCCAGGTGCACCAGCGCCCCGCAGAAGACCAGCTGCACCAGCGTGACCAGCACGAGCAGCGGCATCGTGGTCTCGCTGGTCCGCGCCAGCGCGGAGATGAGCAGCCCCACGACCATCGCGGTGAACGACAGCAGCGCGACGGCCGCCGCCAGCTCCGCCATCGGCGCGGTGAACACGCCCTCGTCGCGCGTCCCGACGTTCACCATCGCCACCAGCGTCAGCACGACGCCCTGCACGACGGTGATCAGGCCGAGCACGAGTAACTTCGAGCACAGGTAGGCCGACCTGGACAGCCCGACCGCGCGTTCGCGCTGGTAGATGGGGCGTTCCTTGACCAGCTCGCGCACCGCGTTGGCGGCCCCGGTCAGGCAGCCGCCGACGCACAGGATCAGCAGCAGGTTGGCGGCGCTCGCGTTGGTGCCGGGCGGCCCGGTCAGGTCGCCGGTCGGCACGACCCTGGCCAGCAGTCCCATCAGGACCGGCAGGACGAGCGTGATGCCGAGGAACAGCCGGTCGGCGACGATGCCCCGGCAGTAGCGGCGGACGAGCGTGCCGAGCTGCTCGGACCAGCTCTGCTGCTTCGGCGGCGCGGCCCGCCGCACGGGGGAGGGCGCGGAGGCCGGCACGATGAGGTCGGCGGTGATGTACTCGCGGTGCAGCGGCGAGCGCGCGTACTCGCCGGCCCAGTCGCGGCTCGGGTCGTCGAAGGCGAGGAAGACGTCCGCCCAGTCGTCGAAGCCGAGGAACGGCAGTGCCTGCCCGGGCGGGCCGAAGTAGGCGATCCTCCCGCCGGGCGCCATCACGAGCAGCCGGTCGCAGACGTCGAGGTTGGCGACGCTGTGCGTGACCACCGCGACCGTACGCCCGTCGTCGGCCAGCTCCCGCAGCAGGTGCATGACCGACTTGTCCAGCCCGGGATCAAGCCCCGACGTCGGCTCGTCGAGGAACAGCAGCGACGGCTTGGTCAGCAGCTCCAGGGCGACGCTGACCCGCTTGCGCTGGCCGCCCGACAGCGCCGAGATGCGGGTCTCCGCGCGGTGGTCGAGCCCGAGCTGCGCCAGCACCTCATCCACCCGCCGCTCCCGCTCAGGCGCGCTGGTGTCGTCGGGGAAGCGCAGCTCGGCGGCGTAGAGCAGGGCGCGGCGCACGGTCAGCACGCTGTGCAGGATGTCGTCCTGCGGCACCAGCCCGATGCGGGAGCGCAGCTCGGCGTAGTCGCGGTAGAGGTCGCGCCCGTCGTAGGTGACCACGCCCTCATCGGCCGGGCGCAGGCCGGTGAGCGCGCGCAGCAGCGTGGACTTGCCCGACCCGCTCGGGCCGACGATCGCCAGCAGGCACTTCTCGCCCACCGGGAACGTCACGTGGTCGAGCAGCACCTTGCCGCCGTCCACGGTGACGGTCAGGCCGTGGGCCTGCAGGCACACCTCGCCGGTGTCGGCGTACTCGGTGAGCGTGTCGCCCGCCAGCCGGAACGTCGAGGGCCCGATGCCGACGAAGTCGTCGGGCGAGATGCGGGCCCGGTGCACCGGGCGGCCGTTGACGTACGTGCCGCCGCGGCTGCCCAGGTCCACGATCTCGTGCACACCGCCGGTGACCCGCAGCTCGGCGTGCCGCCTGGACACCCGCAGGTCGGAGACCACGATGTCGTTGTCGGGCGCCCGCCCGATGCGGACGATCTGCGCGCCGGCGAGGTCGGTGACGGAGACCGGCTCACGCCACTGACCGGCGCGCGGGAACGGCACCGTCCCCGCCCCTTCCGAGGGGACCGTCCCCGCGGCTTGCGAGAGGACCGGCGTACGCGGGGAGGGAACGAGGGCGGCGGCGCGGAAGCGGACGATCCCGGCGCCGGTGGCCTGGCCGAGCCCGACACTGGTGCCCGCGTGCACGACGACGCGCTGGACGCGGCGGCCGCTCGCGTACGTGCCGTTGCGGCTGCCCGCATCCTGCAGCAGCCACTGACCGGCCTCGAACCAGAGCACGGCGTGGTGACGCGAGACCCGGTCGGCGTCGACCACGATGTCCGATCCCGGGTCGCGGCCCAACCGGTAAGACCGCCCCGGGTCAAGGATCATCGACCCGGCAGGGCCATCGATGACGAGCTGCGTCACGAAACCGCCTTCCCTTCACTCGGGACGCGCGGAGACGGGTGAGGGCCCCGCCGCGGCACCCCGGAAACCCATGATCGTAGGCCACCGTCCCGGGAAAGAGGGCGTCGGAGTGGACGTTTCAAAAATGCTCGTACTGTGCCTGCCTGGCGGAAACCGCCCAGCCGGGATGCTCCTATGGATGTCACACACCACTGCAGGACCGTGCTGCCGCCCGCGTTGTCGCCGTCGCGGTGGTGAGAGCGGGACGCGCCGCCGCGCGACGGCCGTGCTGCGGGCCGATCAGGTGGCGGCTATTCCGCGCCGGCGCGGGGCCAGGGGCGGCCGATGAGGCGCTCGATGTCCTCGTTGAACTGCTGGAAGTCGGCGACGAAGCGCTCGAGCCGCTCGGGCGGCCAGCCGGCCAGCACCTTGGTCAGCCCTTCGACGATCCTGGCGCGGTCGGCGGCCAGCCTGCGTCGGCCCTCGCGGGTGATGCGGAACTTGCGGGCGAGGCTGCCGTGGGGGTCGAGGGTGCGCTCGACCAGGCCCTCCTTGAGCAGGGCCGTGGTCTGCCTGTTGAAGGTGGACGCGGCCAGCCCGAACGCCTCGACGAAGTCCGCGATCGACATCGGGCCCTGCACGTCGAGCCTGCTGAGCAGCACGTACGCGCTGCGCTCCAGGCGTTCGCCGGCCGGCCCGCCCTGCGGCGTGGTGAGCTCGCGCTGCCGCGTGAGGATCATCAGCTCCCGCTCAAGCCGGGCGCTTGCCTGCTCGGCGTCCATGGGCGAACCTCCGCTCGTGCCTTCGCTCACCTGAACCCTACGGCAATGTGCATGATGCTCATCGAAAGCATCATGCAACTCGTGTGCATGATGCTTTCGATGTGTATGGTGCACAAAGGAGACGTCCGCCGCGCCAACGGTTCGACCGAGGAGGCTCTATGACGAGCGACGAGCAGGTCCTGTCCTACCCCCTGCACTACGACACGGCACTGGATCCGCCCAAGGAGTGGGAGGACCTGCGCGGCCGGTGCCCGGTGGCCACCATCGAGCTGCCCAGCGGCGACCGCGCCAAGATGATCACCCGCCACGAGGACATCAAGGCCCTGCTGGCCGACCCCCGCTTCGCCCGCCCCACCGCCGCGGACAACGCGGCCAGGGTGGCCCCCGAGGGCTCGGGCGGCGCGGCGGCTACCGGCGACTCCGCCATGGTCGTCCCCATGAAGGGCGAGGGGCACCTGCGCTGGCGGCGGCTGGTCGGCAAATACTTCACCGCCAGGCGCATGGCCGCGCTGCGCCCCTCGATGACCGCGACGGCCGAGCACCTCATCGACGAGATGGTGGCCGAGGGCGCGCCCGCCGACCTCAAGGCCGCGCTGAGCTTCCCGCTCCCGGTGTACGTCATCTGCGACATGCTCGGCGTGCCCGCCGACGACCGTCACCGCTTCTCCCACTGGTCCGACATGATGCTCAGCGTCACCCGCTACTCCCAGGAGGAGGCGCGGGCGGGGATGGCCGAGTTCAGCGCGTACATGTCCGGGCACATCGCCGACAAGCGGGCCGGCGACACCGACGACCTCATCGGCATGCTCATCAGGGAGAGCGCCGGCGAGGGGCAGGGCATGTCCGACGCCGAGCTGCTCAGCACCGCGATGGGGCTGCTGGTCGCCGGGCACGAGACGACCGCCAACGCCATCGGCAAGATGGTCGCCATGCTGCTGGCCGACCGCGGCCGGTGGGAGCGGCTGGTGGCCGACCCGTCCCTGGTGCGCACGGCGGTGGAGGAGTCGCTGCGCTACGACGTCAACCTCGGCTTCGGGCTGCGCCGCTACCTGTCGGAGGAGGCCGAGCTGGGCGGGGAGGTGCTGCCCGCCGGGACGACCGTGCTCTGCGCGATGGGCTCCGGCAACCGGGACGAGTCCGTCTTCGAGCACGCCGGCGAGATGGACCTCGGCCGCAGCCCCAACCCGCACCTGACCTTCGGCGCAGGCCCGCACTCCTGCCTCGGCCAGGC
Organism: Nonomuraea salmonea; assembly: GCF_042428605.1. NCBI lineage: Bacteria > Bacillati > Actinomycetota > Actinomycetes > Streptosporangiales > Streptosporangiaceae > Nonomuraea > Nonomuraea salmonea. The sequence continues at coordinate 29,017 of NZ_JBHMCF010000061.1, forward strand.
GCTGGCCCGCACCGAGCTGCAGGTCGCGCTGGAGACCCTGCTGCGCAAGCTGCCCACGCTGGAGCTGGCCGTGCCGCCTGCGGACCTCAAGCGCATGGAGGGCCTGCTCGTCGGCGGCCTCCAGGAGGTCCCGGTCCGCTGGTGAGCGCATGAACGACCCGCCGGGATCCGCTCCCGGCGGGTCGTTCGCGCAGGTGAAGGGGTCAGCTGGGCGTGCCGGTGCCGGCCTCGGCGGCCTCGGTCAGCTCCGCGCCGCGCTCGCCCTGCCCGGCGTGCGCGTCCACCTCGTTCTGGTTGCGCTCGGCGCGGACCAGGTCGCGGTGGCCGGTCGTGAGGATCGCGATGCCGACGAGGATCGCGCAGGCGCCGACCACGAACGGCACGTGCACGTTGTAGTGCTCGGCGAGCTTGCCGGCCGCGAACGGGGCCAGGCCGCCGCCGATGAACCGGACGAACCCGTACGCCGCCGAGGCCACCGGCCGCTCCACGGGCGCCACCATCATCACGGCCTGCGTGGTGAGCGTGTTGTTGACGCCGATGAAGACGCCCGCCACGATCACCGCCGCGATCAGCACCGGCCGGTTCTCCACGAAGGCCGCGATGACGAAGATGACGACCGCGAACAACGCCAGGTTGCCGTAGAGCGTGCGGGCCAGGCCGAGCCTGCGCTGCAGCCAGGGCGCGCCGGCCACCGAGAAGATCGCCACCATCAGGCCCCAGCCGGTGAAGACCAGGCCGAGCTGGATCGCGTCCAGCTCCATGGGGAAGGGGGCGTAGCCGAGCACGGTGAAGAAGCCCCAGTTGTAGCAGAGCGCGGTCAGGCTCATGGCGAGCAGGCCGCGGTGCCGCAGCGCCTTGATCGGGTCGAGCAGGCCCGTCTTGCGCGCCGGTTTGGGCTGCGGGCGTACCAGCAGGATCGTGGCCAGCAGCGCGAGGGCCATGAGCACGGCGACGCCGTAGAAGGGGCCGCGCCAGCTGATGTGCCCGAGCGCGCCGCCGAGCAGCGGGCCGATGGCGATGCCGACACCGAGCGCGGCCTCGTACAGGATGATCGCGCCGGTGAAGCCGCCGCTGGCGGCGGCCACGATGACGGCCAGCGAGGTCGCCACGAACAGCGCGTTGCCGAGGCCCCAGCCCGCGCGGAAGCCGATGATGCCGCCGATGCTGCCCGAGGAGCCGGCCAGCGCGCTGAACACCACGATCAGCACGAGACCGGCGATGAGCGTCCACTTGGCGCCGATGCGGCTGGAGACCCAGCCGGTGACGAGCATGGCGACGGCCATGACGACCAGGTAGCTCGTGAACAGCAGCGTCACCTGGCTCGGTGAGGCGTTCAGGTCGGAGGAGATGGCGGGCAGGATCGGGTCGACCAGCCCGATCCCCATGAACGAGATCACGCAGGCGAAGGCCACCGCCCACACGGCCTTCGGCTGCTTGAAGGGACTGCCGGTGGCGCCGCCGCTCATGCGCCGCCTCCGAGCGCCCGGGAGGTCAGCCGGTCGAGCGCGGGCAGCGCGGCGGCGATGGCGGCCCTGTCGGCCTCGGGCAGCTCGGCGACCAGCTCGGCCAGCCGCTTGGCCTGGGCGGCGCGCCGCCTGGCCAGCTCGTCGCGGCCGTGCTGCGTGATGGAGACCAGCACGACGCGGCCGTCCTCGGGGTCGGGGCGGCGCTCGGCCAGAGCCTGGTGTTCGAGCTTCGAGACGAGCTGGGTCATCGCGGGCTGCGTGACGCCCTCGATCACGGCCAGCTCGGTGAGGCGGCGCGGGCCGAGGCGTTCGAGGTTCGCCAGCGTGGACAGCGCGGTGATGGACAGGTCGCGGGGGACGTCGAACATCCGCATCATCGTCCTGATCCTGGCCAGACCGGCCGCGAGCTCCAGCTCGTCCACCTGATGAGAAGGGGGATCAGCTTGCATAAGACATTTATATCACCTGCTTATGTATGACCCCGCGGGGTGGGGTGGCCCAGTGTCCGGAAATGTCAGGAGGTGGGTGGGTCGATGGTGAAGTACGGCTGCACGTCGGACTTGGCCGGCGAGTCCAGCAGCCGCCCGACCAGCCTGCCGTCGAAGGCCACCACGCGGACCTCGTCCCTGCTGGTGTTGTCGTGCTCCCAGCAGTACAGGTGCGACTCGTCGTACCAGCCGAGGATCTTGTCGCAGTCGGAGGAGAAGCGGCGCACCTGCTTGCCGGTGGCGGAGTCCCACAGGCAGGTCTCGCCGTCGGCGCCCTTGGGGCACTCGGTGGTGAACATGCGGCCCGACGGCGAGAAGACGTCCATCGTGCCGGACGCCAGCGGCCCGACGCCCGGCAGTTGGCGGGTGCGCTTGCCCGAGGGGTCGAAGAAGCGCAGCCCCTCGTCGTCGCCGTAGACGATGACCACGCCCCGCTCGTCGGCGTCCCAGCCGAAGTCGCTGTCGCGGATGTCCTTGTCGGGCACCCGCACCACGTCGGCCTTGGCGCCGGCCACGTCGATGATGGCGAAGCCCGTGGTGAGCCAGGTCTCCTCGCCGTCGCTGTCCTCGACCGGCTCGTTGACGTTGAGCAGGATCTTCGAGCCGTCCTTCGACCAGGTGCGGATGCCGGCGTCCAGCGGCTTGCGCACGGTCTTCACCCGGAAGCTGGAGCCGTCGCGCCGGTCGGTGATGAGGATCGAGTCGTAGCCGTCGGAGGTGTAGTCCTCGGGCCTGCCCGCCAGGTAGCGGCCGTCGGGGGAGACCTTCGAGTCGACGTTGCCGGGGAACTTCTCGAACTCGCCGTCCAGCGACCTTCGGGCGTAGTCGTCGTCGTCCACCTCGTACGCGGTGAGCGTGATCGGGTCGGACGGGCTCTCGTACAGGGTGATGTCGTCGCCGGGCAGCTTGGAAGTGGTCGGTGTGGCGGCGGCAGAGGCGGGCGCGGTCGTGGCCGGTGCGGCGGAGGCGCGCGGGGCGGCGTCCTCGCCGAGCATGCCGGGCAGCGTGAGCGCGGCGGTCACGGCGGCCGCCGCCACCACCGCGCCCGCGGCGAGCAGCAGCCCGCGCCGCCCGCGCCCGGACGGGCCGGTGGGCGGCGTGACGGGCGGCCCGGCGGGAGGGCCGGCGGGAGGGCCGGCGGGAGGGGCGGGCACCGGCTCGGCCTGCCTGGTGCCCTCGGCGAGCGGGTTCGCGCCCGGCTGCGGGGCGCGCAGCAGGTGGGTGATCACCTCCATCGCGGCGGGCCGCTGCGCCGGGTCCTTGCTCAGGCAGCGGCGTACGAGGTCGGCCAGCTGCCCGTCGAGCGACCCCAGCTCGGGCTCCTCGTTCAGCACCCGGCTCATCACCGCGTGCGTGCCGTCGCTGCCGAACGGCGCCCGCCCGCAGGAGGCGAACACCATCGTCCCGGCCCAGGAGAACAGGTCGGCCGCCGGGCCCACCGCGTGACCCATGATCTGCTCGGGAGCCATGTACGCGGGCGTCCCGATCTGCGTGCTGCTCGTCATCGTGGCCGGGCCGAGCGTGCGGGCGATGCCGAAGTCGATCACCCGCGGCCCGCTGGCGCCCATGATGACGTTGCCCGGCTTGAAGTCGCGGTGCACCACCCCGGCCTCGTGGATCGCGGCCAGCGCGGTGGCGGTGCCGATGGCCAGCCGTTCGAGGTCGCCGCCCGACAGCGGGCCGTCCTCGCGTACCCGCCGGTCGAGCGAGCGGCCCTCGACGTATTCGCTGACGATGTAGGGGCGGCCGTGTTCGGTGCCCGTGCTGAGCACCGCCGCCGTGCAGAACGCCGCCACCCGCCGGGCGACCTCCGCCTCCCGCAGGAACCGCTCGACGGTGTCGCCGTCGTCGGAGGGGCGCAGCCACTTGACCGCCACCCGCACGTCCATGGGGGTTTTGGCGAGGAAGACGACGCCCTGCCCGCCCTCGCCCAGCCTGCCGAGCAGCTCGAAACCGCCCAGCTGCTGAGGGTCACCGGGCAGGAGCGGCGTGAAGTCAGCCATGCGTCATTGTGATACCACGTTCCGGATCTCCTGGAACCTTACTATTCGATAACCGGCCGGTGGCGGAGGGTGTCAGGCGTCCGCGCCCGGTCGCCCGGCGTGAAACGATCAGGTCATGACCGACCTCGCCAGCCGCACCGCCGCCGCCCTCGACGCCGCCGTGGGGGCGGGCCGCGACCTCGGGCTCACCGTGACCGACGCGCGGGTGCTGCACGACCTGTTCTCCGTGGTCGTGCACCTCGCGCCGGCGCCGGTCGTGGCCAGGGTGCCGGTGGTGCTGCCGGCGTACGTCGATCTCGACCTGCTCGCCCGGCGTCAGCGGACGGAGCTGGACGTGACGCGCTGGCTCGCCGACCAGGGCACGCCGGTGATCCCGCCCAGCCCGCTCGTGCCCCATGCGCCCGTGCGGCGCGACGGCTTCTCGCTGACCCTCTGGCAGTACGTCGAGGAGGACCGCGGCAAGGAGATCGACTACGCGGCCAACGCCGAGAGCGTCGCCGGCCTGCACGCCGCGCTGCGCGACTGCCCGGTGCCGCTGGAGTTCCTGTCCGCCGCCGAGCCCGAGTTCATGGCGGGCGCCCTCGACCGGCTCGCCGAGAGGCCCGACCTCATCAGCGCCGCCGACCTCGGCAGGGCCCGCCGCGAGTGGCAGGAGCTCGAACCCCTCGTACGCTCCCGCGCCGCCTTCGAGCAGCGCTTCCCCGGCGTCGAGCTGCGGCCCGTGCACGGCGACGCGCCGGCCGCCAACATCTTCCCCGGCGCCGAGGGCGACCTTTACGCCGACTTCGAGCTGGTCACCCTCGGCCCCGTCGAGTGGGACATGGCGGGCCTCGGCCCCGACCTCGCCGCCGCCTACGACCGCGGGGCGAAGGACCGCGGCCTGCGGCCCCTCGACCCCGATGTGCTGCGCTTCACCGACGCCATCGGCATGCTGCGCGTCATCGCCTGCCTCGACCTCCTCCCGCAGCTGCCCGTGCTGCACGACTACCTCAAGCCCGCCCTCGACCAGTGGCGGTCATGACGGGGTGCGGGTCCACTGCTGGTTGGCGCCGCTGCCGCAGGCGTACTGCTGGATGTCGGCGCCGTCGGCGGTGGACACGTTCGCCACGTCGAGGCACTTGCCGCTGTGGCGGGCTCTGAGCTGGTGGTAGCTTCCGGTCTGGACCCACTGCCACTGCTGGTTGGCGCCGCCGCCGCAGGTGTACTGGATCACGTTGGCCCCGTCGGCGGTGGAGTTGCTCGCGACGTCCAGGCACTTGCCGCTGTTGACGCTGACCAGGCGGAAGTAACCGCCGCCGAGGTCTTGAAACTGCCACCGCTGGTTGTCGCCGCCGTTCCACGGATACTGCTTGACCTCGGCGTTGTCGGCGGTGGAGGCGCTGACGACGTCCATCACCTTGCCGCTGTGCCGGGCGGTGATCCGGTACGACGGACCCGCGCCCGAGCCGGTGACCTCGCCGGTCGCGGCGTCGATCGTCACCTGCGCGTGCCAGCTCAGGCTCATGCTCGTCGCCGAGGGGAACGTGATCGGCAGCCACACGTACTGCGAGTCGTTCACCGGCCCGCCCCACGCGCCCGCCCACCGGTCGCCCATGTAGAGGTAGCTCGTCGTCGAGGTGCCCTGCACCGGCAGCACGTACGCCGGCTGCGAGCCGAACGTCGTGCCGTCGCCCGCGTTCGTCCAGCCCGTCCACGGGCCCGAGACGCTGGACGCGGTGGCGTACTTGGCCTGGTTCGGGTTCCAGCCGGTGGCGCCTGAGGTCAGCAGGAAGTACGTCGAGCCGCGCCTGAACATCGCCGGGGCCTCCCGGTGCGCGTCGTTCCAGAAGTTGCCCACCAGGGCGGCGACGTTCAGGTAGTCGGAGGTCAGGCGGTAGATGTGCAGGTCGTAGTTCTCGTCCGCGGCCGAGATCATGTACGCGGTGCCGCCGTCGTCGTAGAGCGTGATGTCGCGCGACATGTGCTGTCCCAGCGGCCGGAAGCTGCCGTGGTAGGTGTAGTCGCCGTCCACCGTGGCCGACGAGGCGACGGCGGCCCGCGCCTCGCCGTAGTCGCGGCCGTTCTCCTTGTGCATCCACATCACGTAGCGGCCGGTCGCGGCGTTGTAGATGACCTTCGGCCGCTCGATGTTGGCCACGTTCAGCTCGGAGTGCGACGACCTGGTCAGCACGTCGCGCCGGAACTCCCAGGTGACCAGGTCGGCCGAGCGGTAGACGGACACGGCGCGGAAGGTGTTGTCGGCGTTGCGGTTCTCGCCGAACCAGTAGTAGTAGCCGCCCGACTTGAGCACCCCGCCGCCGTGGGCGTGCAGCACGTTGCCGGCGGTGTCGCGGAACTGGGTGCCGTTCGTGATCGTCAGCGGCGCGGCCTGCGCCGGCGCCGAAGGGGCCACCAGCGCGGCGGCGATCAGCAGGGCGGCGGTCAGCAGGGCGGCGGTCAGCGCCCGCCGCAGGGATCTCAGCATGCCCGAGTGTTGACCTGGCGATCACCGCTGTCAACGAACGGCTGCAACTTTTCAGCAACCGGAGGACGCCCGCGGATCGCTCGGGCAGGCGGCCGGCGTCCTAACGGTGGCGGCGGACGATGACCAGGGCCACGTCGTCCTCGCGGGCCCCGAAGGCCGCGATCAGCCGGTCGGCGGCCTCGTTCACGTCGCCGCTGATCGCCGAGGCGGCCTGGCGGGCGATCTCCAGGCTGTCGTCGAGGTATTTGTCGCGGTCCTCCACCAGCCCGTCGGTGAACATCAGCACCGCCCCGCCCGGCGGCACCCTCACCCGGTCGATCCTGTAGACCTCCTCGGCCACGCCGAGCAGCAGGTTGCCGAACTTCTCGTGGTAGCGGGCCGCGCCGTCGTCCTCGCCCTCGCCGTCCAGCAGCAGCGGCGGGATGTGGCCCGCGTTGGCGATCTGCGCCTCCCCGGTGGCCGGGTCGAGCAGCATCAGGCACACGGTCGCGGTCATCCGCCGGTGGTAGCGGCGCAGCACGTCGTTGAGCAGCGCCAGCGACTGGTCCAGCTCGATCTTGCCGATGAGCGAGGCGCGCAGCGCGTGCCGCAGCTCCGCCATCACGGTGGCGGCCAGCAGCGAGTGCCCCTGCACGTCGCCCACCGCGAACAGCACCTTGCCGTCCAGCTCCAGCACCTCGTAGAAGTCGCCGCCCACCTCGACGTTGTCCACCGCCGGCTGGTAGCGCCAGGCGATGTCCAGCCCCGCCACCTGCGGCACGCGCGACGGCAGCAGGCTGCGCTGCAACGTCAGGGCGATGGCGTGCTCCTCGGCGTAGGCGCGCAGCGCCTCCACCGCCAGCGCGACCGCCTGGCCGAGCTGGCGCAGCATGCTCGCCTCGTCCTCGTCCAGCGGCGGGTGGGGCTCCAGGCCGAGCAGGACGGGCGGCCGGTCGCGCTTGGTGCGCGACATGACGGCCACGATGTCGCGCCGCGCCGGGGTGTCGGGCGCGACCTCCGACCAGTAGGCGTACGGGATGGTCAGCAGCTCCGTGCCGAGCTGCTGGCCGAGCGCCTGCTCGCCCAGCGTCTCCAGGGCGGCGGGCGGCGCGGTCCTGGTGACGGCGGCGGCGTCCGGCGGCCCGGCGGTCAGCCTGCGCGTACGCCCGTCCGGCGCGAGCGCCACCACCCCGGCGTGCCGGTCGAGGATGCGGCAGGTGCCCGAGGCGGCGATGGACAGCAGCTCGTCGAACGTCTGGGCGGCGTTCATCTCCAGCGTGAGATCGGTGAGCGCGCGCAGCCGCCCGGCCAGCCGCTCGGCCCGCTGCCGGGCGCGGTGGTAGCGCAGCGCCGCCTTCACGGTGGCGACGAACTCGTCCGGCTCGATCGGCTCGGCGAGATAGCCGTCGGCGCCCCGGTGCAGGCCGAGCGCCCGGTCGGCGGCGGTGATGGCGGCGCCGGAGATCTGGATGACGGGGATGGACGCGGTCGCCGGGTCGCTCTTGATGCGCTCGCACACCTCGTACCCGGACAGGTCGGGCAGGCGGACGTCCAGGACGACCAGGTCGGGCGACACCTCGCCGATGCGCTGCAACGCCTCCAGGCCGCCGGAGGCCTCCACCACCGCGTACCCGGCCCTGCGCAGCCAGCTCGACAGGATGTACAGCTTGGCGGGGGTGTCGTCGACGACGAGGATCGTCGCCGTGAAGGGTGCCAGGTCAGGCATGGCCGCCTCCAATCACCTGTCGGACCGCGCCGAGCAGCATGTCCCTGCGCAGCCCCTGCTTGCCGAGCACCGCGGCGGCCCCCTCGGGGTGGCGGTTCGCGACGGCCAGCGTGATCACGATCACCGGGACGTCGCGGAGCCGCTCGTCGTCGGCCATGCGCTGCAGCACGGCGGCGCCGTCCAGTTCCGGCATCAGCAGGTCGAGCAGCGCCAGGTCGGGCGTGGCCGCCGTCATCGCGGCGAGCGCCGCGGCGCCGTCGGGGGCCTCGTCGATGTGCTCGGCGAACCCGGTCAGCATGCGCCGCACCCCCGCACGGAAGTTCTCGTCGTCGTCGGCGATCAGCACGCGCCCCACCACGGGCACGTCGTCCGGCTCGTACGGCAGCCGCAGCACCGCCGTGGTGCCCGCGCCGGGCTCGCTGGTGAGGGTGAGCGTGCCGCCCATCGCCTCGGCCAGGCGCCGCGCGTACGGCAGGCCCAGCCCGGTGCCCTTGACCCGCGTCTGCTCGGGCCCCGGCACCTGGTAGAACTCCTCGAAGACGCGCTCGAGGTGCTCGGCGGGGATGCCGATGCCGGTGTCGGTCACGGTGAAGACCGCCTCGCTGGCCGCCACGTCGTGCGAGACCTCCAGCAGCACCTCGCCCTCCTGGGTGAACTTCAGGCTGTTGGCCATCAGGTTGCGCAGGATCTTGGTCAGCATCGCCTCGTCGGCCACCATGGTGAACGGCGGCGGCGGGATGCGCACGCTCAGCGTCACCCGCTCGCTGCCCTTCGCCGGCCACATCGTCATGCGCAGCCGCTCGGCCAGCGCGACCAGATCGACCGTGGTGTCCTGCGGATCGAGGCGGCCCGACTCGGCCTTGCCGATGTCGAGCAGCTCGCTGACCAGCGTCAGCAGCGTCTCGGCCGAGGAGCCGATCAGCTCGACCTGACGGGCCTGCTCGGCGCCCAGCGGCTCACCGCCCGGGCCGGTGAGCAGCCGCACCAGGCCGATGATCGAGTTGAGCGGGGTGCGCAGCTCGTGGCTGACCGTCGCCCAGAAGCGGTTCTTGGCGTCGCTGGCCTGCCGCAGCTGCGTCGACTTCTCGTCCAGCTCGGCGTAGAGGGCGACGACGCCGCGGTTGGTCTCCTCCAGCTCGGCCGACAGCTGGTTGTACAGCGCCATGACGCCCTGGTTGGTCTCCTCCAGCTCGGCGTTGAGCCGGCGGACCTCCTCCAGGGTGGCGGCCAGCACGTGGTTCTGCTGGCGCAGCTCGTCCATGGCGCTGACCGGCGCGAGGGCCTCGACCTTGGCCCGCAGCCGCGCGATCGACAGCGTGCCCCGGCCGCGCGGCAGCCGCTTGCGCAGCACCAGCCGGCCGGGACGGGCGCGATCGACGACGTCCATGAGCCGGGCGGCCAGCGTGACGCCCTCGGTGTCCTGCGCGCCGGTCGCCTCGGAGAAGCTCAGCTCGACCACCAGCTCGCCGGGATCGAGGGAGAACGTGACCAGCATGCCGGCGCCGCGCTCCATCGCGATCTCCCTGCCCAGCTCGCTGAGCGCGGTCGCCACCCTGATCTGGTCCTGCTCCGACATCTCCAGCGCGGCGGCGACCTCGCGGCCCAGCCGGCGCATGGCGTAGACGTCCTGGTCGTCGTCGACCCGGATGGTGGTCAGCCGTTCGCCGCTCACGGCGCGGCTCGTACGGCCAGCACGGTCGCGTCGTCCCTGCGGGTGCCGGCGTCCCTGAGCAGGGTGGCGGCCACGACCGCCGGGGTGTGCGCGGACAGGCCGGGGAAAGCGGTGACGTCCCAGCGCTCGGTCAGCCCGTCGGTGTGCAGGACGAGCAGGCTGTGCGGGGGGACGGCGTAGTCGTACTCGCGCAGTTTGTCGCGCTGGTGGCCGGCGATGCCCGGCAGGGAGATCATGCCCTGGCGGCCTTCGGCGTGCACGATCCAGCCCGAGACGTTGCCGAGCCCGGCATAACGGATCACGCCGGCCGCCCGGTCGAGCCGGGCGACGGACACCGCGCCGCCCCTGGTGCCGCGCAGCGCGTGATGGATGCGCTCGAGCAGCAGGACCGCGGGCAGGTCGTAATGGTCCTGAAAGACCCGCACCGCCTCGCGGGAGGCGACGGCCGCGGGCTCGCCGTGGCCGAGGCCGTCGCACAGCATGGCGATCACCGTGCTCCCGGACTCGACGTAGGCGAAGGCGTCGCCGCAGACGGCCTCCTCGCCGATCGGCCGGGCCAGCCCGCTCGCGAGCGGGACGGGGGGCGTGGTGCCCGTGGCGGTGAAGCACATGCCGACCACGGTGCCGCGCCCCAGCACGGTGTAGACGTCGTGGGCCGAGGCCATCCGTGCGATGCCGCCGAGGCCGAGGCCGAGCGTGCCCGTGGTGGAGTAGCCGTCGCGCGCCGCGCGGGACAGGTCGTGGATGCCGGGACCCTTGTCGATGGCGATCACCTCGACGGCGGCGTCCGTCTCCGGATGCGACCGGATCATCATCACGCCTTCCGCGGCGTGCTTGACCAGGTTGGAGGCCGCCTCGCTGACGGCGACGGCGACCCTGCCGCGGTCGTGCTCGTCGAAACCGCACGACTCGGCCAGCGTCATCGCGGCCCTGCGGGCCGCCCCGATGGCGCTGGCGTCCTCCACGCGGACCCAGGACTCGTCCCGGGAGCGGATCATCTGGCCCACTTGACCACCGTCACCCGCGTGCCCTCGCCCACCTTGGAGTGCAGGTCGAAGTCGTCCACCAGCCGCCGCGAGCCGCTCAGGCCCAGGCCGAGCCCGCCGCCGGTGCTCCACCCGTCGGTGAGCGCCTGGTTCAGGTCGGAGATGCCAGGGCCCTCGTCGGTGAAGGTCAGGCGCAGGCCGTCACGCAGGCCGTTGCTGACCACCTCGATGAGCACGCGCCCGCCGCCGGCGTACGTGAGAGCGTTGCGGGCCAGCTCACTGGCCGCGGTCACCAGCTTGGTCTGGTCCACCAGCGACAGCCCCACCTGCTGCGCGCTGGTGCGGACCTGCTGGCGCACGATGACCACGTCGCTGTTGCCCGCGATGGCGAGCTCGATGGGTGAGGTCACTCCTGCACCGCGGCAGCGCCGGTCTCGTCGCGTTCCTTGAGCATGGCCACGCCCTTCTCGAGGTTGAGAGCGGTACGCACGCCGCCGAGCGAGAGCCCCAGCTCGACGAGCGTGATGGCGACCGCGGGGCGCATCCCCACGACGACGGTCTCGGCGTCGAGCATCCGGGAGATGGAGGCGATGGTCGCGAGCATGCGGCCGATGAAGGAGTCGACGATCTCCACGGCGGTGATGTCGATGATCACGCCGCGGGCCCGGTTGTTCACGATCGCGTCCGCCAGGTCCTCCTGCAGCATGAGGACGCTCTGGTCCTGCAGGTCGATCTGGATGGAGACGATCAGCAGGTCGCCGAGCTTGAGAACGGGGACACGTTCCATCAGGCCTGCTCCAGCCCCACGACGACCTGCTTGTCGGCCGACCGCGTGAACCGCACGCCGCTGCGCCGCAGCGTGTACGCCAGCGCGTCGGCCAGCGTCGCCTTGGTGACGATGTCGCCGAACTCGATGCCGAGCGTGACGATCGTGTGGGCGATCTGCGGGCGGATGCCGGAGATGACGCACTCGGCGCCCATCAGGCGCGCGGCGACGACGGTCTTGAGCAGGTGCTGGGCGACCTGGGTGTCGACCGCGGGCACGCCGGTGATGTCGATGACGGCGTGCTCGGAGCCGGTGTCGACCAGGCCCTGCAGCAGCTTCTCCATGACGACCTGCGTACGGGCGGAGTCGAGCGTGCCGACCAGCGGCACCGCGAGGATGCCGTCCCAGAGCTTGACCACCGGCGTGGACAGCTCCAGCAGCTGCTCGGCCTGGTCGGAGATGATCCGCTCACGGGCGGTGACGAACGTCTCGAACGTGAACAGCCCGAGGTCGTCGATGAGGCGCGACAGCCAGATGTAGCCGCGCAGCGCCGCGGCGTCCTCCTGGGTCTCCAGCAGCGCGTAGACGGCCTCCTTGAGGCTGAAGACGACGGTGGCCGTCTCCGACGGGGTGAAGCCCTCCCTGGCCTGCGCCCTGGACAGGTCGGCGAGCAGGCCGCGCAGGTCGCTGGTGTCGGCGCCCTCGCCGAGCGAGTGCTGCAGGGCCTGGTAGACGTCGCGCAGGCGGCCGGCCAGCACACCCCGGTCGGCGCGGCCCCCGACGGTGGCGAGCGCGAGGTCGGTCCAGCGTTTGAGGATCGTCTCGTCCTGCTCGCGCAGGAGCTGTTCCATCCGGAGCCGGCCGGCGTCGGCGTGTGCGGTCAAAGTGCGCTCCCCATAGTGGGTGATTTGCGGTGGAATGGAACGAAGGGTATCGGGCTTTCCACGGTGGAACTGTCGCTTCCGCTCCGCACGCGAGGAGGGCGTCACCCCAGGGCCGCGATGGCGTCCGCGGTGGTGTCGTGGAAGGAGAGCAGTCGGTCGAGACCCATGATCTTGAAGACGTGGGCGATGTCGGGGGCCAGCCCCGCCAGCGCCGCCCGCGCGCCCGCCTCCCGCGCCCGCTGATGCGCGGTGACCAGGATCGAGACGCCGGTGGAGTCGCAGAACGTCAGCGCCGACAGATCGACCACCAGCGCGTCACCTGGCGCGAACGTCACGTCGTCGAGCGCCGCCAGCAGACGCGAAGAAGTGTGGTGGTCCAGGTCTCCTGACACGACCAGGACATGGATGCGAGCAGAATGCGGCTGGTAGGTGACGGTCAGACCGTGGTCGTGCTGCACCAAGGCTCCTGAGGGGAGGGCGGGACGGACGAGGCGGACGCCGTGGCGAACCGTGCGGGCGCCTTGGCCGAGGGGTGCGCTCAGTTTACGCACCGTGGCGTATCGATCGCCGATGGCTTGAGGTGTCGGGCCGGCAAGCGCCGCCCTGCATGGAGGGAATTGCCCTATTCTACGTACGGCCGTAGCACCGAGGCCGCACACCGGAAGTGCCAGGCCGCGGTCGGCGACCCCACGATCACCCAGCTGGCGGTGAGCCCCACGCTCGCCGCAGAGGAAAGGGTCCGCATGGCACCCGAGGACGACGGCGCGCCCGCGCCCGCGGCCGGCACGGCGATCTTCTCCGCCTTCTCCGCCGACGACGAGGTCGGCCGCGACCTGGCCGCCGTCGACTGGGCCGCGACCCCGCTCGGCCCGCCGCGGGACTGGCCGCAGAGCCTGCGCACGGCGGTCAGCATCCTGCTGTCGTCCCGCTTCTCCATGTGGATGGCGTGGGGGCCGGAGCTGACGTTCTTCTGCAACGCCGCCTACCGCCGCGACACGCTGGGCCACAAATATCCGTGGGCGCTCGGCAGGCCCGCCGCCGAGGTGTGGGCGGAGATCTGGGGCGACATCGGCCCCCGCATCGACGCCGTGCTGCGCACCGGGCAGGCGACCTGGGACGAGGCGCTGCTGCTCTTCCTGGAGCGGGCCGGCTACCCCGAGGAGACGTACCACACGTTCTCCTACAGCCCGCTGCGCGACGACGGCGGCGCGGTCGTGGGCATGCTCTGCGTGGTCAGCGAGGACACCGAGCGGGTCACCGGCGAGCGGCGCATGGCGACCCTGCGCGACCTCGGCTCCGACCCCAGCGTCGTGCGCACCGAGCAGGAGATGCTGGCCTTCGCGGGGCGGCAGTTCGGCCACAACCTGCGCGACCTGCCGTTCACGCTGACGTACCTGTTCGACGAGGACGGCCGCGCGCGGCTGGCCGCGTCGACCGGCATCGCGGCAGGCCACCCCGCGGCCCCCGCCGACGCGGCAGGAGTGTGGCCGGCCGAGGAGCTGGCGGCGGGCGAGGCCACGCTGGTCGAGCTGGACGGCGACCCGTTCCGCGACCTGCCCTGCGGCGCCTGGACGGAGCCGCCCACGCGGGCGCTGGCCGTGCCGCTGCGGCAGCAGGGCAACGCGCCGTACGGGTTCCTGGTGGTCGCGCTCAACCGCTACCGGCCGCTGAACGAGCGCTACCGCGGCTTCATCGAGCTGGCCGCCGGCCACGTCGCGGCCGGCATCGCCTCGGCCCGCAGCTACGAGGCCCAGCAGCGGCGGGCCGAGGAGCTGGCCGAGCTCGACCGCGCCAAGACCGTCTTCTTCTCCAACATCAGCCACGAGTTCCGCACCCCGCTCACCCTGATCATGGGTCCGGTGAACGAGCTGCGCGCCGCGCTCGCCGACGCCGAGCCCCAGGTGCTGCAGGACCTCGAGGTCATCCACCGCAACGGGCTGCGCCTCGGCAAGCTCGTCAACACGTTGCTCGACTTCTCCCGCATCGAGGCGGGCCGCATGCAGGCCCGCTACGAGCCGGTCGACCTCGCGGCCGTCACCGCCGAGCTGGCCAGCGTCTTCCGCTCCGCCGTCGACAAGGCCGGCCTGGTCTTCCGCGTGGACTGCCCGCCGCTGCCCGAGCCGGTCTGCGTCGATCGCGAGATGTGGGAGAAGGTCGTCTTCAACCTGCTCAGCAACGCGCTGAAGTTCACCTTCGACGGCTCCATCACCGTCGCCGTCACCGCGCGTGACGGGCAGGCCGAGGTGACGATCTCCGACACCGGCATCGGCATCGCCGCCGACGAGCTGCCCCGCCTGTTCGAGCGCTTCCACCGCATCGAGAGCGGCCGTTCACGCTCCAACGAGGGCAGCGGCATCGGTCTCGCGCTCGTCCAGGAGCTGGTGGGGCTGCACGGCGGCACCATCACCGCCGCCAGCGCCGAGGGGGCGGGCACCACCTTCACCATCCGGCTGCCGTTCGGCTCCGCGCACCTGCCCGCCGGCAGCGTCGTGCCCGCCCGCGCGGGCGAGCCGGTCCCCGCACTCGGGAACGCGTACGTGCAGGAGGTCATGCGCTGGCTGCCCGAGGACGACCCAGCCGGTGAGCTGCCCGCCGACGCCCGCTCCGCGGCGCCCGGCGACGGCGCGCCGCCCCGGGTGCTGGTCGCCGACGACAACGGCGACATGCGCGAATACCTCGTCAGGCTGCTCAGGGGCGCCGGTTACCAGGTCAGCGCCGTCGGTGACGGCCTGCGCGCCCTGGACGCCGTCCGCGCCGACGCGCCCGACCTCGTGGTCAGCGACGTCATGATGCCGCACCTCGACGGGCTCGCCCTGGTCGCGGCGCTGCGCTCCGACCCTCGTACGGCCGGGGTGCCGGTGCTGCTGCTGTCGGCCCGCGCCGGGCAGGAGGCCGCCATCGAGGGGCTGTCGGCGGGCGCCGACGACTACCTCGTCAAGCCGTTCTCCGCGGCCGAGCTGCTGGCGCGGGCCAGGGCCAACGTGGAGCTGGCGCGGATGCGCAACCACCACGCCCGCTGGCGCAACGCCATGATCGACTCGTTGCAGGAGGCGTTCTTCGTCACCGACGAGGACGGCGCGGTCATCGAGATCAACGCGGCGTTCACCGACATCCTCGGCTACGGGCCCGACGGCCTGCCGTACGCCCCGCTGCACCCGTGGTGGCCGGACCAGGACGCCGACCCGCAGGGCCACGCGCTGGTCGCCGAGCTGTTCGGCCGGCTCGTCGGGGAGGGCAGGGGGAGCGGCGTCATCCCGGCCGTCCACCGCGACGGCCACCAGGTCTGGATCGCGGTCACCTTCAACGAGGTCACCGACCCCGACACCCGCCGCCGCCGGGTCGTCGGCACGCTCCGCGACGTCACCGCCGAGCACTACCTGGTGCAGCGCGAAAGCGCGCTGGCCGCGCTCAGCATGCGCGCCTCCCAGGCCGACAACCTGGCCGGGGCCCTCTCCGGCGGCCTCGCCGCCCTCCAGGAGGTCTGGCGCGCCCGCCAGGTCCTCGCCGCCCTCTGGGCCGGCGCGGAGGCACCACTTGCTCCCGTCGAGGGGCCGCCCGTTGTCGTAGGTGTTCCGGACGGCGAAGGCTGGGACGAGCTGCCCGAGCAGCTTCAGGGGGCGCTGAGCGGGCTGCGTGAGCAGCCGCCGCTGCGGCCGGTCGCCACCGAGACCGATGGTGCCGGCATCACCCTCGAACATCCCGAGGGGCTGCTGGCCGTGTGGGTGGATCTGGGACAGAACCGGCCCTTCTCCGCCGAGGACCAGACGATGCTCGCGCTGCTGGCCGGGCACCTCGGGCAGTTGCTGCACCGCGTGCACCAGCTCGACCAGCAACGCGAGGCCGCCGTGGCGTTGCAGCGGGCCATTCTCGGCCCGTCCACGCTGCCCGACGGTTTCGCCGTCCGGTACGAGCCGGCCGGCCGTCCCCTTGAGGTCGGCGGCGACTGGTACGACATCGTGCCGCTGGCCGGCGCCCGCATCGGCATCGTCGTCGGCGACTGCGTCGGCCGCGGGCTCGGCGCCGCCGCCGTCATGGGCCAGCTGCGCAGCGCCTGCCGCGCCCTGCTGCTGCAGAACTCCAGCCCCGCCCAGGTGTTCACCACCCTCGACAGGTTCGCCGCCCTCATCCCCGGCGCCAAGTGCACCACCGTCTTCTGCGGCGTGCTCGACACCGCCACCGGCGACCTCGTCTACGCCAGCGCCGGCCATCCCCCCGGCATCCTGGCCCGCGCCGACGGCGGCACCACGCTGCTGGAGGGCGGCCGCTCCACGCCGCTCGCCGTCCGGCCGGCCCGGCCCCGCACCGAGGCGACGTGCACGATGCCGCCCCGCTCGACCCTGCTGCTCTACACCGACGGCCTGGTCGAGCGGCGCCGCCGGCCGCTGACGGCGGGCATCGACCAGGCCAGCGCCGCCGTCCAGGACGGACGGTCCACCCCGATCGAGGACCTCGCCACCGACGTCATGGCCAGGCTCGCCCCCGACGGCGGCTACAGCGACGACGTCGCCCTGCTCCTCTACCGGCAGCCCGCGCCGCTGGACGTCGCCTTCCCCGCCGAGTCCAGCCAGCTCGCCCCCGTACGCTCGGCGCTGCGCACCTGGCTGAGCCGCTGCCAGGTCACCTCGGCGCAGGCGCAGAGCATCCTGGTCGCCGCCGGCGAGGCGTGCGCCAACGCGATCGAGCACGGCCACCGCGACAGCCCGGGGGAGACGATCCGGCTGCGGGCGGTGGCGACCGGCGACGACGTCCGCCTCACCGTCGCCGACACCGGCCGGTGGAAGGCGCCGCAGCCGGAGGCCAACTCCCACCGCGGCCGTGGCGTCGCCCTCATGCGCGCCCTCATGCAGGAGGTCACCATCCAGCCCGGCGCCGCCGGCACCATCGTCGACATGCATGCGAGGATCGCCCGATGACCGCACCCCTGAGCCTGGTCACTTCAGAGCTGCCCGACGGCACCCCCGTGCTCGCCGTCACCGGCGAGGTGGACATGAGCAACGCCGCCACCCTGGACGACGCGCTCACCAGGACGTCGGGCCTCACCGTGCTGGTGGACCTGAGCGCGGTCGAGTACCTCGACAGCGCGGGACTGACCGTGCTGTTCTCCCATGCCGGGCGGATCAGGGTGGTCGCCAACCCGCTGCTGGAGCCCGTCCTGGAGATCTCGGGCCTCGTGGACGTCACCACCGTCACCAGGAGCGAGGACGACGGCTGACCGCGGCACGGAGAAGGGCCGGACCCGAGCGGGGTTCGGCCCTTGTTCAGCTCATGTGAGCTGCGGCTGCACGCTTAGAGGGTGGCCCTGGCGGAGGCCTTCCACGTGTTGCAGGCGGCGGGGGAGCCGCTGTTGAAGCCGCGCGTCATCCAGTTCGCCTGGGTGGGGCCCCTGCCGTGGTCGTTCTGCGGCCAGCCCTTGGCGCCGTTCTTCCTGAACCAGTCCACGGTGTAGTCCCACTCGCGGTCGGTGAAGTCCGGCTGGCCCTGCAGGGTGGACATGAACACCGCGGAGAAGCACTCGGCCTGCAGCTCGGAGCGGCGCGAGAGCGCCAGCTGCTGCGACTTGCTCGCCCTGGCGCGGGCCGTCCAGTAGTAGCTCCAGATCTTGGAGATCTGCTGCACGTGGTGGCCGTACTCGTGGGCGACGAGCCGCGTGATGCCCAGCGGGAACGGCTGGCGCAGCTGCGTCTTGCTGATCCACATGTACATCGTGCGGTCGGCGGAGCAGTAGACCGCCTCGGCGCCGGCGTTCCACTTGCCGCAGGGCGTGTTCACCTTACGGGTGACGATGCGCAGCCGCGGCTTGGAGAAGGGCAGCCTCGCCTTGCGGAACTGGCGGGACCACGCGTTGTTCAGGCAGGTGGTCACGCGCGTCAGGAACCGCTTGTACGCGGCCGTGCTGCCACGGGGCAGCGAGCCCGGCCGGCAGTTCACATCGGCGAAGCGCCCGGACCGGTAGATCCGGTTGGCGGTCGCCAGCGACTTGTTGGCGAGCGCGGCGCTGCTCTGCGCGGCGCTGTTCACGGCCGCCGGGGCCGGGACCGCCTGCGCAGGAGCCGGCAGTGCCTGCCGGCTCACCGCGGCGGTGGAGGCCGAGGTGGAGGCCGAGGCGGAGCCGGCCATGACGAACACTTGCGAGGACGCGGCCACGGTGAGGGCCACGCCCGCGGCCGCGATGGCCGCGAGTCTGGAATGAGGAAGGTTGTTCATATGTGCCCAAACAGTAGGTCAAGTTATGGCAGGTTGGGGCGAGATTGACAAAATATGTACAAAGAGGCTCACGATGCGTAGGGGGCGGAGGGGTTTAGGGTGCTGCGCCATGGGCACAGATCATTGGCTGACCGACACCCGCGACTCCTACGACACCGTCGCCGAGAGCTACGCCGCGTACGTGCGTGACGCCATCCCCGAACGTCCGTATCTGCGCCTCCCGCTGGAGCTCTTCGCCGAAAGCGTGCGCGCGGTCGGTGGCGGCCCGGTGGCGGACGTCGGCTGCGGCTCCGGCCACGTCACCGCCCACCTCGACCGCCTCGGCGTCGCCGCGTACGGCCTCGACCTGTCGCCCGCCATGATCGACCTGGCCCGCCGCGAGCACCCCGGGCTGCGCTTCGAGGCCGGCTCGATGACCGAGTTCGACGCCGAGCCCGGCTCCCTGGGCGGCGTCATCGCCTGGCAGTCCCTGATCCACCTGCCCGACGACGAGGTCCCGGGCGTGCTCGCCCGCTTCCACCGCGCGCTGCGGCCGGGCGCGCCGCTGCACCTGCTGTTCCACATGGGCGGCGACGTACGGCTCAAGACGCGGGGCTACGGCGGG
Organism: Nonomuraea salmonea; assembly: GCF_042428605.1. NCBI lineage: Bacteria > Bacillati > Actinomycetota > Actinomycetes > Streptosporangiales > Streptosporangiaceae > Nonomuraea > Nonomuraea salmonea. The sequence continues at coordinate 48,259 of NZ_JBHMCF010000061.1, forward strand.
CACCCGATGAAGGTCCGCGTCCACCGCCGCGACCCCGGGCAGGTGACCGGCTGGCTGCGTGCGGCCGGGTTCGAGATCGAGGCCCAGCTGCTGCTGGAGCCGGACGGCGAGCAGCCGCAGGCGTTCGTCTTCGCTCGCAGGCCGGCCTGACGCGCGCGTCGGGCAAGCCGTCCTCACCTCCCTTCGGCGCCGGCGATTTTTACTCAAGGCGATATATCGCGCGTTCTGTGGGTAGCGGAGGCTTCTCGCACACTCATGGAGGAAAAGCGATATGGGTTGGAGCTACCGGAAGTCCAAGAAGTTCGGCCCGTTCCGGCTGAACCTGTCCCGCCGCGGTGTGGGGCACAGCTGGGGCAACCGGCTGTTCCGCGTCACCCGGTCGGCGGACGGACGCCGTACGTTGTCGATCAACCTGCCCGGCGGCCTGCACTGGCGCAAGACCATCGGCAGCAGCCGCTGACACGTCGTGAGGGGGCGGGCTCCGGCCCGCCCCTTTACCGTGTCCGCCTTTACCGTGTCCGCCTTTACCGGGCCCGCCGTTTCACCGCCTCCGCTCGGGGAAGTCGGCGGCGGGAGGTGACCGCCATGCGGAAGCACGGATACGAGGGCGACGACGACGGGCGCGTCCGCGGAGGCGCGCCGCACCTGACCGGCGGCGGGCACCCCGGGACGCCCATGCAGGACGACGGGCCGACCTACGGGGTGGGCGCCGGCGGGCGGCCGCTGTGGAGCGAGCGTGACCGCGACAGCGAGCGCATCCACGCGCTGCTGCGCCGGGCGGGCTGCGCCGGTTTCATCGTCTCGGCCGGGGACGCCGGGTTGTTCCTGGTGACGTGTACGGACCCCTACCCGGCGGCGACCGGCCGCATCACGACCTGCGTGCAGGCGCTGACCAGGGCCGGGATGGCGGTGGCGCCGCTCGTGGGCGACTCGCGCACCTTGCAGGTCAGGGTGACGACCTGAGCGTCAGGCGTCGGATGAGCGCCAGCGGCGCAGGATGGCCTCGTCGTCGCGGTCGCCGTGCCAGGACGCCTTCTCGTCGATCGCGTGCGGCAGCCACTCCTGATAGTCGGGCGCCTCGGGGGTGATGTCACGGGTGCCGTCGACGTGGGTGCCGTCGGGCAGCACGGTGGCGGCGGGGACGCGGAGGACGCCGCCGGCCAGCAGAATCGCGGTCATGTGCTTCATCCCCTCCGTGTGATGCCGCGTGTGATGGCGGGCACTTCGATCACCACAGTCTCGTACCCCAGCATAGCGGCCGGATGCGCCGCCGCCGGGAGCCGTTCGTTCAGCCGATGCCGTACCGCCTGGCGAACCAGGTGTAGACCTGCTGAGCGGTGTGCTCGTCGTCGAAGAGCTGGATCAGCCGCCGCGCCCGCCGCACCAGCACGCACGCGAACGCCTCGGCGTACAGCTCGGTGACCGTCTCCCGGTACGGCGGCGCCAGGTAACGGGCGCTCCTGGCATGCAGGTGCAGCCAGAACGGGCTCTGCGACGGCATGCCGTCCATGTCGTCGGTGGCATGGCCCAGCTCGTGCGCCGCCACGCTCGCCGACGGCGACGGCACGCTGCCGACCCCGATGACGCGCCGCGCCGGGTCGTAGACGCCGGCGCTGCGGTCCCACCAGCCCTGCTGGACGGGCAGCGAGGTGCCACGCAGGTGCTCGAACCCCGGTAAGTCCGGCACCGAGCCCGGCCCCACGATGATGCCGCCGTGGAGATGGCCGGCCAGCCGGGTGCCGAGGACGCGCGGCACCGCCGAGAACGTCATGATCGCGAGCAGGGTCTCGGCCGGCGGGAACGCGCCAGGGTCCCACGCCCTGCGCACCCGGTCCTCGAGCGCGCCGACATGGAGCCAACCCGGCCGTCCCCTGCTCTGGCTGGCCACTCACGTTCCCTGATCATCGCTCTTGCACCGGCGCAGGGCGGGCCGGCGGGGGAGCGCCCCGCCGGCACACCCGGCATTTGATCAAGAACCTTATCCATACGCGAGCCGCGCCGCATCTCGGCCCCTCCGGCTCAGCGGGTGACGCTGCAGGCGTCCCTGTTGAGCGAGATCCGGCTGGGCAGCGAGCTGTCACCCGTGTGACTCACGAGGTAGCCCATCGTGACGCTGGCGCCCGGCGCGATCGCGGCGTTGTGGGCCGCGGACGCGGCGGTGACCATGTCACCTGACTGGGTGAGGTCGGTGTTCCAGTCGGAGACGACCTGCTGGCCGCGCGGCAGCGGGAAGCGCAGCGTCCAGCCGTTGATCGGGGCGGCGCCGGTGTTGGTGATCGTGAGGTCCACGGTCATGCCGGTGCCCCACGCCTGCTTGACGTACCGGACGTGGCACGTCGGCGTCGCCCGCTCGAACGTGACGCGGTGCAGGCCGCCGGGCAGGTCGTTGACGACGTACAGCTCGCCCTCGGGCGTCGCGCCGAACGCGGTGACCTGCGTCGGCGTCTGGCCGAGCTCGGCCTGCTGGTAGCCGCCCTCGCCGTCCTCGCGCAGCGCCCACACCGTGGAGGAGCAGTAGTCGGTGGCGATGTAGGTGCCGCCGACCAGGTCGGCGAACTGCTCGCCCCGATACACCTCGCCGCCGATCACCGCGCAGCCGCCGGTGTGCGGCGAGTAGGTGAAGACGGGCTTGGTGTACGTCTCGTCCGGGCGGCACTGCGCCTCGTCGAACACCTCGAAGCCCTCGAAGCAGGACCAGCCCAGGTTCGCGCCCGCCTGGTCGCCCGGCTTGACGTGGTTGATCTCCTCCCAGCGGCCCTGGCCGACGTCGGCGATCCACATCGAGCCGCCGGCGTGGTCCACGGAGAAGCGCCAGGGGTTGCGGCCGCCGTACATCCAGATCTCGCCCCGCGCGCCCGCGACGCCCGCGAAGGGGTTGTCGCCGGGCACGCAGTACGCCAGGTCGCCGCAGGTCCTGCTGACGTCGATGCGCAGGATCTTGCCGAGCAGGGTGTCCAGGCGCTGGCCGCTGTCGAACGGGTCGCCCGAGCCGCCGCCGTCGCCGATGCTCATGTAGAGCATGCCGTCGGTGCCGAAGGCGAGGTCGCCGCCGTTGTGGTTGGTGTTCTCGCCGTGCTCCTGGGCGAGCAGCGGGTCGAGGCTCTCGTCGTCCATGTCGTACCTGGCGAGGGTGACCGCGCCGTCCGGCAGCGCCGTGTAGGCGAGGTACAGCTCGTGGTCGTCGGCGAAGCCGGGGGAGAGCGCGATGCCGAGCAGGCCGCGCTCGTTGCCCGACTCGTCCACTGATGAGGTGATGTCGATGATCGGGTCGGGGGCGAGGCCGGTGTCGGGGTGGTAGACGCGTACGGTGCCGCGCTTCTCCACGATGAACAGCCGGTCCGTGCCGTCGTCCGGGGCGGCGATGGCGACGGGGCGGCGCAGGCCGAAGGCGACCTGGGTGGTGACCGCGTTGATCTCCTCCAGCGGCACCTCCGGCGCCGCGCTCGCGGCGGCCTGCGGCGGGGTGCCGACAGCGAGGAGGGACAGGGCGAGCAGCGTGGACGCGGCCCAGCGTTTTCCTGGCATGCCGGGACGGTATAAGATCATCCGCCGCCGTTACCAGGGTCGCGATCAAGACGCGCGGTGCCTTGCCGGACCCCTTCGCTGACCTGCGGCGATACGGCTGCTCCTGCCGCGGGCCGATGAAACTTACATCGCGGGGGAGCGGGGCCTCACGCGCGACGGCAGGTCGGCCAGCACGGCGTCCGCGGCGCGCCGGCCCGACACCAGGGCGCCCTGCAGCGAGCCGGTGTCGCGGTGGTCGCCGCACACGTACCGTCCGGAGCGCAGGCGTACCGGCTTGCGCAGCGGGTGCGGCGGCGGCATCGCGGGCAGCGCGGCCGGGATCGGGTAGGTGGCGACGTGCTCCCAGCCGGACGTGTCGCCGTAGATCTCGCCCAGCCGCCGCAGGACCGTACGCTCGTCGACGTCCAGGCCGAGCACCGAGGTGGACACCAGCGCCCGCCCGTCCAGCGAGTACTCCGGCGCGGCGTCGGTGACGACCAGGGTGTCGGTGATGACGCCGGTGGCGTCCACGATCTGGGTCGGCTCGCCCATCGGCGAGCGGGGAGCGGCGTGGTAGAAGGTGGTCACCGCGCGCATCGGCGGCGCCTCGATCTCCTCCAGCAGCCGTGCGGCCGTGTGCGGGTCGGCGGCCACGACGACGGCCGGGCCGCTGATCGTGGTGCCGTCCGCGAGCCGCACCCCGCCGTCCGTCACCTCCTCCACCCGCGCGCCGAGCGTGACGGTGCCGGGCGGCAGCCGGTCGGCGAGCTGGCGGGGGATCTCGCCCATGCCGTGCGCGGGCAGGCCGATGGTGCCGCGCGCGAACGACCGCCACAGCAGGTGGAAGACCCGGCTGGACGTCTCCAGCTCGCGTTCGAGCAGCACGCCGGCCAGGAAGGGACGCATCAGGCAGTCGATCATCTTGGGGGACATGCCCCAGGCGCGCAGCTCCTCATCGGTACGCCGCTCGGCCCCTTCGCGCAGCACCGAGGCAGGCAGGGCGAGGTCGCGGCCGGTGACGGCGGACAGCACGGCCTTGTCCTTGAGCGTCCCGACCCCGGCCATCAGCGCGCTGAACGCGTGCCCCGGGTGCCGCCACGGCAGCATCACCCTGGCCTCGGCGGTCCTGCCCCGCACGATCACCCCGGAGGAGAACGGGCGCAGGTCGAGCGCGCCGATGTCGAGGACGCGGCGGGCCTCGGGGTAGGAGCTGATGAACACCTGGTAGCCGCGGTCCAGCCGGAACCCGGCCACGAGGTCCGTACGCACCCGGCCGCCGACCCCGTCGGACGCCTCCAGCACCCGCACCGGCACCCCGGCCTCGTGGAGGCGGAGGGCGCAGGCGAGTCCTGCCATTCCGGCGCCGACGACGATGACGGGCTCTCGCGTTCCCCGGTCGCTGTCCATGCGGGGCCTCTGCCCGCGCGTGCCGCCGTCCAACATTCCTTACGAATCTACAATGTAAAGGCCCCGGGCTGGTGACGCGTCTCATCCTCTCCACCGTTCAGAAGCCCGCACCTGGGAAGACCTCCCTTCATGGGGGAGATTCCGCGTCAGGAGAGCGCCGTCATGGTGGTGGGCGGGCCGACCGTCGTCCTGGATCTGGGCGGGCTGCGGATCGTGAGCGATCCGACGTTCGACGACCCTGGTCCGCACGGCTACCTCACCAAGGTCGAGGGGCCCGCGGTCGGCGAGGACCGCCTGGGGCCGGTGGACCTGGTGCTGGTCAGCCATGACGTCCATCCCGACAACCTCGACGACCGGGGACGCGCGTTCGCGCAGGCGGCCCCGCTGGTGCTGACCACGCGCGGAGCGAGCGAGCGGCTGGGCGGTGGTGCCGTGGGGCTGGCGGCGTGGGAGAGCCGGTCGGTGCCGCGTCCGGGCGGTGGTGAGCTGGTGGTGACGGCGGTGCCCGCGGTGCACGGGCCTGAGGACGGGGAGCGGGACGCCGACGGGTTCGTGAACTGCGAGGTGATCGGGTTCGTGCTGGAGGGCGCGGGGTTGCCGACGGTGCATGTCAGCGGGGACAACGCGTCGATCCGGGTCGTGGTGCAGGTGGCGCGGCGGTTTCCGGCGGTGGACGTGGCGGTGTTGCATGCGGGGGCGGCGCGGGTACCGGGGAAGTTCCGTGACCGGCCGTTGAGTCTGGACGGCGTGCGTACGGCGGCGGCCGCTGCGATCCTGGGCGCGCCGCGGGTCGTTCCCGCGCACTACGACGGGTGGGCGCACTTCAGCGAGGGGGCGGCTGATCTGGTGAGGGCGTTCGACGAGGCCGGCTCGTCGTCGCGTCTTCACCTGGCCGCGCACGGCGCCTGGGTCCCGCTGGCTGACTGAGAGTCAGGTCGTGTGGGCGCGTTCGTGGGCCTCTCCGAGGGTGGCGCCTTCGAGGAGGGCGGTGATGCCGCCGGCGAAGCGGGGGCAGTCGGTGATGAGCTCGTGGGAGCAGGCCAGGCCGTGCTCGATGGCGGTGCGGGCCGCCTGGGCCTGGGCGATGCGGCGGTCGAGCTCGGTGAGTTTGCGTTGGTAGAGCTCGCGCCAGCCGTCGGAGGTGCGGGCGGAGGTGAAGGCGGCGATCTCCTGGAGGGTGCAGCCGACGCCGCGGAGCAGGAGCACGAGGCCGACCTGTTCGACGGCTGACGGTGGGTAGCGGCGGCGGCCTGAGACGCGGGTGGGGGCGGGGAGCACGCCGAGTTCTTCCCAGTAGCGCAGGGCGGAGGTGGCGACGCCGGTGCGGGCCGCCAGTTCGCCGATGGTCAGGTGCTGAGGCATTTGACTTCAAGCGTACTTGAAGTTGTTGACTTCGTTCATGGCGACTTTCAGGGATCGGGTGATCGCGGCGCTGGTGAGTCAGGCGCATCGCCCTCGGGGTGTGGTCGGGTGGTTGGAGGGGGCGCTGTTCGCGTACCGGCCTTCCAACAGGCGGCGGAATCGGTGGGCGGTGTCGTTGCTGGACGTGCGGCCTGCCGATCGGGTGCTGGAGATCGGGTTCGGGCCTGGGGTGGCGATCGCGGAGTTCGCGCGTCGTGCCGGCCGGGTGTTCGGGGTCGATCATTCGGCGACGATGGCGCGGCAGGCGGCGCGGCGTAATGCCGCGGCCGTGCGTGCCGGCCGGGTGCGGCTCGTGGTGGCTTCGGTGGAGCGGTTGCCGGATTTCGGCGGGCCGCTCGATGTGGTCCTCGCTGTGAACAGCGTGGGGTTCTGGCCCGATCCGGTGGATCGGCTGCGGGAGCTGCGGGGGCTGCTGCGGCCGGGTGGGCGGATCGCGCTGGTCAGCCAGCCCCGGTGCCCGGGCGCGACTCGGGAGACGACGGCACGGGCGGCGCAGGAGCTACAGGGCTTGCTGGCTGAGGCCGGTTTCGTGGGGTTCCGGGTGGAGACCCTGGAGCTGCGTCCGCCGGTGGCCTGCGTCCTCGCCGCTGCCCCGGGTGGTGAGGAGGCGCCAGGTGGTGAGGGCCAGGTGGGCGCGCATCAGGCCGGTCGGGGTGGTGAGGTCGAGGCCGAGCGTCCGGCCGAGGTGGTCGAGGCGGCGGGCGACGCTGCTGTGGTGAAGGTGGAGGAGGTCGGCGGCGCGACGGAGTGAGCCGGTGGCGCAGTAGGCGTCGAGGGTTTCGAGATCTTCTGGGGCGAGGGCGGCGACGGCGGTGACGTCGGGGTTGTCGCGGGCGGCGGCTTCCGGGATGTGGGCGAGCAGGGCCACGACGCCGAGGTCGTCGTGGTGGGTGATGGGCCGGCGGTGGGTGGTGAAGCGGAGGGCGGTGCGGGCTTCGTGCCAGGCGCGGGCGGGGTCGGGGGCGGTGCCGATGCCGGCGCGTACGCCTGCGGGGAAGCGGGTGGGGTCGAGGGTGGTGGCGAGGATGGCGCCGACGCCGGCGAGGGGTGCGGCTTTGACCGGGCGGATGGGGCAGATGGCGGTGCCGACCTGGTCGAGGGGGAGTGCGGTGTGGACGGCGGCGACGTGGAGGCGCAGGCCGGGGGCGAAGCCGAGCAGGCGCAGGGCGCGGGCTCTGGCGGCTTCGTCGGTGTCGGCGCTGATGGCGAGTTCGACGAGGGCGGGGTCGGCCATGGTGGTGCGGGCGGGGCCGTAGCGTTCGACGACGGCGGCCGCGGCGATGGCGAGGCGGTCGAGGAGGAGGTCGTCGAGGGTGCGGGGGGTGTCGTGGCGTTCGAGCCAGCAGGTGCCGATCTCTTCGTCGTCGAGGAGGATGGGGGTGCTGGTGGACGGGGGCTGCGGCGGGCCGGTGATCTGCTTGCCGTCGGGGCCGAAGCGGATGGCCTGGCCGGTGCCGTGCAGGCGGAGGCCGGTGACGCATTCGGCGAGGCCGGCTGAGGCGCGGGTGAGTGCGGGCAGGTCGACGCGGCGGCGCATGAGGGTGTCGTAGAACATGACGACCCTGATGGCGCCTCCGGCTTGGGAGTCGAGCTGGGACAGCCGTACGGCGAGAGCCTCCACGTCTGCCAGGGTATGCGCCGTTCGGTGCGTGGGGCGGGGGTGATGTGCGACGGATGGCGGATGATGCGAAGGGGCGGGATCGCGAGGATGGCTGGCATGGATCCCGAACTCGAACCATTCATCCCGTTGTTTCCGCGGGCCGACCTGTCGGACCCGGTGGCGGAGCGGAAGAACTTCACGGCGCTGGCCACGTCGCTGCCCGCGCCCGATCTCAAGGACATGGAGGTGGCGGACCATACGGTGCCGGCCGATCCGGACGTTCCTGTGCGGGTCTATCGCCCGCGTGACGCGCAGGGCGGGATCGTGTGGCTGCACGGCGGCGGGTTCGTCATGGGCGACCTGGACACCGAGCATCCGTGGGCCGGGCGGGTGGCGGAGGGGTCGGGCGCGGTGGTGATCTCGGTGGGGTACCGGCTGGCGCCGGAGCATCCGTACCCGGCGGCGCTGGACGATGTGTGGGCGGTGCTGCGGTGGGCCGCCGAGCACGCGGGCGAGCTGGGGTTCGACCCTGAGCGGCTGGCGGTGGGCGGTCACAGCGCGGGGGCGTGCCTGGCGGCGGCGGTGTCGTTGCGGGCGCGGGACGAGCAGGGGCCGCCGATCCGGTTCCAGCTGCTGAACCAGCCGGGGCTGGATGATCGGCAGGAGACCTGGTCGGGGCGGACGTTCACCGAGACGCCCTGGATGAACCGGGACAAGGTGTCTGCGATCTGGCGGCACTATCTGGGTGGGGCGCCGGCCACGCCGTACGCGGCTCCGAGCCGGGCCGAGGATCTGGCGGGGTTGCCGGCGGCGTACATCGCGACGGCGGAGTTCGACCCGAACAGGGACGAGGCCATCGAGTACGGGCTGCGGCTGCTGCGGGCGGGGGTGCCGGTGGAGTTGCACCAGTGGGCGGGCACCTTCCACGGTTCGCAGGCGTTGCTGTCGGCCGAGGTGTCCCAGCGGCAGCTCGGCGAGGCGGCGGCGGTGCTGCGCCGGGCGCTGGCTCGCTGACGGTGGCTCGCTGACGCTGGCCGGCTGACGGTGCCGGCTGACTGTGACGGCTGACGGTGGCCGGCCGACGGTGGTGCTGCGCCGCGCTTCGGCTCGCTTGACGGTCGTGCCGGGCCGGCCGGAGGGCGTCTCAAGGGGCCGGCTCTTCGGCAGGGCCGGTCAAGGGGCCGGCTCTTCGGCAGGGGCCGGTCCCTTCGCGGTGCGGCCGCGGAAGGCGCGGCGGTAGGCGCCCGGGGTGGTGCCGAGTGCGGTGTGGAAGCGGCGGCGCAGGTTGGTGGCCGAGGAGAGCCCTGAGCGGCGGGCGACCGCGTCGAGCGGCAGGTCGCTGGTTTCGAGCAGGTCCTGGGCGGCGGCGATGCGCTGCGCGAGCAGCCACTGGCCTGGGCTGATGCCGAGCTGGTCGATGAAGCGACGGGTGAGCGTGCGGGCGGACTGGCCGGCGCGGGCGGCCATGGTCTCGACGGTGAGGGGTTCGGCGAGACGGGCGGTGGCCCAGTCGAGGAGGGGGGCGAGGGTGCCGTCGATCTGGGCGGGGCGGGGTGGGGCGGTGTATTGGAGCTGGCCGCCTTCGCGGTGGGGCGGCATGACCATGGCGCGGGCGATGTGGGCGGCGTGGCGGGCGCCTTGGTCGCGGCGTACGAGGTGGATGCACAGGTCGATGCCGGCTCCCGCGCCGGCGCTGGTGGCGAGGTCGCCGTGGTCGACGTACAGGACGTCGGGGTCGACGTGGACGTGCGGGAAGCGGGCGGCGAGTTCGGCGGTCAGGCCCCAGTGGGTGGTGGCGGTGCGTCCGTCGAGGAGACCGGCGTGGGCGAGGGCGAAGGCGCCGGAGCAGATGCTGACGAGGCGGGCGCCGCGCGCGTGGGCGCGGCGCAGCGCGTCGGTGACGGCGGGGGAGGGTGGGTCGGCGGGTGGCAGCCAGCCGGGGATGATCACGGTGTCGGTGTGGGTGAGGGCGTCGAGGCCGTCGGTGACGAGCATGTCGTAGCCGGCGCGGGTGGGGACGGGGCCGGGGTGTTCTGCGCAGACGCCGAAGGTGTACGCGGCGGGCAGCTCGGGCCGCTGGATGCCGAAGACCTGGGCGGCGCAGGCGAGCTCGAAGGTGGACTGTCCTGGGCGGACGAGGGCGGTGACGCGGTGCATGTCTGAAAAGTAGCGCGGGATGTCTTTTCTGACACTCGGCGGGGGCGGTGGGCGGCTGTCAGGGTGGTGGGCATGACGACACAGAAGGACATGCCGGGCTACGTGTGGTCCTCCGTGGAGGACGCCCCGGTGCGCGAGGTGTTCCCCGGCATCCGGTTGCGCCCGTTGTGGCGCGGTGCGGGCGGGGCGGGGGCGTACGTGCTGGAGATGGACGCCGGGTCCTGCTGGGAGGGCGTGGACGTGCACGATCCTGGGCCGGAGGAGGTGTTCGTGGTCTCCGGTGTTTTCAACGACGGTGAGCGGGACTATCCGGCGGGGACGTTCATCCATGCTCCGGCGGGTTCGTCGCACGTGCCGCAGTCGGCGCAGGGGTGCACGTTGTTCCTGTTCTATCCGGAGGGCTGAGTGTCGGCGGTGTCCATGCGGAGGAACTCGGTGATGCGCAGCAGCCGGGGTGCGCGTTGGGCGTTGTCGGGCAGGTCGGGGAACGCCTCGTCGCGGCCGACGATGCGCGGGGCGGTCAGGTCGATGTCCTTGCCGTCGGCGTGTAAGCGGGCGTGGCCGGTGGCGAGGATGTTGCGCACCCAGTCCGAGCGTGAGCCGTAGACGAGGATGAACAGGTAGCCGCCGGGGACGGGGAAGGCGTCGAGCGGGGTGCGGTAGGCGCGGCCGGAGGTGCGTCCGACGTGGGTGAGCACCGGGTAGCTGCCGCGGCGGATGGACATGGGGTTGAAGATGCGCTTGTTGACGTGTCCCCACCAGAGCGGCATGGGCATGGAGGTCTCCTCAGGCTTACGAGCGTAAGGCTACTTACAGGTGTAAGGTTGGCTTACGCTCGTAAGGCTGTCAATCCCCCCGTACCGGAGCCGCCCGTGTCACCACCGCTGAGCCGCGACCGCGTGCTGGAGGCCGCGATCAGGGTCGCCGATCGCGGTGGCGAGGCCGCCATCACGATGCGGCGGGTGGCGCAGGAGCTGGGGGTGGAGGCGATGTCGCTCTACCACCACGTGCCGAACAAGGAGGCCATGCTCGACGGCGTGGTGGACAAGGTGTTCGCCATGATCGAGCTGCCCTCCGGCGGCGGCGACTGGCGGGCGGCCATCCGGGCGCGGGCCGTGTCCGCGCGGGCGGTGCTGGGCCGGCACAGCTGGGCGCTGAGCCTGCTCGACTCCCGCCGCGACCCGGGCCCTGCGACGCTGAGTCACCACGACGCGGTGCTCGGGGTGCTGCGGGGGGCGGGCTTCTCGGTGGCGATGGCCGCGCACGCGGTCTCGGCGATCGACGCCTACGTCTACGGATTCGTGCTGCAGGAGTCGGTCCTGCCGGTCACGACCCCCGACGACAGGGAGGAGGTCGCCGGCAACATCCTGCAGGGTGAGGCCGCGGCGCAGTGGCCGCATCTCGCCGAGCTGATCGTGGAGCACGCGCTGCGGCCCGGCTACGACTACGCCGAGGAGTTCGGTTACGGCCTCGACCTCATCCTCGACGGCCTCGAAGAGCGGCGGCGCGCCGGCGGGTGATGGACGGGCCAGGTCCGCGTCCCTACCGTCGATCACATGGCACACCAGACGCCCCCCGACCGCCACCTCATCCGCTACAGCGGCCACGCCGCGTTCTCCCCCGACGTCATCGCCCGCGCGTCGGGCACCTCGGTGTTCACCGAGAGCGGCCGGGAGCTGCTCGACTTCACCTCAGGCCAGATGAGCGCCATCCTCGGCCACTCCCATCCCGAGATCGTCGCCACCGTACGCGAGCAGATCGCCCGCCTCGACCACCTGCACAGCGCCATGCTCAGCCGCCCGGTCGTGGACCTGGCGGCGCGGCTGGCCGCGAGCGTGCCCGACCCGCTGGACAAGGCGCTGCTGCTGACCACCGGCGCCGAGTCGAACGAGGCCGCCGTCCGGCTGGCCAAGCTGGTGACCGGCCGGCACGAGATCGTGTCGTTCGCCCGGTCGTGGCACGGCATGACGCAGGCCGCCGCGAACGCCACCTACAGCGCCGGCCGCAAGGGGTACGGCCCTGCCGCGCCGGGCAACTTCGCGCTGCCCGTGCCCGACCGGTTCCGTCCCGCCGTCGTGGACGCCTCGGGCGAGCTGGACTGGCGCCGCCAGCTCGACCTCGGCTTCGACCTCATCGACGCCCAGTCGGTCGGCAGCCTGGCGGCCTGCCTGGTGGAGCCGATCCTCAGCTCGGGCGGCGTGGTCGAGCCGCCACCCGGCTATCTGCCGGCGCTGGCGGACAAGTGCAGGGAGCGGGGGATGCTGCTGATCCTGGACGAGGCGCAGACGGGGCTGTGCCGTACCGGCGACTGGTACGCCTTCCAGCACGAGGGCGTCGTGCCCGACATCCTCACGCTGTCCAAGACGCTCGGCGCGGGGCTGCCGCTGGCGGCGGTGCTGACCAGCGCGGAGATCGAGCGGCGCGCCCACGAGCGGGGCTTTTTGTTCTTCACCACGCACGTCAGCGACCCGCTGCCGGCCGCCGTCGGCAACACCGTGCTGGACGTGCTGGAGCGCGACCGGCTGGACGAGCGCGCCCGCCGGCTGGGCAAGCTGCTGCGCGGCCACCTGGAGGAGCTGGCCACGCGGCACGAGGTGGTGGGCGACGTGCGCGGGCGCGGGCTGCTGCTCGGCATGGAGCTGGTGGGCGACGACCTGCTGGGGCCGGGTGGCGCGGACCGGCTCGGCGCTGAGGTGACCCGCCGCTGCTACGAGCTGGGCCTGCACATGAACATCGTGCAGCTGCCCGGCATGGGCGGCACGTTCCGCATCGCGCCGCCGCTGACCGCGAGCGAGGACGAGCTGAGCCGCGGCGCCGCCATCCTGGACGAGGCGCTCACCGGAGCCGCGCGTACGCTGTGAAGGAGCCCCGACGGCCGCGACCGTGCACTATGCACAGTCGCGGCCCGCCGGCTGTGGAATGTCCACACTGACAGCCCGGCTGGCGCTTCCTACCGTTGGCGTCCAACCACAGGTCTCGCTTGAGGTAAGGGAGGTCGGCATGGCCTCGGCCGTCGGTGTCGACGATTACGCGCTGTCCAGGGTGCCCAGCGGCGCCCGCTACTCCTGGTGGTCGGTGGCCGTGCAGCGGTTCGGCCAGATCTCGGCGCTCAGCCAGTTCCTGCTGGGCGCCACGCTCGGGTTCGGGATGGGGTTCTGGCAGGCGTTCCTGGCGCTGACGCTGGGCGCGGTCATCCTCGAGGTGGTGGCGGTGTTCGTCGGCGTGATCGGCGTGCGCGAAGGGCTGTCGACCTCCATGCTGGCCCGCTGGACCGGGTTCGGCAGGGCCGGGTCGGCGGTGATCGGCCTGGCGATCGGGATCAGCCTCATCGGCTGGTTCGGCATCCAGTCGGCGGTCTCGGCGCAGGGCCTGGCGAGCCTGGTGGGCGTGCTGCCCGAGTGGGGATGGTCGCTGGTGTTCGGGCTGCTGGTGACCGCGATCGTGCTGTGGGGGTTCGGGTCGATGGCCTGGACCGCGTACATCACGGTGCCGGCGTTCCTCATCCTGGTCGGCTGGTCGATCATCAGTGAGCTGTCGCGGCACGACGTGGGCGCGCTGGTCGCCTCGGCGCCGCCGGGCCCGCAGCTGACCCTGTTGCAGGGGACGACGCTGGTGGCGGGCGGGTTCATCGTGGGGGCGATCGTCACCCCTGACATGACCCGCTTCAACAGGAGCGTGGCCGACGTGGTCAAGCAGACGCTGGTGGGCGTCACGCTCGGCGAGTACGTCATCGGCATGGCCGGTGTGCTGCTGGCGCACGCGGTCGGCACCAGCGAGATCACCACGATCGTGACCTCGTCGGTCGGCTGGGTCGGCATCCTCGTCATCGTCGCCGGCACCATCAAGATCAACGACTGGAACCTGTACTCCTCCGGCCTCGGCCTGGTGAACTTCGTCGGCACCGTCCTGGGCAGGAAGGTGCACCGCGGCGCCGCGACCGCCGTCATCGGCCTGCTGGGCAGCGTGCTGGCCGCGGCCGGCATCCTCGACGCGTTCGTGGACTTCCTGACGGTGCTCGGCGTCGTCTTCCCGCCGATCGCCGGGATCATGGTGGCCGAGTACTTCGTGGTGCGGCGCTGGCGCGGCGAGCTGGAGCAGGCCAGGCGGCGCGGCGCGGTGCCGGAGTCGGCGCCCGACTGGGTGCCGGCGACGCTGCTGATCTGGCTGGCCGCGGCGCTGGTGGGCCGCTTCGTGGAGGTGGGGCTCGGCAGCATCAACTCGCTGGTGCTGGCCTTCGTGCTCTACGTGGTGGCCGGGAAGCTGGGCTGGGTGCGCGGCGTGGGCTCGCACCGCACGGCCGAGGCCGTACCCGCCGGTTCGGCCGTCTGACGATCACCAAGCAACGACACACAGGGGAGTTCTTCGTGCGCATCGGCATCGACGTGGGCGGCACCAACACCGACGCCGTCCTGCTGGACGGGCGGCAGGTGCTGGCCGCCGTCAAGACCGGCACCACCGCCGACGTCACCTCCGGCATCGTCAGCGCCCTGCGGGGGCTGCAGGAGCAGCGGGCGTTCGACCCGGCGGACGTGCGCGCGGTGATGATCGGCACCACGCACTTCATCAACGCGCTCGTCGAGGCCCGCCGCCTGGCGCCCACCGCGGCGCTGCGGCTCAGCCTGCCCGCCGGGGCGTCGCTGCCGCCGATGGTGGACTGGCCGCAGCGGCTCGTCGACGCGGTGTCGGGGCGCGCCTACCTGGTGCACGGCGGGCACGAGTTCGACGGCCGGCACATCGCCGAGCTGGACGAGGCCGAGGTGCGCAAGGCCGCCGACGACATGGGACAGGCCGGGGTGCGCAGCGTCGCGATCACGTCGGTGTTCTCGCCGGTCAACGCCGAGTTCGAGGAGCGCGCCGCCGCGATCATCGCCGAGCGGCTGCCGGAGGCGGCGGTCTCGCTGTCGCACGAGATCGGCCGGGTGGGGCTGCTGGAGCGGGAGAACGCCACCATCGTCAACGCCGCCCTGCGCGAGCTGGCCGCGCACATCGTGGACGGGCTGTCCGCCTCGGTCACCGGCGCCGGCATCACCGCGCCCCTCTACCTCAGCCAGAACGACGGCACGCTCATGGACGTCGACTTCGCCCGGCGCTACCCGGTGGCCACGTTCGCCTCAGGGCCGACGAACTCGATGCGCGGCGCGGCCGTGCTGTCCGGCCTCGACACCTGCGCGGTGGTCGACGTGGGCGGCACGACCAGCGACGTCGGGGTGCTGCGGCACGGTTTCCCCCGCGAGGCCACCACCGACGTCACCGTGGCCGGCATCAGGACGAACTTCCGCATGCCGGACGTGCTGTCGATCGGCATCGGCGGCGGCAGCCGGGTCCGCCACGACGGCGCGGTGAGCGTCGGCCCGGACAGCGTCGGCTACGAGCTGACCTCCAAGGCGCTGGTGTTCGGCGGCGACACCCTGACCGCCACCGACATCGCCGTGGCCGCCGGTCGCGCCGAGATCGGCGACCCCGCCCTGGTCGCCCACATCGGCAAAGAGCTGGCCGAGGCCGCGCTGCGGCGCATCGCCTCCGACGTGGCCGACGCGGTCGAGCGCATGCGCACCTCCGCCGAGCCGCTGCCCGTCGTCGCGGTCGGCGGCGGCTCGATGCTGCTGCCCGACGAGCTGGCCGGCTCCGGCACCGTGCACCGGCCGGGACACTACGCCGTCGCCAACGCCATCGGCGCCGCCATCGCGCAGATCGGCGGCGAGGTCGACCGCGTCTACGCCGTGGAGCCGGGCCGCCGCGACGCCGTCGTGGACGCCGCCAAGCAGGAGGCCGTGGACCGCGCGGTCGCGGCCGGCGCCTCGCCCTCCAGCGTGCAGATCGTGGACTTCGACGAGGTGCCGATCCCGTACCTGCCGGGCAACGCCACCCGCATCAGAGCCAAGGCCGTCGGCGAGCTCCAGCTCACCGATGCGAAGGGACGGTGACCCAGGTGACCACGATCACCGCGGCCGATCTGGGCGACCTCGCAGCCGGCGCCGCCATCCTCGGCACCGGAGGCGGCGGCGACCCGCACATCGGCCGGCTGCTGGCCGCCTCCGCCGTCGCCGCGCACGGCCCCGTCGAGCTGTGCCCGCTGCAGGAGCTGCCGCCGGACGCGTCCGTGCTGCCCGTCGCGATGATGGGCGCGCCGACCGTGATGGTGGAGAAGCTGCCCTCGACCGAGCAGGTGGCCAAGGCCACCGAGGCGCTGTCGGGCTACCTCGGGCGCGGCGTCACCCACATCGCCTGCATCGAGGCCGGCGGCGTCAACTCGCTCATCCCCGTCGTCGCCGCCGCCCAGCTCGGGCTGCCGCTGGTGGACGGCGACGGCATGGGGCGCGCCTTCCCCGAGCTGCAGATGGTGCTGCCCACCCTGTACGGCGTCTCCACCACCCCCATGTCGGTCGCCGACGAGAAGGGCAACAAGGTCGTCCTGGACACCGCCGACAACCACTGGGCCGAGCGCCTGGCCCGCTCGGCCACCATCGACATGGGCTGCTCGACGATGATCGCCCTGTACGGCATGACCGGCGCGCAGGCCCGCGACTCGCTCGTGCCGGGCACGCTGAGCCTGTGCGCCGAGCTGGGCGCGCTGGTGCGCCGATCCCGCCACGGCGACCCGGTGGGGGCGGTGGCGGCGCGGCTGGGCGGGCGGCGGCTGTTCACCGGCAAGGTGATCGACGTCGAACGCCGCACCACGACCGGCTTCGCCCGCGGCACTGCCACCCTGTCGGGCATGGACGGCGACGCGGGGCGCGAGCTGGTGCTGCGTTTCCAGAACGAGTACCTGGTCGCCGAGCTGGACGGCGAGGTGCGCGGCACCGTACCGGACCTGATCTGCACCCTCGACCGCGACAGCGGCGAGGCCGTCACCACGGAGGCGCTGCGCTTCGGGCAGCGCGTCAGCGTCATCATCGCCCCGTGCGATCCGCGCTGGCACAGCGAGGCGGGGCTGGCGCTGGCCGGGCCGCGTTACTTCGGCTACGACCTCGACCCGGTGGGGGTGGGGCGGTGAGCTGGCTGCTGACCGAGGACGACCTGCCCGACCTGGCCCGCGGCGCGGCCCTGCTGGGCACGGGCGGCGGCGGCGACCCGTACGTGGGGCGGCTGCTGGTGCGGCAGGCGATCCGCGAGCACGGCCCGATCACCGTGCTCGACCCCGGCGACCTCGCCGACGACACCCTCGTCATCCCCACCGCGCAGATGGGCGCGCCGACCGTCGTGCACGAGAAGCTGCCGCGCGGCACCGAGCCGGTCGCCGCGCTGCGCGCCCTCGAACGCCACCTCGGCCGCCCGGCCGGGGCGACCATGCCGATCGAGTGCGGCGGCATCAACTCGATGATCCCGCTGGTGGTGGCCGCCGTCACGGGGCTGCCCGTCGTGGACGCCGACGGCATGGGACGCGCCTTCCCCGAGCTGCAGATGGAGACCTTCGGCGTGTACGGGGTGCCGGGCTCGCCCATGGCGGTGGCGGGGGAGCGGGGCGAGAGCACGATCATCGACACCGGCGCCGACAACCGGCGCATGGAGTGGCTGGCCAGAGGCGTGACCGTGCGGCTGGGCGGGGTGGCGCACATCGCCGAGTACGCCATGACCGGAGCGGAGGTCAAGCGGACGGCCGTGCCGCGCACGCTGTCGCTGGCCTTGGCCATCGGCCGGGCGATCCGGCAGGCCAGGCAGGCCGGCGCCGACCCCGTCGCCGCGCTCGCCGGCGCCCTGTCGGGCACCCTGTACGCGCACCTGCGGGTGCTGTTCCGCGGCAAGGTGTCGGACGTGGAGCGGCGCACGGAGGCGGGCTTCGCGCGCGGGCGGGCGACGGCGGTGTCGTTCGACGGGCGGCACGAGCTGGAGCTGGCTTTCCAGAACGAGCACCTGGTGGCGCTGGTGGACGGCGAGGTGCGGTGCGTGGTGCCCGACCTGGTGTGCGTGCTGGAGTCGGAGCTGGCCGAGCCGATCACCACCGAGAACCTGCGCTACGGGCAGCGGGTGACCGTCGTCGGCATCTCCACGCCCGCTCTCATGCGCACGCCTGAGGCGCTGGAGGTGTTCGGGCCGGCCGCGTTCGGGCTGCCGCACCCGTTCACCCCTGTCGAGGAGTGCAACCCGGTCACCGTCAGCCGACCGTGACCGGCACGGCTTCAGGACGGGCGTCGGCGAGGGCCGCTTCGACGCGGCGGTTGCTGGTCATGGTCGCGGTGACGGCGGTCATGGTGAGCAGCAGGCCGGCGGCGGCGTACAGCGGGGTGCGCAGGTCGTAGGCGGTGGCCAGCCAGCCGCCGAGCACGGCGCCGAGCGGGGCGGCGCACATGGCGAGCATGCGGGAGGTGGAGGCGACGCGGCCCATCAGGTGGGCCGGGACGATGGCCTGCCGCAGCGAGGGCGCGAGCACCATGGTGGCGCCCATGCCCGCCCCGCAGACGGCGAGCGCCAGCCCGGCCACGTACGCGTTCGGCGCCGCGGCGAGACCGAGGATGGCCAGCCCTTCGATGGCGGCGGTGCAGGTCAGCGCGGTCCCGGTGCCCAGGAGCCGGCCGAGGAACGTGGCGATGCCGGCCCCGAGCAGGCCGCCGGCCGCTTCGGCGGTCAGCAGCAGGCCGAACCCGAACGTACCGATGCCGAGACGCTCGTGGGCGAACAGGGCCAGCACGGTCTCCACGGCGAGGAAGGCGACGTTCCCGACGGCGGGCCGCAGCGCGAGCCCGAGCAGCAGCCGATCCTTGAACACGTAGGACGCGCCCGCCCGCGCCTGGCGCAGCAGCGATTCACGGGCGCCGGCGACCGGCCGCGGCACCGCGGGCAGCGACCGCACCAGCACCGCCGACACCGCGAACGACACCGCGTCGGCGACCAGCGGCACCGACCGTCCGAGCGCCAGCAGGGCACTGCCCGCCGGCGGCCCGGCGAACCCGGACGCCGCGGTCTGGGCGCCGCGCAGGCGCGCGTTGGCCCGCTCCAGCCGGGCCGGGTCGCGGCCGAGCAGATCCGGCAGGTACGCCGTGGCGGCCGTGTCGAAGAACAACCCGCCCAGCGCCAGCAGGAACGCCACCACCGCCAGCAGCGGAACGGTCAGCACGTCGAACGCCGCGGCGACGGCCGGGACGGCCAGCAGCGCGGCACGCCCGGCATCCGTGATCCACATCGTGCGCCGGCGATCCCACCGGTCCACCAGCGCCCCGCCGAGCACCCCGAACAGGACCCACGGCAGCGTCCCCGCGGCCGTGACGACGGCCAGCGCCATCGGATCCCGGGTCAGCGTCAACGCCAGCAGTGGCAGCGCGGCATGCGTCACACCGTCGCCCAGCGACGACACCGTCTGCGCCGTCCACAACCGCCCGAACCCGGCCGGCAAGCTCACCTTCGCCGTCATTCCGCACTCTCCTCAGCCCGCTCAACCTGTTCGTCCTCTTCGGCCCGCTCAGGCCGGTCGCCCTCCTCATCCAGCCCGGCCCGCTCTGGCTGGGCCGGGTGGAACAGCGCGAAGACGAGCGACGTGTCGGGAAGGGACGGGTCCGACAGCGCCCGGTACTCGTCCGCCAGCGCCTCGAGGCGGGCACCCAGCTCCGCGAACTGCTCGTCGGTGAGCCGCAGGTGCGCCATCCGCACGTGCCGCTCGCCGTCGGCGGGGGACGCCTCCAGGTCGGCCACCGCGTTGCGCAGCAGCACGTCCGGCTGTCCCTGTCCCGGGTCCGGCAGCCGGATCGAGCGGGCGGCCATCGCGTAGTAGCGCTCGGTGACCCCGCGCACCTTCCGCGTCCGCACCACCTTCACCAGGCCGGCCCGCTCCAGGAGCCGTACGTGGTAGCTGGAACTGCCCTTGGCCAGGCCCACCCGCTGGGCGATCTGGGTGATCGTGGCCGGCTCGAAGCGGAGCACGGCCATGATCCGGTGACGCGTGAGGTTGGAGACGGCGCGGAGCTGCTCGTCGGTGGTGACGTGAAAGGTCTCAGGAAGATCGTCGGTGGACACGAGTCAATGGTCAACGACTCTTGACCATTGCGCAAGTCGTTCAGCGCGGTGATTTCGGCGCCACCCCGACGGAGTTACGGTCATTCCCGCTTCGACCTGCGTCTTCCGCCGCCCCGGCCGGCCGGCGAATGGCACGGCGGGCCGGTCCGGTGCGGCAAGCTGGACAGATGCGCATCGAGCCGCCGGACGTGCCGGCGCTGGAGCGGGGCGTGGCGGTGCTGGGCTCCAGTGGTGGCGGGGACACCCGTACCGCCGCGCTGCTGCTGCGCCGCCGCCTGGCCGCGGGCGCGGAGGTCGTCGTGCACGCCCTGGACGCGCTGCCGCCGCAGGCGTACGTCGTGCCTGTGGGGGTCGTCGGGGCGACGCCGGTGTTCAACGAGAAGCTGCCGGGCGGGCAGGAGTTCGCCGCCGCCGTGGCCGCGGTCGAGCGGTGGGCCGGCGTGCGGGCGGGCGCCGTCGCCTCCCTGGAGATCGGCGGGCTGAACGGCATGCTGCCGCTGGCCTGGCACCTGGGCCTGCCGGTCGTGGACGCCGACCTGACCGGGCGCGGCGTGCCCCGGCTCGACCAGCTCTCGCTCAACGCCTGCGGCCGCCCGGTCACCCCCGTCGCGCTGGCCGAGCCGGGCGGGCAGGTGCTCGTGCAGGCCACCGGCACGGCGGCCGACCTGGAGCGTACGGTGCGGGCGTTCCTGCCGAGCGCGGGCGGCTGGGCGGCGCTGGCGCTGGCCCCGGTCCCGGCGTACGAGCTGGCCTGCTGCAGCGTCGTCGGGTCGGTGTCGGCGGCGCTGGAGCTGGGACGGCGGCTGCTCGCGCTCGGTGAGTCGCCCGCCCCCGGCCGGCTGGGCGAGGCGGGCGGGCGGGTGCTGGCGCTGGGCCGGGTGATCGAGGTGGTCCGCAGGCCGGGGCCGCGCCTGCACGGCCGCGCCGGGTTCTCGCGCGGTGGTGTCACGGTGGCCGATCACGCCACGGGGGCGCTGCTGCGGCTGGAGATGGAGAACGAATACCTGCTCGCTTTGCGCGACGGCCGGGTCGTCGCCTCGACGCCCGACGTGCTGGCGGTGCTCGACCGGCGCACCGTGACGCCGATCTCCGGCGACGCCGTGCGGGCGGGGATGGAGGTCATGGTGCTGCAGGTGCCGATCGCGCCGTTCTGGACGGATCCGGGGCGGATCGCCTTGGTCGCGCCTCGCGCGTACGGGATCGACTGCGAGCCCGTCCTGCTGGGAGGCCGGCGATGACCACCGTACGCAGGCTGCTGGCCCTGCCCGAGTGGACCGGCGCGGTACAGGTGCTGGCCGGCGAGGCGGGACTGGACGCCACGGCACGGACCGTCCGCCCCCTCGCCGACCCCGGCGCCTACACCCCCGCCGGTCCTGGCGAGGTGGTGATGGTGAGCACACCGGTCGATCCGGGCGACTGGCGCCTGGACGCCCTGCTCCGCCGCGTGGTGGACGCGGAGGGGGCGGCGGTCCTGGTGACCGCGGCCACCCCGCCCGCGGATCGGCCGGCCGACGCAACACCCGGCGAGACACCCGGCGGGATGGCCGGCGGGATGGCCGGCGGGGTGGCGTATGGGACCCTGCGGTTGGCTGATCGGCTGGGGGTGCCCTTGCTCGGTGCCGCGGCCGACCCGCTCGACCTGCTGGTGGCGGCGCGGATGATGCTGGCGGAGCCGGAGATCGACCGGGCGCGGCTGGTGCTGTCGGCGCATCGCGCCTTCGACGAGCGGACGCTCGCGCCCGAGGGCGTCGTGGCCCGGCTGGGCGAGCTGCTGAACGCGCCCGCCGCGCTGCTGGACGAGCGGGGCCAGCCGCTGGCCGGGCAGGTGCGTGAGCCGGAGGCGGTGCGGGCGCAGGAGGTGGTGCCGCAGCGGGTCCCGCTCGGCGACGGGGTGCTGCTGGCGCATCCGGCGGCGCTGCCGGGAGCGCCGCGGCCGGCGTTCTGGCTGGTGGTGGAGTTGCGGGGGACGGCGGCGGCGCGGGCGGACGTGGTGCCGGCGGCGCTGTCGGTGGCGGCCTCGGCGGTGCAGCGCTGGCTGCTCAGCCACCGGCTGGAGCTGGAACGGGACGCGCGCTCACGTTCGGCGCTGCTGGGCGACCTGCTCCGGCTGGACGGCGAGCCGTCGGCGCAGCTGCGCAGGCGGGCGGCCGACGCGGGCTGGCAGCTCGGCGGCTGGCACGTCGGCCTGCGCATCGGGGCGCCGCCGGGGCTGGACACGGTGGCGTCCACGGCGCAGGTCACCCGCGTGCTGCGCGGCGAGGGTGTGCACGCGGTGGTCGTCGAGCACGGCGACGGCTGGACGGGGTGGACCACGTTCGCGCAGGAGCCCACCGCCGCCCGCGTGCACGCCCTCGCCGACACCCTGCGCGCCGCGAACCGGGCCCTGCGCCGCTCGGCCGGCGCCCACATGGGGGTGGGCCGCCCGCACCCCGGCACGAGCGGCCTGATCAGCACGGTCGCGGAGGCCGCCGACGCCGCCCGGCTGGCCGCCACCCGTCCTGAGGCGGGCTTCTTCCTGCAGGTGGACCAGCTCGGGATGGCGCAGCTGCTGCTGGAGTGGGCGCGTACCGACACCTTCGAACCGGCCGCCCGCGCGCTGCTCGCGCCCCTGCACGACCAGCCGGGCGACCTCATCCGCACGCTGTCGGCCTACCTGGACGCCGAGTCCTCGATCGCGGAGACGGCGGCGGTGCTGGGGGTGCACCGCAACACGGTGGCCGCCCGCATCCAGCGGGTGGAGCGGCTGCTGGGCATCGACCTGCGCCACCGCGACGAACGTCTCGCCCTGCACCTGGCCTGCCGCACGGTCAGCCGGCCCGCCGGCTGAGCACCTCCTTCAGGCGGGCGGCGAAGGCGCGCGGATGCGTGAGGTTGCCGTTGTGGCCGCCGGGGAACTCGGCCGGCTCGGTGCCGAGCAGGGCGGCCAGCTCCTGGGCGCAGCGGCGGTCGAAGGCGGCGGGCGGGGTGGTGCGGCCGACGGCGGGCACGATGCGGGCGCCGGTGGAGGCCAGGTCGCCGGTCGGGAAGGTGTCGCCGATGACGGCGGTGACGTCGTGTTCGAGGAAGAAGCCGAAGTCGGCGACCCTCTGGGGGGTCATGGGGTGCGGGGTCCGGCCGGGTTCGGCGTCGGGGGCGGCGGGGTCGATGCCCAGGGCCTCGGTGATGGCCTTGAGCGCGGGGGTGAGTCCTTCGCGGCGGTAGAGCCGCTGGATGCCGGCGAGCTCGGCGAGGTGGCGGGTGCGCTCGGCCGGTGGGAGGAGGCCGGGGGACACCGGTTCGTGGGCGATGAGGGTGGCGATCTGGCCGGGGTGGTCGAGGGCCAGGTGGAGGCCGATGGCGGCGCCCATGCTGCAGCCGAGGATCGCCGCCGGCCGGTCGGTGAGCGCGGCCAGCAGGTGGTGGACGTCGTCGGCGTGCTGCCTCAAGGGGACGGGGCGGGGGCGGTCGAGGGCGCTGCGGGACAGGCCGCGCCGGTCATAGGTGATGACGGTGTAGCTGTCGAGGAGGTGATCGGCCAGGTCGGTGCTGCGGCGGGCGTCGCCCTCGCCGCTTTGGGAGATGAGCAGGGCGGGCCCGGCGCCGCGCACCTCGTAGTGCAGCGTGGCGCCGGGGACGGGCAGGTGGCCGGTGGTCATGGTGGTCCTCTTCGTTGGAAGTGCGAAGACCGACCATAATCCATCAAACTTGATATATCAAAAATGATCGATTGTCGGGGGCGGCCGGGCGGCTCCGGCTCCGCCTGACGTCCCCTGGACGGCTGAGCGGGTGCTAAGCGTTTCTGGACAGCGTGTAGGTGCGGGTGACGGCGGTGAGGTCGCCGTCCTCTCTCGTGGCGGCCACCAGATCCGCGGGCCGGGGGACGAAGCCGGGCACGGCGGGCAGGCCGTCGGTTTCCGAGATGACGGTGAGGCGGATCCGGTCCTGGCCCTGCGTACGTACGGTGAACGTGGCGCCGCGGGCGGGGATGCCGCGCAAGCGGATCTCCGAGGGCCAGGTGCCGGTGCGCGTGCCGGTCACGGCCGCGGTGGCCGAGCCGAAGGCGCCGGCGGTGGCGGTGACGTGGGTGATCGGCTGGTCGAGGCGCAGGGTGACGGAGCGGGCGCCTTTGGCGGGGGTGACGTGCAGCTTGAGCGTGGTGCCGCGGTGCGCCAGGACGTCGGCTCGCGGGGCGCCGGTGGTGATGGCGGGTGCGGGGCCGGTGCGCAGGGCGCCGCGCCCGTAGCCGGGCGGGAGCGCCGAGGTGTCGCGGCCGGTCACGTAGCGGCTGGTCCAGGGGGCGGGGTCGGTGTCGGCGCTGACCCAGTGAGCGGTGCGGGTGTCGGCGTCCATGACGTACGCGAGGTGGGTGCGCCCGGGGTGCTCGGCGTCGAAGCCGTCCGTGGCGAGCCCGGTGGCGGCCAGGGCGGCGGCGAGGACGACGGCGGTGAGGGGGACGGCCAGGACGGTGGCGCGCTTGGAGCGGGTGAGGAACAGGTCGGCGATCGGTACGGCGGTCAGCAGGAACAGGGCGAGCACGAGGGCGGGGACGCCCGCGAGAGCGAGTCCCATGCCGTCGAAGACGTCGCCGGCCAGCGCGGGCAGGAGCATGGCGGCGGTGGCGGGGCCGGCCAGGGCCAGGAGCATGCGTGACCAGCCGGGGGCGCGGCGCAGCAGCAGGGCGGCGAGCCAGCCGAGTGCGCCGAGCAGGGCCGGGAGGGTGAACAGGAAAGCCGCTCCTGGGGCGAGCCAGGCGCAGAGCAGGCCGAGCGCGGCGAGCCAGAGGAGCCCGGCGATGGCGGTCGCGGCGCTGCCGAGGGCGCGGCGCAGGGCGAGGTGCCAGCCGAGGACGGCCGCTGCGGACAGCGCGGCGACGGCCGCCTGGTAGGGGCGTGGATGGTGGAGGAGCCCGCCCATGAGGTCGTAGGCGGGCCGCCAGGTGGCGAGGAGCGCCCAGAGTCCTTGGGCGAGGGCGGCGGAGAGGATGAGCGGAAGGAGCGCCGAGACGGCGGCCACGAGGAGGCGGGGCAGGGTCAGCAGCCGCCGGGTGCGGGCCGGCAGGGCCAGGGCGGCGACCGCGAGGAGGGCGAGCACGGCCAGCGGCCAGGTGAGCTGCCCCGGGTAGGTGATCATGACGCCGAGGGCGCGGAAGTAGGTGGCGTCGTGGCCGGAGCCGAGGGCGCGCAGGTCGGTGCCGCCCAGGGCGCGGGTGAGGGCGAGCATGGTGGAGCCGTGGTGCTGGAGGCTGCCGGGGTTGAGGTTCGCGATGGTGTCGGTGGCGGTGTGGTAATGCGAGGAGTTCTGGATGTAGGCGAAGTTCATGCCGGTGTAGCCGGCCTGGGTGAGCGGGGTGAAGTCGGTGTTGTTGGGCAGCAGCCGGTAGACCTGCACCATGGCGGAGCTGCCGCGCGGCGCGGGGGCGGCGCCGGCGAAGGTGTCGACGAGGCGGGCGTTGCCGGGCGTGGTCTCGAACATCAGGGACGGGCCGCCGGTGCCGCGGGCCTCCCAGTTGAGCAGGACGCCGCCCGCCTTGCCGAGCGGGTGTTCGCGGACGAAGGCCTCGGCGCCGAGCACGCCGTCCTCCTCGCCGTCGGTGATGAGCAGGACGACGTCGTTGCGTGGCCGAGGGCCGGTGCGCAGCGCGCGGACGGTCTCCAGCATGGCGGCCACGGCGGCGGCGTCGTCGGAGGCGCCCGGCCCCATGGCGGCGGAGTCGTAGTGGGCGGCGATGAGCACGGTGCCGGTGGAGCCGGTGCCGGGCAGGCGGGCGATGATGTTGTCGACCTGGCCGAACGTGGCCAGCCCCGCCGCGGAGCGGGCGCCGACGGCGTGCTGGACCTCGACGTCCAGCCCTGCGGCGCGCAGCTGGGAGGTGAGGTAGGTCCTGGCTCTGGCGGAGGCGGCGCTGCCGATGGGGCGGGGTTCGGTCGCGAACTTCTCGAGGTGGGCACGGGCGCGTTCGGCGCTGAACCGGTCGGCCGGCGCACTGGCCGGCACAGGCTGCATGGTGCTGTCCGCCATGGCCGTCAGCGCGATCACTGCGGCGAGGACGAGGAGGGCGGCGATCCCGGCCACACGTGGCCGTGGCGCGTCGAACAACGTTCCGATCATGGTGAGGAACGGTAGGCCGGGGCCCTCGCCTGGCGGAATGAGGTGCTTACCCGGGCCGGCCTGTGGTTTTCCGCAGGGCCGACCGGGTGAGGCGGTCGGCGAGCGCGACGACGAGGTCGCGGAGCTCGGCGGGCTGCTCGACGGCGAAGGGCAGGTCGAGTGCGGCCAGGACGGGAGGCAACCGGTCGAGGTGGTCGGCGTGGAGCTCGACGCGGGACCAGCCGTCCTGCGGGGGTTCGGTGACGAGGGCGAAGCCGGGCGGCAGGCGGGTGTGGATCTGGGCGGCGGTGCCGTGGATGTGCAGGATGACGTGGTGCCGGTGAGGGGCGGTGGCGAGCCTGGTGAGCAGGTCTTGGGCCGGGTCCTGGAGGCCGGCGGGCGGGGTGAAGGTGCCGGGCCGGGTGGTGGCCTGGGTGATGCGGTCGAGGCGGAACGTGCGCTCTTCGCCGATGGCGGGGTCGGTGCCGGTGACGTACCACTTGCGGTTGTGGGTGACGAGGCCGTGGGGGTGGAGGGTGCGTTCGCTGCGGTGGCCGTCGGCGGCGGTGTAGCGGATGGTGACGGGGCGGTGGTGGCTGACGGCGTCGGCGACGGTGAGCAGAACGCCGGTGTCGGGCGCTGCGTCGGGTGCGGCGGCGGGCCGGGCAGGGGTGGTGAAGGCGAGCGTGCCGAGGAGGGTGTCGAGCCGGTCGGCGAGGCGTCTGGGCAGGACGCGGCGGATCTTGACGGTGGCGGTCTCCGAGGCCGTGCCGGTGCCCTGTGCGGTGATGAGGCCGAGCAGGACGGCCAGCGCCTCCTCATCGGTGAGCATGAGAGGCGGCAGGCGGTAGCCGGGGGTGAGGCGGTAGCCGCCGTGGCGGCCGCGGACCGATTCGACCGGGATGTCGAGGTCGATGAGGTGGTCGATGTAGCGGCGCACGGTGCGTTCGTTGACGCCGAGGCGGTCGGCCAGCTCGGTGACGGTGCGGGTGCCGCCCGCCTGGAGCAGCTCCAGGAGGGTGAGGACGCGGGTGGTGGGTCGCGGCATGTTCTCAAGTCTGCTGCAGATACCGGGCGGATTCTGCCCGGTATCAGGTCTAGCTTGTAGGGCGTTCGCGATCGACTGATCAGCAGGGAGTTGTCATGGATTTCATCTCGACCCGGATCATCACCGCCGACGTGGCACGGCTGGTGGGTTTCTACGAGCACGTCACGGGGGTGCGGGCGGCGTGGGCGAACGAGGAGTTCGCCGAGCTCAGGACGGCCACGGGGACGCTGGCGATCGGCGGGGTGCCCACGGTCGCGTTGTTCGCCCCCGGCTCGGCGCGCCCGGCCGAGAACCGCAGCGTCATCGTCGAGTTCCTGGTGGACGACGTGGACGCGACGTTCAAGGGCCTGCCTGAGGACGCCGACGTGGTGAACGAGCCGAAGACGATGCCGTGGGGCAACCGTTCGCTGCTCGTCCGGGACCCCGACGGCAACCTGGTGAACTTCTTCACCCCGGTCACCGACGCCGCCCGGCAGCGGTTCGGCCGGTAGCGGTCAGGGGGTGGCGAGGCGGCGGGCGGCGTGGACGACGGCGGCGCGGCGGCGGGCGGCCTCGGCGCCGTCATCGGGGTCGTCGCCGGAGTCGCCGGGGCTGCCGGGGCTGCCGGTGAGCATGCGGGCGATCTGCGGGGCCGCCGACCAGTAGCTGGTTAGGGACATGACCAGGAACATCAGGTGGGCGGGGTCGAGGGTGGCGTCGATGCGGCCGGCCCGCTGGGCGGCGGCGATGGCGGCGGCCTTGTCGGCATAAAGGGTGGTGCGGGCGAGCTCGTCGGGGATGGCGCCGGTGTCGGCGAGCCCCTCCCACAGGACGAGGCGGGCGAGGTCGGGGTGGGCGCGCTGGTAGTCGTAGGCGCGTCCGGCGAACTCGCCGACGTCGTCGGGGCCGGTGATGTCCAGCGGCACGGCGGCGGCCAGAGCGTCGACCTCGCCGCGGACGATGGTGGCGAACAGGGCGGTCTTGTCGCCGTAGTAGTTGTAGACGCGTTCGCGGTTGACCTGGGCGCGCCTGGCGATGCGGTCGATGGTGGTGCCGTCGGGGCCGTGGGCGGCGAATTCGGCCAGCGCTGCCTGGTAGATGCGGTGTTTGGTGCCTTCGACGTCCCATGCCATGGGGTTCATGATAGTTCCAACACGCGTGTTGCTTTTGGCGCGCGGGCGGGGTTATGGTCGGCGTATCGCCAACACGAGTGTTGGAGTTTGGGGGATCACGCATGACCGCGAAGACCGTACTGATCACCGGCGCCACCAGCGGCGTCGGCGCCCACGCCGCGCGGCTGCTGCTGGAGCGCGGCCACCACGTGGCCGTCACCGGCCGCAACGAGGCGCGGATGAAGACGTTCCTGGAGGAGACCGGTCATCCCGACCGGCTGCTCGGCCTCATCGCCGACGCCGCCGACTGGCAGGACACCCGGCGGGCGGTGGCCGCGACCGTGGAGCGGTTCGGCGCGCTGCACGGCGCGGTGGCCAACGCCGCGTTCACCTCGGCCGACCACGTCCACGGCGGGCGCGTCCCGCTGGCCGAGGGCGACCCCGAACTGTGGCCGCCCATGGTGCTCACCAACGTGCTCGGCCCCGCCCTGCTGGCCAGAGCCGCCCTGACCCACCTGGAGGCGAGCCGAGGGCGGCTGGTGCTGGTCGGCAGCGTGGTCGGGGTGAAGAACAGCCCGGGCAACCTCTACTCGGCCACCAAGTGGGCGGTGACCGGGCTGGCGGAGAACCTGCGCCTGCACGCCACCCACCGCGGCGTCGGCGTCACCCTGGTCAACCCCGGCATCATCGACACGCCGTTCTGGATGGACGGCGAGGTGCCGCCGTTCGCGCTGCCGCCCGGCCCGGTGGCCGAGGCGATCTGCCACGCGCTCGGCCAGCCGGACGGGGTGGACCTCAACACGATCACCGTCCGGCCGATCGGCCAGCCGGCGTGATCAGCTCACGCCAGTTCCCCACCTCCTGAGCGGTCAGGGCGCGAGCGATGATCGCGGCCCGGTCGACGCCGCCGGTCAGGCGCTGGCCGCCGTTCTGGTCGGCGCCGAACCGCAGCGGCCTGGCGGTGCAGCCCGCGATGCCCCCGGAGGTGCCGCCGGAGGTGACCTGGCCGGTGGCGGCGCGCTCGCCGTCCACATAGAGGGTCAGCGCGCCGGTGCGGTCCAAGGTGACCACCACGTCCAGCCACCGGCCGGTGGGCAGGGCCGCGTCCAGGGTGACGCCGGCGCCGGCGCCGATGAAGCGGACCTTGCCCTCGGGCGTGAGGTCGATGAGCACGCCGTCGGTGCCCGGGTCGCCGGACGGCTGCGAGTCGAACAACCGCCGGTAGCCGCTGCCGCCCACCTTCACCTCGGCGGCGAAAGTGGCCTCGCGCAGCAGGCCGAGCGTGGTGGGCTCGGTGGTCAGGTAGGTGCTCCCGTCCAGCAGCAGGCCGCTGCCCGACGGCGCGGTGGCGTCGTAGGCCGGGTCCCCGCCGGCGATCTTGGCATGGCGGCCGTTGCCCGAGGCGTCCTCGACGGTGGCGCCCTCCCGGGGATCCCAGGCCACCACGGCCGAGCCGGCGGGAGCCGGGGCGCAGGGGTCGAGGGCGAGGACGGCCGTGGCGGCGCCCTTCCACGAGCCGCCGGTGACCGTCGCGGACAGCACGGCGGTGCGGCCGCCGTCGGCGGGGCCCGGCGTGACGGTGAACGCGGCGGTCCGCTTCCCGCCGCCCGGCACGCCCGGCAGGCTGCGGGTGCCCGGCGTGACCGTCCAGCCGCTCGGGGCGGTCAGCGTGACCTCGGCGGCCGGTACGGCCCGCCGCCCCGGCGCCTGCACGCTCACCCCGGCCTCGAAGGCGACGCCGGGCTGGGCGGAGGCGGGCGCCTCCAGGGAGACGGCCACCTCGTTGCGCAGCGTGTAGCTCTGCCCCGCGCGGGCGTCGAAGGTGAGGGTGTCGCCCTCGCGGCGGGCGTTCACCTCGCGGCCACGCCCGTCCACCAGCCGGTAACGGCCCTCGACGACCGCGCTCTTGAGCCTCAGCCGGCCGGTCCTGCCCGGATGCAGGGTGACCGTGGCCGGGGCGCCGCCGGACCAGGTGGCGTCCACGGTGACGTCGCCGCGGGCGCGCAGGCCGCGCACCGAGCCGTCCTTCCACGCCGACGGCAGCGCGGGCAGGACGTGCAGCACGTCATGCTGGCTCTGCAGCAGCATCTCGGCCATGCCCGAGGTCGCGCCGAAGTTGCCGTCGATCTGGAACGGCGGATGGGTGTCCCACAGGTTGTCCAGCGTGGAGCCCTTCAGCTGCTCGGCCAGCATGGTGTGGGCGTGGTCGCCGTCCAGCAGCCGCGCCCAGAAGTTGATCTTCCAGGCCTTGGACCAGCCGGTGCCGCCGTCGCCGCGCGCCTTGAGCGATACCTTGGCCGCCTCGGCCTCCTTCGAGCCCGGCTCGATGCCGTTGCCGGGGTGCAGCGCGTACAGGTGCGAGACGTGCCGGTGGGTGTCGGCCGGGGAGTCCCAGTCGCTCTTCCACTCCTGCAACTGGCCCCACGAGCCGATGCGCAGGCCCGGGTCGAGCTTCTTCAGCGCGGCGCGCGCCTCGGCCCTGAACTCCTCGTCCACGCCGAGCTTCTCGGCGGCGGCCACGGCGTTGCCGAGCACCTCGCCGACGATCTGCTGCGACATCGCGGCGCCCGCGGAGAAGTCGCCGTGCTCGGGGGAGTAGCTGGGGGAGACCACCAGGCTGCCGTCGCGCGGGTCGGTGTGCAGGAAGTCCAGCCAGAACTCCGCCGCCCCCTTGATCACCGGGTACGCCCGCTCGCGCAGGTAGGTCACGTCGCCGGTGAAGCGGTAGGTGTCGTACAGGTGCTGGGTGGTCCAGGCGGCGGCCTCCGGGAACCAGAACGCGGTCGCCCAGTCGTGCACCCCGGTGAAGCCGAACGGGTTGGTCTCGTTGCCGACCACCCAGCCGCCCGCCCCGTAGATGCCGCGGGCGCTCTCGCGGCCGGGCGGCATCAGCGCGGTGATGTAGCGGTCGTACGGCGCGGTCGTCTCGTGCAGATTGGTCTGCTCGGCTAGCCAGTAGTTCATCTGCAGGTTGATGTTGACGTGGTAGTCGGCCGACCAGGGCGGGCTGGTGGAGTGGTTCCACACGCCCTGCAGATTGGCGGGCAGCACGTCGTTCTCGCGGGAGGAGGAGATGAGCAGGTAGCGGCCGTAGGCGAAGAACAGCTTCTCCAGTGCCCGGTCGGCGGGGTCTGCGCCGCCGGTGTAGTTCCTGCGCAGCTCGTCGGTCGGTACGGCGGGCATCGTCCCGCCGAGGTCGAGGCGGACCCGGTCGAACAGGGCCCGGTAGTCGGCGACGTGGGCGCGGCGCAGCGCGGCGTACCCGGCGCCGTCGGCCTCATTCACGGCCTCATTCACGGCCTCATTCACGGCCTTGTCCACTGCCTTGTCCACTGCCTTGTCCACGGCCGCGGTCACCCGTTCGTGCGGGTCCTCGCCGCGGTAGGAGGGGTAGGCGTCGGCGTAGTCGGTGCCGGCCGACAGCACCAGCACCGCGCTGTCGGCGCCCTCGACCCGAACGGCGTCGCCCTGGTCGCTGCGGGTGCCGCCGGTCGTGATCACCTGCACCTGCGCCTCGAAGCGCATGCCGTTGTCCGCCAGCCGGCCCCGGATGGTGAGCCGGCCGCCCGCGGCGGTGACGGTCTTGTCGTCGCGCGGCGAGGTGTGGCGTAGCGTGAACGACACCTGGCCGGGCCGGTCGGCGCCCAGCCGGGCGACGATGACGTTGCCGGGGTTGGAGGCGAAGTACTCGCGCTGGTGCCGGACACCGCCCGCGGTGTAGGCGACGCGGGCCACCGCCTCGGACAGGTCCAGCTCGCGCCGGTAGTCGCTCGCCTCGGCGGCGGGCAGATCGAGGTGCAGGTCGCCGAAGGTCTGGTAGGCGCCGAAGCCGGTCTTGCGCTGGCCGAGCTTGGCGGCGACCTGCTCGGGGGACATCTTCCCCTCGCGGTCGATCTGCTCCTGGACCTCGGCGATCGCGCCCGGGCGCGGGCCGGACCAGTTGCCGAAGTCGTAGCCGGGTGAGCCGGGGCCACCGGTCCACAGCGTCTTCTCGTTGAACTGGATGCGCTCCGACGACACCCCGCCGAAGATCATCGCGCCCAGGGGGCCGTTGCCGATGGGCAGGGCCTGGGTCTCCCAGTCGGTGGCGGGCTCGTCGTACCAGAGGGTCAAGTCATCGGGTGTCTGCACGGTGCTCGCTTCGGGTGCGGGGCCGGCGTGCGCGGCCGCCGGCAGTGCCTGTGGCCACAGCAGCAGCGACAACGCGGTGACGAGTGCGGTGGCGTGTCGTCGTAACGGGGGGTGTGCCACGCGGGGTCCTCCGATCACATGCGGGCTTCCCCGAAGAGATAACACCGGTAACGCGCTCGTCACAAGGGCGGCATCCGATGTTTCACCCCCGGAAGACCCGCCACGTGGGCGGTGACCTGCGCGGTTACCGAGGTCGCCGCTGCAGAGATCCGATGTCAGGAGGATGCGTACGCGGCGGCTTCGCGCCCCTCATCCAGGCCGGCCTCGCCTCGCCCGAGCCGCCGGCTCGAGGGCGTGGTCAGAGCCAGCGCGCAGAGCAGCAGGATCGCACCTGCCGCGATCATCACCCACCGGTAGTCGACGACGGCCACGAGCGCGGCGCCCGCCGCGATGGAGGCCATCTGCGGCACGGTGACGGCGACGTTGCTAGCGGCGGCGGCGCGTCCCTGCAGCCGGGCGGGCGTGAGCCGCTGCCGGGTGGTCACCATCGCGACGGACAACCAGGGGATCGCGACGCCCGCCGCGAACAGCGCGCCCACCGCGACGGGCAGCAGGGGGACGCCGGCCAGGTCGGCGGTCATCGCCAGACCGGCGGAGCCGAGCAGCGCGAGCGCGACCGCGATCATGGCCACCGGTCCCAGGCGGCGCAGCACCGGCGCGGCGATCAGGCCGCCCAGCACGCTGCCCGCCCCCTGGACGGTCATCAGCACCCCGAAGAACGCGGCGTCCATCCCCAGGCCCTTGTCCACGAGCTCGAACAAGGACGAGTCGAAGACGCCGACGACGCCGAAGGCCGCCGCGCTCACCACCACCATGCGCCACAGCAGCGGGACGCTCCGCAGATGGAGGAGACCGGCGACCGTCTCCCGCCGCCTGCTGTGCTCCGGCCGGCGGGGCTCCGGGGCGGACTCGCGTACCTGGACGGTGCGGAGCACGAGCGCCGTGAGGATGAGGCAGGCGGCGACCCCGACGGCGAGCGCGCCGCCGCCCCAAGCGGCGTACAGGGCGCTGCCGAGGACGGGGGAGAAGATGCGCAGCCCCTGGTCGATCGTGGTCAGCAGGCCGTTGGCCGTGTCGAGGTGGCGGGCCGGCAGCATGTCGCGTACCAGGCCGGTCTGGGCGGCGGAGTTGACCAGGCCCAGCGCGCCGTACGCGAAGGCGACGCCGTACAGCAGCCACAGCTGCCCGGCCGTCTGCACGGCGAGCAGCGTCATGGCGACGGCGGCGCCCGCGAGGTTCGCCCAGATCAGTAAGGGTTTGCGGTGCACCTTGTCGGCGAGCAGCCCGATGAGCGGGAAGAGCACCACCGGGGCGGCCAGGGCGAGGAAGACCAGGCCGGCGGCGCTGCTGCTGCCCGACAGGTCCTTGGCCCACACCCCCAGCGTGAGGTAGAGGGCGCTGTCGGCGAGGTTGCCGATGGTCCAGCCGCCGAGCAGCCGCCGGAACGGCGGGTCGGCCAGCGCGGCCCTCACTGCTCCTCCTGCTCGGGCAGGAGGTAGGCGTTGTGGAAGATCCGGACGGGACGTCCCTCCGCGGGGCGCGCGTCCGGTTCCTGCCAGCGCCCGACGTACGGCTTGATCAGCTGGGCGAAGGCGTGCCCGAGCTGTTCGGCCTCCTGCGGTGTCAGCCAGAGCGTGGCGCCCCAGCCCGGCAGCCTGCCCTTCCACTCCTCCGGCACTTTCGCGGTGACGGCGGCCTTCATCCGTGCGGTCTCCCACTCGAGGAAGGCCTGGCTCAGCTCGGAGGCGGCGGAGCGGCCGTCCTCGTCCGGCTGCTCGGCGTCCCAGGTCTGCTCGATGTCGACGAGCCGCCAGGGGCGATCGCGCCTGCTCTGGCCAGGCGCGCGCTCGATGTAGCCGAACTTGGCCAGGACCCGCAGGTGGAAGGAGCAGTTGGACGGGCTCTCCGCCACGAGCTCGGCCAGCCGGGCGGCCGTCGCGGGGCCTTCGATGGCGAGCAGTTCGAGCAGCCGGATGCGCAGAGGGTGGGCGAGCGCACGCATCGCCTTCGGATCCTTGATCTCCACGTCGCCACGCTATATTCGAAAGAACTGTTTCGCAATAGCTCTTTCGAATCGGCCCGGGCGTCAGGTGAGGTCGGTCAGGAGGGCGTCGAGGGCCTCGCGGAGGGCGGTGGCGTTGGCGGGGGAGAACCACGTCGTGCGGATGCGCTCATTGGTGCCGCCCGGCGTCTCGTGATCGGCGGCCAACCGCTCGAGCGAGCGGGTCTCGTCGGACAGGGAGCGGCCGAGGTCGGCGAACAGGCCCCGTACGTAGCGCTCTGCCTGATCGGGCGCGATGCCGTGGCCGGACGCCCAGGAGCTGAGCGTGGCCAGGTAGGCGTAGTGGGTGGTGAGCGTGGACGTCAGCGCAGAGAAGACGTTGAAGGCGTCCTCGTCGTCCACCGGCAGCGCCCCGCCCAGCCGGTCGAACAGCGCGTCGGCCACCGGGTGCGGCGGGCAGGTGACGGTGACCGAGCGGCGCTCGCGCACGGCGGGCAGCGGGATGGCGCGCACCAGCGGCGCATCGGTGGCGAGCAGCCGGCGCAGCTCGGCGAGGGAGACGCCGGCCATCAGGCTGACGACGACCGTGCCGGCGGCGACGGCCAGACCGGCCAGGGCCTGCCGGTCCTGGGGGCGCACGGCGACGATCAGCACGTCGCAGCCGTCGGCCACCTCCTGGTTGCCGCCGCACACGCGCACGGTGCCGTGGCGGGCGGCCAGTTCGGCGGCCGTGGCCGCGCCGCGCGGCGACAGCAGCACCTCGGGCGGCGGGCCGTCCCCCTCCAGCAGGCCGGTGACGATGGCCCGGGCGATCTCGCCGACGCCGATGATGCCGATGCGCACTACTGCTCCTCGCGGTACGGGTGATGGGTGAGGACCATCATCGCGTACGCTCGGCCGGGGTCAGTCGTCGTCGGTGAAGACCACCTCGCGGCGGCGGCGGATCGCCGGCAGCACCGCCACCACCAGCGCCAGCACCGTCAGGGCCAGCAGGGTCGCCGAGATCGGGCGGGTCACGAACACCGACGCGTCGCCGCGCGAGATGATCAGCGCGCGGCGCAGGTTCTCCTCCAGCAGCGGGCCGAGCACGAAGCCGAGCAGCAGCGGCGCCGGCTCGCAGCCGCACTTGATGAGGACGTAGCCGAGCAGGCCGAACAGCACGATCGCGTACACGTCGAAGGCGTTGAAGCCCAGCGAGTACGTCCCGATCGCCGCGAACAGCACGATCATCGGGAACAGCACCTGGTACGGGATCCGCAACATCCGCACCCACATGCCGATCAGCGGCAGGTTCAGCAGCACCAGCAGCACGTTGCCGATCCACATCGAGGCGATCAGCCCCCAGAACAGCGCCGGCTCCTCGACGATGACGTTCGGGCCCGGCGTGATGCCGTGCACGATGAACGCCCCCACCATCAGCGCCATCACCGGATGCGCGGGCAGCCCCAGCGTCAGCAGCGGGATGAACGAGGTCTGCGCGGCGGCGTTGTTGGCCGACTCCGGTCCCGCCACGCCCTCGATGGCGCCGTGCCCGAACTCCTCCCGCCGCCGCGAGATCCGCTTCTCCACCGCATAAGAGGTGAACGAGGCCAGCACGTGCCCGCCGCCCGGCAGCACGCCCAGCGCCGACCCCAGGCCGGTGCCGCGCAGGATCGGGCCGGCGATGCGCCGCCAGTCCTCCCGGGTCGGCCACAGGTGCCGCACCCGCGACACGATCGCGGTACGGGCCTGCCCGCTCTCCAGGTTGCGCAGGATCTCGGCCACGCCGAACATGCCGACGGCCACCGAGACGAAGTCGATCCCCCCGTACAGCTCGCGCTGGCCGAGCACGAACCGGGGGGTGCCGGTGTAGAGGTCCTGGCCGACCGTGCCCAGCAGGACGCCGAGCGCGATCATCGCCAGCGCCTTGAGCGCCGTGCCGCGGGCCAGCGCGATCGAGACGATGAGGCCGAGCAGCACCAGCGAGAAGTACTCCGCGGGCCCGAACTGCAGCGCCACCCTGGCCAGCGGCGGCGCGGCGACGGCCAGCACGACGGTGGCGACCGTGCCGGCGATGAACGACCCGATCGCGGCCGTGGCCAGCGCCGGGCCCGCGCGGCCCTGCCGGGCCATCTCGTGGCCGTCGAGCGCGGTGACCGCCGCCGACGACTCGCCCGGCAGGTTGATGAGGATGGCGGTGGTCGAGCCGCCGTACTGGGCGCCGTAGTAGATGCCGGCCAGCATGATCAGCGCGGTGACCGGCTCGAACGTGAACGTGATCGGCAGCAGCATCGCCACCGTCGCCGTCGGCCCGATGCCGGGCAGCACGCCGACGGCGGTGCCGAGCAGCACGCCGACGAAGCAGTAGAGGACGTTCTGGATGAGGAGGGCCGTGGAGAAGCCCAGCGCGAGATTGTCGAGAAGGTCCATACCCCAAGATCCGGTTGCGCGTCAGGCGCCCAGCCACGGGCCCACGAGCGGGATCCGCAGCTGCAGTCCGACGACGAAGATGAGGGTGGCGGCCACCGTCAGACCGGCCGCCACCGCGACGGCCGTCAGCAGCCGTACGCGGCCGGCCAGCGCGGTCAGCAGCGCGGTCACCGCCGCCGTGGGCACGAAGCCGAGCCCGCGTACGGTGAAGCCGAAGAACACCAGCGCGATCGTGATGGCGGCGATGGCCCGCCACGGCACGCCGCCGAAGGCGATCACCTCGCCCGCGATCAGGCCCTTGACCACGATCGCCAGGCCGAGACCGGCCACGATGACGCCGACCAGCAGCGGGAAGGCGCCGGGCCCCATCCGCAGCGGGCTGCCCAGCTCGTAGCCGAGCGCGCCCGCCGCGAACACGGCGCCGATGACGACGAAGATCGCGCCGGCCAGGACGTCCGGCCAGGAGCGTCGTGCCCGCATGCTCAGCCGGCCTTGACGCCCGCGTCGGCGATGACCTTGGCCCAGGTGCCGAGCTGCTCCTGCAGCTTCGTCCTGTGCGCCTCAGGGGTGGCGTCCTCGGCGGGGACGGGCGCGGTGCCGAGCTTGGCCATCTGGTCGATGACCTTCTGGTCGGCCAGCGCCGTCTTCAACGCCTCCGACAGCTTGCTCACCACGTCGGGCGGGGTGCCCTTCGGGGCGTAGAGGCCGTGCCAGACGCTGACCTCGAGCTGCGGCAGCCCGGCCTCGGCCGTGGTGGGCACGTCCGGCAGGCTGCCGACCCGCTCGGGGGTGGTGACGGCGTACACCTTCACCTCTTTGGCGGAGATCTGGCCGCTGGTGTTGGTGGTCTGGTCGCACATGAAGTCGACCTGCCCGCCGACCAGGTCCGTCAGCGCCGGGCCGGTGCCCTCGTACGGGACCTCCTGCAGCTTGACGCCCGCGGCCGTCTGGAACAGCAGCCCGCACAGGTGGGAGGCGGCGCCGATGCCGGCGTTGGCCAGCGTCACCTTGCTCGCGTTGGCCTTCACGTACGTCACCAGGTCCTGCAGCGTGGCGGGCTCGAAGTCCTTGCGCGCCACCACCGTCATCGGCACCTCGGTGACCAGCCCGACCATCTCGAAGCTCTCCAGCGGCTGGTAGCCGAGATCCTGGTAGAGGGCGGGCGCGGTGGACATGCCGATGTGGTGCATGAGCACGGTGTAGCCGTCGGGTTCGGCGCGCGCCACCTCGCCCGCGCCGACCGTGCCGCCGGCGCCCTCCACGTTCTGCACGACGATCTTGCCGCCGAGCTTGGCGCCCATCGGTTCGGCGATCATGCGGGTGACGGTGTCGGTCGGCCCGCCCGCGCTGAACGGCACCACGAACGTGATCGTGCGGTCGGGGTAGGCACCGCCGCCGCCGCTCGCCGTGCCGCCCGTGCCTCCCGCGCCGCCGTTCCCGGCGCAGGCGGAGACGAGCGCCGCCGCGCCGATCACCGCGATCGCCCGCGCGGCGGTCCGGTACCTGCTGGTCCATGTCATATCGCGACCTCCTCGTCAGCGCATGCCCGTGGGTCGTGTGCGTGCGCGGCCCCGCAGGCTCCTGCGAGGACGCGTCCAGGGGGTGGAGAGGAATGGTTTGTTGAATGCGCCGGATGGGAGAAGAATCGCAAGATTAACGGTTCAACACAAGCGTTGATTTAGGACGTGCCGTGAGCCGCCGGCGGCGCCTTGACGGCGACATCATCCCCGGCGGCGCCCGGCCAGGCAATACGGGCCGTGAAACGATCCGGAAACGACTTCCGGCAATGTCGGCACGGGATTGTGCGGCGCCGCGAACTCTGACAGGCTGCCGAAAGACGCCGACCCGTGGCCGCCTTTCGCCCCGGGGCCCGAAGGGGGACGCAAGGACGATGCCGCGCCCGTACGAAGCCGAGCCCGCGGCGCCGGCCGGGCCCGCGCCACGGCGGGTCGGCGGCCTGCTGGCCGCCTACGTCGTCGCCCACGGCATCCTCATCGTGCACGGGCTCGGGCTGGCGCTGGCCGCCGTCATCGTCAACGCCAACCCCGCGCTCGGCGGCCTCAGCGAGCCCGCGCCGTGGGGCTCCATCATCTTCTACGTCGTCAGCAACGTCTTCCTCGCCGCATACAGCGTCGTGGTGATGCGGCTCATCCTCAACAAACGCAAGTCCGCCGTCGTCAACAACGCCGTCTGGGCCATTTCCACGGTCGTCTTCCTGCTCATCTGGTATTTCCTCGGCATGAAGTCACCGATCGGCGTCGTCATCGATTCGCTGCCCGGCATCGTGGGCATGGCCTATCTCGCGCGGTCGCGCCGGGTGCAAGAAACCCTCGTCCTTTCCTGAGCCCGGCCCCCCGGAAAATGCGTTGCCCCCGCTCAGGGCCGGATCGTAGGGTTGTGCGCTCGTGGTCACAGTGATGGAACGCGTGCTGCCCGCACGCCTCGGCACAGGTTTCCGATGGTTGCTGGCCTCGAGCTGGCTGACGAATCTCGGCGACGGGCTCGCCGCCGCGGCCGGGCCGCTGCTGATCGCCACGCTCACCCGTGACCCGCTGCTCATCTCCCTGTCGGCCCTGGTCAGCTGGGCGCCGCCGCTGCTGTTCGGCCTGTACGCGGGCGTGCTGTCCGACCGGCACGACCGGCGCACGATCGTCCTCGCCGCCAACGCCGCCCGCGCGGTGGTGCTGGCCGTGCTCGTGGTGTTGCTGCTGACCGGCACCCTCACCGTGACGACGGCGCTCATCGCGCTGTCGCTGCGGTCGGTCGCCGAGGTGTTCGCCGACAACGCCACCTCCACGCTGACGCCCATGCTGGTCGCCCGCGACGACCTGACCGTCGCCAACGCCCGCCTGGGCACCGGGTTCATCACGCTCAACCAGCTCGCCGGGCCGCCCGTCGGCGCGGCGCTGATCGGGCTCGGCCTGACCTGGCCGTTCGCCGGGCAGCTGCTGCTGGTGCTGGCCGGGATGGTGCTGGTCTCGCGGGTCACGCTGCCACCCCACGGCCACCGCGCCCGCACCCTCGACACTGAACCAGGCCCCGCGGCCGACCCCGCGGCCGACCCTGCGGTCGACGCTGAAGCCGATACCGCGGCCGGCCCTCTGGCAGGCGCCGATGCCCGGTCCGGGGGTGGCGTCGTGCGCGAGCTCCTCGACGCCTTCCGGTGGACGATCAGGCACGCCGCCGTCCGCACCCTCGCGCTCACCATCCTGATCTTCAACTTCACCTTCGGCGCCGCCTGGTCCGTGCTCGTCCTCTACACCCAGGAGCAGCTCGGCCTGGGCCCCATCGGCTTCGGCCTGATGACCACCATCAGCGGGATCGGCGGCCTCATCGGCACCAGCCTGTACGGCGCCATCACCCGCAGGGTGAGCCTCGGCGCGCTGATGCGGATCGGGCTCGTCATCGAGACCCTCACCCACCTCGGCCTGGCCCTGACCCACTCGCCGTGGGTCGCCGGCGGCATCTTCCTCGTCTTCGGCGCGCACGCCTTCATCTGGGGCACCACGTCGGTCACCGTCCGCCAGCGCGCCGTCCCCCAGGAGCTGCAGGGCCGGGTGGGCAGTGTCAACACCATCTGCGTCTACTTCGGCCTGGTCGTCGGCTCGCTCATCGGCGGCACCCTGGCCACTCACCTGGGGGTGGCGGCGCCGTTCTGGTTCGCCTTCGCCGGGTCGGCGGCGTTCGTGGTGCTGCTGTGGCGGCAGCTCCTGCACATCGCCCACGACTGAGCGGACGGGCCGCGTTCTCAGGCGTGGTCTCAGGCGCGTTCTCAGGCGCGGAACAGCGCGACGGCGCGGGTGCCGATCTTGAAGGAGGTGTCCGGGCGGCGGCCACCGTCCATGGGCACCTTGCGGCCTCGTACTGTCACCGCGAGCACACCGCCCCGCGGCAGCACAGCGGTCAGCGCCTCCACCATGCCGGGGACGCCCGCCGCCGCGCCAGGGCCGCCCCAGTGGGTCTGCTCGCCGTAGGGGACGTCAGTGATCGCGATGTCGGGCGCGCAGGAGCCGAGCGCCTGCCTGAGCCGGCCGGCGTCGAACACGTCCGCCTGGCGGGCCGCGTACGGGACGTCGCCGCCGCCGGTCTCGAGACCGGCGGCGAGCCGGTCGGCGGCCTGGGCCGCGTCACCGTACGCCGGCTTGCCGAACCGGGCGGAGCGCTCGCGCAGGTCGGCGGCACGAGAGGCCAGCCCGGACCCGCTCAGCAGGGCGAGGTTGCGCCCGGCCAGATCGACCGCCCGAGGGTCGAGGTCGGAGGCCAGCACCGAGGCGATGACCGGCCGGTGCAGCAGCGCCGTCACGGTCAGCAGATAACCGCTGCCGCAGCACGGGTCCCACAGCGTGGCCGGATGCCTGTCGCCGCGCAGGTCCAGCGCCCGCTGAAAGATCTCGCTCGCCAGCCGGACCGGGAACGCGGGAAACCCCGGCGCGGAATGCAGCACCGACCCGCTGGCCAGATCCTGGTAGTCGCGCGCAACGGTCGCATACCGGTAACTCATAGGGACGACCGGCTCTCCCCGCCTCGGCACGCGCGGGACCGCCCGACCTCGCCGCGGCGCCGGCGGGAGGTCATGCGGGGCCGGTCCCGCCGGTGCGCCGCTGGCGGGCGGCCTCGTACAGGGTGACGGTGGCGGCGCTGGCGGCGTTGAGCGAGCTGGCGGCGCCGGCCATCGGGATGCGCGCCATGATGTCGCACGCCTGCCGCCACCCCGCGC
The DNA here is from genome assembly GCF_042428605.1 of Nonomuraea salmonea. Classification (NCBI taxonomy): domain Bacteria; kingdom Bacillati; phylum Actinomycetota; class Actinomycetes; order Streptosporangiales; family Streptosporangiaceae; genus Nonomuraea; species Nonomuraea salmonea. The sequence goes on from NZ_JBHMCF010000061.1 coordinate 89,818, forward strand.
TCAGCCCGCTGGTCTCGTTGCCGATGACCAGCAGGGTCGGGCCGGTCAGGTCGAGGTCGGCGAGGTCGCGCTCGCCCTTCTCGTCGGTGCCCACCACCGTGAGCGGCAGCCCCCGGGCGCGCAGGTCGTCCACCCAGGCGAGCACCTCGCGGTGCGAGGAGCAGCGCACGACCGGCAGCGCCAGCAGCGATCCGGTGGAGGCCCGCACCGAGCGGGGATCGTAGGGGTCGGCGGCGTGCCCGGTGACGATCAGCCCGGTGCCGCCGAACGCGTCCAGCGACCGGGCCATCGTGCCGATGTTGCCGGGGTTGTTGGGCCGGTCGAACACCGCGCCCAGGAAGGCGGGCCCGACCTTGATGCGCGACAGGTCGTCGTCGGGCAGTTCGGCGACCGCGATCAGCTCGGGAACGTCCTCGTCCTTCTCGCCCAGCTGCCGCAGCAGTTCGGGGGCGGTGGCCACCCGCTCGGCCCCGGCCGCCTCCAGCATCTCCCTGGCCCAGCCCGACAGCGGCCGCTCGGCGTCGAACAGCAGCGCCCGCACCGGCCAGCCGAACTCGACCGCCAGGCTGATCGGCCGTACGCCCTGGACGACGAACTCCCTGGCCCGCTGCCGCTTGTTCCGGTTGCCCAGCAGGGCCTGCCACTGCTGAAAGCGCGCATTCGCCCGCGTGATGCGTACATGCGCCGGCACCGGCTGCCCCCGATCGATCACGCCGTACAGGATAGGAGCAGTTCCACCCGGTACGGCAACTCGATGACCGGACGGCCGGGCGTGCGGGTGTCAGCGCAGGACGGTGCGCAGCTCGCCGAGGACGTCCTGCATGATGGCGTCGAGCGGGCGCTCCTCGTCGATCCAGCGCAGGAACGCGACCCCGAACACCGTGATGCCCGACTGCGCGGCCAGCGTGGCGGCCGGCTCGCCGACGCCACGCGCGCGCAGCGCCTCGGCGATCGTGGCGGCCAGCGACGCCAGCTTGTGCCGCTCGCGCTCCTGCAGGGCGGGGTTGCGGTCGATGACGTCCTGGCGGGTGCGCGACAGGGAGCGGCGCTCGTCGGGGAACGACGACGACACCGCACGCAGGGCGGCGCTCACCATCTCCAGCGGCGACGCCTGCTCGGGCGCGGCCGCCACGCCCTCGAGGAACGCCTTCTCCAGCAGGTCCTGGCCGTGGAAGAGGGCCTCGCGCTTGTCCTTGAAGTGGCGGAAGAACGTGCGCTCGGTCAGCCCGACCGCCTGCGCGATCTCCGCGGCCGTCGTCTCCTCGTAGCCGCGGGTGGCGAACAGCTCGAGCGCCGCACGCTGCAGTCGTTCGGGGGTTCCCGGTTCCCAACGCACCATGCGCCCGAGTCTAGTGATGACAGCGACCGACATGAGGGTTAAGCTATGTCAGTCACTGACGTCAGTCGCTGACATGACTTTGCGAGGAGTACACCCATGCACGTTTTCGTCACCGGAGCCACCGGCTGGATCGGCTCGGCCGTCGTCGACGACCTGCTCGCCGCCGGGCACAAGGTCACCGGCCTGGCCAGGTCCGACGCCTCCGCCGCCGCGCTGGAGGCCAAGGGCGCCCACGTCCACCGCGGCGACCTCGACGACCTCGACGGCCTGCGCGCCGGCGCCGAGGCGGCCGAGGCCGTCATCCACCTGGCCAACAAGCACGACTGGAGCGACCTGGCCGGCACCAACGCCGCCGAGCGCGCCGCCGTCCAGACCCTCTGCGACACCCTCGAAGGCAGCGACCGGCCGTTCCTGCTCGCCTCCGGCATCGCCGGCTTCACCGACGGGGTGCTCACCGAGGACGTCCCCTCGCCCTTCCACGGCCCCGACTCGCCGCGCGGCGGCACCGAGAACCTCGCCTTGGGGTACGCCGAACGCGGCGTCCGCGCGGTGAGCCTGCGCTTCGCCCCCACCGTCCACGGCACCGGCGACCACGGCTTCATCTCCGTCATCGCCGGCGTCGCGCGCGACAAGGGCGTCTCCGGCTACCCGGGCGACGGCGCCAACCGCTGGTCCGCCGTCCACGTCTCCGACGCCGCCCGCCTGGTCACGCTCGCACTCGACAAGGCGCCCGCGGGCAGCCGCGTCCACGCCATCGCCGAGCAGGGCGTCACCACCCGCGAGATCGCCGAAGCCATCGGCCGCGTCTTCGGCCTGCCGGTCTCCTCCATCGACCCGGACGACGTCCCCGGCCACTTCGGCTGGATCGCCGCCTTCTTCTCTGGCCACTTCACCGCGTCCAGCGCCATCACCCAGGACCTCCTCGGCTGGCACCCCACCGGCCCGACCCTCATCGAGGACCTGAACGCGGGAGCATACGGCCGGGGCTAGAACCGGGCACGAGCCCGGATCACCACGTACGTCACCCCGACCAGCGCCATGGCAAGCACCAGGTGCACGGCGGTCTCGGCCCACTGCAACGGCCAGAACGGCAGCTCCGACCGCGCACGCAAGGCCCGCGCCACCAGCTGCCCGGCCCCCACCAGCAGCACCGACAGCGGCATCGCGATCCGGGTGTGCCGGGTGGCCGCACCGAGCGCGACACCGAGCGCCAGCGCCAGCAGCGACCTGCCGAACGGGACCGGCCCGTGACTCTCGTAGTACGGCCACGCCATGACCTCACCCCCCACCTCCGGCAGGAACCAGCCCAGCATCCCGGCCAGGACGGCGTTCGCCGCCACGGCCCCGGCCGCCGCCACCGCGACGACGGCCAGCAGCCAGCGCCCCCGCGACACGCTCTGCGTCCAGGCCAGCTTGTGGGTGCCGGCCTCGAACTCGCGGGCGACCAGCGGCGCACCCCAGATCAGGCAGATCGCACCGGCCAGGAAGCCCGACAGCTGGAAGGTGAGCCCGGCCAGGCCCGGTTCCAGCCGCTCGGCCGCCACGCCGGCGCCGTACAGCACGAGCAGCGCCGCGATGGCGGCGGCCTGGGCCCGCTGCCCGCGCCAGGCCACCCACAGCAGCCCGCTCACCGGGCCTCCTCGGGGTTGCGCAGGTAGTGCAGCACGAGGTCCTCCAGGCCGGTCGCGGGGTGGTCGCGCAGCAGGTCGCCGAAGCCGCCGCACAAACGCACGCGGCCGGCGCCCAGCAGGATCAGGTGATCGCACACCTCGGCCAGGTCGGCCAGGATGTGCGAGGACAGCAGCACGGTGGCGGGCAGGTCGCGGACCACGCTCATCACCTCCATGCGGGTCAGCGGGTCCAGCTCGGCCAGCGGCTCGTCCAGCACCACCAGCCCGGCCCGCTTGCCGACGGCCAGCGCCAGCGCGACCAGCGTGCGCCGGCCGCCGGACAGCCGGTCCACGCGCTCGCGCGAGCCGATGCCGTGCCCGGCCAGCAGCGACCGGGCGGCGGCGCCGTCCCAGCGGGGGTTGGTGGCGGCGCCGAAGCGCAGCAGGTCGGCGACGCTCCAGCGGCGGTAGAGCGGCTTGTCCTGCGCCACGAACGCGACCGCCGCCGGCTCCAGCGGCCCGCCGAAGATCTCGATCCGGCCGGTGGTGGGCTCCAGCAGGCCCGACACCAGGTTCAGCAGTGTCGACTTGCCCGCTCCGTTGGGCCCGACCAGCGCCGCCCTGGCCCCCTCCGGCACCGTGACGCTCGCCTCCCGCAGCGCCCACCGCCGCCCATGACGTCTGCCCAGGTCGTGCGTCTCCAGCGCGTTCACCGCTCCTCCCGTTCGGTCAGCTCGTGCAGGCGGCGCAGTAGTGCCAGGGCCGGCCAGGCGGCGATCAGCCGGTCCGTGGCGAACAGCGCCACCCTCCGCGTCACCAGCCGGCCGCCGTACCAGGCCGGCAGCGCCGCCACCGCCCGTGCCCGGCCGGCGCGCGACCGCGCCGGCCGGTCCGTCACGTCCCGCGCCGGCAGGCGCGGCTCCTCGGTCTCGGTCATCTCGTCCTTCCGTCACCCAGCACAGTCGGGCGAGCGGCATGAACGGTTCGCGCCGGGTGAGGATCCGGCGGCGTGGTCAGGTCGGCGTGGACGTCGTTGGCCGCCGCCGGCGACCCCGGCAGGCCCGCCTACCGGCCGGACGAGCGGCTCACCCGCACTTTCGCACCCACCCTTGCCCCCGTTCGCGCACGAGACGTCCAGACGCCTCCGGGCCGGCTCCGTTCGACCTCTGAGCGGTCAGGGGCGGGTCAGGTCCTGCAAGCCGACCACGCGCAGCAGCTGCAGCCGCTCGTGTGCCTCGGTGCCCGGACGGGCGGTGTGCACGATCAGCCGCTGGTCGTGCTCGGGGCTCAGCATCACCTCGCAGTCCAGCTCCAACAGGCCGACCACCGGGTGGGCGAAGAGCTTGGTGTCGCTGCGGCGCACCGCTACCTCATGATCGCCCCATAGCGCGGCGAACTCCGTGCTGCGGGCGCACAACCGGCGCGCCAGCTCGGCCGCCCGCGCGTTGCCAGGGCGGCGGGCGCAGGTGGCGCGCAGATCCGCCACCGCCGTCCGCGCCGCCCGCTCCCGCTCCTCTGGCGGGAACAGCTCACGCGCGGCGGGCACGGCGAAGAAGCGCCAGATGAGGTTGCGCTCAGCCTCCGGCAGGGCGGACACGTCGCCGTGCAGCGCCTTGCCCATCGCGTTCTGCGCCAGCACGTCGCCCAGATCGTTGACCACCTGCGCCGGCGTGTCCACCAGCCGGTCGAGGATGAGCAGCAGGCCTGGACGCACATGCTCGGTGGCCGGACGGTCGCGTGGCGGCTCCTCGCCGGCCAGGAAGAACAGGTGGTCACGCTCGTCTCGCGACAGCCGCAGCGCGCGGGCCACGGCGGCGAGCATCTGGCGCGACGGCCGCGACCCCCTGGCCTGCTCCAGACGCGTGTAGTGGTCGGTGGACATGCCGGCCAGCTGCGCCACCTCCTCGCGGCGCAGCCCCGGCGTGCGGCGCCGCGCGCCTCGCGACAGGCCCACGTCGGCGGGCATCAGCCGGGTACGGCGATGGCGCAGGAAGTCGGCCAGCTCAGCTCTGTCCACCCCTCCACCATGCCCGATGCCGTGGTGGCGTAGCCAGGGACGGCACGTCCCCGGATAAGGACGTCTCTTCCGCCGCCGCCCGACCCGCCCCAAAGTGGATCCCGGTTCATCCACCGGAAGAAAAGGTTCGTCATGCAGTACCGCACGCTCGGCCGTACCGGCATCAAGGTCAGCTCGTACGGGCTCGGTGCCCTGATGTTCGCCACCTCCGTCGGCAACCCGGATCCGGCCGAGTCCGCCCGCGTCATCCACAAGGCGCTCGACGCCGGCATCAACCTCATCGACACCGCCGACGCCTACGGCGACTCCGAGGAGGTCGTCGGCGGAGCGCTCAAGGGGCGGCGCGATGACGTCGTGCTCGCGACCAAGTACGGCCGCCCCATGGGCGAGGACCCCAACCGGCAAGGGGCCTCCCGCCGCTGGATCCGCACCGCCGTCGAGAACTCCCTGCGCCGCCTCGGCACCGACCACATCGACCTCTATCAGCTGCACGTCCCCGACCCCTGCACCCCCATCGAGGAGACGCTGTCGGCGCTCACCGACCTCATCCGCGAGGGCAAGATCCGCGCGATCGGCACCTCCAACATGCCCGCCTCCGACCTGGTCGAGGCCCAGTGGGTGGCCGAGCGGCGCGGCCTGGCCCGCTTCCACACCGAGCAGCCGCCGTACTCGCTGCTCAACCGCGCCGCCGAACGCGAGGTGCTGCCCGTCGCGCAGCGCCACCACCTGGGCGTCCTGGTGTGGGGGCCGCTCGGGCAGGGCCTGCTGACCGGCCGCGTCCGCCGCGGCCGGCCCAACGAGCTGCGCCGCGCCGGCATCTTCAAGCACCTCAACGACGAGCGCCGCATCGAGGCGGCCGAGCGGTTCGCCGAGCTGGCCGGCGAGGTCGGCCTGCCGCTCCACCACCTGGCGCTGGCGTTCGTGACCGCACACCCCGGGGTGAGCGCCGCGATGGTCGGCGCGCGCACCATGGCCCACCTCGACGACCTGCTCGCCGGCCTGGACGTACGGCTCAGCGCCGACGTGCTCGACCGCATCGACGAGATCGTCCCGCCCGGCACCGACGTCGGCAGGCTCGACCAGGCGTACCAGCCGCCCGCCCTCCAGCAGCCGTCCTTGCGCCGCCGCGCCGCCTGAGCCGGTCAGGGTCGCTGGCGGGCCAAGAGCGCACCGAGAGCCGCGGCGATGAGGGGGAGGCCGATCACGATCGCCGCGATCGTGAGCCAGGGCGTCTCGAACGGGACCCGCGGCGGGTCCTCCCACGAGGTGCTCGCCGTCAACGGCCACAGCAGCGACATCCCGGCGGTACAACCGGCGACCGCGCCGAGCACCGTGCCGCACACGGCGGTCACTCCCGCGCGGGCGGCGCCGAACCACCGGAACGCGATGCCGGTCCGCCGCATGACGCGGGCCTGGCGGACGTCGGCCGCCGCGCCGACCCCGGCCGCCAGCGCGCACGCGATCGCGGCGACGAGCGACGCGGCGGCGAAGGGCGCCCAGCCCATGGGCGCCTGGAAGCCGCGCTCGACGTGGATCTCGGCCAGCTCGTCGTCGAGCGCGTCGTCGAGACGCCGCTGCTCGCCGGGCGTGGCCCGGTGGACGGCGGGGTCGACGAACAGCTCGCTCGTGGCCAGGGAGTAGCCGAGGTCGCGGACGACTTCCGAGGGGACGAAGATCGTCTCCACGCCCGGTTCCGTGGCCCGCATGAGGAGCGCGGGGACGGTCTTGGTCTGCGTGCTCTCGTCGTTCTGGCCGAGCTTGTAGCCGATGTCCACCGAGCCGACCGGCACGTCGGCTGACGTGATCACCACCGGCGTGCCCTCGTCGTAGGGCGTCGACGGGTCGCCTGTGAGGTAGCGCAGGAGCTTCTCGTCACCGATGGCCAGGGTCGGGAAGAAGGCGTCCTCAGGAATCTCTACGTTCTTCGCTTCGGCGTTGAAGTACCAGCCGATGTCCGCGATGACCTCGCTCTGGATGATCGGCACGCCCGGCAGTGCCCGCTCCATCGCCGCTCGGACGGTGGCCGTGTCGGCGTCCGAGAAGGGTCCCAGCACCGGAGGATTCGACCGGACCAGCAAGGTGCCCGGCTTGCCCAGGGGGACGTACTCGGCTCTGCTCTGCGTCGTCTGGCCGGCCACGACCACCGTGAGCCCGATGCCGGCGGCGGTGGCCATCATGGTCAGCGTGATGGCCACCGCCGCCACCGCTCGGCGCTGGGCCAGGTCGCGGACGGCCAGGCGTAAGGGGACCGGCAACCGTTCCGCCGGTGGGCCGAGGAGCTCCAGAAGCCGCGAAGGCAGCGAGCCGAGACCGGCGACGAGCAGGCCCGCACCGAGGAGGGTCATCACCAGCATCCCGGCGAACTCCATGATTCCGTAGCGCGAATCCTCACGCGCCAGCCACGCGCCGAGCCCCATGGCGGCGACGCCCGCCGACGAGACGATCAGCCCCAGGGTGACGGCCCTGCGGCGGATCCGCTCGTGGCGGTGACGCGGAGCGGAGAACAGCGCGGCAGGAACGGCCAGCGTGGCGATCATCAGCGGAAGAGCCACGAGGAGGACGTACATCATCACCGTGGTGAGATGAAGAGCAAGATCGAAAGACATGGCGGAATGGTAGTGGCGGACCGGCCAAAGGCCGGGCAGGCGTCTCCGACCGCCGGGGCCACCCATCCGGCCGGCCTGGACCCGCCACCCCGACCGGCGAGTCTCACGGACGGTGACGAAAGGCTGCTTATAGTGTCGATCTCCGGGGTCCGGACAGGGGTGAAGGGACGACATGAGCGGCACGATCACAGTGCTGGGCGCGATCGACCAGGAGTACCTGTTCCAGGCGCGGCAGATGCAGGCGCTGTCGCTCGCCGTGCACATCCCGCTGGTGTGCTTCGGCATCGCCTTCCCCGCCATGGTGCTGTTCTGCGAGTGGCGCCACCTGCGTAGCGGCGACCCGCTGTATCGCACGCTGGCCCGGCGGTGGGCCAAGGTGATGCTGGCGCTGTTCGCGATCGGCGTGGTCACCGGGACGATCCTCAGCTTCGAGCTGGGCCTGCTGTGGCCCGCCTGGATGGCGGGCTTCGGCGAGGTGTTCGGGCTGGGGTTCACGCTGGAGGGCTTCTCGTTCTTCACCGAGGCGATCTTCATCGCGATCTACGTGTACGGCTGGGACCGGCTGCGCCCGCTGCCGCACTTCCTGTCCGGCATCCCCGTGGCGCTCGCGGGCGTCGCAGGCTCGCTGTTCGTCATCTCCGTCAACGGCTGGATGAACCACCCGGCCGGCTTCACCCTGCGCGACGGCCGGGTGGTCGATGCCAGGCCGTGGGAGGCGCTGTTCGGCAACGGGTTCTTCTGGCACGAGTTCGTCCACATGTACGTCGCCGCGTTCGTCGTCGCCGGTTTCCTGGTCGCCGTCCCCTACGCGTGGGGCTTCCTGCGCGGCCGCCGCGACCGCTACCGGCGTACCGCGCTGACGATCGCGCTGTCGGCGGCGGCGGTCGCCGCGCCCGTGCAGGTGATCGTCGGCGACTGGGCCGCCCGCGAGGTCGCCCAGCACCAGCCCGTCAAGCTGGCCGCGCTGGAGGGGCTCGGCCGCACCACCAGCGGCGCCCCCGAGCACCTGCTCGGCTGGTACGACGGCGAGGAGGTCAGGTACGGCGTCGCCATCCCGCGCCTGCTGTCGCTGCTGGCCTTCCACGACCCCGACGCCACCGTGACCGGCCTGAACGCCGTGCCGGTGGCCGACCAGCCGCCGGTCAACGTCGTACGGCTGGCCTTCCAGGCCATGGTCGGCATCGGCCTGCTACTCAGCCTGCTCAGCGTCATCCACCTCTACACCAGGCTGCGGCACGGCCGATTGCCCCGCTCCCGCTGGTTCCATCGCGCGGTCGTGGCCGCGGGCCCGCTGGCGGTGGTCGCGCTCATCTGCGGCTGGGTCACCACCGAGGTCGGCCGCCAGCCCTGGATCGTGTACGGCGTCATGCGCACGAGTCAGGCCGTCACCGGCGCGCCCGGCATCCCGCTCGGCTACGGCACCCTCATCGTGGTCTACCTGGGGCTGGCCGGCGGCGTCGCGTGGCTGCTGCACCGCTTCAGCCGCGTCCCGATCGAGGCGGACCACCGTGACTGAGCTGCCGATGATCTTCATCCTGGCCGGTCTGGCCGCCTACACCGTGCTCGCCGGCGCGGACTTCGGCGCCGGCCTCTGGACGCTGCTGGCCGGCCGGGGCGAGACCGGGCACCGGGCGATGCGGCACCACGCCAGGCACGCGATGGGGCCGGTGTGGGAGGCCAACCACGTCTGGCTGATCTTCGTGCTGGTGGTGTGCTGGACGGCGTACCCGGTGGCGTTCGGGTCGATCACCTCGACGCTGGCGGTGCCGTTGTTCGCCGCCGCGGTCGGCATCATCCTGCGCGGCGCCGCGTACGCGCTGCGCGGCCGGCTCGAAGGCGCGCCCGGCGAGCGGCCGATCGAGTACCTGTTCGCGCTCTCCTCGATCCTGACCCCGTTCGCGCTGGGCACGGTCGCGGGCGCGATCGCCACGGGACGCGTCCCGGTGGGCAACGCCGCGGGCGACCTGGTCACCAGCTGGCTGAACCCCACCTCGCTGCTCATCGGCGCGCTCGCCGTCGCCGCCGGCGGCTACCTGGCCGCCGTCTACCTCGCCGCCGACGCCCGCAGGGCCGGCTCGCCCCGCCTGGAGCACGACTTCCGCGTCCGCGCGCTCGCGGCGGGCGGCTGCGCAGGCGCGCTGGCGCTGGCCGGCCTCATCGTGGCCCGCTTCGACGCGCCCGCGCTGTTCACCGGGCTGACCACCGGGTGGGGCGCCGTCATGGTCGCTCTTTCCGGGCTGGCCGGCATCGCGACTCTGCTGCTGGTGTGGCGCGAACGCTTCGAGCCGGCCCGCGCGTCGGCCGCGCTCGCGGTGGCGGCGGTCATCGCCGGGTGGGCGCTGGCGCAGCGGCCCCGCTTCCTGCCCGGCCTCACGCTCGACCAGGCCGCCGCGGGGACGCCGACGCTGCGGGCGATCGTCGTCGCGGTCGCGGCGGGCGCGGTCGTGCTGCTGCCCTCGCTGATCCTGCTGTTCCGGCTGTTCCTGCGCGGCGACCTCGACCACGGCGCCCCGGGAGAGGCCGAGCGCCGTACCGGGTTCGCCGCCGAGCGCCGTGCGGGCCGCCGCCGGCTCGGCGGGTTCGCCGTCGTCACCCTGGTCGCGGGCCTGGCCCTGGCCCTCCTCGCCGAGCCCGGCCTGCTGCTCGGGCTCGGCGTCGGGTGTCTCATCGCGGGCGCGGTGGCGACGTTCGCCCTCGCCACCGCGGAGCCGGAACGGCCGTGAGTCAGCGCGGGTCCCGCCGGGTCACGGCGGGCCTGACGGCCCAGTAGCCCGCGCCGTACATGGCCAGCCCGAGCAGGATGAAGCCGCCCGCCACGGGGTAGCGCAGCCCAGGCTCCATGTACGTCGCCAGGAACCAGCTGTGGCGCACCGTGCCGCCGGCCACGAAGGAGGCGGCGACGATGCCCTGGGGCACCAGCGGGACGGCGCCGAGGCCGAAGCACCACCCCGCGATCGTCCTGCGGGTCATGGACAGCCCCTCGAAGCGGGACGTCATGCTCGCGCGCGCCCGGCGGCCGGTCCGCATGACGTCGAGCAGCTCGGTGCCGCGCGAGCGCAGCCGCCACTCCGCCAGCCGGCCGAACCCCCACCAGCACAGCACCCCGGTCACGACACCGACGGCCAGGCCGGCCCACCCGTACCAGTAGGCCACCAGCCCGGCCGGCAGCCCGGCGAGCAGGACCAGCACGAGCATCAGGTAGGCCAGCCCGGTCAGCCCGCCGTCGTCCTCGCTGATGCGCAGCGGGTTGCCCGCGCGGCGGTGCGGATCGGTGCCGGGCACCAGCAGGTGCACCGACACCAGCGGCACCAGTCCCGCCGCGCCGCCGAGCAGCGCGGGCAGCAGCGCCAGCACGAGCGGCCACGGCCCGCCGGCCACGGCGGTGAACGCCACGGTCAGCACGATCGCCACCGGCGCGTGCGCCGCCAGCCAGGCCAGCTGACGGCCCCGCACGTCGCTGACGCCGGGCATCATCAACGTCAGCCACAGCGCGGTGCCGTCGGTGCCGTAGACGTTGGCGGTCATGGCCGCCGCCATCACGACGAAGATCGGCCCCGCGTACGGCAGCAGGTCGTACCAGCCGAGCAGCAGCGGGCTGGCGGCGAAGCAGACGCCGTAGGACAGGGCGAAGGTCAGCTGGTGGTTGCGCACCAGGTCGCGCGACCACGTACGCAGCTCCTTGGCGACGACGGCGCCGGTCGCGCCGCCTGCCGTCATCGGCCGCCTGGCCCGCCCCGACCGCCGCACGGCGCCGGCCCGCTCACCGAGCAGCGCGGCCCACGCGCCCAGCAGCAGCACCACCAGCACGGCCAGCGCCACGAGCGCCCACCACCGGCCCTGGACGGCCAGCAGCCCCCACCCGGAGGGCATGTACCACACCGCGGCGGGCACGCCGGTCTCGTCGAAGAGCACCATGAACACCCAGACCTGCCCGAGCGCCGCCAGGACCGCGCCGTTGAGCAGTCCCGAGGCGATCGCGCCAGGACGCGTCCGCACTGCCAGGCCGACCAGCGCCACGATCACCTTCGACAGCAGCACGATCACCGCCAGCTGCAACGCCATCGCCGGCACCGCCACCAGCGCGTTCGCCACGCCGAGCCGCGCTCCCACCACCACGAGCCCGGTCAGGGCGACCAGGCTGACCAGCGGCGCGATCCCGACGAAGGCCGCCACCAGCAGGCCGCCCGCCAGCCGGCGCGGCGGCAGGCCGAGCAGCGAGAAGTACTCCGGACGCAACGTCTCGTCCCCGCCGCCCATGAAGACAGGGCCGAGGATCCAGCCGAGCAGCCACGCCGCGTAGGCGGCGGCCAGCAGGTCGAGGTCGGTGAGGGCAAGGTAGACCGTGCCCGCCGCGAGCAGCAGGCCGAGCGTCGCGCCCGTGCCGGCCGTCTGGGCCCGCTGGCCGCGCAGCTCGTGCCGCAGCAGGGCGACCTTCATGCGGGCCATGGTCAGCTCGACAGCCACGACAACTCCTTGACGCCGTCGCCCGGGTCGCCGACGAGCTCGACGAAGGTGTCCTCCAGCGTGCGCGCGCCGCGCACCTCCTGCAGCGTGCCGGCCGCCGCCACCCGGCCCTTGTCGATCACCGCGACGCGGTCGCACAGCTGCTCGACCAGCGCCATCACGTGGCTGGACAGCACGATCGAGCCGCCGCCCGCCACGAAGCCGCGCAGGATCGTCTTGATCGTGGCGGCCGAGACCGGGTCCACGGCCTCGAAGGGCTCGTCGAGCACCAGCAGCCGCGGCGCGTGCAGCAGCGCCGTCGCCAGCCCGATCTTCTTGCGCATGCCGGTCGAGTATTCGATGATCAGCGTTTTGTCCGCGCCGTCCAGCTCCAGCACGTCCAGCAGGTCGCCGGTTCGCCGCGCCACCACGTCCTTGTCCAGGCCGCGTAACAGGCCGAGGTACGTCAGCACCTCACGCCCCGTCAGCCGCTCGGGCATGGCCAGCCCGTCGGGCAGCACCCCGACGAGGGCCTTGGCCCGCTCAGGCTCCGACCAGACGTCCTGGCCGAAGATGCGGGCGCCACCGGCGTCGGGCCGCAGCAGGCCGACCGCCATGGACAAGGTGGTGGTCTTCCCCGCGCCGTTCTGGCCGACCAGGCCGAAGAACGAGCCGGGCGGGACGGTGAGGTCGATGGCGTCGACGGCGAGGGTGTCGCCGAAGCGCTTGGTCAGCCCGCTGATCTCGAGGGCCGGCGTCATGGTGTTCTCCGGGGGGTGAGGAGGCGTGGCCGGCGTGACCACGTGGTCGCTCTCGGCCATGGACGGCTGCCGGTGGCCTGGCGGGGACGTCGACGTGATGCCGGCGCACGCCGCCTCCCCTCGTGAACGCACAGCCACCCGATGGCGAGAACATGATCCTATGCGGTCGAGCAGGAGAAACTCGATCCCTCAGCGGCGGCTCCTGCTCACCACGACAGGGCGCCGGCGTCCTCCATGAACGTGCCGGCGAAGTGGCGGCCGGTGACGCCGCTGTCGCTGCTCACGTCCAGCGGCACGCCGAACGCGTCCGTCATGCCGACGATCCTGCCGAGCGCCCGCTCGGCGTCGCCCTCACCGCCGTCGGTCATCAGGTGCTGCCGCGTGAGGGACGTACCGCGTTCGACCCCGTCACCGCCGCACCCGCCGCGCCGCCGCAGGGCCGGGGGAGCGGCTGGTGCCGGTCGCCAAGGCCGGCACCTCCAGCGACGTGCTGAGCCGGCTTCTCGACGCGCACGCGGCGGAACCCGGCGCGGCCGAGGCCGAGGTGGTGCTGTGCGGCATCGGCGAGCAGCCCCGCCACCTGCGCGACGACCCTGCCGACGTGGCGCTCATGCACCGGCCCTACGCGTCGCCGCACGCCTCCAGGAGGCCGGATAGGCCGCCCACGGGAGTCCGTGAAAGCGAGGGGGCTGCCGACTATACCCACTGACACAGCCCACCTCGTCGAGAGGCGATCGATGACCAGGCCCCCCACGTGACGGCCCCCGTCAGCTGGACGACTCCACCGAGCTGCTGCTCAAGTACGGGTCGTTCCGCGGGCTGGGGCCGGGCACTCCCTTGGCGCAGCTCGTCGTCCACTCGGCGGGCTGGACCGACGAACAGCCCCACCACGACTGACCGTCCAACGACCGACCGCCCCCAGGCTGACCGCCCCAGGCCTGACGCCCCCAGGCTGACCGCCTCACGACCGACGGCCCGCAGCCCGCCACGCCGCAGCCCTCGCGCGCGTCCGTTCACCCCGCAGGGGTCTCGTCGCCGGTCGGTTGCAGGCCCTTGGCCGGGCGGGTGCCGGGCAGCAACGGGGCCTTGCCCAGGAGCCAGTCGGCCAGGTGGTCGCGTTCGACGAGGATCAGGGGCTCGCGCGCGCCTAACGCCTCCTGCCTGGCCTGGCGGGTGAGGGTGCTGGTGGTGACCAGGACGCCTTTGTGGCCGGCGAAGGTGTTGGCCAGCGCGCCCAGGAAGTTGCGCACGTCGGGCGCGCCGACCGTCTTGGCGTACCGCTTGCACTGGACGGCGATCCGGCCGTGTCCGGGGGCGACGGCGGTGATGTCGACCCCGCCGTCGCCGGCGCCGCCGCGCTCGCGGACCTGGCGGAACCCGTCGGCGATCATCCGCTCGGCGACGAGGTGCTCGAACGCGCGCCCCGTCATGCGATCGACGCGCTCAAGCTCGGCGTTGGCGGCCAGGAAGCGCCGCCGTTCCGCCTCGATCATCCGGTGCCGCAGCACCAGCCCGCCGACGAACAGCACCGCCAGCAGGCCCCCGATCGCGACGGCCCACCCGGGATGCTCCCGGGCGAACCACACGACCGCGACGCCCACCGCGCCGGCCGCCGCGATCGACCCCTGCCGCCGCCCCGCGCCCCGCTTCCTTCGCTTGGAGCCCCTCGCCATGACGCCTCCCCGCATCAGCACCAGCACCAGCACAAGGCGATTGTGCGCGGCGGGACCGACAGAAAGCAGGGCTCACTCGCCGCGGGCCGGGCTCGTCTTCGCCCTCAGCGCCAGCCGAGCGCCGGGGCGACGTGGGTCAGCAGGGAGGACAGCAGGTGGGCGTTGTAGTCGACGCCGAGCTGGCTGGGCACGGTCAGCAGGAGCGTGTCGGCGGCGGCGATCGCCTCGTCGCCGGCCAGCTCCTTGACCAGCACGTCGGGCTCGGCGGCGTACGTGCGCCCGAAGATGGCCCTGGTGGTGGCGTCGATGAAGCCGACCTGGTCGGAGCTGGTGCGCTCGTGCCCGAAGTACGCGCGGTCGGTGTCGTTCACGATCGGCATGATCGACCGGCTCACCGACACGCGCGGCTCGCCCTCGTGCCCTGCCTCCTTCCACGCCTCACGGTAGGCCTGGATCTGCTCGGCCTGCTGGACGTGGAACGGCTTGCCGTTCTCGTCGTCCTTGAGCGTGGAGCTCATGAGGTGCATGCCGAGCCCGGCGGCCCAGCGCGCGGTGGCGTTCGAGCTGGAGCCCCACCAGATGCGCCGCCGCAGCCCCTCGGAGTGCGGTTCGAGGCGCAGCAGGCCGGGCGGGTTGGGGAACATCGGCCGCGGGTTCGGCTCGGCGAACCCCTCTCCCTCCAGCACCTTCAGGAAGACCTCGGCGTGCTTGCGGGCCATGTCCGCCTCGGTCTCGCCCTCGGCCGGGGCGTAGCCGAAGTAGCGCCAGCCGTCGATGACCTGCTCGGGTGATCCGCGGCTGATGCCGAGCTGCAGTCGCCCGCCCGCGATCAGGTCGGCGGCGCCCGCGTCTTCCGCCATGTAGAGCGGGTTCTCGTAGCGCATGTCGATGACGCCCGTGCCGATCTCGATCCGGCTGGTCCGCGCGCCGACGGCGGCCAGCAGCGGGAACGGGCTGGCGAGCTGCTGGGCGAAGTGATGCACCCGGAAGTAGGCGCCGTCGGCACCGAGCTCCTCGGCGGCCACCGCCAGCTCGATGGACTGCAGCAGGGTGTCGGACGCGCTGCGCGCCTTCGAATACGGCGACTCCGACCAATGCCCGAAGCTCAGAAAGCCGATCTTCTTCATGCAGGCTTCAACCTTCCCCTGGTCAAAGACATTCCTGTTAGCATATTTGAACGATCGATCCAGATAGGCTACGGTGGATCCCATGGCAAGGACCAGGGGGTTCGACACCGACGCGGTGGTGGCCCGGGCGATGGACCTGTTCTGGACGCGGGGATACGAGGCCACCTCCATCCGCGACCTGACCCGGCACCTCGGGCTGGGGCAGGGCTCGATCTACGCCGCCTTCGGCGACAAGGACGGCCTCTACCGGGCCGCGCTTGAGCACTATCGCATCACGTACGCGACCGCCGCGCTGCGCACGCTCGAACGCGAGTCCGACGTCCGCGCGGCCGTCCGCGCGCTGCTGACCGAGCGGGTCCGCGTCGCCGTCGAGGGCGGCGGCCGGGGCTGCCTGCTCATCAACGCCGCGACCGAGCGCCTGCCGCACGACCAGCCGACCGGGCGCATCGTCCGCGACGTGCTGGCCGCCAACCAGGAGGCGCTGGCCACCCTGTTGCGGGCGGCGGCGGAGCGCGGCGAGCTGGCGTCGCGGCACGACCCAGAAACTCTCGCGGCTTTCCTGGTGACGTTCCTCAACGGGCTGCTGGTCGGCTCGAAGGTGACCCCCGACGCCCGTGCCCTTGAGCCACTCGTGGAGGTCGCCCTGGGCGTCCTCGAGTGAGTTTTTTCTGCCCTGAATCTGTAACATACGATCCAGAAAGGCTTCATCGACGATGATGTACGACCACCGCGGCGACCCCGTCCGTACGGGCCGCGCCCCCGCCAACGGCACGAGCCTGCACTACCGCACCGCGGGATCAGGCCCCGCCGTGGTGCTCCTGCACGGCGTGCCCAAGACGGGTTACCACTGGCGTCACCTCGTCCCGAAGCTGACGCCCCACCACACCGTCGTCGTCCCCGACCTGCGCGGGCTCGGCGACTCCGCCCGCCCCGCCGGCGGCTACGACTCCGCCACCATGAGCGACGACATCGCCGCCCTCATGGCCCACCTCGGCCACGACGCCTACGCGGTGATCGGCGAGGACTGGGGAGCGGTGATCGGCTACCAGCTCGCCGCCCGGCACCGCGACCAGGTCACCTCCCTGGTCTTCGCCGAGGCGCTGTTCCCCGGGTACGGCTTCGAGGACCACACGGCGCTCACCCCCGAGAACGTCGCCAGTGGCCTGCACCTGTGGCACCTCGGCTTCTACTTCCAGCCCGACGTGCCCGAGATGCTGATCGCCGGGCACGAGCGCGAGCTGATCACGTACATGATCAAGAACGAGCGCAGTCGGCCCGACAGCGCCACCCCCGACGCCATCGAGGAGTACGTGCGCTGCTATTCCATGCCCGGCGGCATCCGCGCGATGCTCGCGATCTACCGGGCCATGCTCGTGGACGCCGAGCAGAACCGGCAGGCGGCGCGGCGCAGGCTCGACATCCCGGTGCTGGCGCTCGGCGGCTCCGCCTTCATCGGCGAGCGGAACGAGACCCAGCTGCGAATGTTCGCCGACGACGTCACCGGACATGTCTTCGACGCCGGGCACGACCTCGCCGAGGAGGTCCCCGACGAGATGGCCGAGGTGGTGCTGCCCTTCCTGGCCCCGGCGGGGCGGTGACGTCAGCTCCAGTGACGGTCCCCGAGCAGCGTCGCCTCGGCGCCGCCGTCGGCGAAGACGATCTGGCCGGTGACGAACCTGTTGGCCGGCCCGGCGAGCCAGCAGATCAGCTCGGCGACCCACTCGGGCCGCCCGGGGAAGCCGCCGTACGGCTGCGGCGCCACGGCCTGCACGGCGCGGCGCACCTCGTCGTTCTCCGTGATGTACGCGGCGGCGGGCGTGTCCACGACGCCCGGCGCGACGGCGTTGAGCGCGATGCCGGACCCCGCCCACGCGGGTGCGGGCGCGGCCCTGCGCACCCAGCCGTTCAGCGCCCGCTTGGCGATGCCGTAGGCGCCGGACGGGCCGCCCATGTCCGGCTCGGCACGCAGCAGGGCGAGCGCGGCGTCCTCGTCCCCGTCGAGGCACGCCTTCATGATGCGCCCGTCCGCGGGCTCCAGTGAGGACGTGGACGACACCGCCACGGCCCTGGGCGCCGCGCTGCGCGCCAGCAGCGGGCGCAGCCCTTCGAGCGTCGCGACGGCGCCGAAGAAGTTCGTCTCCAGCAGCCCCGTCTTACCGCCGCCCGCCACGGCGAGCACGGCGTCGATCGGCCCGCGCGCGCTCACCTGCTCGACCAGTGACCGCCGCCCCTCGGGGGTGGACAGGTCGGCGCGGACGCCGGCGCCGTCGAGGTCGCAGCCGATCACGGTGGCGCCGCGCTCGCGCAGCAGGGCCGCGGTCGCTGCGCCGATGCCCGACGCCGAGCCGGTGACGACGTACGTCCGCCCGGCATGCTCTGTGGTGGTCATCGTCAGGCCTTTCCGTTCTGCCGGGTGCTGCGGTCGAAGTGCTCCACCAGTTCGTTCGCGCAGAGGCCGGGGTCCACGCCGTCGGCGATGAGCGGCGCCACGCCGTCAATCGAGGCCCGCAGCGCCGCCGCCATGATCCGTGTGTCGAACGGGCGGAAGGCGCCGGTCTGCTGTCCCATGTCGAGCAGGCGGGCCAGCCGCTCCTGGGAGTGGACGTCGTGGCGCTCGTAGTCGCTCAGGCCGCCGTTGAGCAGGATCTGCCGCAGTGCCTCCACCTCCTGGGGGTGGTCGGCGATGAACCGCACGTTCGCCCTGATGACGGCGGCGAGCAGCTCGCGGGCGCCGGTCACGCCGTCCAGCGCGGCCAGCATGTAGCGCTCGCTGTCGGCCACGATCTGGTCGGCCACGGCCGCGAGCAGCTCGTCCTTGCCGGAGAAGTGGTAGGTGATCAGCCGCTTGCTGCTGAGCCCGGCCTCGGTGCGGATCGCCTCGAAGGTGGTCGCCCGGTAGCCGCGCCCGGCCAGCAGGGTGATGGCGGTGCGGGTGATCTGCTCCTTGCGCGCCGCTGTCGCCGCCCGGTGCTTATCCATGCGGATAAAGTTATCCCTCCGGATAACGTGCGTCAAACAGCCGGCAGCCCCACGGCGTTGGCGGCGTCCGCCTCGAAGTACTCCGTGGTGGCGTAGGGGCCGACGTGCCGCTCGACGAAGCTCCTGACGCCGTCCACGGAGTCGTGGACGATGACGTTCACCGCCTTCGTGCCGTCGGTGCCGGCGACCGCTACCGTCCACGCGGCGCCGCGCGGGAGCTGCCCGTACGCCGACTTCAGTGCGTCCCAGAACCGGTCGGCGTCGCTGACCGTGGAGACCGCCACGACGTGCACGCCCGCGCCCTTGTCCGGCGCGCGCGGGAAGACCCGGCAGTCCGCGTGCAGGTACTGCGGGACGCCGTCGCGGACGTCGAACAGGGCGATGGTCCAGGGGTCTTCGACCGGGTCGATGACCAGGAACTGCGTGTCGTCGACGGGGAGCAGCTCGCAGATGCGCTGCTCGGGCTCGGCGGTGAGCGCCGGGTGCACCGTGTACGTCAGGCGCGGCCGCCCGTCCTCCGCCGAGAGGGTGTAGCGGGTGCCGGGGCGCTCGTAGACGCCTTCGTACCGTGACGGGCTTTCCGTCGTCGGACGGGGCAGCTCCGGGATGGCGGGGCCGCCCAGCTCGGGGAGGATGGCGTCGCACACCTCCCTGAAGAACGCCTCCCGCGGACCGGCGTTGGTCAGCAGCACCAGGGCGAGGCCCGCGTCCGGGATCATGCGCAGCCGGGCGCTGTGGCCGACGGTGCTGCCGTCGTGTCCGTAGACCGTCCGGCCGTGCCAGTCGCTCACCATGAGGCCGAGCGCCCATTCCGGCCCGAAGCCGTACGCGTCGGGCACGGGGACACGTGACTCCAGCATCGTCGTGATGGCCTGCTCCGACAGGACGCGGGTGCCGTCCGGCGCCCTGCCGCCGTCGAGCAGGACGTGCGCCATCGTCAGCACGTCCCTGGCGGTCGAGCTGATGCCGCCGCCGGGGCCGAACGCGCGCGGCAGCCGGGGCACGGGCGAGATCACGGGGCCGTCGGGGCCGACCAGGTGGCCCGTCGAGGCGCGGTCCGGGTCGGCCGGCCCGGTGCTGGTGCCGGTCAGGCCCAGGGGGGCGAAGAGGCGGCGCCGCATGACGGCGTCCCACCGCTCGCCGTCGATGACCTCCATGACGCGGGCGAGGATCGCGTACCCGAGGGCCGCGCTGTAGCCGTGGGTGTGGCCCAGGGGGAAGACCTGGGGGGCTCCGGCGATGTTCGCGACCATGCGCTCGTAGACGTCGTCGTCCTCGCCCGGGTCGCCGTACGCCTCCTCGATGCCGTTCGTGTGGTTGAGGAGGTGGCGAGGGGTGAGACCTTCGCTGACCTCCGGGTCGGCGACCCGGAAGGCGGGCAGATGAGTGCGTACCGGCTCGTCCAGGTCGGCCTTGCCTTCGTCGACGAGCTGCATGAAGGCGAGGGCGGTCCAGGTCTTCGTCATGGAACCGCACTGGTAGACGGTGTCGGGCCGCGCCGGCTCGCGGGTCACCGCGTTCCTTACGCCGGCCGCGAGGTCGGTGATCTGCCCGTCCTGCCAGACGCCGATCGCGGCGCTCGGGATCCGGTAGTCGGCGAGGAGCTCTTCTATCCTCGCCCGCACGCTGTTCCACATGGAGCCTCTCCTTTCGAGATGGAGAAAGGCTACGTTGCATTTGCTCATCAATGAAATCAGATAGGCCGTTTTCTGGGAATCGTTGCAGTAGTACTGCTGGTGAATGCAATCGCACCGTTGCCTTCGTTGCAATGTAGGGTGAGTGAACGCAAGGGAGGAGGAGCCTCGATGGCCGGAGGCAGGCTGACCCACGAAGACCGCAGGAACATCGCCGCCTGGCTGGCCGGCGGCCTCGAATACGCCGAGATGGGGCGGCGGCTCGGCAGGGCGACCTCCACCGTCACCCGCGAGGTGGCCCGCAACGGCGGCCCGTCCGGCTACGACCCTGATCGCGCCCAGCAGGACACCGAGCGGCGCATCCGGCGGCCAGGAAAACGTTCCGTCGCCGCGCCCGACGTGCGGCAGAGCGAGGCGGCGCGGCACTTCGCCGACGAGTTCGGCGTCCTGCTGGCCGGCACCGGTCTGCCCCGGATGGCCTCCCGGGTGTTCGTCAGCCTGCTCCTCACCGACTCCGGCAGCCTGACCTCCGCCGACCTCGTCCGCCGGTTACGGGTCAGCCCGGCCTCGGTGTCCAAGGCGATCGGCTACCTCGAAGCGGTCGAGCTGGTCGAACGCGGTAAGGACCCGGGCGGGCGCCGCGAGCGTTACCGGGTGGACGACGACGTCTGGCACCGCGTCTGGCGCGCCGACACCGGCGCCCACGCCCGCGTCGCCGAGGCCGCACAACGCGGAATGCACCTGCTCGGCCCCGAAACCCCACCCGGCACCAGGCTCCGCGCCATGGGTCGGTTCTTCGCCCGGATCAGCCACCACATGGACGGCGACGACCAGCAGCACCATGACGGCGGTCACGGCGGCGGTCACGGCGGCGGTCACGGCGGCGGTCACGGCGGCGGCCACGGCGCTGACCACGGCGCTGACCACGGCGCTGACCACGGCGCTGACCACGGGGGCCGCCCCGGTCGCGGTTTCGGCGGCGCCGCGGTGAGCGACGCGATGACGGTGATCGCGGCCCTTGTGCATGCTGCTCGGCCGCTCACCGTCGACGCCCTCGCGGAGGCGCTGGGCTGGCCTGCTCAGCGGGCCGCCGATGCACTGGACGTGGCCGGGCGGCGTCCTGACCTCTCCTGGCCGCTCGTCCTGAAGCGGCCGGGGTGTGGGACGTATGCCGTCGAGGCGGCGCCTGACCGGCTCAGCGCCGCTCAGCGTGCGGCGCTCGCGGTCACCTCGGGCAGGTCCGGGGGTCCACGGCCGGTTCGGCGTCCGCGACCGTGATCTCGCCGTCGCCGCCCGGCAGCAGGGCGGCGACCGTGCACACGATCTGACCGACGGCCAGCTCCGACAGCTCGCCGGACGAGCCCAACCTGGTCACCACCAGGCGGCCGCCCGGCTCGGAGACGACCGTGAACGGGGCCGCGTCCAGCGGGATGTCCGTGGTGTAGCCCTGCGCCTGCTCCTTCGCCGTCGGGCCGTCGGCGAGCACCGCCAGGACGTCCGCCGGATGCCACCGGCCCCGGGAACGGGTCACCGCCTGCAGCTGGTCGTCCTTCACCAGGTAGAGCCTGGTCGCCCTGGCCGGCGCGACGGCGCCGCTCGGCGGCGGGCCCACGGGGATCACGTCACTCGGCCGCACCCCACATCCCGCGACGGCGACCAGCACCAGCGCCGTCGCCAGTCTCCTCAGTGTCCTGGTCACTCGGCACCGCCATCCTGTTCGGCAGGGGTGCGGGGAAGATGGAGGGTGAAGCGGGCGCCGCCGTCCTGGGCGTTCACGACGGTCAGGTCGCCCTGGTGGAGGCGGGCGTTCTCGCGGGCGATCGCCAGGCCCAGGCCGCTGCCCTCGGATCTGGCGCGGGCCGCGCTGGCCTTGTAGAAGCGGTCGAAGACGTGGGGGAGCACCTCCTCGTCCAGGCCGGGGCCGTGGTCGCGGACGTCGAGGGTGACGGACGAGGGATCGGCGGACAGGCGTACCGACACCGGGGGTTCGCCGTGGCGCAGGGCGTTGCCGACCAGGTTCGCGAGGATGACGTCCACGCGGCGGGGGTCCAGGCGGGCCGTCACCCCGGCGGGCAGGTCGGTCTGCACGGACTCGGTCCAGCCGCGCGTCCGCAGCGTGGCGTGGACCAGCTCGGCCACGTCCACGTCGTTCAGCGCGAGAGCCGCGACGCCTGAGTCGAAGCGGCTGATCTCGATGAGGTCGTTCACCAACCCGGTCAGGTTGAGCGTCTCCTGGCTGACCAGCCGCGCGGCCCGCCCGGCGGGTTCGGGCAGCCCGGCCGCCTCCTCGTCCAGCACGTCGGCGACCGCCGTCAGCGCGGCCAGCGGCGTCCGCAGCTCGTGGGAGACGTCGGCCACGAACCTGCGGGCGTCGGCCTCCATCGCGCGCAGCTGCTCGACGTGCCGTTCCAGCTCGGCGGCGGTGTCGTTGAACGTACGGGCCACGTCGGCCAGCTCGTCGGAGCCGCGTACCGCGATCCTCGTCCGCAGCTCGCCCTGGCCCAGCAGCCGCGCCGCCCACCCCAGCTCGCGCACCGGGCGCAGCACGCCACGGGTGGCCACCGTGCCGAGCACGACCGCGAACACCAGCGCCGCCGCGCCGGTGAGCCACGCCCACAGGGCGAGCCCGTCGATGCTGCGCTGCTCGGGCAGCAGGCTGTGGGCGGTGTAGACCTCGATGCCGGAGTTGCGGGTCGTCCCGTCCGGCTCGGCGATCAGCAGCGGCGCGCCGATGATCAGCAGAGGCCGGCCCCGCCAGGTCACCCGCTGCCACGCCATCGTGCCGGCGGCGACCGTACGCCGCAGCTCGGCAGGAATGTCCGCCTCATCCAGGTCCGGTTTCGGCGGCGGCCCGCCGGACCGCCATCGTCCCGGCGGGGGGACAGGGCGGCCCGGCGAGCGCTGCCCGCGGAAGAAGGCGACCGCCGAGGAGTTGGTGTCGTGCAGGCCGGCGGCGATCCTAGCGAGGTCGTCCTGGCCGGGCGTGTCGGTGACCAGCGGGAACAGCGTCGCCAGCCGGTCGCGCATCGCGTCCACGGCGGCGTCCTGGGCCCGCTGCAGGATCTCGTTGCGCGCCTTGACGTAGCCGATGCCGGCCACCGCCGCCGCCGTCACCACGCACAGCAGCACGAACGCCGACAGCAGCCGGGCACGCAACCCCAAGGACGCCACCGCCATCTACACGGGCCCGAACCGGTAGCCGAACCCGCGGACGGTCTGCACGTACACCGGCGCCGCCGAGTCGTCCTCGATCTTGGCGCGCAACCGCTGCACGCACGCGTCCACCAGCCGCGAGTCGCCGAAGTAACCGTGCTCCCACACCGACTCGAGCAGCTGCTGGCGGCTGTGCACCCGCCCCGGCGTGCCGGACAGCTCCAGCAGCATGCGCAGCTCGGTCGGAGCGAGGCTGACCGGCTCGCCGCGCTTGGTCACCACCAGCCCCGCGCGGTCGATGGTCAGGTCGCGGTAGCGCTCGAGCTCCGCCTGCTCGCGGCCGACGCGCCGCAGCACCGCCCGCATGCGCGCCTCCAGCACCCGCGGCTGCACCGGCTTGACCACGTAGTCGTCGGCGCCCGACTCCAGCCCGGCCACCACGTCGAAGTCGTCGCCCCGCGCGGTCAGCATGATGATCGGCAGGTCGCCGGCCGCCCTGATGCGGCGGCACACCTCGAACCCGTCGATGCCGGGCAGCATCAGGTCGAGCACGACGACGTCCGGAGGATCCGCACGTAGCCGCTCCAGCCCCTGCTCGCCGGACTCCACCGCGCGCACCCGGTGGCCGTGCCGGCTCAGAGCCAGCTCAAGGCCCTCCCGCACGGCGGGATCATCCTCGATCAGCAACACGCGCGATCCGCCGCCCTGTCTCAAAGGCACACTCCGTCATCCCACCCGCCGGTCAACCCCTCCACTATCGACCGGTCGTGTGCCCGCACGGTCCGCGTCATGTCATGGTCGTGTCACGATCCGGCCGGCGCTGACCAGCCGACACGGGCGTCGTCGAACCATGACATATGACGGACGGCGCGCGCACATTCGCCGCCCATGGTAAGTCGCCATGGACGAACCACACACCCTCCCACCTCGGCTCCGAGACCGGCTGTACGCGGTGGCCACGCTGGTGCTCGCCGTTCTCCTGCTCCCCGTGGCCTTCGCCCGCCGCCCCGGCCGCGCCCGCGAGCTGGCCTGCGGCTGGGCGCTGGGCCTGCGCTTTCCCGCCGAGAACCTGGCCGGGCTCACCGGCGGCGCCAGAGCGGCGTTCAGCGCGGCCCGCACCGAGGCGCTCTGGCGGCACGGCCAGCTCATCGGCCTCACCTCGGGCTACCGCGACCCCGCCGCCCAGCAGCGGCTGTTCGACGAGGAGGTACGCCGCTCCGGCTCGCCGGCCTCGGCGCGCATGCTGGTGCTGCCGCCGGCGGAGTCGTGCCACGTCCAGGGCGTCGCGCTGGACATCAGGCCGCGCGAGGGCGCGCGCTGGCTGGAGGAGCACGGCGCCCGCCACGACCTCTATCGCATGTACGACAACGAGTGGTGGCACTTCGAGCACCACCCCGAGTTCGGCGGCCACCCGCCGCGCCGCCGCCCGCACCCCGGCGATCATTCCGAGACGTCCCGATAGGGTGGGCCGCATGTCGTTGCAACTCGTTCAGGTGAACCTCAAGGCCATGGACGACGCGGCGCTGGGCCGTTTCTGGGCGGAGGCGCTCGGCTGGGGCATGGAGAGCGAGGCGCCCGGCGTGACGAACCTCGAGCCCGTCGGCTTCTCCTGGCCCGACCCGTCGGCCGTGTGCATCGACCTCGTCGCCGTCCCCGACCCCGCGACGGTGCGCTACCGCGTCCACCTCGACCTCGCCACCACCTCCGACGCCCACCACGCCGAGCTGGTCGCCCGCCTGAGGGAGCTCGGCGCGACCCCCGCCGACGTCGGGCAGGGCGACGTGCCGTGGACGGTGCTGGCCGACCCCGAGGGCAACGTCTTCTGCGTCCTGGAGCCCCGCGAGATCTACCGCGACACCGGGCCGATCGCCGCGGTGGTCGTCGACTGCGAGGACCCGCGGGCCATGGTCGGCTTCTGGGGCGAGGCGATCGACTGGACCGTGCACGAGCTGACCGACGTCTACGCCAGGCTGCGCTCGTCCAAGGGGGTCGGGCCGTACCTCGAGTTCATCCGCACGTACGGCGAGCCCGCGGCGTGGCACCGCTTCCACCTCGACCTGGCGCCGTACCGGCGCGAGGACAAGGCGGCGGAGGTGGCCCGGCTGCAGGCCCTCGGCGCGACGCTCGCCGACGTGGGGCAGGGCGAGGTGTCGTGGACGGTGATGGCCGACCCGATGGGCAACGAGTTCTGCGTCCTCGGTTAGGCGGAGCGCAGCCGGGCCGCCTGCCTGATCAGGTGGTCGCGCTCCGCGAGGCTCGGGGCCGACCTGGCGGCCTCGGCGTAGAGCCGGGCCGCGGTCGCCGGGTCACCGTCGCGTTCGTGCAGGTACGCCGCCACGGCGGTGTAGCGGGGCAGAGCCGGGTCGAGCTCGGCCAGGGCGGCCAGCCCGGCGCGCGGCCCGTCCGCCTCCCCGACCGCGACGGCCCTGTTGAGCCGGGCCACCGGGCTGCCGGTGAGGCGGACGAGCTCGTCGTACCACTCGACGATCTGCACCCAGTCGGTCTCCTCGGCCTTCTGCGCGTCGGCGTGCAGCGCCGCGATCGCCGCCTGCGCCTGGAACTCGCCCAGCCGGTCGCGGGCGAGCGCCGCCTGCAGCACCTCGACGCCCTCGGCGATCATGCGGGTGTCCCACAGCCTCCTGTCCTGCTCGGCGAGCGGGACGAGGCCCCCGCCGCTGTCCGTCCTGGCCGCGCGCCGCGCGTGGTGCAGCAGCATCAGCGCGAGCAGGCCCGCCACCTCCTCGTGGCCGATCATCGCGGCCAGCTGCCTGGTGAGGCGGATCGCCTCCTCGGCGAGGTCCACGTCGCCCGAGTAGCCTTCGTTGAAGACCAGGTAGAGCACGCGCAGCACGGTGGCGACGTCACCCGGCCGGTCGAAGCGGACGTTCGCGACGGTCCGCTTGGCCCTGCTGATGCGCTGCGCCATCGTCGCCTCGGGCACCAGGTACGCCTGTGCGATCTGCCGCGTGCTCAGCCCGCCGACCGCGCGCAGCGTGAGCGCCACGGCGGACGACGGCGTCAGCGACGGATGCGCGCACAGGAAGTACAGCCGCAGCGTGTCGTCCAGCGCCGTGCCCGGGCCGGGCGGCGGCTCGACCTCCACGCGCGCCTCGCGGTTCCTGCGCGAGGTGTCGGCGCGGGCGGCGTCGAGGAACTTGCGCCAGGCCACCGTGACCAGCCACCCCTGCGGGTCGCGCGGCGCGCCGTCCGGCCAGGCGTGTACGGCCTCGACCAGGGCTTCCTGCACGGCGTCCTCGGCCGCCGCGAAATCCGCTCCGCGACGGACGAGGATGCCGATCACGATGGGGGTGAGGGTGCGCAGCAGGGCCTCGTCCACCATGCGATCACTCCGTGATGGTCTCGGGCTCGGTGAGGAACGGCCGCACCTCAAGCCACTCGTGGATCGGCTCGCCACCCGCGCCCGGCGCCGCCGACAGCTCGGCGGCCAGCTCGAGCGCCCGCTCCTGGCTGTCGACGTCGATCACCATCCAGCCGGCGATCAGGTCCTTCGTCTCGGCGAACGGGCCGTCGGTGACCGGCGGCCGCCCCTCGCCGTCGTAGCGGACGAACGTGCCCTCGGGGGACAGCGCCTGGGCGTCAACGAACTCGCCGGTGCTCTCCAGCCGGGCGGCGAAGTCACGCATGTACTGGATGTGGGCCGTGACCTCCTCCGGCGTCCACTTGTCCATCGGCACGTCGTTGACCGCCGCCGGAGCGCCTCGGTAGTGCTTGAGCAGCAGGTATTTGGCCATCGTGGTCTCCTTCGTCCGTCCGCGTCGTCGCGGTGTTCACAGCGGGGACGGAGCCGCCGCCGCGTTCTCGACATTCCGCCGCGAACTTTTTCGAGGGTGCTCAGTGCGGAAGGTCCTCGCGGACGAGGGCGCGGGCGAGCGGCTCTCCCGTCGCCCGCGCGTACGCCTGCCGGGCGCGTACCTCGGAGAGGGTGCGCGGCCGGTAGCCGGGCCCGGTGCAGCAGCTCTTGTGGAAGCGGACGCCCGCGTGCAGCAGCACCGACAGCACCCGCCACCCCTCGGTGTCCCGCCTGGCGGGGGCCGCGAACGCCGACCCCGCATGAATCAGCTCGCCGCCGCATCCCGGGCAGCTGCGCGGCTCGCTCCCCCGGGGCGGGTAGGGCTGCTTGTACGAGGCGCGGCACGGCAAGCAGACGAACGACGTCTTCCCATGGCTCATGCGCCCACCCTAGGCCCCGCCGACGGCCTTGATCGCCCCAACTGCCGCAGCCCGGGCCCCGGTCAGGTCGGGAGGGACATCAGCAGGTGCTCGGCGGTCGGCCTCATTCGCGGGTCCTGATCGAAGCAGGCGGTCATCAGGGAGCCGAGCGGCTCGGGAATGTCGTGCAGGCCGGGCCGGTGATGCAGGATCGCCTGGTAGATCTGCGCATCGGTCGAGCCGCCGAAGGCCAGACGGCCGGTGGCCGCGAAGTACATCGACGACGCCCAGCTGAAGACGTCCGACGGGAAACTGATCTGACCGCCGGACACCTGCTCAGGCGACATGTACGGCGGCGTCCCCTTGAGCCCGCCGGACGTGATCGTGATGTGGTCCAGGGCCTTGGCGATGCCGAAGTCGATGACCCGCGGACCGTCAGGACCGAGCAGCACGTTGGCGGGCTTGAAGTCGCGATGGACGACCCCGGCGGCGTGGATGGCCTTGAGCGCCGCCGATGTCGCGATGGCGAGCCGGATCAGCCCGCCGCCGTCGAGCGGGCCGTCGTCGCGTACGCGTTGCTGCAGCGACCGGCCGGGCACGTACTCGCTGACGATGAACGCGGTGTCGCCCTCGATGCCCATGTCGAGAATGGGGGCCGTGGAGAACGGCGGGACCCGCCGGGCGGCGTCCACTTCCCGCATGAACAACAGGCGCTCCCTGTCACCTCCGTGGAACCGCTCCGCCTTCACGGCGACCTGCCGGCCGTCCGGCGCCCTGCCGAGGTAGACGACGCCCTGGCCGCCCTGGCTGATCTTCTCCAGCAGCGTGTACGCCCCGATCCTGCCGAGGCCGGAAGGCGATCGGGTACGCGTGGCGGTCGCCCACGGATCGCTCGCTGGAGCCGAACCGGTGGTCTCCGGGCTCTTCACCTTGGGAAGGAAAACCTCCTTGCGCAGGAAGAACGCATGGACGGTCCCGCCGACGCACATTCCGAGCACCCAGAGCCACATGGCGATCGTGTCGCGCAGCCGATCCTCCGGAGGCGGGTTCACTCCAGGCGCGAGGATCATGACGAGGATGAAATAGCCGAGATAACCGCTCGCGGCCAGCCACAGTTTCTGCCGCGCCAATCGTGCGGCCGCCGAGCCGATGACAAAGATCGTGCCGATGCCGAAACTGAGCAACGGCACAAGAGCCCACGCAATGCTGAGCGTCTGCCGGAGAGGGGTCAGCGTGTTCGGGGTAAGCTGCGACGACACATTAAGGATGATACGGAGACGTCAGCGGGTGAGCGCCCCGGATGCTGGTCATCGGCAATCGGTATGAACTCGATCCCGAATCGTGCCGCGAAGGTGGCATGGGGGAAGTGTGGACCGGCTATGACAAGCGCTTGGATCGTTCGGTAGCTGTGAAAATCATTCGCGTTGACCGGCTTTCCGAGGGACAACCGAAACGCGAGCTCATTCGCCGCTTCGTACGAGAGGCAAGGGCGGCGGCACGACTGGAGCATCCCGGCGTTCCAGCGGTATACGACTGCGGCACATGGGGCGAAGACCTTTATATGGTGTTGCAACTCGTCAACGGTCGTTCGCTTGACGAGATCATGCACGCGGCGGGCGCGGTGCCCGCGCCTTGGGCCGTGGCGATCGCCGCACAGGTGTGCTCGGTGCTCGCCGTCGCGCACGACCATCAACTGGTGCACCGCGACATCACGCCCGCCAATCTCATGCTCTGCCGTGACGGCTCGGTCAAAGTCCTGGATTTCGGCGTCGCCGCCTTGTTGACGCCCTCGGCCACCCAACTCACCGAAACCGGAATCGTGCTGGGCACGCCTCGCTACATGGCTCCTGAACAGGCGAGGTCGGGCACGACCAGCCCGCAGAGCGACCTCTATTCGCTGGGAGTCGTCCTGCGGGAGATGCTGACCGGGCCGGTAGGGGCCGCCGGCCCGACCGAGCCCGCCACCCATGACGACTCCCTCCTGGCCGGCTCCGTGCAAGGGCTGCTCACCACGCTGCTCACCGCGCTGCTCGCGACCTCGCCGGCCGAGCGGCCGCCCTCCGCGACGGCCGTCCACGAGATCCTGGCCGGGCTCTGCGGCGACCTGCCGCCGTTCCCCGGCTACGTGGACACCGGCAGCCCGCATCCGCTGCGGATGTATGCGGACGCCCTCGGCCGTCTGCGTCAACCCTCATGCGCGGTCGACGTGGCGAAGCCTCCACTGTCGTCCAGATCGGGAGCGAGCGGGCTGCCCGAGAAGAACCGCTGACCCGACTGGCGCACCACGACCCCGCCGGCGAGCACGAGCTCGTCCTTGTCGCCGACGAAGACCTGCTCACCGTGAGCCAGACGCCGTTCGGCGGGCGATCCGAAACGTTTGACCGCCGTACCGTTCTTCGACCCGAGATCGACCGCCGTGACCCGCGCCCCCTTCGCCGACGCGGTGACCTGGAGCTGCACATGCTGCCTGCTCACGCGCCCGGCGGCACGCGAGAAAGGCAGGCCGCTCGCGGCGAGGTTGATTCCGTACGGCAGGCTTCCGCGGCCGATGACGATCGCGCCGTTCTCCCCCATGGGAAAGCGGAGGAGCTCCTGCCCGGTGTCACGATCCGCGATCACGATCACCACGGTCAGACCGCGCGATCCGAGCTCTTCCAGCGGCTGCGCGCAGGACGGGCACAACACCGCGCCTCCGGGGCCGAGCTTCGGCCAGGACAGCAGCCGGTCGGGTGACGACATCGCTTCCAGACAGGAGAGCGTCGTACAGCGCCATTCCGAGCGCAGAACACGCTTATGCGAGGATCTGCGGACATCTATCTTGAATTGGTAGCCGAGTTCCTTGGCCTCCTCGCGGCGCGACATCTCCTGCTGCGGAACTGCGCGAATGCCGCTCGGTACGAGGCGCAAGCCGTCACTTTCCTGAGTCCAGGTGAGAAACCGCTCAGGCGCGGTCACGATCCAAGGGTGCGCACGGCGGTGATCGATGAACTGGTCGGCGCTGATGACGTGGAGCCCTTTGTCCTGAGCGAGCGCGAGAATGTCCGGGTCGGCGTAGGAAACCAGGTTGAGGTCACCCGAATCGACCAGCTGAAGGCATCGATCAGCGTCCTGCTGCGAAAGCTGGTGCAGAAGTGAGAGGTCACCGATCAAAGTGAGAGGTGCGGTATCCCCATGCAGGCGCTGCCACGCTTGCCGGACCAGATCCAGCCTCGACAGCAGCGGTTCTTGCCGGCCGAGAGGATCGATGCGCGGCGACCAGCAGACGTTCGACACATCGACGGCAGCACCCACAACCTTCATTTCGAGGACACCTCACGTCTTTTGGGGGTGTTATTTCGGCTTGCCGCCCCCTATTTTTCCGGTGTCACGGGCTGTGCGAGGGCTTTTTCCAACCATTGCGTCGCGGATTCGACGTAGCGCTCGATCACGTCGGGCGGCTCTCCGGCGGCGAGCGCGGCGGCGACCTGCTCGATGCCGAACGTCGCCGCCCAGACGCGGGCCCTGCGGTAGGTGGCGGCGTCGACGGCCTGCCGCAACGTGTCCCAGCCGTGCCAGGCCAGGCAGGCGGCGTCGATCGCCGGGTCGAAGGGCTGGGCGAGGTCCCAGTCGAGGACGCCGATGAGCTCGCCGCCGGCACTCCAGTGCATGTTGCCCGCCGCCAGGTCTCCGTGCACCAGCGACGGCGGCACGTCGTCGAGGCCGAGAGCGGCGTCCACCCTGCGCCGTGCCTCCGTGCGGAGGCGGGCCGGCAGGCGGGGGACGACCTCCTCGGTGAGGAGTTCCGCCCAGCGGTCCCGGTCCGCGTACGCGTGCGGCTCGTCGAGCACGTCCGCGAGGCGCGTCACGTCCACGGACGCCAGCGCCTCCAGGACGTGCCTGAGCTTCGCCGGGTCGCCGCTGCCCTTGGTCAGGGAGGGCGGGTCGGGGAGGGCGGGGTCGGGGCAGGTCATCGGGCAAGGTTAGCGGCGTACCTTCACCGCGGTTTGAGCGCGAGGAAGGTGACGGCGGCCAGCGCGGCGGCGAGCGCCAGGGCCGGGAGCAGGAGCGGGGCCGCGTCGGCGAACGTGACGCCGCCCGAGCCGGCGACCGCGTTGGAGCCGAGGTTGATGGTCCGCGTGTTGAGGCCCTGCGGCAGCACATGGCTCAGCGGGCGGAGCGTGACCGAGGTGACGGTCGCCACCCCCGCGACGCAGCCGAACAGGCAGATCGCCACCGGTGCGGCGAACGATCTCAGCAGCATCGACAGCAGCGACTGGAGCGCGATCAGCGGGAGCGCGGCGACCACCGTCAGCGCCCCCGCCAGGACGAAGTCCGCGGGCATGACGCCGTCGAGGCCCACCACGAAGGCGCCGGAGACGAAGATCCCGGCCACCAGCACGACCTGCATGAACGCCACCGGCACCGCGATCACCGCGATCTTGGCCAGGACCAGCTCCAGCGGGCGGCGGGTGGTGGTGAGGAGCAGGTTCCAGTTCGTGCCGCGGTGTTCCACGCGCCAGGCGGTGGCGGCCAGCACACCGACGCCCATGGAGAAGAACAGCAGGCCGTAGAACAGGGTGATCTGGGACGCCAAGGTCGTCCAGTCCCGCTGGAACACCTCCTCGTTGTTGCGGAAGTTGATGGTGCCGGTGGTCACGGCCAGCAGCGGCAGGATGAGCGCGATGAGCCAGCTGCTCGAACGCTTGAGCTTGCGCAGTTCCGCACGGAGCACGAGGGTCACCTTTCGACGCGGTCGAGGCCGCGCGTGGCCAGGGCGAAGACGAGGGCGACGAGGATCAGGAAGGTGGCGATCCAGGCGTACGGGGGAGGGGCGTAGACGACGTCGCCGCCGCGCTGGGTGGCGTACGAGATGACCGCGTAATAGCCCCACGGGACGAACCGGGCGAACGGGCCGGGCGCCAGCAGGCTGAACACGGCGAGGAAGGCGCCGAGCAGGCCCACGCCGACGCTGACGAGCTGGTTCTCCACGACGGCGGCGAGCCAGACGTGCAGCGCCACGAACGCGAGGTCCACGAGGAACAGCAGGACCGTGTACCCGAGCCACGGACCGAGGTCGAGCGGCCCCCGGATGCCCGCGACCAGCCCTGCCCCGACCACCAGCAGCGACTGCGCGGCGACGGCGGGGAGCAGCACCAGTCCGAGCGCGGCGAGCTTGGCCCGGCACAACGCGCCGGGGGAGTGGCCCGCGGTGGCGGCGAGCGTCCAGCCCACGCCCGCGTGTTCGATGTCGGTCAGCCGGCTGGCCAGCACCGCGGCGAGGAGCGGCGAGGTCATCGCGGCCATGAACGTGTAGCTGAGCAGGAGTGACGCCCACGGCATGGCCGCGGGGTCGCCGGAGAACAGTGAGGCGCTCGACAGCGCGACCACGGCGATCACGAGGACGATCAGGGTCGGCGCCGTACGCAGCCGGCGCATCTTACGGAACTCGAGGCGGATCACAGCAGGCCGTCCCGCCCGGTGAGGTCCATGAACACGTCCTCCAGGCTCTGCGCGACGCGCCTGACCTCGTGGATGCGCACGCCGGCTGTGGCCAGGCGGTGGACGATCTCCGCCGTACGGTCCTTGCCGACCCCGCTCAATCTGATGCCCCCGTCGACGAGCGTGCCGGTCACCCCCTCGGCCAGCGCCTTCCGCGCGTCGGGGGTCTCGATGACCAGGTCGGGTACGGAGTGCTCGAAGAGCCGGTCGCGGGTGCCTTGAAAGATCATCCGGCCCTGGCTCAGGATTGCCAGCACCGAGGCCATCTTGTCGATCTCGTCGAGCAGGTGGCTGGAGACCATCACCGTGATGCCCTCGCCCGCGAGCCTGACCAGCAGCGTCCTGATCTCCTCGATGCCGGCCGGGTCGAGGCCGTTGGTGGGCTCGTCCAGGATCAGCAGGGCCGGGTCGCGGGCCAGCGCCATGGCGATGCCGAGGCGCTGCTTCATCCCGAGCGAGTAGGTGCGGACGAGTTTGTGCTGGTGCTGGGTCAGCCGGACGGTGGCCAGCGCATGGTCGATCTGTTCGGTGGACAGGCCGAGCATGTCCTGGACGATGCGCAGGTTCTCCCGGCCTGACAGGTGCGCGTAGCCGGGCGGCGCCTCGATCATCGAGCCGATCGACGGCAGCAGCTTCGTGCGGGAGGCCCTGGTCAGCGGCCGGCCGAACAGGCGGATGTCGCCGCTGGTCGGCTGGGTCAGGCCGAGCAGCATCTTCATGGTGGTGGACTTGCCGGAGCCGTTGGGGCCCAGGAAGCCGTACACGACACCCTGGGGGACGCGCAGATTGAGCCCGTCCACCGCCACGTGTCCTTTGAAGGTCTTCGTCAGGTTCTCGGTGTGGATGATCGTGTTCACGGGCGGCTCACTAGGTTGATCATGGTGTCCACCCTTCCGGGGGTGTGGCCGGGGCGGATCATGCCGTGGCCTGAAATATTGGTTCATACCGTGGCATGAACCGGGTTGTGGCCTGCGTCGATACGGTGGGCACCGTGAGTGCCACCATCACCGCGTCCCGGCCGGGCAGGACGCAAGCCCGGCGTCCCTGGGCGGCCGACGGCGTCGTGGCCGCGGCGGCGGGGGTGGCCGGCGTGCTCGGCAGCCCGACGGTCTCGTTCGCCACCCCGACACAGACGGCCTACACGCTGCTGGTCATCGGCGGGTGCGCGGCGCTGCTGCTCCGCCGCCGGGCTCCGCGGCTCTGTCTCGGGCTCCTCGTCCTGCTGCTGGCCGTGCACCTGCCGCTGGTCCAGATGGGCCCGTACGCGGGCGTCGTCTGCCTCATCGGCGCCTGCACCACGCAGACGCGGCTCGACGCGGGCTGGCGATGGGGGTTCCTCGCCCTGTTCTACGCGGTGGCCACGGGCGGCATCGTCACCGCGCTGTCGGCGGCCGATGGTGCGGTGCAGCCCGTTCCGCTGGTGGCGGCGTACGCGCTGCTCACGGTCGCGGCGCTGATCGGGGCGACACGACGGAACGCCGCCGACCGGTACCGCCTGGCCGTCGAGCGGGCCGACATCCTCGAGACCCGGCACGAGATCGAACGGCGGCTCGCGGCGCTGGAGGAGCGCAGCAGGATCGCGCGCGAGATGCACGACATTCTCGGACACTCGCTGAACGCCGTGGCCGTCCTGTCCGAGGGCGCCCGCCACGCCGTACGGTCCGATCCTGAGCGCGCCGACGCGGCCTTGGCCGACATCGGCAGGCTCAGCCGGTCCGCCGTGGACGAGGTACGCGACCTCATCGACGTGCTGCGTACCGAGGACGATCATGTGGACCGCGCGCCTGCGCCCTCGCTCGCGGACCTGCCCGAGCTGGTGAGCGGGTTCCGTTCCACCGGGACCGTCATCAGGACGCGGGTGGACGGCGACCCCGGCTCGCTGCCCGGGCATCTCGGGTGCACGGCGTACCGGATCGTCCAGGAGGCGATCACGAACGCCGTCAAGCACGCGCCCGGGGCGGCCATCACGATCCGCGTCACGATCGGCGACGCCGACGTGGACCTCCTCGTCACCAACGCCCGCCCGGCCGTTCCAAGGAAGGCCGGTGACGGACAAGGGCATGGGCTCATCGGCATCCGCGAGCGCGTCCGCGCCGCCGGCGGCACCGTGGAAGCCGGCCCTGACCCCGCCACCGGCGGCTGGCGACTTCACGCCCGCCTGCCGAGGAGACGGCCATGCTGACGAGCGCTCGCCTGCTCGGGAGGCGGCCATGCTGACCATCGGGCTGGCCGACGACGAGGCGCTGTTCACCATGGGGCTGTCGATGATCATCGACGCGCAGCCCGGCATGCGGGTCCTCTGGCAGGCGATCGACGGCGCCGACGCCATCAGACGCCACGACGCCCAGCGGCCTGACGTGCTGCTGCTCGACATCCAGATGCCCGGCACCGACGGACTCGCCGTCACCGAGCGACTCGTCAAGGCCGGCACCACCACGAAGATCATCATCCTGACGACGTTCGAAGCCGACGCCTACGTCCTCACCGCGGTAGAGTCGGGCGCCGCCGGGTTCCTGCTCAAGAACACCCCGCCCGACCAGCTCATCGCCGCGATCCACACCGTGCACCGCGGCGACGCGGTCATCTCGCCCGGCCCCACCCGCCGCCTCTTCGCCGCCTTCCGCGACCCGGCGCCCGCACGCGACGACGCGGCCCGGCACGATCGTCAGGCGGCGGAACAGCTGACCGCGCGCGAGCGCGACGTGCTGACCCTGATCGCCGCCGGACTCACCAACAGGGAGATCTGCGACCGGCTCAGCCTGTCGATGCCGACCGTCAAGACCCACGTCGGCAACCTGATCGCCAAGACCGGCGCCCGCGACCGCGTCCAGCTCGTGCTGTTCGCCCTGAGAACGGGGCTCGCCACGGTCTAGCGCCGGGAACCCCTGCCCGTCCATGACGGCCTCGAACAGCGCCTCCTGGGTGGGGAAGTGCCGGTAGACCGTGCCCGCGCGCCGGTACGAAGGTGTCCGGGCGACTCCTACCTCGACTACCCCAACCCGCTCGGCGGCACGGTCGTCGCCACCGGCGAGCCGTTCGCGTCGGCGTACATCATGGTGATCACCGTCCGCGACGGGCTCATCGTGCGCTCGCGGGACTACGGCATCCTGGTGGCCGCGGCCTGACGTGCACGGGGAGCGGCGGCGAGGTCGGCGAGGAGGCTCAGGGCCGCCGCGTCGGGTGAGCCGGGGACGGCGGTGAAGACCGCCAGGCGCTGGCCCTCGTCCTGCGGCAGCTCCATCACCTCGTTGCCGAGTGTCATCGAGCCCACCAGCGGATGCCGGAACGTACGCGCCGGTGGATCGCACCGGTGAACGGGGTGAGCCGCCCACAGCGCGGCGAACTCCGCGCTCTTGACGGTGAGCTCGCCGATCAGCTCGGCCAGCTCGGGATCGTCGGGGTAGCGGGCGGCGGTCATGCGCAGCTCGGCGACGGTGTCGCGGGCCTTGGCGCGCCAGTCGGCGTACAGATCGCGGGTGTGCGGATCGAGGAAGACCAGGCGCGCGACGTTGGGACGGTCGGGCGCCTGGTAGGGCAGGTGGCCGGCTAGCAGGGCGTGCGCGGTGCGGTTCCAGGCCAGGACGTCGGTGCGGCGGCCGATGACCAGGGCGGGCACGTCCCCGAACGCGTCGATCATCAGCCGGACGTTCGGGCGCAGCCGCTCAGGACGCGGGCGGCGGCGCCGCCGCGGCCGGTGGCGGGCCAGGTGGTGCAGGTGGGCGCGTTCGGTCTCGTCGAGCCGCAGGACGCGGGCGATCGCGTCGAGCACGGCGTCGGAGGCGTTGGGGCTCAGGCCCTGCTCCAGGCGGGCGTAGTAGCCGGCGCTGACGCCCGCGAGCTGGGCCAGCTCCTCGCGCCGCAGCCCGGGGACGCGCCGCCGGCCGCCGTAGTCGGGCAGGCCGACGTCCTCGGGACGCAGCCTGGCCCGCCTGGCCCGCAGGAATTCGCCGAGTTCCGTTCCCATGCCTCCAGGATGCCGCCTGCCGCCGCGCGCCGCCTGCACCTGGCAGGTGTACGCACGGCAGGGACTGGGTCGCGGACCGCCTCCAGGCCCAGGCTGGGCGGGTCCCCGTATCACCCGCTGGAGGCGAACCCATGGCAGTGACCGGACGTTTCTCCCGGCTCGACTGGCTGATCCTGAGCACCTTGTGCGGTGCCACGTTCATGACAGGTCTGGATTTTTCGGTAGTTACCGTGGCCCTTCCGGAAATCGGGCGCGATTTGCGCTTTGGGAGCGCCGGCTCGCTGCAATGGGTGGCCACCGCCTGCCTGCTGCCGACGGCGAGCCTGCTGCCCTTCTTCGGCCGCGTCGCCGACCTGGCCGGACGCCGCAGGCTGTTCATCACAGGGGTAGCCCTGTTCACCGGCTGCTCGCTGCTCGCGGGCCTGGCGACCGGCCCCGCCATGCTGATCGCGGCCCGCGTCGGCCAGGGCACGTCGGCGGCCATGATCGCGCCGACCGCCATCGCGCTCATGACCACCCTGTTCCCCGAGGGCCCGCAGCGGGCGAAGGCGCTCGGCGTCAACGGAGCGGTGCTGTCGCTGGGCTTCGTGCTCGGCACGCTCGGCGGCGGCGTGATCACCAGCGGCCTGAGCTGGCGCTGGACCATGGTGATCCTGGTCGTCATCGGCACACTGGTGCTGGCAGGCGCGCTCACCCTGCTGTCCGGCACGCCCGACCCGCGCGTCCCCGCCCACCTCGACGTGCCGGGCGCGGTGCTGGCGAGCATCGGCCTGTTCGCCCTGGTGTACGGCGTCACCACGCCCGCCGGCTGGGCCGTCGGCCTGGCGGTGGTGTGCCTCAGCGCGTTCCTCGTCGTGGAGCGGCGGCACCCCGCACCCCTGATCCCGCTGCCGCTGCTGAACCGGCCGACCGTGAAATGGAGCATGCTGGCCGGGCTCATCACGCTCGGCATGTGCGGCGGCACGACGGTCCTGCTCAGCTTGTACATGCAGGACGTGCTGGGCTACTCGCCCCTCGCCACCGGTACGGGCTTCCTCGCCGAGGGCCTCACCGCGCTCGTCGCCGGCCTGCTCGCGGCCCGGCTGATCGGCGCGTACGGCAAGGTCCGGATCCTGGCGGCCGGCCTGGCCGTCCAGGGGCTCGGCACCGCCGCGATGGTCCTGCTCCCGGCGAGCGGCGGCCTGGGCCTGCTTCTGGTGACGTCCGGCGCCATGGGCTTCGGGCACGTGCTGGCCGTGGTCGCGTTCATCTCGACCATGACGTCGGGCCTGCCGGACGGCGAGCAGGGCGTCGCGGCCGGCCTGTCACAACTCCCGCAGTTCCTGGGCGCCATCGGCACGGCCGGCCTGGCGGCGATCGCGACCGCGTCCAGCGAGGCGCTGTCGGCGATACCCACGCTGGGCGGCCTGCACGCGGCGATGCTCACGGCAGGGCTCGTCTGCATCGCCGGCGCCGTCCTCGCGATGCTGCTCCTGCGCCCGAACCCGGCGACTGTCGAGCGCTCCCACGCCACCTTCTGAATGGTAATTTCGGTTCTCAGGTGTGCGTCGGCAATTCGCTGCGTGAGCTCTGACAGCCACGCCGACGAAAGGTCCCTTCGTGAACCCTCTCTGGCCGGACAACTTACACGAGCCCGTTGTGGCCCTCGTCACGTTCCTCGTCATTCTGTTCGTCGTCGGAAAACTGCTGGTTCCGCGCTTGCAGAAGACGCTGGCCGAGCGGGCGGACGCGATCGACGGTGGAATCAGGAGGGCGGAGGAGATCCAGGCCGAGGTCCGGAATCTGCAGCGGCAACACCACGAGCAGATGGAGGAGGCCCGGCGCGAAGCGGCGCGGCTGCGGGAGGAGGCCCGCGAGCAGGGCGCGCAGATCAGGGCCGAGCTCCGCGCGCAGGCCCAGGCCGAGGCCCGCCACCTCATAGAAGCGGCACACGCCCAGATAGCGGCCGACAGACAGGCGGCATTCACCGACCTCCGCACGGACCTCGGCCGCCTCTCGACCGACCTGGCAGGCCGCATCATCGGGGAGTCGTTAGGGGAGGCGGTGCGGCGTACCGGCGTGGTGGAGCGATTCCTGGACGAGCTGGAGAATCGCTCGGTCTCGTGAGGTGGCGGGGCGCCGAAAGGCCAGGCTTGGTGGTTGCGCCGCCATGGAAACGGCGACAAACCTTGACCGCGAAGTGTCTCGGAGCGCTAGCGGCCGGATGGGAAGGTACGCCCGGAGGCCGGCTGGCGTTTTCCGGCCGCCAGGCGACGGGCGAGCAGCGGGTGGCGGAAACGGTAAGCGGGTCCATTGCGGCTCAGCACGCCCTGTTCGTACGCCGCGTCGAGGAACCGCATGAACCTCCACGGGAGCAGGCCCCGCGCCGCGAGCAAGGTGCGTTCCAGCTTCGCGATGCCGTACCTGCTCTGCGCCGCCGCGACGGTGAGACCCGCGGTCAGCCCGTACGTGAAGAAGGTGACCACGCCGGCCATCACCCCGACGACGGGACGGCCGGTGCCCGCGGTCGCCCGTACGCCCACGGCCAGGCCGATCGCGAGCGCCAGACCCAGCGTGCACCAGAGAAAGGTGGCGCGGTCGAGGTGGAGAAGCCGCGATGGGGACATGACGTCCTGGTCGGTGGCGGACGGTCCCTGCGCACCGAAGGCGAGGCCGGTGACGAGCGTGGCCGAAAGCCAGATCACAGGCAGCCAGACCGGGTCGATACCGGTGAAAGCGGCCGCGGCCGCCGCCGTCCCGCCGAGCGCCGCGCCGCCGAGCAGCCCGTACCAGGAGAGGCGCAGACCGGTGGACGGCCAGGACCGGCGGGCGATCTCCGTGGACACCTTGCAGGTGAGCGCCGCGCAAGTGCCGCAGATGAATCCGTAGGCCATGCCCGCTATGAGCCCCATCACGATCAACGCGAGCATCCCGGCCTCCGCGGCCGGCAGCGCGCCGCCCGTGATGGCCGCGCGGGAGCGAGCAGGTGACCGGAACGCCGCGAACAACGTGAGCGCGCCGAGGCCGAGCCCGAACACCACTGCGTTGGCCCAGCCCGCGGACACCGCGAACAAGGCGCTGACCGCAGCCGTCGCCAGGACTGCAGGCACCGCCAGACGCACGGCACCGAGCAGGGACGGCCGCGGCCGATCCGGCTGATCACCTGAGGTGCGGCTGAGGACGAGCCACACGATGACGCCCGCCGCGAGCGCATCGGCCAGACCTCTGGCCCAGCCGTCCTGCACGTCGCCCTTGGCAGTGGCGGCGACCACCCCGAACGCGCCCGCGACCACCGTCACCGCCACGCCACAAAGCACCGGTCGGCCGCCCCTCCCGCGAGTGACATGGGGAGACGTCACGATCACGGCGACCGCCCACACCGCGAGCCCCACGGCCAGCCCGTCGGCCGGGGCCAGCAGGGCGCCATGAGACACCTCCGGACGGAAGCCGTTCGCCCACGTGTTGACCAGCGCCACAGCTCCGCCCACCAGCAACCCGGCACCGACTGGCCGCAGGTCGGAAACCCAGCCCGGCAGGGCGAGCGTGCGCGCGCCGGGGTGTTGTGGCGTGATGCGCAGGGAGGCGTACGCCAGCAGCGTCGCCAGGGCTCCCATGGCGATCCACCCGTTGACCTCCTGATCCCAGCCGCTGACGAACCCGTCGGCGAAGCCGGCCACGAAGCCCTCCGTCAGCTGCCGGTCCAGGGGAAGCGCTCCTGACAGGTAAAGCAACCTGATCGTCGCACTTACGCCGGCAGCCGCCGCGCCGAACATCAGCGCGTACGCGGCCCCGACCCGTCTCAGCGTCACCGGCCGCCAGCTGAACCCGCTGGCCAGGCCCGCCGTGATCCCGAGCTCGTACACGCCGGTGATCGAGCCGGCGATGTAGACGCCAAGCGCCGCCATGACCGATGCCCGCCCGCTGCCCGTCATGACCAGGACGAAGACATAACACAGGACCGCCGCCGCCCCGATGCGCAAGCCGTGGGTCAGGCCGATGACGACGCTGTCGAACACCCACCGGTTCAGCGCACCCGTCGAGAAGGCCGTCCAGATGAAGATCAGGAGGGGAGCGAGCACGTTGAGCACGGCCCGACGCCGGGACGGCCGCAGGCGCAGCGCGCCGAGGTTCCACCAGGTGATGTCGGTCCTGATGGTGCCACGGCCGAGGGGATCGGCGAGCTGGGTCAGCCAGCGGCGAGCCTGTTCCGGCCGGTCCGGGAAACGCACCGGGATGAAACCATCCAGGAGATGGCCCTCCACGTCGGGCACTCTGAGCAGTTCCTCGGGCTCCGGGGCTCCTTCGCCCCGCCGGTTGTACAGGCTGTCGGCGAGCATGGCCATCAGTGGCGTCCGGAAGTGCTTCGCGAGTTCGGGGGAACGGAGCAGCGCGGCCCATCGGCCGGGTCGCGATCCCTTCTCGAGATAGCGGATGACGGCTTCGAGCTCCTGGTCCTCCAAGACGACGCCCTCGGCACCGCCCAAGCGGTGCACCGCCGTGCCCTCCGGGCTGACCACTTTTTCGAAGTCATCCGTCCGGCTTGCCAGCAGGAGGTTGCGCAGGACATAGGACTCGGTGCTGAGCCGGTCCAGGGCGTGAGCGCGGGTACGCTCCGGTAATTCGTCGAACCCGTCCAGGATGAGCGCGACGCGATCCTCCTGGAGCAGCGCCGCTGCGAGACTTCTGTCGCCCGCTCCGGCGAGGCGGGCGCCCAGCAGCGGATAGCTCGCGATCAGCCACTCCTCCAGCCACCGCTCCAGCCTGATCTCGCGGGGATCCCAGGACGTGATCGGGACGAGTACCGGCACCTTCTTCAGCGACGATTCGGGGCGGAGCAGGCGGACCATGAGCGAGATCAGCATCTCGGACTTGCCCGCGCCGGGCCTGCCCAGTACCACGAGCCGGCCGGCCGGCGTCCGTTCGAGCCAGATCTGGCTCAGCTCGTCCACCATGCCACGCTGCTCTTGCCACGGCCTGTCCGGCGCCTTGCCGCCGCGCACCTTCCTCCACCACTCAAGCGCTTCGTCGAACGTGTTGAACAGGTCTGTGCCGGCCAGCCGCCACCTGACATCCAGCCGGCGGCCCGCGTCGGTCATGCGCTGTGCCTGAGCCTCGCGGTTCCACTGCTCGGTCACCGTGCGTCGCAGGTACGCGGTGGCCTCGTCCACTGTCAGGGCCTGCTGTTCGGCGGTGGTGGCCGCGCGGTACTGGACGACGATCGCGACGGCGGTCAGTGCCACGGCTGCCGTCCATGCCGTCACCACCCACCAGACGGCTGTGACCTCCACGGTGTTCGTGGCCAGGTTGACGGCCATCGCCGAGACAGGTGTCAGGATGGCGGTGGCGAGCAGCAGCCCGGTCCTCCACTGCCGTCGGTCGCGGTCCATAGCACTGACAAGACCACCGGTTCGTGACGGCGACAAGCGCAGGAAGAAGGACAGGCATGCTTTCCCTTCGCGAGCTCAACAGCTCCACCCTCGCTCGCCAGCTCCTGTTGGGTCGGGAGGCCGTCGATGTCGTCGAGGCGGTGCGGCTGGTGGTCGAGCTGCAGGCGCGGCATGCGGCTTCGCGTACCTCGCGTTGCGGAACCGGGTGGCCGGGTTCGAGCCGGGCGAGTTGGACGTGGCGTTCGCCGAGCGGAAGGTCGTCAAGGGGACGTTGCTACGGGTCAGGCTGCATGCCGTGCAGGCCGACGGCCACACCCACATCCATAAGGCGATGCAGCCCACGCTGCGCGGCACCTCGGCTCGATGATCCGCGGTTCACGCGCAGCGGCATCACGCCCGCCGACGCCGACGCGCTGGTGGTGGAGCTGCTGGCGTTCGCGGTCA
Source organism: Nonomuraea salmonea (assembly GCF_042428605.1). NCBI lineage: Bacteria > Bacillati > Actinomycetota > Actinomycetes > Streptosporangiales > Streptosporangiaceae > Nonomuraea > Nonomuraea salmonea. Next base: position 132,582 of record NZ_JBHMCF010000061.1, read on the forward strand.
TTGAGAAACCAGGCCTGACCAGCCAGTACGCCAGCACCGGCCCGGCCGCCCCCGCGCCGGAGATGAGCACGCGCATGAGGAACCACCCCTTCGGAACGACAGATGTGGGGGTCCAGCGTCACCGCCCGGCGCCCGGGAAGGATTGGACGATCGTTCCTCAGTCGGCGGGCGTCAGGAAGTCCTGCAGCTCGCGGTGCCTGAACTGGTACGTCGCGCCGCTGACCCGCAGCAGCCGCGCCTCGCACGCCCAGTCGAGGAAGCTCCACAACCGCAGCGGCAGCAGCCCCCGCGTGGCCGCGACGATGAGGCCGATCATCGTACGGGTCCACGCCACGGCGCCGAAGCTCAATCCGAAGGAGGCACCCCCGACGACCGCGCACAGCAGCGACACGACCAGATCCTGGCTCATCACGAACACCAGGAACGCCGCGATCCCGCCGGTCAGCCCGAAGGCCAGCCCGATGGTCGGGTTGCGGTGCAGGGCCTCGCGCGGGTGGGCCAGCTCGGCGTCCATGCTCCACCCACCAGTAGTGATCTTGAAGACGACCCCGAGCGCGAACGCCAGCACGAACGCCCCGCCCAGCCCCGCGACCAATTCCACCGGCCCGGCGCGCGCCAGCCGCAGCGGCGCCAGCCCGGTGAGCGCCCCGCACAGCCCGAAACCCATCAGCGTGATCGGCTCGGCGCGGATCGCCTCGGCGACCGTCATGCGCCCGGCGCCGACCCAGCCCGCGGCGGTCAGCCCGATGACCGTCCCGAGCGCCAGTCCGCCGGTGCCGCCCGCGACGACGGCGAACAGCGGCCCGAACACCGTCCCGCCGGTGAGCAGCAGCCCGGCCAGCCCGCCCAGCACGCCGACGGGCAGCCCGGCCAGCGCACCGAGCAGCGCACCGATCAGCCGCCGCCGTCGCGGTACGTTGGCCCGCCCGCCCGCGGCGGCCGGCCACGCCGACAGCGACAGGCCGGTCACGATCGCCACCCAGGACGTCATGAGCGCCAAGGTGAGCGCCTGCTCGGGGCCCCCGCCCACGCCCCCGCCAACGTCACCGCCAACGTCTCCGGCCGCCGAGCCGGTCCAGAACGCGACCATGGCGACGACCGCGAGCGTCACCGCGCACACGCCGTGCAGCGCCCGCACCAGGAACCGGCCGCCGATCGGCCACAGCAGGTGGGGGACGAGGTCGATCGCCGTCAGCCCCGGCGGCGGCCGGTCGGCGCCCGCGCTGTGCCCGGCCTGCCGGCGCAGGTGCGCCGCCATGTGCTCCAGCCACGCCCGCACCTGCTCCGGCTGGTACGCGGTCCCGTACGCGGCCCTGGGCGTCAGCCGGGTCGCGGCCGGCACATACGCCTCCAGCAGCCGCCGGGCGATCACCTCGGCCCCGGCGCGCGAGTCGGCGTGCGGGTCGACCCGCAGCAGCTCGTACGGGTCCGCGCCGGACTCCACGGCCGTCGCGGTCAGCAGCAGCCGCCACGGCGTCGCGAGCGCGAGGTGCACGGCCCGGCCGTCAGGCCCCGACAGCGCCGCCTGGATGCCGTCGCGATGGTCGGCACACGGGTGGCCGTCGGGCCAGCGCGCCTTCAGGTAGACGGCGATCTGCTCCACGCTCAGGTCGTGCAGCCGGATCACGGTCGCGTTGTCCAGCCACACGCCGGCCGCGCGCAGCTCGGCGTGCCGGTCGGCACGGCAGGTGACGACGACCGCCCCCGCCCGGCGCCCGGACAGGTCGCTGTAGCGGTTGAGCTCGGCCAGCAGGCCCATCGCGCGGCGGGGCGGGCCGGCGGGCGGGCCGGGGTCCAGCTCGTCCAGCCCGTCCACCACGGGCAGGACCCGGCGGTCGCGTACGAGCCGGTGCGCGTCGCCGGCCGCGAGCCCGAAGTCCTGCACGAGCTGCTCGGCCAGCCAGCTCTCGAAGGGCCTGCCCGGGGTCCAGCGGGCGGCGTTCAGGCGGACCGGAACCGTACGCGGGGGGCGGCCGGTGGCCAGCGGCGACTCCAGGAGCTGCAGTACCAGCTCGATCGCCAGGACCGTCTTCCCGGCGCCCGACTCGCCGACGACCAGCAGCCGCTGGGGGTGCAGGGCGGTGAAGAACCGGCCGATGGTGTGCAGGTCGTCCAGGCTCGGGCCGAAGGAGACGGGTGCGATGTCGTAACCGCCCAGCAGCCCCTTGCGTGCCCTGTCCTCCTCGCGCAGCACCCGGCGTACGAGCAGGTCGACCGCCGGGTCGCGGTCGGAGCCCGCGTAGGGGGCCACCGGCGAAGGGGCCTCCGGCGTAAGGGCTTCTGGGGAAGGAGCATCTGAGCAAGAGGCCGGTGGGGGAGTGGCCGGTGGGGGAATGGCGGGGCCGGCGAGGGCGGCCCTGGCCGCGCGCCAGCGTTCCAGCTCCCCGCCGATCAGCTCCTCGGGATGCTCGCAGGACCGCAGGCAGGCCGTGACGAACGCCCGTACGAACTCCCAGCGCGGCAGCCGATCGGTCTGCCGCAGCACGTGCGAGGTCGTGCTCTTCGGCAGCGCGTCCACCAGGGCGCCGTCCGCCGCCGCGACCTGCCCGCCCAGCGCCCGCAGCCGGCTCAGCGACGGCTCGCCCGCCCACTGCCTGAGCCGTACCAGCGCCGCGACGAACTCCGCCGCGTCACCCGCCTGCGCCGGATCGGGCGGAAGGGGACGATCCTCGCTCACTGCTCTCCCGTCCTGACCAGCGCCCACGTGAACGTCGCCCGCCCCCGCCACCGGCCGGGGACGCACACCCCCTCCACAGTCTGGACGTGCCGCGCCTCCATGAGGAAGTTGCGCGCCTCGTCGGCCTCCACCAGGTCACGCCCCACCGCGATGGGCACGAACCCGTGCCGGGGGATGTAGACCCAGCGCCCGCGGTCCCAGTCGTAGGGGTCGAACCAGCGGTGCCGTACGGTGCCGGACACCCGCACCTCCCGCCCCTCCCTGGTCAGCACGAACGAGCCCTGCGAGCGCAGCAGGCTCATGCGGCTGACGTAGAACAGCTCGGTGCCGATGAAGGCGTTGATACGGGCGTCCCAGTAGTCGTGCAGCCAGGCCGACCCGTGCTCCTCCAGCGTGCCGGCCCGGCGCAGGAGCTGGCGTTCGAAGCGGCGCTGGTTCTTGCGCTCGGCCTTCTTGATCACCTTGAACGAGCGCAGCCAGCGCAGCGACATCGTCCGCGACTCGCCGACGCCGTCCATGAAGTGTTCGAGGAAGTCGGAGGCGATCGGATGGAAGTCGCGGCCCCCGTCGATGATCGACCGGAACAGGCCCACCAGCTCGGGCACCGGCCTGCCCGTCCGCCGTCTCAGCCCTCGCAGGAACATGCCGGCCCTTCCCCTGATGTGATGGGTGCGATCGAGCGTCACGTACACGTCGGGCGGAACTCCTCCTCGGGCACGAGCGTCGCCCACTCGCCACGGGTGAGCCAGCGGCCGGCGTTGGCGCAGGCCGCGGCCACGAGGTCGGCGGGCGTGCGGGCGTCCCACAGCCGCGCGGTCCCGTCGCCGGAGACCGAGGCCACCTTCGTGCCGTCGGGGGAGTAGGCGAGCGCGGCCACGCCGCGCGTGTGGCCGGTCATCGGCTGGCCGAGCGGCCGGTACACGCGCAGGTCCCACAGCAGCACGTCGCCGCTCTGCAGCCCGGTGGCCAGCACCTGGCCGTCGGGGCTGAACGCGACCGTGGTGGGCGCGGCGTCCTTCGGCACCAGGGCGACGCCCTTGGTGCGGCGGCGCGGCACGTCCCACAGCCGCACGGCGTTGTCGTCCGCCGTGTACGCCAGGACCGTGCCGTCGGGGCTGAAGTCCAGGTCGTTGACCAGCCCGCCGGCGACCGCGGGCGGCGTGCCCTCGATCTGGCGGCGGGTGGCGACGTCGAAGAGCCGTACCCGGGCGTCGAAGCCCGCGCTGGCCAGCGTCCTGCCGTCGGGGCTGATGGCCATGCCGGTGATGACGTCGGTGTGGTCGTCCACGCGGATGCGGGGCCCGAACTCGCGGCGGGTCGCGACATCCCAGAACGCGATCTCCTGCTCGTGCTGCACGGCCACGAACCTGCCGTCGGGGCTGAACGCGGCCACGCCCTTGAACACGGGGTCATGGGCGAGCACCCGGCGGCTCGCGAGGTCCCAGATCCGCAGGCCGTCCATGGCGGACGTCAGCAGCGTGCGCCCGTCGGGCGTGAACATCATGCTGATCACCGGGCCGCGGGCGCCGGGCGCGCGCAGCGGCGGGCCGATGGGACGCTGGGTGGCGACGTCCCGCAACAGCACGTCGGGGTCGCGGGCGCCGGGGCCCGCGGTCGCCAGCGTCCGTCCGTCGCGGCTCAGCGCGACCGCGTGCTGCGCCCGCACCGGCGTGCCGACCTGCAGGTGGACCTGCGGCTCCGCGAGGCGGACGACGCCGTCGGCGCTCGCGGCGGCCAGCAGCCTGCCGTCGGCGCTGAACGCCACCCGCCCCACGCCCGCGTAGTTGGCCTGCAGCGCGGTGACCTGCTGCCGGCTGGCCGTGTCCCACAGCACGGTACGGCCGGAGGTCCCGCCGGTGGCGATCCTGGTGCCGTCGGGGCTGAAGGCCACCGAGGAGAAGCCGCCTTCGCGGTCCTTGAGCGCGCCCGTGCGCCGGCCCGACGCCGTGTCCCACAGGAACGCGCCGTCGCCGCCGGCGGTCGCGAGCGTCCTGGCGTCGGGGCTGAGCGCGATGTCGTAGAGGGGACCCTCGTCCTGCTCGGCGAACGGGGCGCCGAGCGGGCGGGCGGTGACGGGGTCCCAGAGCCGTACGGTCAGGCCCCGGGCGACGGCCATGGCGCTGCCGTCCCGGGTGAACACCACCCGCTGCACGATGCTCGCCAGCTCGGGCCCGTGGTCGGGGCGTCCCATGGCGGGGCCGCTCGGGCGGTGGGTGACGGGGTCCCACCGCCGGACGACGCCGCGGAAGTCGCCCGTCACGAACGTCCCGCCGTCGGGACTGTAGGCCAGCGCCGACACGACCGCCTCATGCTTCAGATCGGGGCCCAGCACGCGGCGGGTGGCCACGTCGTAGAAGCGGACGGTGCTGATGCACCCGGTGGCGAGGGTCCTGCCGTCGGGGCTGAGCGCCACCTGGACGCCGGAGCACTCGAACTCGGCGCGGGTGATCGGGGCGCCGAGCTGTTTGCGGGTGGCGACGTCCCAGATGCGGGCGGTGCCGTCGTCGCCGCCGGTCACCGCGATCCTGCCGTCGGCGCTGAGCGCGAGTGACCTGATGCCGCGCGCGTGCCCGGTGAGCTGGCCCCTGCCGGTGCCGGTCGCGGCGGTCAGCAGGCGGTTGCGCGCCTCGTCGGTCGGAGCGATCTTCCAGGCCGCGACGGCCAGCATCGAGGCCAGGGCGACGTCGCCGGTGACCTCGCTCTGCGCGGCGAGCTGGCGGGAGAGCGCCACTCTGCGCTGGCGTCCCGCCTCGTCCGCGGCGCCGGCGGCGAGGGCGGCGGCGATGAGGGCGAGCACCGACAGCGTCGCGAGGCTCGCTACGGCGAGCCTGCGGCGGCGGCTCGTGCGCCGCTCCTCCTTCTCGGATGCCGCGACGAAGCCGTCCACGACGGGCCCGGGAGGCGGGAAGCTGTCGGGGTCGCGCTCCCAGCGGGGCCTGCTGTCCTGCACGGCGAGCAGCCGCGCCCCCCGATAGAGGAACGCGGGGTCACGATGGTGGTCGGCCCACTGGGCGGCGGCCTCCACCAGCCGGTCGTAGACCCCCTGCGCGGCCAGGTCGGGCTCCAGCCACTGCCGCAGCGTGGGCCAGGCCGTCAGCAACGCGTCGTGGGAGATCTCGGCGCCGTCCTCGTGCAGGGTGAGCAGCCGCCGGTCGGCGAACGCCGACAGCAGCGCCCCCACCTGCTCGCGCCGCTGCGGGGTGTGCGCCGAGGCGGCGGCGTGGATCTCGGCCAGCCGCGCCCCGCGCCGCGCCACCCGGCCGCCGGCCGTGATGAGGGTCAGCCGGCGGAAGATCCGCAGCGCGGCCTTGCGGTCCTCCGGTGACAGCCGCCCGAGCACCTCGTCGGCCGTGCGGCGCACCGAGTCGCGGACCCGGCCCGTCTCCTCGTAGCCGCGCAGGGTCAGCGTTCCGTCCGTACGGCGTTCCCAGGTGTTGCGCAGCGCCTGCGAGAGCAGGGGCAGCGCGCCGGCCGGCGGACGGTCGCCCGAGCCCGTCCGCAGCTCGGCGAGCATGGTCTCCACTAGACCAGGCTCGATCCGCAGCCCCGCCGCGGCGGCCGGGCCGGTGATGGCGAGGCGCAGGTCGGCCTCCGTCATCGGCTCGACGATGACCTGCCCGTCCTGGATGGCCTCGGCGAAGCGCGGGTAGGCGGCGCAGCGGTCCCAGTGGTCCGCGCGGACCCCGACGATCACGCCCGCGCCGTGCGGGCCGCCGGTGAGGGCGTGCAGCGTGGCCACGTACGCCTGGCGCTCGTGCTCGTCGCCCACCAGCGTGAACAGCTCCTCGAACTGGTCGGCCACCAGGAGCGGCCGCCCGTCCACCTCGTCGAGCAGCCGCCACGGCTCGGCGCGCAGCCGCGCGGCCACCGTCTCGGCGTCGCCGCCGAACTCCTTGGCCCAGACCTCGGCCAGCGTGCGGAACGGCGTCGCGGTCGGCGTGGTGAGCAGGCACCGCCACTTTCGCGGCCCGGCGGCCGGGAGCTCGCCCTTGTCCACCGCGGGGAGCAGGCCCGCGCGTAACAGGGACGACTTGCCGACGCCCGAGGCGCCCGAGACGAGCAGGACGGAGCCGCGTCCTGTCAGCCGCCGGCCGAGCCGGTCGAGAAGATCGCGGGTCGCCCGCGTACGGCCGAAGAACAGCTCGGACATTCCCGCTTCGAACGGAGCGAGACCCTGGTAGGGGCAGATGTCGTTGGGATGACCGCCCCACTCGCCCATGGCGGTCATTCTGACAAAGGGGGCCACCGGCATCAAACGGGTTGCGTCCGATTTCGTCCAATGTCGTCCCATCCGTGGTCTGAACGGCTCGAACGCGGTTCTGATGGACGTGCTGCCACTTGATCGAGGGGCCCGGCCCGGCGCCGGAGCCCTCCATGGGGGATCGCGGGAGACGTCTTGTACTCGGCACGATGCACTCTGCCCGGCGCCGCAGGGGAGACCGGCGACGGGCACGCGGCGGGCGCGCTGCTACGGGGATGGCGCAAGCGCGCGCTGCTGACCCAGGAACAACTCGCCGAGAAGGCGGGACTCAACGTCAGGACCGTGCGGCGGCTGGAGAGCGGGGGGCTCCAGCCGCGCAGCAGGTCCGTGCTGCTGATCGCGCAGGCGCTCGGGCTGTGCGGCGAGGAGCGCGAGCAGCTGGCCGCCGCCGCCCGTGGCGCGCCCGCCGCTCCGGCCGACGAGCCGGCCGTCAGCCCGATCGTCCCCCGCCAGCTGCCCGCCGGCCTCGCGGCGCTGGCCGGCCGCGAGCACGAGCTGACGATCGTCGAGAACGCGCACCGCGCGGAACCGGCGCCGGTCGTCGCCATCGACGGTATGGCGGGAACGGGCAAGACGGCGCTCGCGGTGCACGTCGCCCACCGGCTCGCGCCCGGCTTCCCCGACGGGCAGCTCTACGTGGACCTGCGCGGCCACACGCCCGGCACCGCCCCGGTCGAGCCCGCCGAGGCCCTGGCCAGGATGGCGCGCGCACTCGGCGTGCCCCGTGCGGACGTCCCCGACCAGCTCGACGATCGCGCGGCGCTCTACCGCAGCGTGCTGGCGCGGCGCCGGGTGCTGGTCGTGCTGGACGACGCCGCCGACGAGGACCAGATCCAGCCGCTGCTGCCCGCGGGCCCCGGCTGCCGGGTCATCGTCACCAGCCGGCGGCGGCTGGGCGGGCTGGGGGACGTCCGCGCGCTGTCGCTGGACGTCCTGCCCCCTGCGGCGGCGGTCGCCCTGTTCGCCGAGGTCGCCGGGCGGGAGCGGGTGGCGGGGGCACCGCGCGGCGAGCTGCATGAGGTGGTGGCCCGGTGCGGGGCGCTGCCGCTGGCCGTCCGCATCGCCGCCGAGCGGCTGCGGGCGCGCCCGACGTGGCGGGTGCGGGACCTGCTCGACCGGCTCGCCGGTGACCGGCTGGCCGCACTGAAGGCGGGACGGCACGACGTCGCCGCCGCCCTCGACCGGTCCTACGACCGGCTGCCGGCCGACCTGCGGCGCGCGTACCGGCTGCTGGGGGCGCGCACCGGCGCCGGCGCGAACGTGGACCCGCGCACCGCCGCCACCCTGCTGGGGACGAGCGCGCCGCACGCCGAACGGCTGCTGGAGCGGCTGCTGGACGCGCACCTGCTCCGCGAGGCCGCGCCAGGGCGGTACCTGTTCCACGACCTCGTCCGTGACCACGCCTGCCGGGCGAGCCGCGTGGCGTGACCGTCAGCGGGGGCGGGGTTCGCGGCCGGGCGGCTGGCGTACCTGCCGATCCGGCTCCTCGCGCGGCGGGTTGGGCCGGGTGACCTGCTCCTCGCCCAGCTCGACCCGCTCGCCGCAGTGCAGCACCGTGATCGGCGGGCCGTCCAGCAGCCGGTACGTCGTCGCCTCCCGCGTGGCGCTGACGCACACCAGGCTGCCCCGGTACCGCAGCCGGAAGCCCAGCCGGGTGATGCCCGCGGGCAGGCACGGCGCGAAGCGCAGCCGCCCACCGCCCGCGCGCATCCCGCCGAACCCCGACACCAGCGCGATCCACGCCCCCGCCAGCGAGGCCATGTGCACGCCGTCCATCGTGTTCTTCTCCAGGTCGGCGAGGTCCATCAGCGCCGCCTCGCCGAGGTAGCGGTAGGCCAGGTCGAGGTACCCGACCTCGGCGGCCATGACCGCCTGCGTACAGGCCGACAGGGACGAGTCGCGCACGGTCAGCGCCTCGTAGTAGGCGAAGTTCGCGGCCTTCTGCTCGGCCGTGAAGGCGTCGGGGCGCAGGTGCATGGCGAGCACGACGTCCGCCTGCTTGACCACCTGCCGCCGGTAGAGGTCGAAGTACGGGAAGTGCAGCAGCAGCGGGTAACGGTCGCCGGTGGCGTCGAAGTCCCAGAGCGCGTGCTGGGTGAAGCCCTCGCTCTGCTGATGCACGCCGAGCCGCTCGTCGAAGGGGACGGTCATCGCCTCCGCCCCCGCGCGCCAGGTGCGGATCTCCTCCTCGGTGACGCCGAGCCGCCCCGCAGGGCCGGGATGGCGTTCCGCCGCGTCGGCCGCCGCACGCAGGTTCTGCTGGGCCAGCAGGTTCGTGTACACGTTGTTGTCCACGACCGCGGTGTACTCGTCGGGCCCGGTCACGCCGTCGATGCGATAGCGCCCCGACGCGTCGTGGTGGCCCAGCGAGCACCACAGCCGGGCCGTCTCGACCAGCAGCGGCAGGCCGGTCTCGCGGTCGAAGACGGCGTCGTCGAGGGCGTCCACGTACTGGGTGACGGCGTGCGCGATGTCGGCGTTGACGTGGAAGGCCGCGGTGCCCGCCGGCCAGTAGCCGGAGCACTCCTCGCCGTGGATCGTCCGCCAGGGGAAGGCGGCGCCGCCCAGCCCGAGCTGCGTGGCCCGCTCCCTGGCCAGGGGCAGCGTGGAGCGCCGCCACGACAGGGCGTCCGCGACGGCCGGGGGATAGGTGTAGGTGAGCACCGGCAGCACGAAGATCTCGGTGTCCCAGAACGTGTGCCCGTCGTACCCGGTGCCGGTCAGGCCCTTGGCCGGGATCGGCCGCGACTCCAGTCGCGCGGCCGACTGCAGCAGGTGGAACATCCCGAAACGGACGGCCTGCTGCACCTCGTCGTCGCCCTCCACCTCGACGTCGGCGCCGTCCCAGAAGGCGTCGAGGAAGCGCCGCTGGCCGGCGCGGAGGCCGTCCCAGCCGGTCAGGCGGGCCGCCGCCAGCGCCGCCGCCACCTGGTCGTGCAGCGCGGCCCGCGAGCGCCGGCGCGACCAGCCGTAGGAGAAGAGCTTGACCACCCGCAGCGTCTGGCCGGGCGACAGGTGGGTGGCGACGGTCAGGCGGCTGACGTCGTCGCCGCCGCGCCCCTCGGTCAGCGTCTCGTCGGGGCCCTCGATCTCGTGCCACATGCCGGCCGCCAGCCGCAGCCCGCTCTCCCTGGTGCGGTGCACCATGATGCCCAGGCCGTCGTCGCCGGTGACGTTCTCCTCCTCGATGAGGGGGGAGCGCAGCGGCGCGGCGGCCCGCGGGTCGCCGGAGGCGGCCGTGCGGGTCTCGTTGGCGATCAGCTCCGACTGGACGACGACGCGGATCGGGCGGTCCACGGCCTGGACCTCATAGTTGATCGCGGCGATCGCGCGATGGGTGAACGACACCAGCCGGGTCGAGGTGATGCGTACCGGGGCGCCGGTCGGGGAGCTCCAGTGCGCGGTGCGGGTGAGCGTGCCGGCCCGCAGGTCCAGCACCCGCTCGTGCTGGTGCAGGGTGCCGTAGCGCAGGTCGAACGGCTCGTCCCCGACCAGCAGCCTGATCACCTTGCCGTTGGTGACGTTGACCACCGTCTGGCCCGACTCCGGGTAGCCGTAACCCGCCTCCGCGTACGGCAGCGGGCGCAGCTCGTAGCAGCCGTTGAGGTACGTGCCCGGCTCGGCGTGCGGCTCGCCCTCGTCCAGGTTGCCGCGCAGCCCGATGTGCCCGTTGGACAGCGCGAACAGCGACTCGGTCTGCGCCAGCACGCCGAGGTCGAGGCGGTGCTCGCGCAGGGCCCACGGCTCGATCGTGAACGCCGGATGCCGGATCATCACGCGTCCTCCAGCAGCTCGGCCAGGTCGGTGACCACGATGTCCGCGCCGTTGTCGCGCAGCTCGTCCGCCTGTCCCACGCGATCGACGCCCACGACGAAGCCGAACCTGCCGGCCCGGCCCGCCGCCACCCCCGCCAGCGCGTCCTCGAACACCGCCGCCTGCCCCGGCTCCAGCTTCAGCGCCTCGGCCGCCGCCAGGTACATGTCGGGGGCCGGCTTGCCCGCCAGCCGCCGCTCCCGCGCCACCACGCCGTCGACCCTGGCCTCGAACCGCCCGGCGATGCCCGCCGCCTCCAGCACCTGCGCGGTGTTCGCGCTGGACGACACCACCGCCGTACGCAGCCCCGCCCGCCGCACCTCGTCCACGTAGCGGACCGAGCCGGGGAACACCTGTACGCCGTCCCGCTCGATGACGGCCTGGACGAGCTGGTTCTTGCGGTTGCTCAGCCCCTGCACGGTCATCGCGTCAGGCGGGTCGTCGGGCGTCCCCTCCGGCAGCTCGATGCCGCGCGATCGCAGGAAGCTGCGCGCGCCGTCCGCGCGCTTCTTGCCGTCCACGTAGCGGTCGTAGTCGGCGGCGGCGTCGAACGGCACGAACGGCGCCCCCGTCCGGCCGGCCCACTTGTGCAGGAACTCGTCGAACATCGACTTCCAGGCGTCGGCATGGACGGTGGCGGTGCGCGTCAGCACACCGTCCATGTCGAACAGGCATCCGCGAACGCCCTCAGGCAACCCCAGCATGCATCCTCCACCTGCGCCCCTACCCGCCCGACCTGCGAATATCCGGGACCACGCCGGCCTCGTAGGCCGCGATGACCAGATGCACCCGCGTGCGCGCGCCGAGCTTCAGCAGCAGGCTGCTGACGTGCGTCTTGACCGTGCTCATCGAGAGGTGGAGGGTGCGGGCGATCTCCGCGTTCGACAGGCCGCGCGCCACCAGGACGAGCACCTCACGCTCGCGCTCGGTGATGTCGAGCCGGCGGGCCGGCGGGCGTACGTGCCGCTCGATCAGCCGCCGGGTGGCGCTGGGCGCGAGCAGGGCGTCGCCGGACGCGATGATCTGCACGCTCCTGGTCAGCTCCGCCGGCGGGGTGTCCTTGAGCAGGAAGCCCGCGGCGCCGGCCTGGAGTGCTCCGTAGACGTACTCGTCGAGGTCGAAGGTGGTCACGATGAGCACGCGGGCCCGCGGGTGCGCGGCGCAGATGCGGCGGGTCGCCTCGATGCCGTCCATCTCGGGCATCCGTACGTCCATCAGCACCAGGTCGGGCGGCTCGCTCGCGGCGACGGCCACGGCCTGCGTGCCCGTCGCGGCCTCCGCGTACACCGTGAACCCCGGCACGCCGTCGATCAGCCGGCGGAAGCTCGTCCTGATGAGCGGCTGGTCGTCGGCCACCAGCACCTTGATCACAGCGGTAACCTCGCCCTCACCTGGAATCCGCGCACGGGGCGGACGCCCGCCTCGAACTCGCCGCCGAAGGCGCGCACGCGCTCGCGCAGCCCCGTCAGCCCGTGGCCGTGGGGCCGCTCACGCGCGTTCCCGCCGTCGTCGGCGACCTCCACGACCAGTTCCTCGTCGCGCCGCTCGATCAGCACCGTCGCCCGCCCGGCCATGGCGTGCCTGAGCACGTTGGTGAGCGCCTCCTGCACGATCCGGTAGACCGTGAGCTCCATCTCGCCCTGGACCTCGCCGTTCACGCGCAGCTCGACGTCCAGGCCCGCGGCCCTGGTCTTCGCGACGAGGTCGTCGAGGTCGGCGAGCCCAGGAGCGGGTGTCAGGTCCGCCGGGCCGTCGTCGCGCAGCACGCCGAGCAGGCGCCTGGTCTCGCGCAGCGCCGACCTGCTGGTCTCCTCGATCGAGCCCAGCGTGCGGCGCATCTCCTCGGGGTCGCCGACGTGCCGCTCGACGCCGGCCTGTACGGCGATGGTGCTCAGGCCGTGGCCGATGACGTCGTGCAGCTCGCGGGCGATGCGCAGCCGTTCGCGCGCCGCCTCCGTACGGGCCCGCTCCTCGGCCTGGGCGGCCAGCTGCTCGGTGTAGAGCCGGCGCTGCCGTACGGCGGTGCCGGTGGACCAGGCCGCGACCACGATGGCCGGCACCAGCCCGACGTGGTCGAGGCTCTGACTCCCCAGAGGGAGCTCCACCACCCCATGGAGCGTGACCGCCACCGCCACCAGCAGCTCCGGCACCGCCCTGCGCCGGGTGGCGAGCGTGTAGAGCACGAGCGGCAGCCCGAACGGATCCGCGTGCGGGATGAGGAACTCCTGCATCCCCAGCCCGCCGGCCAGCACCACGGCGAACACCGCCCGCGGCCACCGTCGCCGGACCGCGAGCGGCAGGCTGGTGGCCAGCGCCACCGCGAAGTCGAGCAGGCCGGGCGGCACGGGATTACGCCAGTGGATGAGCCCGAGGAAGCCGGCCGCCAGCAGCAGGGCCGCCACGGTGTCAACGGACACCCAGACGAGGTCCGGTATCCGGCTCAGCAGGGGCAGCCGGGGCTGATCACGCACATCATCGACCCTAACCAGCGGGCCTGGAAGCGCGTATCGGTCTCAGGACCGATACGCGGGCCGGGTCTCCCGGGGGATCGTGGTCGGCATGATCGAAGTCATCGGGTTGACCAAGCGCTTCGGAGGGAGCGCCGCAGTCGACGATCTCTCCTTCACCGTGACGCCCGGGAAGATCACCGGGTTCCTGGGGCCGAACGGCGCGGGCAAGACCACGACCCTGCGTGTCATCCTCGGGCTCGACCGGCCCACCTCCGGCCTGGCCACCGTGCACGGCGTGCCGTACGCGCGCCTGAAAAGACCCCTCACCCACGTCGGCGCGGTGCTCGACGCCACCGCCGTGCAGGGCGGGCGGCGCGCCGAGGAGCACCTGCGGTGGCTGGCGAGGACCAACGGGATCTCCCCCGCGCGCATCGGCGGGCTCATGGAGCTGGTCGGGCTCGCCGGCGCCGGGCGCAAGCGGGTGGGCGGCTTCTCCCTCGGGATGAAGCAGCGGCTGGCGCTGGCCGCCGCGCTGCTCGGCGACCCCGAGGTGCTGCTGCTCGACGAGCCGCTCAACGGGCTCGACCCCGAGGGCATCAGGTGGCTGCGCGGGCTGCTGAAGTCGCTGGCGGCCGAGGGACGGACCGTGCTGGTCTCCAGCCACCTCATGCACGAGATGGCGGTCACCGCCGATCACCTCGTCGTCATCGCGGGCGGGCGGCTGCTGGCCGACATGGAGATCGGCCGGTTCGTCCGGCCCGGGATGTCGCTGGAGGAGACGTTCATGCGGGTCATCGAGGGGAGCACGGCGTGAACGCGGTCGCCGCCGAATGGATCAAGCTGCGCTCGTTGCGTTCCACCTGGTGGTCGCTCGGGGCGGGGGTGCTGACGGCGCTCGCGCTCACCGTGCTCGGCGCCTACGCGGTGATCTCACGCTGGGACCCTGGCCAGGCGGGCGAGCAGGCCGCGATGGGGATCGTCGTGGCCGTCTACGTCGGAGTCGTGCTGGCCCAGCTGCCCCTCGGCATGCTCGGCGCCATGTCGATCACCGGCGAGCACGCCTCCGGCATGATCGACACGACGTTCGTCGCCACGCCGTCGCGCTCGCGGGTGCTGCTCGCCAAGGCGTGCGTGCTCGGCGGGCTCGCCGTCGCCGCCTCGCTGCTCATCGCGATCCCCGGCTACCTGTACGGGCAGGCGGTGGCCGCCGAGTTCCACCCGACGTCGCCACCGGCCGGAGCCTGGGCGGTGGTCGCCGGCGGTACGCTGATGATCGTCATGACCACGCTGCTCGGGCTGGCGCTCGGCGCGCTCTTCCGCAACGGCGCCGTGGCGATCTCCGTGCTGGTGGTGCTCCTCGGGCTGGTCCCCTTCGCCGGTCAGGTGCTGCCGGGCGGTGACGTGGCCAATCGCGTCCTGCCGGGCTATCCCGCGCTCCAGCTCATCGAGCAGGTGCCCGACATCATGCCGGACCCGGCCGCCTTCGCCCTGCTGGCCGCCTGGACCATCATCCCGCTGCTGCTCGCGATCCGCGCCAATGTCGGTGGGCGTCTGTACCGTCCCCGATCATGACCTGGTCCACCTTCTTCCCGGAGAAGTTCCCGCCGCACCCGCCCGCCGCCGAGACGGGGAGGAGCACCTGCCCGACCTCCTGCTGGTCGGGCACTGGGACGAGGGGTGGGTGCTGCTCAACCCGCGCGTCAGGACCGCGAGGGGGAGCGGGAGGCGTGGTTCCACGTCCCCTGGCTGCCCGGCGCGAACCGCTACCGGACGTTCCTGGAGCTCATGGAGGACGAGCATCGCAGGGCCGGGGCGGCGTGGCCTGATCGGCTTGCCATATCGCTTTTCGATGCTATCGTTTTTCGATAGCATCGAAAAACGATATGGAATGGAGTTCAGCTGATGGCTGCACTGCATGGCACCCTCGGTCGAGCGGCCCGGCGACCCGCGGTCTTCGCGGTTCTCGTCGCGGTGACCGGGGTCATCACGGGGATGGTGCTCTACTCCAGGGCCGGCCTCTTCGGCCTGACCTACCCGCACGTGGTGGCCCAGTCGCCCGCCCGTTACGGCATCGGCCTGGACGAGCCGGCCTTCGCCGCGGAGGCTCTGCCCGGTGTCAAGGCGATGGCGGGCGATCTCCACTTCATGGACGGCACGCCCGACGCCGGCCAGTACATCCTGCAGGCCCTGACCACCCTCCCCGGCTTCGTCGTGACGGCCGTCGCGTTCTTCCTGCTCTGGCGGCTGCTGTGGCGGGCGCGCGAAGGCGCCTACCTGCCGCAGGTCGCGCGCCAGGTGCGAGTTCTGGGCTGGTGGCTGCTCGCCGGTGGCCTGCTGGCCCCGCAGATCGAGCACGTCGCGATGATGGCGCTGCTGGACACGATGGCCGCGAACGAGTCCCACTATCTCCCCCGGGAGATCCCCGTGATCGTGCCGCTCGTCGGGGTCGGGCTGCTGGCGCTGGCGAGCGTCCTGCGCACGGGCGTGCGCATGCGGGACGACCTGGAAGGCACCGTCTGATGCCGGCCGAGACGGAAGCGCACGACACCCACGCCATCACGGTCCACCTCGACCGGCTCCTGGAAGAGCGCGGCATGACGCTCACCGAGCTCGCCGACCGGGTGGGGGTGACCGTGGCCAACCTGTCCATCCTGAAGAACGGCCGGGCCAAGGCCATCAGGTTCACCACCCTGACCAGGCTCTGCGAGGTCCTCGACTGCCAGCCGGGCGACCTGCTGAGCCACCGCCGGGCGGAGTGACCGCCGCACCACGTGGAAGGCCCTTTTCCGGACGGTGCCCGTTGCGCGAGGATGCCGGGGTGACGTCCATCAAGGCGCGGCCCAGGATGATCCTGCTGTGCGGGCTGCCCGGGTCAGGGAAGACGACGCTGGCCAGACGGCTGGCGCGGGAGGTGCCCGCCGTACGCCTGTCTCCGGACGAGTGGCTGGAGGACCTCGGCATCGACCTGTTCGACGAGCCCACCCGCGCCCGCCTCGAGCGGCGCTTCGCCGGGCACGCCCAGGAGCTGTTGCGGCTCGGCCAGAGCGTGGTCATGGAGTTCGGCTTCTGGACACGGGGCGAGCGGGACGCGATGCGGGCGGTCGGGCGTGCCGCCGGCGCGCCCGTCGAGCTGCGCTACCTGTCGGCGCCGTTCGACGAGCTGTGCCGCCGCGTCGAGGCCCGCAACGGCCAGCCGGGGGTGGCCGTGATCAGCCGGGCGCGCATGGAGAGGTACGTGACGCTCTTCGAGGCCCCTGACGACGCCGAGCTCGCGCTCTACGCCCCGCCGCTCGCGGGCTCACCTGCTCGCGAGGGCCTCGCCGGCGCTGATGATGCCGCTCAGCGCTGAGCGTACGTCGTTGGGCTCGGCGATCTTGGTGTCGATGCGGCGGCGTTCGTCCTCGAAGGCGGCCCTCCGGCCACGTGGGTCGTCGTGTTGGCGGAGCTGAAGCAGTTCCAGACCTCGGCTTGTGCGGGGGTGGGAAGGGCATCTCCGGGGCGTTCGTCAGGGCCTGCTTCTTCGGGGGAGGAGGAGCGGGGTCGCCAGCAGGAGGACGCCGGCCACGGCGATGGCGGGGCGGGGGCCGATGAGGCCGCCCAGCACGCCCCAGGCGGCAGTCAGCAGCGCGGTCGTGACCCTGGTCGTCACCGACCAGGCGGACAGCGTACGGGCGATGCGATCGGACGGGGTGCGGGCGAGCCGGTGGGTGCGAGGAGGGGGTTGAAGACGGCGCAGCAGAAGATCAGCCCGAGCTGGACGCCCATCACCAGCAGCAGCCCGCCGGTGCCGGGCCCGACGAAGGCCAGGCCCAGGGGCCAGAGCGCGCGCAGCGTCCCGGCCGCGACCATGACCCGGTGTGCCCCGTACCGGGCGGCGAGCGGCCTGGCCAGCCGCGCCCCGAGCAGCCCGCCGATCGCGGGCGCGGCGAAGGCGAGGCCGTACTGCCAGGACGTGAACCCGAGCGGGCCCAGCATCAGCACGGCGAGCAGCGCGTCCATGGCCATCAGCAGGCCGTTGAACAGGGCGGTGTTGAGGAAGAGCGGACGCAGCGCCGCGTCGGCGAGGATGAACCGCCACCCCTCCAGCAGGTCACGGGCTCGCGGCGCCGCACCCGGCCGGGGCTCCGGGCGCGGCTCGCCGCCGCCGGTCGCGCGCAGGCACAGGGCCGAGAGGAGGTGACTGACCGCGTCGGCCACCACCGTCGCCACCGGTCCGAGCAGGGCGATCGCGGCGCCGCCCAGGGGCGGGCCGGCGATCGTGGTCGTCCAGGTCGTCGACTCCAGGCGGGCGTTGGCGGCCAGCAGGTGCTCGGCCGGGAGCAGGGTCTTCAGGTACGCGCCTGAGGCCGCGCGGAAGGTGAGGTCGGCCGCCGCCACGACGACCGAGACCAGCAGGAGCTGGACGAAGGAGAGCACGCCCAGCGCGTACGCGGCAGGGATCGTCAGCAGGGCCGCGAACCGGACCAGATCGGTCCCGACCAGCACCGGCCGCTTGTGGCGGAACTCCACCCACGGCCCCAGCGGCACCGCCAGTGCCGCGCCCGCCAGCGCGCCCACCGAGGACAGCGCCGCGACCTGCGCCGGTCCCGCGTGCAGCACCTGGATCGCGATCAGCGGGAACGCGCCGAAGGCGAGCCACGTGCCGAGCGCGCTGGTGCCGTACGCGGCCCAGAACCACCTGAACTGTCGCATGACGCTCCTTGCTCGTTGGATGATCGCCAGCAGCAAAGCGCGTGCGGGACAGGAAGATCAAACAACTCCGGGTACAACGCTGGGTTGTACGGTGACGGCATGGACCTCGACGCCGTACGCACCTTCGTGACCGCCGCCGACGCGGGCCAGTTCCAGGAGGCCGCCGCCGAGCTGAGGGTCACCCAGCAGGCCGTCTCCAAGCGGATCGCCGCCCTGGAACGCGCCCTCGGCGTACGGCTGTTCATCCGCGCACCGCGCGGCGCCGAGCTCACCATCGACGGTCAGGCGTTCCTGCCGCACGCCCGCGAGTTGTTGCGGGCCGCCGAGCGAGCGGTCGCGTCCGTGCGCACCGGCCGCCGCCCGCTGCGCGTCGACATGCTCGCCTCGCGCAGCGCGGCGTCGGGCGTGATGCGGGCGTTCCATCGCGCGTACCCGGAGATCGAGCTGGACGTGGTGATGCTGTTCGGCATCGACGACGCCGTCGCCGCCATCAGGTCGGGCGCCATCGACGCGTCGTTCCGCGCCGTCACGATGCCGGGCCGGCCCCTGCCGGACGACGTGACGGCGGAACGCGTCCTCGACGAGCCGCTGCAGCTGCTCGTCGGCCCCGCCCACAAGCTGGCCGGCGCGAGATCGGTCACGGTCGCGCAGCTCGCCGGGCACCGGATCTGGATGCCGGGCATCGTCCCCGGCACCGAATGGGCCACCTTCTACGACGACCTCGTCGCGGAGTTCGGCCTGACCATCGAGGTGACCGGGCCCAACTTCGGCTCGGACGCGCTCCTCGACACCATCGCCGACACCCCGGCCCTGGCCACGTTCATGGGGGAGCGCACCCGCCTGGTCTGGCCCGAGGGCCACGGCCTGCGCCGCATCCCCGTCACCTGCCCCACCCCCGTCTACCCGCACGCGCTGCTGTGGCGCCGCGACGACCCCCACCCCGCGCTCGCCACCCTGCGCGCCTACCTCGCCACCACGGCGGCCGGCCAGGACACGGCCGGAACCTGGACGCCGAGCTGGGCGATCCCGCGCTGACTTCTCAGGGCGCGCCGAGGACGTCCGGGGTGACCAGGGCGCGGGCGGCGGCGGCGAAGTAGTCGTCGGAGGCGGCGTCGGCCAGGCCGAGGATGACGCCCTGGCTCAGCCCGACCAGCAGCGCCCGCAGCGCGGTGGCCAGCCGTTGCGCCTGCCGGGGCGTGAGGGTGCCGCCGTCATGGGAGCGGCCGGACAACAACCCGGTCAGGCGTTCCTCGTGGGCTCGTACGGAGGCGGCGAGCTTGGGCCGCAACTCGGGATCGCGCAGCGCGAGGTCCTGCAGGCTGATCTCGAACGATAGCCGGCGCAGCGCGTCGGGGTCGTCGCACGTGCGGCGGTAGTGGCGGGCGAAGACCTCCACCGCCTCGATCGCTCCGAGCGAGGGGGAGACCGCCTGCTCCAGGCCGTCGTAGTGCGGCGCCAGGTAGTCGGTGACCAGGGCGATCAGCAGGCCGTTCTTGCTGCCGAAGAGCGAGTAGACGGCGCCGGTGGTCAGTCCTGCCCGCTCGGCGATCTCGTCCAGCCTGGCCCGATGGCCGTCGCGGGCGACGAGGCGGTGCGCGGCCTCCAGCAGGGCCTGCCGGTTCCTGTCCTTGGCCTCCGCCCTCGTTTTTCTCATAATCCCATTATTACCGTAATCTCGTTACGAAAGTCAGCCGACGAGGAAGAAGTGCCACGTGGACATCACCTCCGCCATCGCCGCGGAACGTACGGAACTGGCGGCGCTCCTGGACGACCTGCCGCCCGAGCAGTGGGACGCGCCCACCCTGTGCGCGGGCTGGCGCGTACGGGAGGTCGCGGCGCACATGTCGATGGGCTTCCGCCACCCGCTGCCCAAGATGCTGTGGGAGCTGGTCAAGGCGGGCGGCGGCGTCAACAGAATGGCCGACCGGCGGGCCCGCCTCGACGCGGCCGCCATGTCCACGTCCGAGATGGCCGCCGCGCTCCGCGACAACGCCCGCCACCCCTGGCGGCCACCGGTCGGCGGCATCGCGGCGGCGCTCGGCCACGACGTCGTGCACGGCCTGGACATCACCGTCGCGCTCGGCCTCGGCCGCCGCGTCCCAGAAGAGCGCGTACGCCTCCTCCTGGAGCAGGTCACCCCCAGGACCGCGCGGTTCTTCGGCGCCGACCTCGGCGGTGTGCAGTTGCGCGCCGACGACCTCGACTGGTCCTTCGGCACCGGCGTCCCGCTGACCGGCTCGGCGCAGGACCTCCTCCTGCTGACCTACGGCCGCAAGCTGCCGCCCGGTCACCTGCGCGGCGAGGTGAGCGACCGCTACGTGGCCGCCTGAGCGTCGAAGGTCAGGAGCAGAGCCGGCGGGCCACGCGCAGGTCGGTGACGAGGATGTTGACCCAGCCGCCTTCGAGCGCCGCCCTGATCGCGGGCAGTTTCCGCAGGCCGCCCGCGACGGCGATGCGCCGCCCGACGGCGCCGAAGGAGGCGGTGTCGATGCCGATGACGCGCCGGTCGAGGTCTGAGGCGACGGGTTTGCCGGTGGCGTCGAAGAAGTGCAGGCAGACCTCGCCGACTCCGCCGACGGCGCGGAGCTCGTCGCGGTCGGTGTCCCTGACGGGCGCGGAGGCCGGCTCGCCGATGCCGACGAGGGCGACGGTCACCTCACGCCACTGCGCCTGCACCTCGGCCAGGTCGGGGTCCTGGAGCAGCGCCTCGCGCGTCGCGGCGGTGGCGACCAGGCCGGGCAGCGGCACGAAGACGGGGTGGGCGTAGGTGAGGTCGGCCAGGCGGGCGATGAGCCGGGTGGCGCGCACCTGGTCGCCGGCGGTGCCGACGCCGCCCACGAGCTGGATCACCCGGTCGGCGACCTGGACGTTCTTCTGCGGCAGGCGCTGCACCACCGCCTGCAGCGTCTGGCTCCACGCGGCGAGGCCGATCACGTCGCCGCCGGTGAAGGTGACGTCGAGGTAGGCGGCCGCCGCCGTCGCGAGTGAGGGGACGACGTCGTCCTGGTAGTCCTCGACGTCGACCACCACGGCGTCGCGCAGCGCGTAGCGGCGCTGCAGCTCCTCCTCCAGCTCGGTGTGCACGCCCTCGGGGAGCGTGACCACCGTGCGGACCAGGCCCCGCGTGACCGCCTCCTTCAGCAGGCGGGACACGCGCGGCTGGGAGAGGTGGAGCGCGGCGGCGATCTCCGGCTGGCGGATGCCCTGTTCGTGGTACATGCGGGCGACGCGGGCAAGGAGCCGCAGATGATCCTTGGAGACGTCGCCCACTCCATCCGAGTCCCGGACCACCGTACCCGCCCTTCACGCCGCTGATCGTCGCTCCAAGTTTAGGGGCGGGCGGGCGTGCGGTCGTGACGCCTACTTCCTGGCGAAGACCCCGAACTCGTCGGCGTTGCCGGCGGTGACCGGCTCGCAGTCGATCGCCTGCCTCTCCTCCTGGCCGGTGATGTGGCCGGCGGCGTCGAACGTCTCGGGCGCGGCGGCCACCGTGGTCATCCGGCGCTCCTCTCCTGCGCGGGTAGGGCTCTGCGGACGGCCTTGTGCCAGGCGCGCTTCCTGGCGCGGCGCTCCGCCTCGCCGAGCTCAGGCTCGTAGGTGTCGGCGGGCCTGGGCCGGCGTTCGAGCTCGCCGAGGGTCCAGAGGCCGGCCGTCAGCCCGGCGGCGTCGGCCGCGCCCAGCGCGGACAGGTCGTGCTCGCCCGAGCGGGCGACGACGCGTCCGCTCAGGTCGGCCTGGAGCCGCATCAGCCGGTCGCTGTGGGTGAGCCCGCCGTCCGTCATGAGCACGCGGACCTGCCCGACGGCCTGCTCGATCGCGGCCAGGACGTCCTCGATCTGGAAGGCGACCGCCTCCAGGGCGGCGGCGGCGAGCTGGGGGCGCCGGGTGCCCAGGGAGAAGCCGGTGATGACGGGGGTGGCGCCGGGGTCCCACCAGGGGGCGCCGAGCCCGCCGAAGGCGGGGACGAAGTGCACGCCGTCGGCGGACTCCGCCTCCTTGAGCAGCTCAGGGACGGGGACGCCGAACAGGTCGGCGAGCCAGCTCACCATCCGGCCGGTGGCGCGGATGTTGCCCTCGACGCACAGCGCGGGGCCGTCGCCGAGGTCCCAGGCGATGCTGCGGCACAGGCCCCGCACCTCGCCGACCTCGCCGACCTCGCCGGTCCGGCCGGTCCGGCCGGTCTGGCCGGTTCGGCCGGACCGGCTGATGGCCATCACCGACGAGCCGGTGCCGTACGTCGCCTTGACCACGCCCGGCCGCCACCCGGCGTGGGCGAACATCGCGGCGTGCGAGTCGCCCATGACCGCCAGCACCGGCACCCCGTCCGGCAGCGGCGCCAGCCCGCGGGCGGCGGGGAAGGCGGCGCACGAGGGCACCACCCGCGGCAGCACCTCGCGCGGCACGCCGAACAGCTCGAGCAGCCGGTCGTCCCAGTCGCCGGTGGCGACGTCGAGGAGCTGGGTGCGCGAGGCGTTGCCGGCCTCGATGAGGTGCTCGCCGCCGAAACGGCTGAGCAGCCACGAGTCGACCGTGCCCAGGCACAGCTCGCCTGCCCGCCGCCGGTCGGGGTCGTAGGTGTCGAGCAGCCAGCGCGCCTTGAGCGCGGAGAACATCGGATCGAGCGGCAGGCCGCTCACCGAGCGGACCAGCTCGGCGGCGCCGGCCAGCTCGTGGCAGCGGCCGGCGGTGCGCTGGTCCTGCCAGCTCAGCAGCGGCCCGACGGGCTCGCCGGTGCGGCGTTCCCAGAGCACCAGCGACTCGCGCTGGTTGCTGATCCCGATGCCCGCGACGCGTCCCGCGCCGGCGGGTGTGACGCACTCGGCGACCGCCCGCCGCACGCTCTGCCACAGCTCGGCCGGGTCCTGCTCCACCCAGCCGGGGCGCGGCTGCGACTCGGACAGGGGAGCGACCGCGCGGGAGACGACCCGGCCGCGCGCGTCTACCAGGAGCGCCTTGGTAGAGCTTGTGCCCTGGTCGACGGCCAGGATGAGCGGATCAGCCATGGCGCAGCAGGCTCCGTGCGGCATCGGCGATGCCCTCAGGCGACATGCCGTAGCGGTCGAGCAGGTACGCCGCCGAGCCGGTCGGCGCGAACTCGGGGATGCCGAGGATCGCGACCCGGGCCGGATGGTGCTGGACGACGGTCTCGGCGACGGCGCCTCCGAGGCCGCCGGCGATGGTCGACTCCTCGATCGTCACGATGCCGGCGGTCTCCCGCGCCGCGGCCACGACCGCCTCCGTGTCCAGGGGCTTGACCGTCGGCATCGACAGCACCCGGGCCGAGACGCCCTCGGCTTCCAGCCGTTCCGCGGCGACCAGCGCCCGCCACAGCACGGTGCCGTTGGCGATCAGCGTGACGTCTCCGCCGTCGCGCAGGGTGACCGCCCTGCCGGGGACGAAGGCGTAGTCGTCGGGGTTGACCTGCGGCACGCTCATGCGGCTGACCCGGACGAACACCGGCCCTTCGACGGCGGCGGCCCAGCGCAGCGCGGCGCTGGTCTCGACCGGGTCGGACGGGACGATGACGGTGAGGTTGGCGATGGCCCGCAGCCAGGCGATGTCCTCGATGGAATGGTGCGTCGGTCCCAGCTCGCCGTAGGCGACGCCGGGGCTCATGCCGCACAGCTTGACGTTGTGGTTGGAGTAGGCGACGTCCGCCTTGATCTGCTCCAGCGCGCGGGCGGTGAGGAAGCAGGAGGCGGCGGAGACGAACGGGATGCGCCCGCCGTTGGCCAGCCCGGCGGCCACGCCGACCATGTCCTGCTCGGCGATCCCGACGTTGATCAGCCGGTCGGGGAACGACCGGCGGAAGCCGGCCAGCTTGCTGGAGCCGACCGAGTCGTTGACCACGCCGACGATCCGCTGGTCGGCGCCGGCCAGCTCGGACAGGGTCGCGACGTAGGCGTCCCTGCAGTCGAAGCGGGGCAGGTCGGCGACCGAGGTGCGCGGCATCAATGCTCCTTCTCCAGCTCGCTCAGCGCCTGCCGGTACTGCGCCTCGTCCGGCACCTTGTGGTGCCAGGCGACGTTGCCGCTCATGAACGAGATCGGATGTCCCTTGTTGGTGTGGGCGATCACGAACGTGGGCCTGCCCGGCCGGTACGGCACCGACGACAGCACGTCCAGCAGCTCTCCGTGGTCGTGCCCGTTGACCTCGGCCACGGCCAGGCCGAACGCGGCCGCCTTGTCCGCGAGCGGGTCGAGGTCGTTGGTCTCCTTGACGGTGGCGCCCTGCTGGAGCCGGTTGCGGTCGACGATGACGGTGAGGCGTTCGAGCTGGTGCTGGGAGGCGGCCATCATCGCCTCCCAGTTGCTGCCCTCCTGCAGCTCACCGTCGCCGACCAGCACGTACGTCCGGCGCAGCGACACGTCCAGCTTGGCCGACAGCGCGTGCCCCACGGCCACCGGCAGGCCGTGCCCGAGCGGCCCCGTGTTGGCTTCCACCGCGGCGACCTTCGTGCGGTTGGGATGCCCGTTCAGCGCCGACAGCGGTTGCAGGAACGTCGCCAGCTCGGCCACCGGCAGGAAGCCGAACGCCGCCAGCGTGGTGTAGAGCGCGCCCGCGACGTGCCCCTTGCTGAGGATGAAGCGGTCGCGCTCGGGGTCGGCGACCCGTTCCGGGCTGATGTCCAGCACCGCCCCGTACAGGGTGGTCAGGATGTCGATGGCGGAGAAGTCGCCGCCGATGTGCCCCGCTCCCGTGTGGTGGATGAGCTTGAGGTCCTGGATCCTGATCTGCCTGGCCGCCTCGGCGAGATGCGCGATCTGCTCCGCGCGGCCGGCGCGCCGGTCCACCCTGCCGAACACCGGCAGCGTGACCTGGCCGCGCACGGCCTCGGCGAGGTCGGTCATGCCTCCTCCAGGCCCGCCATCGAGGTCAGCAGCGCGTTCTGGACGAGCCGCTGGGCGGCCAGCGCGTCGTGCGCGGCCTGTGCCTGGGCGAGCGCCTCGTCGTCCAGGACGCCGAGCGCGCGGTCGATCGCCTTCAGGAAGCGGATGGCCTGCTTGGCGGCCTGGACGCTGTCCTCGCGGAAGGGGAACTGGTCGAGCTGCCAGACGCCGTCCCAGTTGTTCCTGCGCAGCGTGTGGAAGAACTCGAACGTCTCCACCAGGTGCACCGAGCCGACGACCATGTCGTCGTCCCAGCCGCGCATGTTGTCGTTGACGTCGATGGCGAACAGCCGGCCGTGGTCGATGGCGAGCTGGGCGGCGTCGGCCGGGGTCTCCTGGCCGTAGAGCGAGTGGCCGAAGTCGAGCAGGATGCCCAGGTTGGGCAGGCCGATGCGCTCGATGCCGAGCAGCGTGCGGGCCACGCCCGGGAAGATGATCTTCACGCGGGGCTCGCGCGGCTTGTACTCGATCACATAGTTGATCTCGGGGTGCGCGGAGCACAGCTCGGTCAGGCCGTCGAGGGCGAGCTGCCAGACGTCGTGGTAGTTCACCTGGAACGGGTAGTCCCAGCCGTCCTGGCCCGGCCACAGCTTCACGTACGAGCAGCCCAGCTCCAGGGCCACCTCGGTGGCGTCGTGCATCAACGCGATGGCCTTCTTGCGCACGGCCGGATCGGGGTTGGTGAACGAGCCCTTGACGAAGTCGCGCGTATAGATCTCAGGGGTGATCGCGATCGCGCTCAAATGGTTCGTGGCCAGGGCGGCCTTGACGTCGTCCAAAGTGCCGTCGAACCCGGCGAACGGCCAGTTCAAGTCCACCACCGACAGCTCGCCCACGGCTCCCGCCCGGTCGATCTGCTCCAGCAGCCCGACCGGCGGCCCGTAGCCGTCGGTGGCGTAACGGTCCTTGTAGGTGGCGAAGTGCCAGATACCCGCGCCGAAGGTCGGCATGGTCATCACTCCCTTATCCCTTGGTGGCGCCGGCGGTGAGGCCGGCGACGATCCACCGCTGCAGCAGCGTGTACGCGATGAGGATGGGCACGACCGCGATGAGGATCCCCGCGGCCAGGCCGGTGTTGTTGTTGGAGAACTGGCCCTGGAAGTTGAGCAGCCCGACGGGCAGGGTCTTGTTGGCGTCGGAGTTCAGCAGGATCAGGGCGAACAAGAACTCGTTCCAGGTGGCCACGGCGTCCAGGATCAGCACCGTGACCAGGGCGGGCGCCGACAGCGGGAGCACGATCCGCCAGAAGATCCGCCAGTCGCCCGCGCCGTCCACCCGCGCCGCCTCCACGATCTCGTCCGGGAGCCGGCGGAAGAACGACTGCAGGACGAGCACCTCGAACGGGATGCCGAAGGCGAGGTAGGGGCCGATCAGGCCGAGCACGCTGTCGGTCGCGCCGGTGGTCTTCATCATGATGAACACCGGCACGATCGCGATGTAGATGGGGATCGTCAGGCCGAGGAAGACCGTGAACATCACGGTCCTGCGGAACTTCATCCGCAGCTTCGCCAGCGCGAACCCGAGCATCGCCGAGATCAGCACGCCCAGCGGCACCTTCAGGATCAGCAGCAGGGCGCTGTTGCGGTAAGTGGTGGCGAAGTCGCCGATGTCCCATGCGTCGGCGAAGTTCGCCCACGTGAACTCCGACGGCCAGGCCAGCGGGCCGTTGCCGATGAAGTCGGCCAGCGGCCGGACCGCGGTCACGACCAGCAGCGCGAGCGGCGAGATCCAGAACACGGCCGCCGCGGCCAGCACGACGGTCAGCGCGAGACCGCCCTTGCCCTTCTTCTTCGCCGGCGGCGCCGCCGGGGCGACGGCCCGCGCCGCCGGCGCGGAGACGATCGAGGTCATGCCGTGGGCTCCCTCGTCTGGGACCGGACGTACGGGATGCCGACCGCGATCGCCACCAGGGTGATCACGACGGCGATCGCCGTGCCGTAGCCGGTCTGGTAGTACTGGAAGACGTTGGCGTACATCCAGGTCCCCATCACCTGGGTGGCCGTGCCAGGACCGCCGTACGTCATGGCGTAGACCAGGTCGAAGACCTTGAACGAGTCGATCAGCGACAGCGCCAGCACGATGTAGTGGGCCGAGCGCAGGCCCGGCATGGTGACGTGCCAGAACTGCTCCCAGCGGCCGGCCCCGTCCACGCGCGCGGCCTCGTACAGCTGGCCCGGGATGCCCTGGAGGGCGGCCAGGTAGAGCAGCATCGGGAAGCCCGTGCGCAGCCACACCGCCGGCACCATCACCGCCCACAGTGCGGTGGAGTCCTGCCCGAGCCAGGGCTGGGCCAGGCCGCCGAGGCCGATGACCTCCAGGAAGGAGTTGATGGCGCCGTGCTGGGGGTTGTAGAGCCAGCCCCAGATCGAGGCGATCGACACCAGCGGCAGCACGCCGGGCGCGTAGAAGATCAGGCGCAGCACGGGCTTGCCCCGCACCTTGCCGTTCAGCAGCAGCGCCAGCGCCAGGCCGAGCGTCACGGGCACGACGATCGTGACCACGGACCACAGGAGGTTGTTCCTGGCCGCGGTGAGCACCACGGGGTCGCTCAGCATCTGGGCGTAGTTGTCCAGGCCGACGAGGTTGTAGCCGGGGCTGAGGCCGTCCCAGTCGGTGAAGCTGAACCACAGCGACGACGCGGCCGGATAGATGAGGAAGATCAGGTAG
Source organism: Nonomuraea salmonea (assembly GCF_042428605.1). Classification (NCBI taxonomy): domain Bacteria; kingdom Bacillati; phylum Actinomycetota; class Actinomycetes; order Streptosporangiales; family Streptosporangiaceae; genus Nonomuraea; species Nonomuraea salmonea. The sequence continues at coordinate 160,032 of NZ_JBHMCF010000061.1, forward strand.
ACGGCGAGCGCGGGGATGGCGAACAGCCAGGGCCGCCAGCTCCCTTTGCTGCTCCCTCTCTGGGGGGTCACGGTGGTCATGAGCCGTCCCTGATCAGTTGCGGGCCCATGCGGAGACGATCTCCTGCATCTTCCTGGCCGCCTCGGCCGGCGGCGTCTTGCCCTGCAGCAGGTCGCTCTGCACGCTGAAGTACTGGTCCGACTGCTGCTTGGGGAACGCCTGGTCCTGGATCGTGTAGAAGGGACTGTCGCCGTACTTCTCGCCCCACTCCGCCGACAGCGGCAGCTCGGCGGCGTCGGGCTCGGCGCCCTTCACGGTGGACGAGGTGACCTGCATGGCCTTCTGGCTGTCCGGCTTGAGCAGGAAGTCCAGCAGCGCCGCGGCCCTGTCCTTGTTTCCCCTCGCGTTGACCATGTAGCCCTCGACGAAGCCGGAGTGGCGGGCCGGGGTCTGGTCCGTGGGCAGCTGGAAGGTCCCGAACTGCTCGGGCTTCTTCTTGGCCGCCAGGATGGCCGACACCTCCGTCCACTGGCCCTCGATGTCGTAGGCGACCTTGCCCTGGACGTACCAGGTGCCGACGTCCGCCGGGTCGAGGCCCAGCGCGCCCTCGGGCAGCCACTTCTGGTCCTGCCACTTCTTGAACAGGGTGAACGCCCCGACGACCTCCGGCCGGTCCCAGCTCTCCTGGCCCAGCAGCAGCTTGTCGTGCAGCTCGGGTCCCGCCGTGTGCTCCAGGAGGTATTCGAACAGGCGCATGATGTGCCAGCCGTACTTGCCGCCCAGCCCGCACGGGGTGATGCCGGCGGCGACGAGCCGCTCGTTCATCTCCTCCAGCTCGGCGTACGACGTGGGCGGGGCCTCGACCCCGGCCTTGGCCAGCAGTTCCTTGTTGTACCAGGCGCCCAGCCCGCGCGCCACGAACGGCACGCCCGCCTTGACGCCGTCGAACGTCATGCCCGCGATCGCCGCGGTGTTGAGCGTCGCGTCCCAGCCGTACTTCTGGTAGTAGGGCGTGAGGTCGGCGGCCTGCTTGGCCTTGGCGAAGGGCGCGCCGAGCTGCCCGCCCCAGATCCGCCAGAGGTCGGGGCCGCTGCCGCCGAGCAGCTCGGTCCGCAGCTTGTCGGGGAACTGGGCGGCGCCTGAGCCGGGCAGGTTGTCGACCGTGGTGGTGGTGCCGTTCTGCTCGTCGAACTTCTTGACCTGCGCCTTGATCAGGCCGATATTGGCGTCGTCGTCGTAGGTGAACAGGCGCAGCTTGTCGGACGGAGTGGCCGCCGTGGTGCCGCCGCCGACCGAGGCGCCGGTGCAGGCGCTGACGGCGAGTCCGGTCACCGCGACGGACGACAGGGCGAGGAATCCGCGGCGGGTGTACGAGGTGGGGGTCATGTCGGATCTCCCTTGTGCAGCAGGACCTAGGGGCGGGTTCCGCCGAAGGCCCGGATCTTGGCGAACATGTCCGCCAGCAGGAAGCGCACGTCGACCTCCTCGCAGACCCGGATCGGGTGGTTCGAGCCGGGCAGGTAGGAGCCGTCGGCGCCGAAGCGGGGAGCGGGCCGTACGCGCAGGTTGCCGCTCTGCGGGAAGAGCATCAGCGCGATCGCCGGGGAGTCGCCCAGGGAACGGGACTCGATCGGCCCGGGATGGTGGGTGGCGTTCCACTCGCGGAGCTGGTCGATCAGGTAGCGGCCCAGCGGTCCCGCAGCGCCGATCTTCTCCTCCAGCTCGGCGTAGCTCACCGAGACCTTGGTGTAGACCTCGCGGGGCACCTGCCACAGCGTGATGCCGGAGCCGAACACCACGTTGGCGGCGTGGATGTCGTTGGAGAGGTTGAACTCGACCTGGGCGCCCTCGTCGTAGCCGCGGTACCCGGGCCCGCCGATCCAGATCACGACCACGGGACGGCTGACGAGCTCGGGGTCCAGCAGGATCGCGCTGGCCATGTCGGTCAGCGGGCCGAGGAAGGACACGTAGAGCGGGTCGTCCTCGCTCGCGAGCTTCGACTCCTCGATGATCAGCCGGGCGCCGGGGGAGTCCACCGGGGTCCGCTCGTCCGGCAGGGCGGTCGCGGCGCCGTTCGCCACGGGGACGGAGCCGGTCATCTTGAGCAGGTCGAGCAGGAGGTCGATCTCCTCGCGCGACTCCTCCATGCTGCGCGGCGAGCGCCGGGTGCCGAAGTGGGCCGGAATCAGTCCTCGAACGTCGAAGGTGGGGGACAGGAGGCCGTGCACGATGGCGAACTGGTCGTCGGCCTCGTTCTTGGCGTCCGTGTTGATGATGACTCTGCGCTGGCGCATCGCAGTCTCCCGGTAGTGCATAATTATGCGGTAGTGCATAATTTCCCGTGCTCGTAGATTGGCTGATCCGCGCGATGCGTGTCAATAACGTTGAGCAACCTTCGGCGGTGCGAACTGCTTCTTCTCGCCGTAACCCGCGACGGCGTGCCGCGAGCCACCCCTGCTCGGGATCACGAAGTGACCTTCCGGATGGACAATGTCAGGCGACGAGACCGCACGACGGCGAGGGGGACGGGTCCTGATGGCTGTGAACGCGGGCGGCGCCGGCCGGTTCGCCACCGACGGCCGGGTGCGGCTGATCACCAAGGTCGCGCACATGTACCACGAGCTCGGCATCCGGCAGGCCGACATCGCCGACGCGCTGCACATCTCGCAGACGAAGGTCTCCAGGCTGCTCAAGCGGGCCGGCGAGATCGGCATCGTCCGTACGGTGGTCGTCGTCTCCCAGGGCGTGCACCTGACCCTGGAGCAGGAGCTGGAGACCCGCTACGGGCTGCGCGAGGCGGTCGTCGTCGACGTCGAGGGCGACGAGTCGGAAATCATCGCCGGCATCGGCTCCGCCGGGGCCGCGTACCTCGAATCGACCCTGGCGGGCGGCGAGCGGATCGGCATCTCACCGTGGAGCCAGACCCTGCTGTCGGTGGCCGAGCGGCTGCACCCCCTGCGCGTGCCGGGCGCCGACCGCGTGGTACAGCTGCTCGGCGGCGTCGGTGAGGGCGCCGTCCAGGCCAAGGCCAACCGCCTGCTCGGCCACCTCGCCGAGCTGATCGGCGCCGAGCCGCTCTACGTCCAGGCTCCTGGCCTGGTCGGCAGCCCCGAGATCCGCCAGAGCCTGATCGGCGACGCGGCCATGCAGCCGGTGGCCGAGGAGTGGCAGCGGCTGACGATGGCGCTGGTGGGCATCGGCAGCGTGCAGCCCTCGCCGCTGCTGCGCGACAGCGGCAACGCGATCGCCCCCGCCGACCAGGACCACCTCATCGCCGCCCACGCGGTCGGCGACGTCTGCCAGCGCTTCTTCGACGCGACGGGCGAGCTGATCCACAGCGACCTCGACAGCCGCGTCGTCGGCATCGACCCGGAGGTGCTGCGCGCGATCCCGCGCCGCATCGGCATGGCGGGCGGCGAGCGCAAGCACGCGGCCATCCGCGCGGCGATCACCGGCGGCTGGGTCAACGTCATCATCACCGACGTCACGACGGCCCGCGCCCTGCTCGACGGAGACCCGCCGGCCTGACGGGGACGTACGGGGGTGTACACCGTAAACCCGCATGGTTTACGGTGTACACCATGACGACTGCAGCGGAGCGGATCGCCGACGCCGCGCGCGGCATCCTCGTCGGCGAAGGCGCCGAGGCCGTGACCATGCGGCGGGTGGCCGGGCTGGCCGGGGTGTCGCCCATGGCGGCCTACAAGCACTTCCCGAGCCGGCAGGCGCTGCTCGACAAGGTGGCCGAGCGGGCCTTCCGCGAGCTGGCCGAGGGCTGGGGGAGCCGGGCGCCGGGCGGGCCCTGGGAGGAGCGGGCGTTCGGGCTGCTGGAGGACTTCCTCGACTTCGCCCTGGGGCAGCCCCATCTGTACACGTTCCTCATGACCGACCGCCGCGAGCGGGCCAGGCGCTTCCCCGAGGACTTCCGCGGTGACGTCCCGCCGTTCGGGCTGCTCGTCGCGCTGGTCGAGGAGGGCATGCGGGAGAAGGTGCTGCGCGAGGACGACCCGCTGGAGGTGACGCTGACGCTGACGGCCTCCGTCCAGGGGCTCGTGCAGCTCTATCTCGGCGGCCGGATCGGCCTGGCGGAGGACGGCTTCCGCGAGCTGTGCCGGCGTACGGTGCGCAGGATCTTCGATGGCGTCCGTTAAGTGGTGGGCGGCGTCGGCCGTCCTGGCGCTCGTGGTAGTGGCGGCGGGGGCCGGAGCCTGGTACGGCAGCGACCAGTCGATCAAGGTCGTGCACTACGGCACCGGCAACGCCCAGGTGCTCGCCGTCCAGGGCGGCACCGTGACGCTCGCGAGGACGCTGCAGACCGCCGCGCCCGGCACGTACTGGCTGGAGTGGAGCGGCGCGCACACGATGCTCGGCGACGTCGTGTCCGAGACGCCGGGCCGCGTCACCCGCGAGGTGCTGCGCGGCCCCGTCCCCTCGGCCGGCACCCCCGGCCACTTCGGCAACGTGCCGCCGGGCGATCCGAAGGTCGCCTGGGGGATCGACTACACCGAAATCATGGTGCCCACCGAGCTGGGACCGGCGCCCGCCTGGTACGTGCCGGGCGACGGCACCACGTGGGTCGTCGCCGTGCACGGGCAGAACGGGCGGCGCAAGGCCGAGCTGAAGATCCTGCCCGTGGTGCACGAGCTGGGGCTGCCGTTCCTGGCCATCACGTACCGCAACGACGAAGGCGCCCCGCCCTCGCACGACGGCCTGCTGCACCTGGGCGACGCGGAGTGGCGCGACCTGGAGGCGGCGTTGCGGCACGCCACGACCATGGGGGCGCAGCGCTTCATCCTGTACGGCACCTCGATGGGCGGCCAGATCGTCGGCCAGCTCCTCGGCCGGTCACCGCTCGCGACCCTGGTCGACCGCGTCATCATGGACGCGCCCATGATCGACGTACGGATGACCGCGGAACAGGGCGCGCGCAACGCCGGCCTGCCCGCGTTCGTGGCCGGGCCGGCCGGGCTGGTCACCGAGTGGCGCACCGGCGTCGACACCGATCGGCTCAGCCTGATCCGCCACCCGCCCCGGGTCAGGCCGCCCCTCCTGCTGATCCACACCGTTCCGGACACCGAGCACCCGATCCAGGAGGCGTACGACCTCGTCACCACGGGCGCCCGGCTGGGCTGGCCGATCCGGTTCGAGCCGTTCGAGCGGGGCGGGCACACCGAGGCGTGGAACGTGGACCGCGCCCGCTACGACCGGCTCGTCCGCGACTTCCTCAGCGGCCGGAGTGGTGCTCGGTCAGGCGGGTGAGGAGGTCGACGAAGGTCCGCCGGTCGGTGGCGGACAGCGGGGCGAGGTAGTCGTCCTGGGCGGCGGTGAGCAGCCGGTCGAGGTCGGCGAGCTGCTTCCGGCCGGCCGGGGTGATGGTGATGACGTTGCGGCGGCGGTCGCCCGGGTCGGGCGCACGTTGGAGGAAGCCCTGGTCGGCGAGGTCGTTGACGGCCGCGACCACGTCGCTGCGGTCGATGCCGGTGCGGCGGCCGAGCTCGGCCTGGCTGGCCGGGCCGAACTCCTCCAGGGTGGCGAGCAGGGCGTAGTGGTAGCGGCGGGCCCCGGCCCCGGCGAGCGCCTGGTCCACGAGCCGGTTGGCGATCAGCGCCGCACCGTTGGTCAGCCTGGTCGGCAGCCTGCGCAGCCGCTCCGCCGGCGGCCCTTCGGGAGTGTTCACGAGCCGACCCTAACAAATGGTTGGCGCGACCCACGAATGCTGTTAACGTTGGTTGGGCCAACATTGGCCCAACCAACTAGTAAGGGAGTGGATCCATGCCCGCCTTCAGCACCCAGGTGATCGGCCAGACCGAGAAGGCCCTCAACGCCCTCCTCGACCGCCTGCTGGCCGGGACCGGCCTCACCGAACCCCAATGGGTGACGCTGACCCTGACCGTCGTCAGCGAAGGAACCCTGCCCGCGGACGCCCTCGCCGAACGCGTCGCCCACTCCTTGAAGGCCGACCAGGCCACCGTGCACCGGCTCCTCGCCGAGCTGACGGCGGCCGGCCTGGTCCGCACCACGCAGGGCGGCGTCGTCGAGCCGACCGAGCACGGCAAGTCCGAGTGGACGAGGGTCCGCGCCGCCATCACCGACGTCACCGGCCGGCTGTGGGGCGACCTGCCGCCGGAGGACCTGGCCACCGCGGGCCGCGTCCTCGACACCGTCCTGTCCCGCGCGAACACGCTGCTGTCCGCCGCCTGAACCAGTGGCCCACCTCACAGGGCCGCGCCGTCACAAGGGCCGGGGCGCCGCCGTCTCGTGGTCGTCAGCATGCCGCGAACGACGCGAGAGGACGGATGATGACACAGGCTCTGGAACTGCCCCTGCACATGCGGAGGAACGGGCTGGACCCGGTCGGGGAGCTGGCCCTGGCCCGCGACGGCGAGGGCGTGGTGCGGGTGATGACGCCGTTCGGCGTGCCCGCGTACGTGGTCTGCCGCTACGAGGACGTCCGCCGGGTGCTGGCGGACCCGGCCCGGTTCAGCAGCGCCCTGACCCCCATCCCCGGCACCGAGCGGATGGACGCCGAGGAGCGCGCCAAGATGCGGGCCGGGCAGCTGCTCGCCGCCGATCCGCCCGAGCACACCCGGCTGCGCCGGATGCTCACCCCCGAGTTCACCGTACGGCGCATGCGCAGGCTGGAGCCGCGGATCGCCGAGATCGTCGAGGCGGCGCTGGACGACCTGGAGCGGGCCGGCAAGTCGGCCGACCTGGTGGAGCACGTCGCGCTGCCGGTGCCGTCGCTGGTGATCTGCGAGCTGCTGGGCGTGCCGCCCGCCGACCGCGCGGCGTTCCACGCGCGTTCGGTACGCCTGCTGGACACCTCCCTGCCGATCGAGCAGCGCGTCCAGGAGCAGCGGGAGGAACGGGCGTACATGGCCGGCCTGGTCGCCCGCGCCCAGGCGGACCCGGGCGATGACCTGCTGGGCATGCTCGTCCGCGAGCACGGCCACGACCTCACCACCGACGAGCTGATCGGCATCGCCGGGCTGTTGCTGCTGGCCGGCCACGAGACGACCGCCAACATGCTCGGCCTCGGCACCCTGGCCCTGCTGTGCCACCCCGGCCAGGCGGCGCTGATCCGCGACGACCCGGCCATGGTCGAGCCCGCCGTCGAGGAGCTGCTGCGCTGGCTGTCCATCGTGCAGTCACTGCCGCCGCGCACGACCACGACGGACGTGGAGATCGCCGGTCAGCGAATCCCGGCGGGTTCGCTGGTGATCTGCTCGTTCCCCGCCGCCAACCGCGACCCCGCCCTGGTGGACGACCCCGAGACCCTCGACGTCACCAGGGGAGCGGCCGGCCACGTCGCCTTCGGCCATGGCGTCCACCACTGCCTCGGAGCGCCGCTGGCGAGGATGGAGCTGCGCATCGCCTTCCCCGCCCTCCTGCGCCGCTTCCCCGCCCTCGCCCTCGCCGAGGACCGGCTTGACTTCCGCGCCTCCAGCATCGTGTACGGCCTGCACCGGCTCCGCGTAACCTGGTGATCTTGACTCTCACGCCACGTCAGGCGGCACAGTGACCGCATGACCACTTCAGAGCACACCGTCGGCGCCATCGCCGAGCTGACCGGCGTCTCGGTCCGCACGCTGCACCACTACGACGAGATCGGCCTGTTGGAGCCGAGCGAGCGCAGCCCCGCCGGCTACCGGCTCTACTCGGCGGACGACCTGCGCAGGCTGCAGCGCGTCCTGTTCTACCGGGAGCTCGGTTTCGGCCTCGACGCGATCGGCGCGATTCTGGCCGACCCCGCCCGCGGGGACGCCGACCGGCTGGAGGAGCAGCGCGCGCTGCTCCTCCAGCGCATCGAGCGGCAGCGGGCCATGGTCGCCGCCATCGACAGGGAGCTGCACGCGCGCAGGCTCGGCCTCACCCTCACCCCGCGGGAACGGCTGGAGATCCTCGGCGGCACCCGGCTGGAGGACCGCGCCGATCGGGCGGAGGAGCGGTTCGGCGGGTCTGAGCTGTGGGAGCAGCGTCGGCGGCGCGCGTCGGCGTACTCGGCGGCGGACTGGGCGGAGATCCGCGACGAGCAGGCGGGCATCCATCAGCGGCTGCTCGACGCGATGAACGCCGGCCTGCCCGCCGGCGACCCCGCCGTCATGGACCTGGCCGAGGAGCACCGGCTGCACCTGCACCGGCGCTTCCACGACTGCGGCCACGACGTGCATCGGGGGCTGGCGCGGGCGTACCTCGCCAACGAGCGCGTCGGCCGCAACTACGATGACATGGCGCCCGGCCTGTCCCAGTACGTCCACGACGCCATCATGGCTAACGCCGACCGCGCCCAGCGTCAGAGGTTGTGAAAGAAGTTGCCGCCGAAGCTGCTGACGAAGAACTCGCTGTCGGTCGTGCGCGAGGTGTTGCTGACGAGCAAGGTGGCGCCGATGCCGAAGGCGATGTCCGGTTGGCGGACGACGAAGACGTGCACCTCCACCAGCTCGTTGTTCTGCCGCGCGTGGTGGAGGACGGGGTCTGGATGCTGAGACCCTTCGAGGATCGGCCGCGCGACGCGTGACGGCATGAGTACCCCATGCTCAGTTCCGCGCGTCAGGCGCGTGATCGCGGGCAAAGAGTCGAAATCGAACCGTTGACCCATCGGGTTGCAGTGTGACATTGTACTGCCTCAAGACAGCTCATCACCTGCGAAAACATACGCACCATGAGATAGAGGTGCAAGTGAAGTCACTGTCCATCCCCCAACGGACGCTGGTGATCGCAGCCGGTGTGCTCCTGAGTCTCGCGCTCGCGGGCTGCAACTCCGACGTGTCCCAGGTCTACTCCTCCAGCACTCCGTCCAGCGCCAAGACCGGCCCGGTGAAGATCGCCCTGCTGGCCTCCTCCAGCCAGAACGGCTTCAACAAGGCCGTCTACGACGGCGCCGTCGCCAAGGCGAAAGAGTACGGCGACGTCGAGGTGACCATCTTCGACGGCAAGTTCGACAGCCAGACCCAGTTCAACCAGGTCCAGAACGTCGCCAGTCAGGGCACCTACGACGGCATCCTGCTGGTCCCCAACGACAACGTGGGCATCGCCGCCGCGATCCCGGCGGCCGCCCAGGCCAAGATCCCGGTCGTCACCACGCTCTTCCCCGTCGGCCCCAACCTGACCGAGCTGAAACCCCAGGTGGACGGCATCGTGTCCACGGTCGCCGCGAACACGGAGGAGAACTCCAAGAAGCTCGCCGAAGGCGCGGTGAAGTACTGCGAGGACAAGGACCCGTGCCGGGTCGCGATCCTCATCGGCCAGCTCCAGTTCCCGTTCGACAACCTGCGCAACAAGGCCTACCGCTCGGTCCTGGACGGGCACCCCAACATCAAGGTGGTGGCCACCGGCCAGGGCAACTACGACCGCGACACCTCACTGAAGGCCATGCAGAACATCCTGCAGGCCAACCCCGAGCTCGACGTTCTGCTGTCCAACGCCGACCAGCAGACCATCGGCGCCCAGGTCGCGCTGGAGAGCGCGGGAGTCGACCTGAGCACGATGTACGTCACGGGCGGCGGCGGCAACCAGGAGGCCATCAAGCAGGTACGCGCCGGCAAATGGGCCGCCGACCAGGTGGACTTCCCCAACAGCATGGGCAAGGCCGCCGTCGAGCAGCTGGTCAACGCCGTGCGCGGCAAGCCGGTCACCCCGGTCGTCGACGCCAACACGCTGGGCCCCGTACCGGTGATCGTCACCAAGGAGATCCTCGGCGAGCACCCCGACTTCGCGGGCGAGTGGGCCGATTGATGGACGGACCGACCCCGGCGGTGGCCGTCACCGTCCGCGACCTGTCCGTCCGCTTCGGCTCCACCCAGGCACTCGACGCGGTCTCGCTCTCCCTCCTCGAAGGCGAGGTGCACGGCCTCGTCGGCGAGAACGGCGCCGGCAAGTCCACGCTCGGCAAGGTCGTCGGCGGGCTCTACCAGCCGGACTCGGGCGAGCTGGAGGTGTTCGGCCGGGCGGTGCACCGCTGGGACACCAGGCGGGCGCAGGACGCCGGCGTCGTGATCATCGCCCAGGAGCTGTGCCTGGTCCCGGCGCTGACCGTGGCGGAGAACGTGTTCCTCGGCAGGGAACGCCGCACGTTCGGCGTCCTGCACGGGGACCTGCGCGCCCGCTACCGGGAGCTGGAGGAGATCTGCGGCTTCGGGCTGCCCGCCGACGCGCCCGTCCACACGCTGCCGATCGCCGACCAGCAGAAGGTGGAGATCATGCGGGCGCTCGCCCGCGACGCGCGCGTCATCGTGATGGACGAGCCGACGTCCTCGCTGACCGCCGACGAGAGCGAGCGCCTGCACGAGATCATGCGCTGGCTGCGCGAACGCGGCACCACCGTCGTCTACGTCACCCACTTCCTGGACGACGTGCTCGCCAACTGCGACCGCGTCACCGTCATGCGGGACGGCCGGGTCATCAGGACGGCTCCGGCCGCGCAGGAGACCAAGGCCGGCCTGGTCGAGGCCATGCTCGGCGAGCCCGTCGACATGCTGCTGCCCGACCGGCCGCCGGCGCCGCCCCCTGACACGCCGCCGGTGGCCGAGATGCACGACGTGCGCGGCGGCGCCGTCCGGGGCGTGTCGCTGCGGGTGCGGCCCGGCGAGATCGTCGGGCTGGCGGGGCTGGTCGGCAGCGGCCGTACGGAGATCGCCCGCGCGCTGTTCGGCTGCGACCCCGTCGAGTCGGGGGAGGTGCTGTTCCGCGGCGAACCGGTCACCGGCGCCTCGCCGCGCGCGTCGATCGCCCGCGGCATGGCCATGATCCCCGAGGACCGCCGCGCCCAGGGCCTGGTGCTGCTGCGCCCGGTCCTGGAGAACGTCACGCTGCCGCACCTGGGCCGCTTCTCCCGCGCCGGGGTGCTGTCGCGCGGCGGCGAGCGCGCCGCGGTGCGCGAGCTGGTCGAACGCCTCGGCGTACGCCCGGCCGCGCTCGACGGCGACGTGTCGGTCTACTCCGGCGGCAACCAGCAGAAGGTGCTGTTCGCCAAATGGCTGCTCGGCCGGCCCGAGCTGCTCATCCTCGACGAGCCCACCAGGGGCGTGGACGTGGGCGCCAAGTCCCGCATCTACCAGCTCATCGTCGAGATCGCCGCGGCCGGCACCGGCATCCTGCTCATCTCGTCGGAGCTGGAGGAGGTCGCCGGCCTCAGCCACCGGATCCACCTCGTCCGCGGCGGCACGGTCATCGGCGAGGTGCCGGGCCCGGGGGCGTCCGTGGACGGGCTCCTGCAGCGCCTCTTCGAGGTCGAGCCACCCCCAGCGACAGAAGGAACCCCATGACCGCCACCGCACAGGCGCGAGCGGGATCCGGCGTGAACGTGCCGGCCCTGGTCCGCCACTACGCCGTCCTGATCATGCTCGTGGCGCTCTTCGTGGCGCTGAGCGTGTCGACGTCGTCGTTCCTCACCCTCACGAACCTGCTGAACATCCTCAACCAGAACGCCCCGCTGGCGATCATCGCGGTGGCCGGGACGCTCGTCGTCATCTGCGGCGGCTTCGACCTGTCCACCGGGGCCATCTTCAGCGTCGCGAACGTGGTGGCCGCCTGGGTCGCGCTGCATCTGAACAGCCCCGTGCTCGGCCTGATCGCCGCGCCCCTCGCCGGCGCCGCGCTCGGGCTGGTGAACGGCGCCGCGATCACCCGGCTGCGCATCCACTCGTTCCTCGCCACGCTGGCCTCCAGCCTCGTGTACGGCGGGCTCGCCGTGCTGATCACCGGCGGCTTCCTCATCAGCGTCCCGGCGGGCGGGTTCACCGCGCTCGGCCGGGGCGGCATCGGCCCGGTCTACTACGCGATCGTCATCCTGGCCCTCTTCGCGCTGCTGTCCGGCTTCCTGCTGAACCGCACGACCTTCGGCAGGTACGTCCTGTCCGTCGGCGGCAACGCCGAGGCCGCCGAGCTGTCCGGCATCCGGGTGAACCGCATCAAGCTGTACACGTTCCTCTACAGCGGCCTGGCCGCCGGCATCGCCGCCGCGATCGGGGTCTCGCGGATCGGCACCGGGCAGCCGCAGGCCGGCGACGGCATGCAGCTGCTCGCCATCGCCGCGGTCATCCTCGGCGGCACCAGCATCTACGGCGGCGTCGGCGCGATCTGGCGCTCGGTCTGCGGTGTGTACCTGCTGGCGCTGATCGACAACGGGTTCGACATCCTCAACGCGAACCCGTTCTTCAAGGACCTGACGACCGGCGTGGTCATCCTGGCCGCGGTGGCGCTGAGCGTGGCGAGCAGACGACGATGATCGACCTGTCCGTCCTGGTGCTGCCCGACCGGGATCCCGGGGCCTTCGTCGCCGACGTACGGGCCGCGGAGCAGCTCGGCGTCCGCACCGTCTGGACCTACGACCACCTGACCTGGACCCCCTTGAAGGACCGGCCCTGGCACGCCGCCGTGCCGATGCTGGCGGCGGCGGCCGTGTCCACCACCCGGGTGCGCCTGGGCACCCAGGTGGCCACGCCCAACTACCGGCACCCCGTCACGTTCGCCAAGGAGATCATGACGCTCGACCACCTGAGCGGCGGTCGGCTGGACATCGGCGTCGGAGCAGGCGCCGAGGGCGCGGACGCCGCCGTGCTCGGCGACCCGCCGCGCTCGCTCCCCGAGCGGGCCGACCGGTTCGCCGAATGGCTCGGCCTGCTCGACCACCTGCTCACCCACGACGTCAGCACCGTACGCGGCGAGCGCTACAGCGCCGTGGAGGCCAGGCAGATCCCCGGCTGCCTGCAGCGCCCGCGCGTGCCGCTGACCGTCGCCGCGACGGGGTCCCGCGCGATGGCGCTGGCCGCGCGGCACGGCCAGGGCTGGGTGACCTACGGCGCCTACCGCAGGCAGGACGCGCCGGCGGACTGGTTCGCCGCCGTGGAGAAGCAGGGGCGCAGGCTGGACGGGGTGCTGGCCGCCGCGTCTGATTCCGGCGGCCGCCCGCCGGGCGCGCTGCGCCGGATCGCGCAGGTGGCCCTGGACATGACCTGGCCGTTCGAGAGCCCAGGCCGCTACGCCGACTTCGCCGGCCGGCTGCGCGACGCGGGCTTCGACGAGATCACTCTGCACTGGCCGCGCGGGGACGACGCGAGGGGGATGCCGTCCGAGGCGCTGGAGCACGTCGCGGCCACGCACGCACTACCGAGAAAGGCGGAACGATGAGCAGGCTTGCGATCGACGTCGGCGGCACGTTCACCGATGTGGTGGAGCTGAACCCGGAGACGGGCGCGCTCAGCTTCGGCAAGGTCCCGACCACCCCCGACGCGCCGGCGCGCGGCGTCATGGACGCCTTCGGCCTGGCCGAGTCCGGCACGCCGGCCATCACGATGTTCACGCACGGGACGACGCTCGGGCTGAACGCGCTGCTCACCCGCACGGGCGCGCGCACCGCCGTGATCGGCACGAAGGGGTTCCGCGACGTCTACCTGCTCGGCCGTACCGACCGCAGGACGAACTACGACATCACCTACCGCAAGCCGCCCGCGCTGCTGGAGCGCTACGACACGTTCGAGGTGCGCGAGCGGTGCAGGTTCGACGGGAGCGTGCACACGCCGTTCGACGTCGATGACGCCCGCCGGGTGGCCGAGGTCGTCGCCGAGCGCGGGTACGGCTCGGTGGCGGTGGCGTTCCTGCACTCCTACGCCAACCCCGAGCACGAGCTGCGCATGCGGGAGGTGCTGGCCGAGGTCGCCCCCGACGTCGCGGTCACCCTGTCGCACGAGCTGTCCAGGGAGTACCGCGAGTACGAGCGGACCAGCACCGCCGTGCTGGACGCGTACGTCAAGCCGATCGTCCACCGCTACCTGCGCGAGCTGGAGGGCGAGCTGGCCGGCGGCGGCTTCTCAGGACGGTTCCTGATGACCCGCTCGGGCGGCGGCGCGATGACCGCGCAGGCGGCCCGCGAGCAGCCGGTGAGCCTCATCCTGTCGGGCCCCGCGGGCGGCGTCATCGGCGCGGCGGCGCTGTCCAGACTGCTGGACGAGCCCAACCTCATCACCATCGACATGGGCGGCACCAGCCTCGACGCCTCCCTGATCCTCGACCACGAGCCCGTCCTCTACCAAGGCGCGGAGTTCGAGGGGCTGCCGATCAACACCCCGTCGCTCTACATCCACACCATCGGCGCCGGGGGCGGCTCCATCGCCTGGCTGGACGAGGCGGACGCGCTGCAGGTCGGCCCGCAGAGCGCGGGCGCGGCTCCGGGCCCCGCCTCGTACGGCAGGGGCGGCACCGCGCCGACCTTCACCGACGCCGCCCTGGTGCTCGGCCACCTCGGCTCCGACAGCCCGCTCGGCGGCAAGCTGGCCCTCGACCGCGAGCTGGCCGACAAGGCGCTGCAGCCCATCGCCACCCGGCTCGGCCTGACCACCGAGGCGCTGGCGCGCGGCATCGTGCAGATCTCCACCATGAAGATCATGGGAGCGGTCCGCGCGATCACCGTGGAGCTGGGCCGCGACCCGAAGGACTTCGCGCTGCTGTCCTTCGGCGGGGGAGGGGGCCTGGTGGCCGTCGAGGTGGCCAGGGAGCTGGGCATCTCGACCGTGATCGTGCCGCCGGGGCAGGGCGCGTTCTCCGCGTTCGGGATGCTGCTCGCGGACGTGCAGCACGACTTCGCCCGTACCCTCGTCACGCCGCTGGCCACGCTCGACGCGGCCGCCGCCGACGCCGTCTACCGGGAGATGGAGGCGGCGGCGGTCGAGCAGCTCGCATCGGAGGGCTTCGGCCCTGACCGGCGCGCGCTCACGCGCACGCTCGACGTCCGCTACCAGGGGCAGGAGCACTCGGTCACGGTCGCCTTCCCCGATGATCCCGCCGCGTTCGCCACCGACGTCGCCGCCGCCTTCGCCGAGCTGCACGAGCGGCAGTACGGCCACACGATGGACGACCCGGTCGAGGTCACCACCCTGCGCCTGCGCGCTACCGGCACCGTCGACAAACCGGAGCTGCCGACCGTGGCGGAGCGTACGTCGGGCGAGCCCCACCCGGCCGGCACCCGCCAGGTCCATCTGTCGGCGGACGAGCCGGCCGTCGAATACCGCGTCTACACGCGCGAGGACCTGCTGGCCGGCGACGTCGTCGCAGGGCCCGCGGTGATCACCGAGCACACGGCCACGTCCGTCATCCACGCCGGCGACTCCCTGCGCGTCGGCCGCTACGGCGAACTGGTCATTTCCGTGAACGACAGGACTGGGAGGCAGCAGTGAGCCCCACCACCACGACGGACTCCATCACGACGGAGATCATCCGGCACGGCCTGCTCGCCGCCGCCGACGAGATGGCCCGCAACCTGTGCCGCACCGCGTACAACACGGTCGTGTACGAGATCCACGACTACGGGATCGGCATCCACGACGCCCAGGGCGACGTGGTGGCCGACGCGCCGGGCATCGCGGTGTTCACCCGGGGCAACGACCACGGCATCAAGCGGGCGGTCGAGTTCCTCGGCCGGGACGCGCTGGAGCCGGGTGACGTGTTCATCCTCAACTATCCGTACTGGGCCTCGGCCCACACCCTCGACCCGCTGGTGTTCGCCCCCATCCACCACGAGGACGAGCTGATCGGCTTCGCCTCCTGCCGGATCCACGTGCTCGACCTCAAGCAGAAGGACCCCGGCTACGTCCTGGACTCCACCGACATGTACCAGGAGGGGCTGTTCTTCCCCTGCTCCAAGCTCTACCGGCGCGGGGTGCAGAACGACGACGTGTTCAACATCATCCGCTTCAACAGCCGGATGCCGGAGCGGACCATCGGCGACATCCAGGCGCAGGTCTCCGCGTGCGTGACCGGCGTGCGCCGCACCCAGCAGATCGCCGCCAAGTACGGCGCCGGCGTTCTGACCGCCGCGATGGACGCCATCAACGACCACGGCGAGCGCCTCGCCCGGCTGGCCCTGGCCAAGCTGCCGAAGGGCACGTGGACGGCGCACGACTTCGTGGACAGCGACGGCGTGGACGCCGACCGCCTCATCAAGATGAACGTCACCGTGACCATCGGCGACGACGAGATGGTCATCGACTGGACCGGCAGCGAGCGCGACGTCAAAGGCCCCATCAACCTGCCCGTCGGGCAGACGGAGGCGTTCTGCAGCCTCGTCTTCAAGGCCCTGACCACGCCGGACACGCCGGTCGTCGCGGGCAACTTCCGGCCGCTGCGGGTGGTCACCGAGCCAGGATCGGTCATGCACGCGGTGCCGCCCATGCCGACGTTCACGCTGTGGACCGGGCTGCTCGGCGGCGAGGTCGTGCTGAAGGCCCTGGCCCAGGGCATGCCCGACCGGGTGCCCGCCTGCTCGGGCGGTGACGTGTGCTCGATGATGGGGCTCGGCGTCAACCCGCGTACCGGGGAGGCGTGGCTGGAGGCCACCAACGAGGCCGTCGGGTTCGGCGCGCACGCGGGCGGCGACGGCGAGGACGGCATCATGCACCTGTCGGAGCCGGGCTGCCGCAACAACCCGGTGGAGGTGCTGGAGACCAAGTCGCCGATGTTCATCGAGTCGTACGGCTACCGCCCCGACAGCGGCGGTCCCGGCCGGCACCGCGGCGGCGTCGGCGTGGGCCGTACGTACCGCTTCACCGCTCCTTCGACGGGCATCTGCCTGGTCTACAAGACCAGGACGCAGCCGTGGTCGATCGGCGACGGCCTGCCCGGCGAGAGCAACCACGTCATCCTCAACCCCGGCACCGGCCGCGAGGTCCGGCAGGGCGGCAGCTACAACCGCCTGGACGCGGGGGAGGTGCTGGTCAACAACACCGGCGGCGGTGGCGGCTACGGCGACCCGTTCGAACGCGAGCCCGCTCAGGTGGCCGCGGACGTCCGCAACGGCTTCGTCAGCGTGCAGTCCGCGGCCCGCGACTACGGCGTGGTGGTGGACCCGGTCACGTTCGAGGTGAACCAGGAGGCCACCAGGCGGCTGCGCGTCGGCGCCGCAGGTCCCGCCCGGCGAGGATGAGCCAGAGGTACGGCACCGGCAGCATCGCCCGCCGGAACAGGTGCGCCTGGTCCCCGTGACCGAAGCCGCGGGCCGGCGGCCAGAGCCACACCTGACTCGGCGCGTCGTACCTGCGGGCCAGCCGGAGCAGGGGCAGGGCCTGGCCGATGAGCCAGAGCCCCACCACCGTACGAGCCTGGCCGCGCACGTCGCAGGTCGCGCCGGGCCGGGGACGCCGCGCGCCGCCGGAAGGGGAACGATCTCCCGTCCTCTCTCGCACATATCGGGCCAACCGGTTCTCCGCTTGAGATTGCTAGTCATTTCAGTCATGATTGAAATAACTAGCAACAAAGGGGGATGAGCCATGGAGCACGTGACCTTCAACAGCCTCGGCACCCGGTGCGCAGCGCCCTGCCCTACCCGCAGGGCCGTCCTGAAGTGCCGCGCCGGCGTCTACGAGCCGGTGGCCGCCATGGCACAGTGAACCGGCCGACGATCACCACAGAAGGACACGGACGATGACCACTGAGGAAGAGCGGGACCGCACGCTGCGCTGGGTCGAGCGGGTGGCGGCGTTCTGCGTCGAGGAGTGGGGGCTGCCGCCCATCACCGGGCGCATCCTCGGCTGGCTGATGATCTGCGACCCGGCCGAGCAGTCCGCCGGTCAGATCGCGGACGTCATCCAGGCCAGCCGGGCCTCGCTCACCTCCAACATGCGCTTCCTCACGGCCATCGGCCTGGTCAAGAAGGTCCGCAGGCCGGGCGATCGCACCGCCTACCACCGCATCGAGGACGACGCCTGGCAGAAGGTGATCCAGCGCAAGCTGGAGAGCCTGAGCGCGTTCGGCGAGATCGCCGACGAGGGGCTCGCCATCGCGGGCGGCGACGAGCGGCGCGCCGAGCGGATCAAGGCCGCTCACGACTCGCTGACCTGGCTGCAGGACCTCGCCACCCGCCATCCCCTACGCCGCTGAGGAACCACCATGCACCCCCGACTCGGGCTGATCCAGGAAACGCTGCTGCTCACCCTTCATGCCAAGGCCCTGGACGCCGGGCGGCCCGCCCCCATCCTGGGCGACACGCTGTCGGCCGAGCTGGCCGCCGGCATCGACTACGACTTCGCCAAACTGAAGATCAAGCCCAGCCTGGTCGTCACCACGGCCCTGCGCACCAGGAGGCTCGACGACGCGGTCCGCGCGTACGTCGCCGCCCATCCCGGCTGCGTGGTGCTCGACCTGGGCTGCGGGCTCGACCCCAGGGTGCACCGCTGCGACCCGCCGCCCGGCGTCGACTGGTACGACGTCGACTTCCCCGAGGTGGTGAAGCTGCGCGACGCCTGCCTGCCCGGCCGCTCCCACCTCGTGGGAGCCGACCTCACCGGCTCCGACTGGCTGCAGGAGATCCCCGCCGACCGGTCCGCGATGATCGTCGCCGAGGGGCTGCTGCCCTTCATGCCCGGCGACACCTTCCAGGCCATGGCCCGCGCGCTGACCGGCCACCTGCCCTCGGGCGAGCTCGCGCTCAACGGCTACACCCGCTTCGCGGCCTGGGCCATGAAGTACCACCCGACCATCAGGGCGCTCGGCATCCGCGCCGCCCAGGGCTTCGACGACCCGCGCGAGCCGGAGTCCTGGGGCGCCGGCCTCGCACTGGAGGAGGAGCAGATCCTCACCCGCGCCCCGGAGACGGCAAGCTTCCCGCAGCCCCTGCGCGCGCTGACCCGGCTCACCGCCCGCAGCACCGCGCTGTCGCGGCAAGGCGTCAGGGTGCTGCGCTACCGGTTCTGAGGCCGGTGTGCCGGGCGCACACGTACGGGGCGGCGAAAGTGTGGCGGGCGGCGCTGGAACGGCCGCCGGGATCCGGCGACGATGGCGGGCGTCGCCGGTGCCCTGCGGACAGGAGATTCGATGCGTTACCTCTGGACGGTCGCGGTGCTGCTCACCGCGCTGCTGGTGCCGGTGCCCGCCCAGGCGACGACCCCGTCGTACCTGACCCTGGAGGCCACCTACACCAGCGTCGCGAACGGCTGGTCGAGGGTGGAGCGTTACCTCGACACCACCTCCGGCTTCACCCAGGAGAGCTACCCGCCGGACGGCCGCGGCGACCAGGACGGTCAGCGGCTGACCTTCTTCGGCGGCGTCAGGCGGCCCTTCTCCGGCCGGTTCCTGCTCTACTACGCGCCCGGCTGGAACACCAACCCGAAGAGCACGCCGGTGCTGCTGGTGCACGGCGCCAACGACAACCCCGACAGGGCCTGGGCCAACCCCGGCGAGTCGGGCGGCTTCGGCTGCGGGGCCATCACCTGTCCGTGTACCGGGCTGATGCAGCGCCTGGTCGACGCGGGTCACCGGGTGTTCGCGATCGGGTTCGCCCACAAGGAGGGCGACAACTTCATGCAGGCCCAGCAGGTCGGCGACGCCATCGCGGTCATCAAGGACAGGCTCGGCGTCTCGTCCGTGGACCTGGTGGGGTGGAGCAAGGGCATGATGTCCACGCGCATGTACGTCTCGTCCGTCAAGCCGGGCTGGGGCCGCTCGTACGCAGGCGACGTCCGCAAGCTCGTCACGATCGGCGGGCCCAACGCCGGCTACGACTACCCGTTCGCGCACGGCTGGGCGCACGACCTGTCGATCTGGCCCGAGTGCGGCGGCCAGGTCAACTCGCCCGCGCCGCACACCCACATGACCTGCTACGGCGTCTACGCCTACCGTCCCGAGTTCTCGTTCGTGCCGACCGGCGGGTACGACGCCTACCCGGGGCAGCGGCAGATGCTGGCCCGCTTCGACGGCACGTACGGGATCGACCAGACCCAGCAGGACTGGTACACCACCTACTACGGCGGCCAGGGCTTCTTCACCGCGGGGCCGGGCATCCAGGCGGCGATCGACGCCGGGTCGCTGATCTCGCGCATCCAGCAGGCGGGGGTGCCGTCGTCGGTGGCGACGTACCTGCTGGCCGGCGGGTCGCCCACGGTCGTCGGCATCTACAACGAGAACCGCGGGCCCAGCGACGGCGTCGTGTTCACCACCAGCGCGCTGTCCAGGACCGGCATCGGCAACGTGGCCGGCACCGCGCTCGTCGCCACCGCCAACCACCTGACGCTCGGCTGGCATTCCTCGGTCGCCTCGCAGGTGGCGAGCTGGCTCAACTGAGGCGGCGGCCGCCCGCCGCGACGACCGCCCAGCCGGCCGCCGCCGTGGCGGCCACCAGCAGGGCCAGCGCGCCCAGCGTCCGGCCGTCGGGGTGGATCAGCGGCTGACCGCGTACGGCCTGCCACGTCACCAGGACGATCAGCCCCGCGTACGCCGCGGCGGCCACGAGCGTCAGGCCCACCCGGGTCCGCTCGGCACGCAGCCGGGCGACCCGGCCGGCCGGCAGCCCGAGCACCAGCGCCACGGCCAGCATGACCTGCAGTCCGTGCAGGCCGACGAAGTGCGGGATGCGCAGGTCGCCGCCGACCGTGCTCCAGCCGGTGAGCGGCAGCCCGGGGCCGCCGTCCGGGACGCCCACGTTGTGCTGGGAGGCCAGGGGGACCGCGTGGCCGGCCGCGTCGATGGCCGTCCACACCTCGGCGGACCTCGCCGGGATCCAGAACCCGAGGCCGATCCCGGCGATCACGAAGGCCAGGCCCGCGCGGATCGCCCAGGCGAGCACCCGGTCGCCGACCCGCTGGAAGATCAGCAGCCCGGCGAGGACGAAGTTCGCGAGCATGAGCAGCTGCACGCCGATGCCGAAGACCAGCATGATGCCGTCGGTGAACGGGTCGTCCGCCTGGTTGAAGTGGCTGAACGTGCCGCGCGCCGCCTGCACCACGACGACGCCGACGTCCACCATGCCGGTGACGGCCAGCAGCGTCGCCATCCACCAGGTCCAGCGGCCGGCCTTGTGCGGCAGGCTCAGCAGCCAGGCGAGGGTGAGGCCGTACACGATGAACGACACGGCGAACTTGAGGGGTTTGGCCCAGACGGACGCGCCGAGCAGGACGCGGTCGTCGGTCACCATGCCGACGGCCGAGACGGCCAGCAGCAGCGTCATGGAGGCGACCATCAGCAGGAGCGGGCGGTGCAGGCGCCGCACCGCGGGACGGACGGGTTCGAGGACCTCGGGCATCGGCCTGCCCTTTCGAAGCGGGAGCCGCAGGGGGGAAGGAACAGCCTCCACGCTAGGAATCGGGGTGGTTCCGCCCCACCCCGGCGACCCCCCAACCGCAGGACGGCCAGCCCTTCCCCTAGGGGTAGGGCCAGCCGTACCGACCACCTCGGAACTCGTCCGCCGCCTCGCGCCAGGACCCGTCACACCGCTGAGGCGGAGGCCAGGTAGTCGCCGTGCTCCAGGTCGTCGAGCAGGGCCGGGCGGACGGGGGACCAGCCGAGCAGCTCCTGGGTGAGGCGGCTGGAGGCGGGGCCGTCGAAGGCGTACACCTTGGCCATGAACGGGGTGACGTAGTGGGCGGCGGCCTCCTCCGGGGTGAGCGAGACCGCCGGGACGCCCAGGCGGCGGCCGATGACCTCGGCGATGTCCCTGAACGTGACGCCCGTCTCGGCCACACCGTGCAGCACGCTGCCCGCGGGCGCCTGCTCCAGTGCCAGCCGGAACAGCACCGCCGCGTCGAGCCGGTGCACCGCGGGCCACCGGTTCGCGCCGTCTCCCACGTACGCCGAGACGCCCTTCTCCCGCGCGGTGGCGATCAGCATGGGGATGAACCCGCGGTCCTTGGGCCCGTGGACGGTGGGAGCGAGCCGCATCGCGATCGCCCGCACCCCTCGCGCGGCGAAGTCGAGACACGCCCGCTCGCCGGCGATGCGGAAGGAGGCGAGCCCGTCGGGGTCGGGCTCGTCCTTCTCGGTGAACTCCCGCCCCTCGGGCATGACCAGCGTGCCCGAGGTCATGATGAGCGGCCTGCCGGAGTGCTCCAGCGGCCGGCCGAGCGTCTCGATCGCGGTGACGTCGCGCCGCCTCATGGCGTCGGGGTCGGAGAAGTCACCGCCGTACGCCATGTGCAGGACCCCGTCGGCGGCCTCGGCGCCGGCGCGCAGGACGTCGAGGTCGTCCAGGGAGCCGCGGACCGGCTCGGCGCCCAGCGACCTCAGCAGGGCGGCCGTGGTGTCGGAGCGGGCCAGGCCGGTCACGGTGTGACCGGCGGCGACGAGCTCGGCGACGACGGCGGGGCCGGTCTGGCCGGTGCCGCCGGTGACGAAGACATGCATGACACTCTCCCGATGATGTCAGTGACTGGCGTTTCTTAGTGCCAGTGACTGACCATACGTAGTGTCAGTGACTGGCGTCAAGTGAGGTCAGCGGCTGACATATGAGGTATTCTTCCTGCGTGCCACGTAGCGGAGCAGAAGCGCGCCGCCGCCTCCGGGAGGCGGCTCTGGAGCTGTACCTGGAGCGCGGGTACGACGGGACGACCACCGCCGAGATCGCCGCCAGGGCCGGCGTCAACGAACGCACGTTCTTCCGCCACTTCCCCGACAAGCGCGAGGTGCTCTTCGACGGCGAGGCCGACCTGCGCACGGCCGTGGTCGAGGCGATGGCCGCGGCGCCCGACGGCCTCGGCCCCCTCGACGTGCTGAAACATGCCTTCCGCGAGGCCCGGCACATCCCCGAGAGCACCCGGCCCTTCGCCGAGCCGCGGCTCCAGATCATCGCCGCGACGCCGGCGCTGCGCGAGCGCGACCTCGCCAAGGGCGCGTCGATGGCCGAGGCCATGGCGGAGGCGCTGCGGAAACGCGGCGTCCCCGAACGGCCGGCCATCCTGGCTGCCCGCGCCGGCTGGGCCGCCTTCCACGAGGCGCTCCAGGCCTGGATCGACGACCCGTCACAAAGCCTGGACGCGCACCTCGTCCAGAGCTTCGACGACCTGCGCGCCCTCTAGGTGCTGCATCGCGTACGAGCGCCACGGACGCCACCGGTCCGCGCCCGAGACGCCCGGGAGGACGACGTCCGGATCGCGCAGGGCACGCATCCTGATCACGGCGGCCGCGCGCTCGGGTAGCCCGGCCGCCTGCTCGGGGTCGGTCTCGATGCCCAGCTCCGCCAGCACTTCGGCGCGGGGAAAGGTACGGGTCACGCCGCCGGCGGGTGCGGCGAGCGGCTTGCCGTACCGGGCGACCAGCTCCGCCAGGCGCTCGGGGCCGAGCAACTCGCGGGCGAGCAGTTCGGCGGCGTCCACCGTGCCGGGGACGCGACGCCCCGGAGCGGCGGCGGCCAGGGGGCCCAGCCGGTGGTCGATGGCCTGCTGGTCGGCGTCCAGGTCGAGCAGGCGGCGGCAGCGGCCCACGGCGGCCTGGAGGTCGCGCAGGTCGTCCAGGCGCAGTTCGCAGGCCACGTGCGCGGGTGCATCCGACAATGTGACGACGCCGGTGCCGTACGGCAGGACCAGCGAGCGCCGGTAGACGCCGTCCACGTACGCGGACATGCCGGGCACCGCCTCCGCGCCCAGCGCCGCCAGCATGAAGGCCACGTCCATCGGCGGCCGGTACGGCAGGCGCAGCGCGATCACGCCGGGCGTGCTCGATCCGGCCCTGGCGCGCAACGCCGTCGGCGTGGTGCCGTACAGCTGCCTGATGGTGTCGTTGAACTGCCGCACGCTGCCGAACCCCGAGGCGAACACGACGTCGCCCACCGGCAGGCCGGTCGACTCCAGCAGGACGCGGGCCGTCTGGGCCCGCTGCGCCCGCGCCAGCGCCTGCGGCGACGCCCCCACCTCGGCGACGAGCTGGCGGTGCACCTGCCGCGGGCTGTATCCGAGCCGGGCCGCCAGACCGGCGACCCCCTCCCTGTCCACGACGCCGTCCTCGATCAGCCGCATCGCCCTGCCCACCAGGTCGGCGCGCAGATTCCACTCGGGGGAGCCGGGGGCGGCGTCCGGCAGGCAGCGCTTGCACGCACGAAAGCCGTTGACCTGCGCGGACGCGGCCGTCGGGAACAGCCGCAGATGCTCGCGTCTGGGCATGGCCGCCGGGCAGCTGGGGCGGCAGTAGATGCGGGTGGTCGTGACGGCGACGAAGACCCAGCCGTCGAAGCGCGGGTCCCTGCTCTCCATCGCCGCGTAGACGGCGTCCTCACCCATCACCCCTCCCAGGGTGCCATGGGCCGCGTGGCCGGGCTGGCGGGCATCGGACGGCGAGCAGGCGACGGCGGCCGATGGCCGCCAGCGCATCGCGGCGCTCGTCGCCAGCCTTGATCGCATGTCGATCGTCACTCACTACCGGCGCCCGCTGTCGGGCCGCGATTTCCGGTTGCTCTGGTTCGGTTCGTCGGTGTCGCTGGTGGGCGACGGGATGACGTTCGTCGCGCTGGCCTGGCTGGTGCTCGCCCAGCCCGGCGGCACCGCCAGGCTGGGGCTGCTGGCCGTGTGCCACACCCTGCCCGTCTTCGTCGGCGGCCTGCTGGCCGGGCCGGTGCTCGACCGGTTCGACAAGCGGCACGTCCTCGCCGCCGACAGCGTGATCAGGGGAGCCGCGATGGCGGCCGTGCCCGTCATGGCGGCGGTGGGCGAGGTGCCTGAGGCGCTGCCGTATGTGGTGGCCGCGGTCTACGGGCTGTTCAAGATGGTGCCGCTGGCCGCGTTCCCCGCGGCCATCCCTGATCTGGTCCGTGAGGAGGACCGTGACGCGGCCAACGCGCTGGAGTCCCTGAGCTTCAGCCTGGCGGGCATGATCGGCCCGGCGCTCGGCGGCCTGCTGATCGCCGGGGTGGGGGCCGAGGCCGTCCTGGCCTTCGACGCGGTGTCGTACGGGGCGCTCGCCGCCTGCGCGCTCCTCGTACGCCGCCGGCTCGCGCCCGCGCCGTCCAAGGCGGGGAGCACGCGGCCGGCCGGGCTGCTGCGCGATCGGGTGCTGGTGGTCACGACCGTGGCGTTCATGGCCTTCAACGTCGCCCTCGGCATGCTGATGGTCGTCGGGCCGTGGCTGGCGAAGACACAGCTGCCCGGCGGGCCGCAGGCGCTGGGGTTCCTGCTCGCCGCCTTGTCGGCCGGTGAGCTGGTGGGCGCGGCGGCGGCGGGTGCCCGATCGCCCGGCTCCCGGCCGCTGCGGGCGATCGGGCTGGTCCAGGCCGTCGCGGCCATGGGTTTCCTCGCCGTGCTGGCCGCGCCGCACCTCGAAGGGGTCGCCGCCGGGTTCCTGGTGATCGGGATGTTCAGCGCGCCCATGACGGTGTGGGCGCAGACCGTGCGGATGGCCCGCATCCCCGCCGAGTGGCGGGGGCGCGGGTTCGCCTGGCTGCGTACGCTCATGCAGGCCACGCCGCCCCTCGGCGCCGCGCTGGTGACGCCGCTGCTCGACGCGGGCAGGCTCGTCCCGGCCGTGCTCGCCATGACAGGGCTCGCGCTCGTGCCCGCCTCCTGGCTACTCCTGCACCGACCAGCGGCCGGTGAACAGCTCATCGCCCGGAGGTGACCCGGGCAGCGGGTCGTGGCCTGGCCGCAGGCCGTCGAGCGCTATCGCGATCAGCCGCCGGCGGGCCTCGGCGGCGGCGGGCAGCAGGTCGTCCCTGCCCTGCTTGCGCAGCTGATCGACCACGGGGGAGCGGCCGAGCTGCTCGATGAGCAGGGAGATGTCGATCGCGGTCACGTCGGCGCGCAGGTCGCCGGACGCGTGCGCGCGGCGTACCAGCTCGTCGAGGAGCTCGTCGCCGCGACGGGACTTCGCGCTCATCTCCTCGGTCACCTCGATGGTGCCGGCGACGGGCGCGAGCGAGCCCTGCCCGAACTCGATGCAGCTGCGGACGAACCCCGTCAGACCCGCCCACGGGTCGGGATCGGCCAGGCCCTGCTCGGCCGCCTCGTTCCAGTGATCGAGGGAAAGCAGGCTGAGCCGCTGGAACAGCTCCTCCTTGGTCTGGTAGCGGCGGTAGAGGCTGCCGACGCCGACGCCCGCCCTGGCCGCGATGGCGGCGACGGACGCGTGGGCGCCGTCCTCCGCCAGCACGTCGCGGGCGGCCTGCAGCAAGGCGTGGTCGTTGCGTTCCGCGCGGTCTTTTCGCGTGCTCATCGTCACGGATCCTAGCAGTTGCGGAGCGATTCGCTCCGCAGTAACGTGCAGAGCGGAGCGAATCGCTCCGCTAGCAGAGGAGGAGCATCATGAACGCCGACATCGAGGCCATCGAGCGGGTCGTCCGCGACGCCGAGGAACTGCAGAGCGACGTGGCAGGGTTCACCGGGCTGCTGACCGAGGAGGTGGCGCTGGTCAACTTCGCCGGCGTCCGGCTGCGCGGGCGTGACCAGGTCAAGGAGGTGATGTCCAAGGCGCTGAGCACGCCGCTGAAGGACGTGCTGACCGAGAACGAGCTGCTCGGCGTGACCTTCCTGCGGCCCGACGTGGCGCTGGCCCACCTGGTCAAGCACGTCAACGACGGGCGGAAGGGGGCGCTGACGTTCGCACTGGTCAAGGAGGACGGCGACTGGCGGATCGCGCTGGCGCAGACCACCCCGATGGTCGCGGCCTGAGCGCGTCAGGTCTCCGTGGCGGTGGCCGCCCGGTGGGCCTCGAGCGTCGGGCACGGCACGCACACCTGGTGATCGCACCGCCGGCACGTGGTGTGCAGGCTGCGCCCGTCGCCGCCGTGACCGCGCAGGATCGTCTCCAGGATGCCGGACAGCTGCTCGCGCTGGGTCTCGCTGAGCGGGGCGAGCAGCGCGGCGAGCGCCTCCTGCCGGGCGGTCAGCACGTCGCCGACCACCTTCCGGCCCTCCGGCGTGAGCGAGACGAGGACGCGGCGCCGGTCGGCGTCGTCGTCGCCCGCGCGGCGGGTCGCCCAGCCCGCCTCTTCCAGGCGGTTGACCAGCCGGGTGGTGCCCGAGTGGGTGAGGAACAACGCCCTGCTCAGCTCGTCGACGAACAGGTCTCCGAACGTGGCCAGCGCGACCAGCCCCGCCCCCAGCGACTCGGACTTACCGGGCAACGCGCTCTGCCAGGCGCGCCGGACGGCGTCCTCGGCCACCAGCGCGGAGGCGCCGTACAGGTTGACCGCTCGCTCCAGGCTCACCGTGCGAGTCTAACGACACGGGGAATCGCCCGTCAGCGCAGGAGCCGGCCGAGCCGTTTGCGGGTCTCGACGACCGGTGTCGTCTCCACGTGGGTGACGGCGGGCAGGGCGGCGACGCCTTCGGTGAGGTACCGGTACGCGTCGTGCGCGTCGGTGCAGAGCACCCTGGCGACCAGGCTGGTCGGGCCGGTGGTGGCGGCCGCGAAGACCGTCTCCTCACGAGGATGTTCAGCAGCCGCAGGTCCTCGGCGTCGCAGTGCGGCAGGCCGGCGCCCGTCACCGCCTCGGGTCCGGGTCCGAGCTGAGCCGCCTCCTCGCACAGTCCCAGGGTAAGGCCCGCGCTCTGGTACGCCCCGGCGGCCGCGTACCCGCCGGCGCCGATGCCGTGACCGGCACCTTGGAGGACCTGCCCGGCGCGTCGTCCGGCATCGACACGGTCTTTCTGATCTGGCCGTTCCTCACCACCGAAGGAGCGCCCGCCGTCGTGGAGACGATCGCCCGCCACGCCCGCCACGCCCGCCGCCTGGTCTACCTGTCGTCGATCGGCGTGGGCGGCGACGAGGAACGCGACGACCCCATCTTCAGGATGCACGCCGGTATGGAACGCCTGATCGAGCAGTCCGGCCTGCCGAGCGCCATGCCTACCGCCTGACCGGCCCCCAGCCGATCGGCCGCCTCGCACCTTCCGCCAGTGGGCCCACGACCACCGCGACCTCTTCCGCTGAGTGGCCCCATGTTAGGGAGCCGCCCTGCGCGGTATATGTGCTTGACGCACGCAAACAATGTGCATCGCCGGCGCATCTGGAGGAGCCCCCATGGCCAGAACATCCCGCCTGCTCACCAGGGAGGACCTGACGCGTGGTGCCTGCCAGGACTGGGTGAGGGAGGCGTACGAGGACTACCGGGCCGTGATCAGCGACCCGGACTTCCCCTGCACCTTCGGCACCACCGCCGAGGCCCAGGGTCACATCCGCTACACCTGGGTGGCCGGCGAGCAGGACCTCGGCGTGCTGCCCCCGACCCTGACCGACTTCATCGCGCTCTCCCGCGCGCACCCGCGCCGCCGCCACCTGCTCATCGCCTTCTTCCCGGACACCGGCGAGCGCGACTTCGCCGCCCACGAGCGGCGGTTCTGGGAGATCCTGCGCCGGTTGCGCGAGCAGGACCCGGAGCCGTGGCCCGCGCACATCCCCAACGACCCCGACCATCCGGAGTGGGAGTTCTGCTTCGCCGGCGACCCCATGTTCGTCTTCCCCTGCATCCCCGCCTACCGGCAGCGGCACAGCCGCCGCATGGGCGACCACTTCCTCATGTGCTTCCAGCCCAGAAGGGTGTTCTTCGGCACCAACCGCGACGACCCGGGCGGGGAGCGCATCCGGCAGCGCATCTACGAGCGGGTGGGCCGCTGGGACGACGTCCCGCCGCATCCCCAGCTGGTCGAGCTGGCCTATGGCGACACGGAGATGCGGGAGTGGAAGCAGTACGTGCTGCCGGACGCCAACGTCCCGCTCGTGGACCGCTGCCCGCTGCAGGAAGGGAGACCGGCGTGACCACGCTCGCGGACCCCGGCACCGACTGCGGCCGGATCTTCGCCACCGGGCGCTGGCAGGACGCCTGGCTGGCCGGCGGGATGGAGGCGACCGCCGCCCACGTCCGGCTGCGGGCCGGCGACGTGCCGGTCACGCTGCAGCTCGTGACGGACTCGCCGCTGTGGCGCGGGTACGAGGGCGACGCGGAGCTGCCGCCCGTGTGGGAGGGCCCGGTGGCGTACCTGTCCACCGTGTACGCCGTCGCCAACCCCCTCAACCAGGTGCCCGACGCGTCGGGGACGGTGGCGCGAGCCCTGGAGATCGCCGGTGAGTGGGACGCGAAGGCGCTGGTCGTCACCAACCTGGAGCCCGGCCCGGCACTGGAGTCCCTGCCACGGCCCGACGCGCTCGTCCGGCTCGACGCCACCTGCCGCCTCCGGCTGGCGGACGGCATGGACGGCTACCTCGACGGGCTGGCCACCTCCCACCGGGGCCGGCTGCGGCGCTACCACCGGCGCGGCGCGCAGGCCGGGCTGACCTACCACGACAGGGACCGCACCGAGGCCGGCCACGTGCTGCCCGCGTTCGCCCGGCTCACCCGCCAGTCCGCCGAGCGGCACGGCACCCCGCCGCTCTACAGCGAGGCGGCGCTGCGGGCGCTGCTGGAGGTGCCCGGTACGCGGCTGCTCAGCGCCGATCTCGACGGGCGGCCGGCCGCCGGGCTGCTGTCCTTCGAGTGGGACGGCTGCCTGGTGCTGTGGGCGGCCGGGATCGACTACGCGCTGCTCAAGACCCATTTCCCGTACTATTTCCTGATTTATGAGGCGATCGCGGCGGCCGCCGAGCGCGGTTGCCGGTGGGTGGACTTCGGGCGCGGCAACCTGGAGTTCAAGCAGCGCCTCGGCTTCCACCCGGTCGATCTGTGGAGCCCGGTCTACCTGCTCGCCCGCAGGCCCGCCTACGCCGGACGGCTGGCCGAGATGCACCGCCGCATCAGCGACTTCCTGGGCAGACCCGGATGAGCGGCCGGGCCGGCGTGCGGTTACGGCTGGTCGCGCTGCTCGGCGCCGTCGGCGTGGCGAACGTGGCGTACACCGTCCTGATCCCGTTCGTCCCGACGCTCAACACGGTCTTCCAGATGAGCGCGGTGCTCATCGGCGTGGCCTTCGCCGGGTTCGCCGCGACCAAGGCGCTCTGCCAGCCGCTCGGCGGCTGGCTCGTGGACCGGATCGGCGGCAGGACCATCGCGATCGCCGGCCTGGCCGTCACCGCCGCGGCCACCGGGGCGCTGGCCGTGGCCACCACCTCCGGCCAGGTGGTGGCCTGCCGGTTCGTGTGGGGGATCGGGGAAGGGCTGGCCATGCCGGCCCTCTACCGGCTCACCGCGCAGCTCGGCACCGAGTCGGGGCACGGCTCCGACCGCACGCTGGGCTGGTTCGGGACGGCGGCGGTGGCCGGGATGACCGTGGGGCCCGGCCTCATCGCGGCGCTGTCCGGGGTGATCGACTTCCGGTCCGCGTTCGCGGGCGGCGCGGTGCTGACGGTGCTGGCCACCGTGCTGGTGGCGCTGGCGTTCCGTCGTACCGGACGGCCCGCACAGCGCCGGCCGAGCGGCGATGCGCCGCGCGCGCCCGCCGAGCGGCTCTCCCGGCTGCCGCTGATCCCGCTCGTCGTCGTGCTCGGCCTGCTCGATCTGGCCAACAACGCGGTGTACGCGGCGCTGGAGCCGCTGTTCCCGCTGCACGGCACCGGGCCGCTCGGGGCGGGGGAGCGGGCGGTCTCGCTCAGCTTCTTCGCCGGGCTGGCCGTCTTCGCCGCCTTCTCCTGGGTGGGCGGCCGGGTCATGCACCTGTCGCGCCGCTTCCCCCTGGCCGCGGCGGTCTTCGCCGTGCAGGCGGCGGCCCTGGCGGTGGCCTGGCTGACCGGCGCGTACGGGGTGTTCACCGCGGCCTTCATCGGGCTCATGGCGGTGCAGCCACTGGTCTACGTCAACATGCGGGCGGTCATCGGACGGCTCGGGGAGGGACGTCAGGGATGGGCGTTCGGCTGGTTCGGGCTGATCTCCGACCTCGGCTGGGTCGCGGGTCCGCTCGTGGCGACGGCCGCCTACCAGGTGTTCGGCGGCGGCAGCTTCGCGCTGCTCGCCGTGGTGGCGCTGGCCGCCTCGGCGCTGGGCGCGGCGGCCTTCCCCTGGCTGCGCGCACCGTTCCTGCAGGACTCCGGGCCGCCGCCGGTGCGCGAGTCCACCTCCGCCTGAGCACGCGAGAACCGGGAGGACGGGCACCGTCCTCCCGGTCTCTCCCGGCCGTCGGCCCGTCAGGCGGGCTTCACCGCTTCGGCCAGGATGTAGTAGCCGAACCGGCTGAACGGCGGCGTCTCGTTCAGCGCCGTCTCCAGCCGCTCGACGATCGAGTAGATGCCGGGGTCGGCGAGGATCTGGTCGGCCATCCACGCCGCGACCACGCAGTTGCCGCGCAGCCGCGCGGGCCGCAGCCCGGCGTCGGAGAACAGCTCCTCCAGCTCGTCGGGGGTGAAGCTGAACCAGGGGGCCTCCCGCTGCTCGCCGTCGCGGGTGCCGGTGAACACCAGGGTCTTGTTGTCGACGTCGGTGATGTCCACCGTCGCGAACCGGTCCGCCCGGGTGAGCTGCTCGAACGCGGCGTTCTTCACCCCGGTCAGGAGGCGCCCGCCGGGCCGCAGCACCCGGGCGATCTCGGCGAACGCGGTCCCCCGCGCCTCCAGCGGGATGTGCATGAGCGCCAGCGTGCTGGTGACGACGTCGAAGCTGTCGTCCGGGTACGGCAGGTCGCACATGTCGCCCTGGTCGAACCGGATGTCGGCCCCTTCCTCCTCCGCCTTGCGCCGCGCGACGGCCAGCATCCCGTCGCAGAGGTCGAGCCCGACGACCTCCTTGGCCAGCCCCGCGAGAGGGATGGTGAGCCGGCCGGTGCCGCAGCCGAGGTCGAGCACGGAGTCCTCGGGACCGACCCGGCCGAGAATGAAGTCGAGCTCGGTGTCGATGAATCTGCGGTCGGCCGGAGTGAGGCCGGGAATGCGGTCGTCGTACTCGGCGGAGATGAATTCGTAAACCTGCCGGATGGCTTCTTTCGGCTGCGTGGTCCGGCCATTGTACGGGCGATGCACGGTTTGCGTCATGCCTTTTTCTCCGGAATTCTGATGCAGGATTGTGCGTACGTTTCATCCCCTGCTTGAGCAGGAGTTATGAGCGCATGCGAGAGCCTGTTCTCCCATGGGGGGAAGGCTTGCGGAAACTGCGCCCGGGCTGACTCGACCTCCTTTCCTGGGGGGTGAGACAACTCCATACCCAGGAATCCCGGATAAAGCGCGGTGGCCTGATGATTTTTTACGCCCGGCGCCCTTCTTGGGAAAGTCCAGGAAGGGCGCGATGCCTTTTACCTCGACTTCTTCACTTTCCGTGAGCGAAGTGGCGAGAAAAGCAGTTGGAGCTTTCCGCCCGCCGCCGCGTCTTGTGGGCATGTACGAGGAGGGGACCGGCCGGATCAAGCTCGCCGTTCAGCCGAAGAAGCGGCCGGACGCCGCGGTGGGCGCCGGGGAGGCGCCCGACCGGACGATCTCCCGGTACCGCCCTGGCGGGGTGCCGAACTCCCGCTCGAAGGCGTGCGAGAGCGCGTACGGGCTGCTGTAGCCGACGCGCTCGGCGATGGCCGCCAGCGTGTCCTTGGTGTCGCGCAGCAGCGAGGCGGCCCTGATCACCCGCCACCAGGTGAGGTACGCCATCGGCGGCCGCCCGACCAGGGCGGTGAACCGGCGCGCCAGCGTGGGACGGGAGACGCCCGCCTCGGCGGCCAGGCGGTCGATGGTCCACGGCGCGGCCGGCTGCGAGTGCATCGCCCGCAACGCGGCGGCCGTCACCGGGTCGCCCAATGCGCTGGGCCAGACGCCGCTGGTGGTCTGGGCCATCCAGGCCCGGATCATGTAGACGAGGAGCAGGTCGAGCAGGTTCGGGAGCGCGATGTGGGAGCCGGGCCGCACCTCGTCCAGCTCGCCGGCGAGCAGGTCGATCGCGGCGCGCAGCTCCAGGTGGGTGCCCACGCGGCTGGGCAGGTGGACGACCTCGGGCAGCTCGGTCATCAGCGGGTGCATGCGGCTGCAGTCGAGCCGGTATTTGCCGCAGAGCAGCTCCGTCGCGCCGTGCCGGCGCGGCTCCGCCGCGGCGAGGCACCGCTCGAACGACACCGCCTTCTCCAGGTCGCCGGGGGAGTCGGCGATCACGTGACCGGTGCCGTGGGGCAGCAGCACCGCGTCGCCCACGTTGAGGCATACGGCGGTGCCGCCGTCGGTGCGGAGCCAGCAGCTGCCCTTGAGGACGATGTGGAAGCCCGCGCCGTCGTACGGGTCCAGCCGCGCGGACCAGCTCCCGTCCATTGCCACCCGATCGAACCGCGGGTGCCCGAGATGAACGGCGGAGATCGCGTCACTGACCACGTCCATCCGTCCACGATATCGCGCGTGATACGCATTCGTATTTATTTGAGCAGAACGAGCATTGAGCGGATCGCCCGCCGCTTCCTAGGGTCGTTGACCATGACGAACGAGAACACGCAGCGCATCATCCTGGGCGACGTCGAGGTCATCCGGGTCCTCGAGTGGCACGTGCCCTTCCTGCCCACCTCCGAGTTCTTCGCGAACGCCGACGACGAGGTGTGGAAGGCCAACGCGGGCTGGCTGGCGCCCGACCACTGGGAGCCCGCTACCGGCCGCATGGTGAGCGCCCTGCAGAGCTGGGTGCTGCGCAGCGGCGGGCGTACCGTGCTGGTCGACACCGGCGTGGGTCGCGACCGCGAGCGGCCCGGCATGGGACCGTTCCACCGGGCCAGGAGTGAGTTCCTCGCCCTCCTGGAGCGGGCCGGCATCCGGCCGCAGGACGTGGACGTCGTGGTCAACACCCACCTGCACGTCGATCACGTCGGCTGGAACACCGTGGACGCGGACGGGCAGTGGGCGCCGGCCTTTCCCAACGCCCGGTACCTCATCCCGGCCGCCGACGACTTCCACTACGGGCCGGACAACGCGTACGGCGGGGGCGTACAGGAGGCGGACCGCCTGCTCTACGAGGACAGCATCGCGCCCATCCACCGCGCAGGGCAGGCGGTGCTGTGGGACGGGCACCACCGCATCGACGACCACCTCACCCTGGAGTCCGCGCCCGGCCACACCCCCGGCTCCGCGGTGCTGCGGCTGGCCTCGGGCGGCGACCGCGCGGTCTTCGCCGGCGACCTGCTGCACAGCCCGGTCCAGATCATCGACCCCTGCCTCAACAGCAACGCCTGCCTGAACCCCGCACAGGCCGAGGCCAGCCGCCACCGGATCCTCGCCCGTGCCGCCGACGAGCGCGAACTCCTCATCCCCGCCCACTTCGGCGGCCCGGGCGCCCTGGAAGTCCAGCGCAACGGCGCCGCCTTCGCCCTCGGCCCCTGGGCGGCCACCTGAGCCCCCGGCCCTGTCCTGAGGCATCGGCCTGGGGCGCGCGGCCCGTGGCCTGAGGCGTCAGCCCGTCGGCTACCTGCCCCTGGTTCGTCGGCCCGTGACCTGGCACGGGCCGACGCCTCCCGCACGCGACACCTCTCGTTCTGGAGATCGTCCTTCATGACCCGCAGCTCAAGAGCCCTCGTCCCGGTGCTCGTCTTCGTGGGCATCGTGGTCTCGGTGATGCAGACCCTGCTCATCCCGGTGCTCCAAGACCTGCCGCGCCTGCTCGGCGCCGGCCCGGACGACGCCACCTGGGTCATCACCTCGACCCTGCTCGCGGGCGCCGTCGCCACCCCGATCATGGGCCGCCTCGGCGACCTGCACGGCAAGCGCCGCATGCTGATCGTCAGCCTCGCGACGATGGTCGCCGGCGCCCTGATCAGCGCCCTGACGAGTGACCTTTACGTGATGATCGCCGGCCGCACCCTCCAGGGCGTCGTGATGAGCGCGGTGCCCCTCGGCCTCGGCCTGCTGCGCGACCTGCTGCCCCGCGAGCGGCGCGACCCGGCGATGGCGCTGCTGAGCTCGTCCATGGGCATCGGCGGCAGCCTCGCGCTGCCCGCCGCCGCGCTGGTCGCGCAGGTCGCCGACTGGCACGTGCTCTTCTACGGCTCCGCCGGCCTCGGCGCCCTCTGCGTCGTTCTCACCCTCCTCGCCGTCCCCGAGTCACGGGTACGCGCGCAGGGCACCTTCGACGTACGCGGCGCGGTGGGGCTGTCCGCCGGACTCGTCCTCCTCCTGCTGCCGATCAGCAAGGGCGGCGACTGGGGCTGGACCTCCGGCGTCACGCTCGGGCTGTTCGCCGCGGCGGCCACCGTCCTCGTCCTGTGGACGGTGATGGAGCTGCGGCTCCCCGCGCCGCTGGTGAACCTGCGCATCTCGGCCCGCCCGGCGGCGCTCTTCACCAACCTGGCCTCGATCATGGTCGGCATGGCCTTCCTGGTCGTCTCGCTGGTCCTGCCCCAGCTCCTGCAGTTGCCGACGAGCACCGGTCACGGGCTCGGGCAGTCCATGGTGGTGGCCGGACTGTGCATGGCCCCGCTCGGTCTGGCCATGATGCTCACGACCCCCGTCCACGCCCGGCTGTCCCGGACACCCAAGGCCGCCCTGATTCTCGGCATGCTCATCATCGCGTCCGGCTACGTCGCGGGGCTCGGGCTGATGAGCGCCGCCTGGCAGAGCCTCGTCGTCACCGCGATCCTGGGCGTGGGCACCGGCCTCGCCTACTCCTCGCTCCCCGCCCTGATCGCCTCGGCCACCCCCGCCGCGGAGACGGGTGCGGCGAACGCGCTCAACACGCTGATGCGGATGATCGGCTCGTCGATCGGCAGCGCGGTCATCGGTACGGTGCTCGCCGGCACCGCGTACCAGCTGGGCGGCGTCACCGTCCCCAGCCTGGCCGGTTTCCGCGCCTCCTTCCTGATCGCGGCGGGCGCGATGGCGATCGGCGTGCTCACCGCGCTCTTCCTGCCGCGTGAGCCGCACCGGCACTCGCGGCCCCGGCACCCGTCAGGGGTAGGGCCTTCCCTACCTCAAGTAGGGGGACGGCGGGCATGATCCGGGCCGGTCGCACGGTGAAGACTCCAGGGGTACGCACGCATCTGAGGAGGCCGTCATGACCGTCACCGAGCCCCGCACCGCCCCCGCCACACCTCCGCCCGTCCTCCGCACCGCCGCCACGCTGTGGCTGGCGGCGGTGGCGTGCGGCGCTTTCGAGGCCGCGCTCATGGTCGTCACGATGCTGTACGACGGCGTCCCGGTGACCGACGTGCTGCCGGGCATGGGGTTCCGGGTGGCCGTGTTCGCGGGGGCGACATTCCTGGCGCTGCGGTTGCGGCGCGGCGCGAACTGGGCGCGCTGGGCCCTCGCCGTCACCCTCGGCGTGTTCGGCACGATCTCGCTGGTCAAGGAGCCGATCGAGTACCTGCTCGCGGGCGGCTCGATCGTCGAAGCCGTGGCCGGTCTGGACGCGGTGGGCTGGGTCTTCGCCGCGAGCCGTGTCCTGCACGTGCTGGCCGTGGCCGGGGCGCTGACCCTGATGTTCCAGCCCCGGGCCAACGCCTACTTCAGGCACGAGCCGGTCTCGACCAGGTGAGGGCGGCGGCCAGGCAGGCGACGGGGATGACGGGCAGCACGTACCGGTGGTCGAAGTCCAGAACCGCGACCGGGCCGATCAGCAGGCCGAGGGACACGGCCCACGGCAGCAGCGCCGCGCCCGGCCGCCGGATCGCGGCAAGCGCTCCCAGCAGCAGGATCGCGGCCAGGAACGGGCCGCGCAGGTAGGCGACGTACTGGTAGGCGATGAGGACGTCCGCGTACGGCGAGACCGACGTCAGGCCCCGGATGTCCGGGTCGTACTCCCGCTTGACCTTGTCGATCAGCGGCTGGTCGGGCAGCTCCCATCGGCCCTCGCCGAAGCCGAAGGCGGGCGTCGTCCGGTCCGGGTGGGGGATCGGCGTCCAGGAGAAGGCGATGGCGGTGTCGCGGGCGACGTTGGCCAGGTAGTCCAGCGGCTGGGCCAGGATCGCCCGCACGGCGAACGCGCGGGCCAGGTCGTTGTGCGCGAACCGGTCGCCGGGCAGCAGGTTGAGCGAGGCCGCCGGTGCCCAGACGTACTCGGAGGCCGCGTCCACCTCGGTGCTGTTCGGGCACAGGCGGGCGATGCCGGGCGGCGGCTGGATGCGGGCGCAGTCGGCGAACGTCATGGTGCGGGCCCACAGGGCGACACCGTCCGCGCCGCTGATCGCGAACCGGCCGTGGTGCTGGGCGTACCAGCCGGCGTAGGCGGCCAGCGGCAGCGCACCCGCCAGTGCCAGCGCCCCCACCGGCCGCCACCCCACCCGCCGCACCGCCAGCACCAGCACGACGAGCAGCAGCAGCGGCAGCGCGATGGTCCTGGTCAGCGCCGCCGCGGCGAACAGCAGGCCCGCGCCGGTCGCCGCCCGTACCGACAACCGCGGCGACCACATGAGCACGGCCAGACCGGCCACGACGAGCAGGATGAACTGGGTGTCGGACAGGATCCCCGTCTCCAGCCGCAGGAACGAGGCGTCGAACAGCAGCGGGACCGTCGCGACCGCCGCCACCCGGCCGGGCACCGACCCGCGGCGCAGCACGGCGTAGAGGATCAGGCCGGTGGCCAGTCCCATCACGTGCTGCACGGCCACGACCAGCTCCA
Source organism: Nonomuraea salmonea (assembly GCF_042428605.1). Lineage (NCBI taxonomy): Bacteria > Bacillati > Actinomycetota > Actinomycetes > Streptosporangiales > Streptosporangiaceae > Nonomuraea > Nonomuraea salmonea. Next base: position 197,137 of record NZ_JBHMCF010000061.1, read on the forward strand.
CGCTGTGGAACGGCAGCAGGGCCCGCAGCAGCAGCGAGTAGCCGATCGGGTGGAACGAGCCCGACGGGGCCGGGTGCACGGCCATGTCGAGGTAGGTGAAGGAGTCGTACCAGTAGAGGGTGGCGGGGCGGTAGCCGAGCATCGTCACCACCCGCAGCGCGGCGGCCAGGGCCAGCAGGACGGTGAAGAGCCGGTGGCCCGCGAGGGCGGAACGGCGCGGCGACGGCAGCGCCACGCGAGTGTCGGCGAGCACGGTGAATCCGATCGTGTGAGGGCATGCCGAGGAGAACGCACGGCGGCCGGGGAGCCGTGCGATGGGGAGGGGAGCCAGCGGCCGGCCGTACGGGGGGCGTGCGGCCAGGGAGGGCAGTCAGCGGCCGGCCGTACGGGGGGCGTGCGGCCGGGGAGGGGTCAGCAGCCGGCCGGCAGCGGGCGCTCGTCGCCGGGCTTGTCGTCGACGAGCAGGAGGGCCTGGCCGTCGGCGCTCATGACGCCGTCCAGCACGTACCAGTCGTCCGGAGGCGTGAAGCTGCGCTGCCGGCTGTGGGCGGTGTACGACGGGGTGACGCCGCGCTCGCGCAGCAGGGCCGTGACCTCGGCGACGGTCCGGTTGGCGTAGTCCACGCAGTGCAGGGGCTCGCCGGGCATGGCGATCCCGGTCGGCATCGCGTACCGCTCCCCGGGCGTGGCCCGGCGGCCGAGGATGACGCGCGCGCTCTTGTCGAAGCCGACCGGCACCTTGAGACCGACGGGGCAACCGCTGGGCCGCTCGCACGGCCCGGGACCGTCGATGGGCTTGATCGGCCCCTCAGCGGGCACCGGCTCGCCCGACCGCAGCCGGTCCATGTCGTTGATCACGAACAGCTGCCCGGCCTGGGTCGGGGACGTGGCCGCCAGCGTGAGCGTGATGTTGATCCCCCTGGCCCGCAGCTCCCGCTCGTACACCTCGGGCTCGGCCGCCAGGTCCTTGACCGTGATCACGTAGTGGTCGTCCACCAGCTTGATGTCCAGCGCGGCCGACGCGGGCGCCTGCGCGACGCCGAACGACATCAGCGCGGTCAGCGTGGCCAGCACCGGAACGGCCGTCCACCTGCGCAGCCTCGGGACGCTCGGCCGACGGCGGGCGGCGACGGGCACGGCGACGGGTACGGCGACGGGTACGGCCGTGACCTCGTCCAGCAGCTCCCTGGCGATCGGCGTCAGGCCGGGACCGGGGTCGGGCGCGATGCCGGCCACCAGGCGGTCGATCTCGTGCATCACAGAGCTCCCTTCGTCATCGCGACGGCACGCAGGCCGATGCGGGTCACGTCCACGCCTCTCGCCGCCAGTTGCTTGGCCAGCCGTTTCCTGGCCCGGTGCAGCCGCAACCGGGCGTTGCCGCGCGTACAGCCGAGCACGGCGGCGATCTCGTCGGCGCTCAGCCCCTCCCACCCGGCCAGCGCGAGAATCTCCCGGTCGCCCGGGCTCAGCCGGCCGAACGCCTCCCGCACGCCGCGCAGCTCGTCGCCGGGCTGCGCGGACTCCGCCACCCACAAGGCGAGCTGCTGCCCGAGCCGCTCGACCAGCTCACTCCGGCGCGACTCGGCCCGACGGCCGTTGGCGAGCACCCGGCGAGCCACCCCGAACAACCACAGGCGCGCGTCCCGCCCTTCGGGAACGTCGTCGAAGCGCCGCCAGGCGGTGGCGAACGTCTCGGCGAGCGCGTCGGCGGCGTCCTCGGGGGACTCGGTACGCCGCCGGACGTAGGCGAGGATGTCGGCGTAATGAGCAACGTAGATCACCTCGAAGCGCTGCTTACGGTCCACGTCGCCTGCCTTCTTCCGTACGAGTCCGACACCGGGTACTTGTCCGGACCCGCCCGATGGTTTCACCCCGATCATGCGAGTATCGCCCGATGCTGACTGAAGAGCTGGTGGTCGACGCACGCCTGCCCGTCGGGCCGGCGATCTCGCCGGACGGGCGCCGGGTGGCCTACGGCGAGATGCCCGGCAGGACCATCTGGGTGGTGGCCGTGGACGGGGGCGCGCCACCGAGGGAGCTGGGCCAAGGGATCGACCCGAAGTGGTCGCCTGATTCGCGGTACGTCTACTTCCGGACGGAAGGCCAGCTCCATCGGGAGCCGGTCGAAGGCGGCGGCCGAAGATCGTGGAGCGGCGAGGCGGCCGCTTACCTGCCACTCGCCGACCACCACACCGTGGCCGTGCTGTCGCCGGACCCCGGTGAGAGCGACCCGTGGGTGTGGAGCGAGGCCGCGGGCCGGCACCGGCTGCGGCTGCTCGACGTGCGAAGCGGCGAGGTCTACACGCCAGAGGTCTTCCAGGGGCGGCATGTGGCCGAGGTGGCCGAGCGGCCCGGGGGCGGCATGCTCGCCGTACTCACGCAGGAGTCGCCCGACCCCGGCGACCTGAGGCCGCGCCTGCACCTGTTCGACCCGGCCACCGGCGAGACGCGGGAGCTGGGCGCGTGCGCCGTGCCGGCGGGATCGCTCACCTGGTGGGAGGCGGTGGACGGGTGGCACGTCGCCTACGTCGCGACGACGCCACCCGGCCCCGTCGGCGGGAACGCCGTCCTCGACGTCGCGTTGACGGACGGCAAGCACCGGAATCTCACCGAAGGTCTGCCGTTCTGCCCGCTCACCCTCACCTCAGGCGGGCTGGTGCTGGTCGCGGACGGGCTGGACGCGGCGATCCACCGCCTCGACCCGGTCACGCGACGGCTCGCCGAACTCCTGCGGTTGACGGGGCAGGCGTTCTGGCTGACGGCCGACGCGGACGGCGCGACGGTCGCGGTGGCCAGGAGCGAGGCGTACGAGCCACGATCGGTCTTCGCGGGGCCCGTCCAAGGCCCGCTGGTACGGCGCACCGACACCGCACCCGAGCTGCGCGCGATCGGGTGGGGCGCCCAGGAACGCCTGTCCTACCGGGGGCACGACGGGCTGGACCTGGACGGCCTGCTCGTCCTGCCACCTGGCAAGTCCCGCGATGACGGCCCGTTCTCCCTGGTCACGTTCGCGCACGGCGGCCCGTACGGACGCTGGGCCGACCAGTTGCTCCTGCAGCATCACGAACCCGCGCAGTGGCTGGCCGGCGACGGCCACGCCGTCTTCCTGCCCAATCCCCGGGGCGGCCAGGGTCACGGGCACGCCTTCGCGGCGAACGGCACCGTCGGCCGCGAGGAGTGGCAGGACGTGATCACCGGCATCGACCTGCTGATCGAGCGGGGGATCGCCGACCCGGACAGGCTGGGCATCGGCGGCTACAGCCACGGCGGTTACCTGGCCGCCTGGGCCGTCGGCCAGACGGATCGCTTCAAGGCGGCACTCGTCGGCGCGGGGATCAGCGACTGGGGCATGCTGGCCGCGACGGGCGAGTTCGGCCCGTTCGAGGCGGCGCTCGGCGGCAGCCACGGCTGGGAAGGGAGGGGGCCACATCCGCATGACGAGCGCAGCCCCATCTCGTACGCCTCCAGGATCCGTACGCCGGTGCTGATCGTGCACGGCGCGCAGGACACCAACGTCCCGCTCGGCCAGGCGGAGTTCCTGCACCGGGCGCTGCGCTGGTTCGGCGTCGAGCACGAGTTCGTCGTCTACCCGCGCGAGGGCCACGCCATCGCCGAACGGAACCACCGCATCGACCTGCTCCGCCGTACCAGGTCGTGGTTCCGCCGCCTGCGGTGAAGCGCTCACACCCTGGCGTGCGCCCGGCGGGCGGCGGCCAAGGAGGACAGGACGAGGGTGGTGAGCACGCCCCAGTACAGGAAACCGCGGGCGCTGGTGTGCGGCAGGTTCTCGGCGAGGTAGACCAGGCCGGGGAACAGGTGGACGGCGGCGGCCAGCGCCAAGCGGCCGTCCCTGGCGGCGATCGTGGCGGCCAGCACCAGCAGCAGGGCCACCACCTCGAGGCCGGCTCGCGGGACGACCCAGGCCGCTTCCCACGTCGGCATCTGGGTGAGCTGCAGCATCCAGCCGGCCGGCGGGACGAGCAGCCACCACAGGGACCGGGCGGGCATCGTCGCGCCCCGCCGCACGGCCAGGGTCGTGGACACGACCGCGATCACCCAGTACGGCGCGACGGGCGCGAGGTCGCCGAACAGCGGGCCGATGTCGAGCGCCGGGGTGAAGAACCCGCCCGCGATCATGGGCCAGCTCGTCCACAGCGCGGCGAACAGCGCGAGAGGAGCCGCGACCCACATCCAGCCCCGCACGAGCGCCACCGTCAGGACGACGCCCAGCACCGTCCAGACCTCGTAGGCGAAGTAGGGCAGGACGGGAAACCGGGCGAAGGTGAACAGCGCCACGACCAGCGCGCCGAGGTGCAGCCCGTCGGCCCACGGCGGCACGCCGGCCGGACGGGCGGCCCGGACGCGGACGGCGAAGGCGCCGGCGAGGAGATGCCGCGTCTCGCGGAGCGACGGCCGGCGGGAGCCGGGCCGGGCCGCCTCCATCAGCGTGCCGGCCAGCTCCTCGCCGTGTGCGGCGCGGTACTGCTTCGGGTAGGCCCGCAGGAGGCGGCGGTAGCGCCGTTCGAGATCGTCGGTCATGCGCCGGTCGCTCCGCCCGGCCGCAGGACGAGTGCGGCGGCGCGCCGCATCCGCGCCGCCTGAGCCCGGACGGCGTGCACGCCGTCGTCGGTGATCCGGTAGTAGCGCCGCGGCCGCCCGTTGACGGTCTCCTCGCGGTCGAGCCGCACCCAGCCGGCCTCGGAGAGCCGGTCGAGCGCGCTGTACAGCGTGCCGACGGCGAGGTCGACCTCGCCGAGCGACTTGGTACGGGCCCGTTTGATGATCCCGTATCCGTGCAGCGGCTCCTCCATCAGGGCGGCGAGGATGAAGTACGTCGCCTCGGTCATCCCGATCACGTACGGACTATATATCGGCGGTCGAAGTATTGTCAGGCGGGCTGGCCCAGGGGGCGGATGGTCAGGGTGTTGAGGTCGACGCCGGGTGGCTGGTCGAGGGCGAAGCAGATGGCTTCGGCGATGGGCTGGGGTGGCAGGGCGAAGGGCGGGACGTCGGCGCCGCCCCAGAACGGGGTGTTGATCATGCCGGGGTTGACGAGGGTGACGCCGACCCCCCGGGACGTGGCGAGCAGGCGGAGGTTCTCGGCGAGCCCGGTCGTGGCCCACTTGGTGGCGGAGTAGAGGTTGCCGGGGGAGTTCTTCAGGCCGGCGACGCCGATGAGCACCAGCCGCCCGCCGCTGGCCTCCAGGTGGGGGAGGGCGGCGTGCGCCAGCAGGGCGGGGCCGAGGACGTTGGTGAGGATCATCGGCGCCCACGACGCCGGGTCGCCGGCTCCGATGGAGTCGCCGGACATGAACCCGGCGTTGGCCACCGCCGCGTCGAGGGCGCCGAAGTGCGCCACGGTCTGGGTGACGGCCGACTCGGTGTCGGCCCAGTCGGCCGCGTCCGCGACGAGACCGAGCAGCCGGTCGGGGTGCCCCGCCTCGTCGAGGAACGTCTTCAGCCTGCTCTCGTCGCGGCCGGTGACGGCCACGCGGTGGCCGCGGTCGAGGAGCGAGCGCGCGGTGCGGGCGCCGATGCCGCTGGTGGCGCCGGTGATCAGTACGGTCTTGCCGGTCATGGTCAGGGCTCCTTGAGGTGAGGATGACACCTTCATGGAAGCGGCGCCGTCCGAGGGGGCCAAGGTCGCCTTTATGGGGGGTACGAACGCAACCTCCCTGGCGGCGGGACCACGGTTACGGTGGAAGCATGGAGGTCCCCGCCGACAACCGGTCGGACATCCGTGATTTCCTCGTCAGCCGGCGCGCCAAGCTCGCCCCGGAGCGGGTCGGGCTGCCCGCCGGCGGGCGCAGGCGGGTTCCCGGCCTGCGGCGCGAGGAGGTCGCGGTGCTCGCCGGCGTGAGCACCGAGTGGTACACCCGGCTGGAGAAGGGGCACATCGGCGGCGTCTCCGAGAGCGTGCTGGAGGCGGTCGCGCAGGCGTTGCGGCTCGACGAGGACGAGCGCACGTACCTGCTCGATCTGGCCAGGGCGGCCCGCCCGGCCCGCCGCAGGCCGCGGCGCCGCAAGGACGTCGCACTCCCGCCCTCCGTCCAGTGGATGGTGGACTCCATGACCATGGCCCCAGCCCTCGTCCGCAACGGGCGGCTGGACATCGTCGCGAGCAACGCGCTGTGCAGGGCCGTGTACGCGCCCATGTTCGCCAGCGGCACCACCGCCGACCGGGGCCGCGCCAACTTCGCCCGCTACCTCTTCCTCGATCCCGGCTCGCAGGGCTTCTTCGCCGACTGGGAGGACGGCGCCAAAGCCACGGTCGCGGTGCTCCGCGCCGAAGCCGGCCGCGAGCCGCACGACCAGGCCCTGCGCGAGCTCGTCGGCGAGCTGTCCACGCTCAGCCCCGACTTCCGCGCGATGTGGGCCGGTCACGACGTCCGCATCCGTCACGAAGGCGACAAGCGGCTGGACCATCCCGAAGCCGGCCGCCTGGAGATGACGTTCCGGCACCTGGACCTGCCGCTGCCGCAACGGGCCGTCCACGACCTGATCATCTATACGGCCGAGCCCGGCACCCCCACCGAGGAACGCCTCAAGCTTCTCGCGAGCTGGACCGCACCTACCGGCCGAAGGTGAAAGGTCCAGGTGTCACGCATGATGTGCCACCTCACGAAGCAGGTGGGTGGAGCGGGCGTGCCGCGTCCGCCCGTACGGTTCGACCAGATCAACGGCGGTACGCCCACCGGCATGGACCGGCCGATGGGCGCGGACGGCCTGCGGCTCATCCTCCCCCTGGGCGGCCATCGCGTCGTCGTAACCTGAGAGACGGAACAGCGGTGCATGGCGAGATCCGGCCTGGAACCGTCTCACGAGGTGAGAACATGGACGACCGCACCAGCGCATCGACCCGTACCGTCGCGAACCCCTCGCTCCCCTCGCCGGCCGGGCGCGCCGTCGCCGGGCGCGCCCTGACCTTGGAGCGCGCCGATCTCCTGCCCGAAGCACCCGGCCACCTGCATCCCGACTACGGCGGCCTGGTGGTGTGCGGCGCCGGCTCCTCGACCCGGCTGAACGCGCTGCGCCGCACCTTCAATGGAGTGCTGGCCGAAGATCGCGCCGCCTACGAGAAAGAGGTCGCCACCCCCGACGCGCCGTTCCGCCTGCCGGAGGACGCCCTGTTCGGCGGTGACCTGGACAGCGCGCTTCAGGAGCAGCTCGACAACGGGGCATCCTTCGCCATCACGCCGACCCGCTACATCAGGGCCGGCGACCCCGCGCCCTTGGAATCCGTGGTGAGGCAGGTCAAGGCGCTGCGGCGCGACGACGTCGTGGTGACGCTCCCCGTCTCGATCGGCTGGCTGCGGCCAGAGGCGCGCCCAACGCTGGTGGCCGCGATCCGCGCGATGGAACACCCCGTCGCGCTCGTCCTCGGCGGGCAGTACGACCCCCTGCAGCAGTTCGCGGCCGCCCCGCAGCAGCTTCGCCGGCTGCTGGCCGAGGTGCCGGGCACCGGGCTGTGGCGTACCGACCTGGCCGGGTTCGACGCGCTGGCCCACGGCGCCGGCTTCGCCGGCATCGGCGCGGGCGGCTCCTTGCGGCACCTCGTGCCCGCCGGTGAAGCCGCCGAGACCTCCGGCGGCGGAGCGATCCATCCGTCGGTGCTCATGCCTGAGCTGCTGCGCTTCAGCAGCGCCAAGTTCATCGCCGATCTCTATGCCAACACCGCCCCGCCCACCTGCACCTGCAGCCGGTGCCAGGGCAGACCGCTGGACGGCTTCCTCGGCCTCACGAACGCCATGAAGGCGGCGGCACACGCGCACAACAGCGCCACCTGGAACGCGTGGCTACCTGACCTGCTGGACCAACCCACCCCCGCCGACCGGCAGATCTGGTGGCGCGCCCGGTGCAAGCAGGCCGTGCAGGCACACGAGCTGGAGAACGCGCGCCTCAAGCAGCCCCATCGCCTCAAACCGCCCAAGTCATTGGAGAAGTGGGCCGACCTGCCGCTCGGCACCGATGATCAGCCGGTCATGCCTCCGCAGACAGCAGAGTGATCCGCCGGTAGGCCTGCTCAAGGAACAGCCATCCTGCGGCGGTGCGTCGGCGGCGTTCGAAGGGCGCTGGTGGCACGAGCACGCACGATTCGCCCTCGGCACCGACGATCACGCCGATGCCGTAGAAGTCGGCTTCCATCCGTACCACGTCGAGATCACGCGGCGGCTTGGGGAGCAGCATCGCGCGGGCACAGAACGGCGCGAACCGGCCCGCCCGCTCCAGCCCCGCACGCCACGATCGGGCCGGCACGAGCGCCAGGCGCGCCTCGATCGGCGCCACCGCCAACCGGGTCACCCAGCCTCGGTCCACCTGGATCGCGCCGCTCGGGAGCAGGTCGAGCGCAGCCCGGTCGATGACCGACAGCGGCACCGGCACGTTCACTGGCAGATCCAGCAGTACGCGCAACGCGTCCGGTGACGTGATGGCCCCCAGCCCGCAGCGCCGCCGCCGACCGAGCTCGGCCTGGACCGGCTCGTAGTGCAGCACGACCGAGGCGCCCCGCAGGACCACACGCGACCAGGAAGCCCGGCTCAGGGCGAGGTCCGGTGCGTCGGCGACGGCCTGGGGGAGTCCCGTCACGTCTCCACCTCCTTCGGCTCGCCGGCAGCGTACTCATGGCACGGCACCCGCCGTCGGCGCCGCACACCCGTGATGACGCACGAGCATACGCCTGCCCATCGCTCAGACCTGGAAGGTCCGCCTCGGCGGAGCCGGGCAACGCCGCCCGTACGGCCGCGGTGTGTCTGCCGCACGACTGGCTGACCTGGCGACTGTCCGGAGCCCCGGGGCTCGATGCGCTGCGCACCGACCGCAGCGAGGCCAGCGGGACCGGATCCTGGTCGGCCGCGACCGGTGAATACCGCCTGGACCTGCTCCGGTTGGCGTTCGGTCGTGACGACGTACTGCTGCCACAGGTGCTCGGGCCGACCGGTCAGCCCGGGCTGCTGCGCACCGGCGCCGCTGGGGGAGTACGTCGCCGACGGCGCCGCTCGTCAGGCGGCATGGATGTTGCCGGGCGGGCAGCGGCCGCCGTCGTGGACGGTCGGGCAGGTTGAGACGCGCGAGGGGACAGCGCGCCGGAGATCCGCGAACGGTACGCCGTGGCCCGCGCAAACGTCCTCGACCGCGCTGGCTGACGGCGGCAGAGCGTACCACTGCGATTGATCTACTTTGTAAAGGCGCCCGCTGATCGCCACCGTGCATCGGATCAGGGCGCGGGCCGACAGCAAGGTGACCAAGGAGCTGATCAACGCGTTCAAGCGGATGACCGGCAAGGAGAACATCCTGTTCGAGGTCGCCGACGCCGCGCTCGGCAACCCTGACGATCCGGTCCGCGCGGTCATCTTGCCGGCCGTCACCGGCGGTGAGCAGCCGCTCAAGGGCCTGGTGCACGAGTTCACGACCAAGGGCCCGGCCTACCGCACCACGGTGCAGCACGCTGCGTGCCTCCTGCGCCAATCACTACAGGCGTGGCCTCATCGCGCTGCTGGACACGTTGAGGGGGCGATTGGACCACAGCACGTGAAATCCGGGCACAATCACTGCGGTCTGATCACGGTGGGAGGTCGCGCCAGCGTTCGGCCGACGCCAGAGCGTCCAGGCTGATCCGCTCGAGGAACGCACCGCCCCTGGCCAGGCGGCGTCCCACGGGTGTGTCGAGCCCGAGCGTCTGCCCCGCCGCCTTCGTGATCTCCGCCGCTGCGAGCGTCTGCTGGGCGCTGATCACGGTCGAGTGGTACCAGGCGTCGTCGTCGACCACGTAGATGTCGCGGCGCCGCTGCGGATCACGTTCGCGCCTGATCAGCCCCTGCTGGGTCAGGTAGCCCACCGCCATGGAGATCGAGGCGGGACTGACGTTCAGTCCGCGCGACAGCTCGGCCGCGGTGAGCCTGCCGTCCTCGCTCAGCCACAGGCCGATGAGCACGCGCGCCACCATCTTCGGCAGGCCCATCCCGACCGCCAGCTCGACGGCTCCCGCTTCCACTTCCAAGACCGTGCGGTCGTGAGGTTCGGGGGAGCGGGCCGGCGTGCGGCGCCGTGCCCGCCGCGCCGCCGCCTGGTGCGCTCGCTCGGGGCGGTAGTCGCTGGGGCCGCCGTTGCGGCCGACCTCCCGGCTGACCGTGGACGTCGGCCGGTCCAGCCGCCTGGCGATCTCGGCGTACGAACGTCCTTCGGCGAGGCCGGCCGCGATGCGCTGGCGGTCCTGCCGTGTCAACCTTCCTTCTGGCATGACGTCAGTATTGCGTTCGGCACCATGCAATGCAACGAATCATTGCATTCGGATTCAGCGCCAACGCATCAATTTAACGGCCTTGGCCTGCATGAAAGTACTTCTGTGAATTGACGGAATTTCTGAAGGCAACGTAGCTTTCAATCATGTCGAACGCGAACTATCGCGTGGAGCCGGTCACTGTGTCCCTGGACCGCGCACCCGCGTGCCCCTTAGATCCCGCCCCTTCGCTCACCGCCCTGCGCGCGGAGCAGCCGATCGCCCGCCTGGCCGTGCCCGAGGGCGCTCCGGGCGTCTGGATGATCACCGGTTACGACCTGGTCCGCCAGATTCTCGCCGACCCACGCTTCAGCTCCCGCTACGAAACGCACTACCATCCCCTGGCGGGCGGCCACCTGCCGCCCGCTCTCGTCGGCGACCTGACCGGCATGGACGCGCCCCAGCACACCCGTTACCGCAAGCTGCTGGCGGGCAAGTTCACCGTCCGCAGGATGAACCTGCTCACCGAGCGGGTCACCGAGATCACCCGCGAGCGGCTTGACACGATGGAGCGGCAGGGGCCGCCCGCCGACCTCGTCGAGGTCTTCGCGCAGCCGGTTCCGGCGCTGATGATCTGTGAGCTGCTCGGCGTGCCGTACGAGGACCGCGACCAGTTCCAGAGCTTCACCCGTGCCCTGCCGGAGGCCGGGACCGCTGAGGCGCAGTACGCCGCCTTCGTCGAGCTGGGCACCTACCTGCGGGAGCTCGCGCTCGCCAAGCGGGCCGAGCCGACCGATGACCTGCTCAGCGACCTGGCCACCGGCGGCGACCTGACCGACGAGGAGCTCGGCGGCGTGGCCGCGTTCCTGCTCGGCGCCGGGCTCGACACCACCGCCAACATGCTCGCGCTCGGCACCTTCGCGCTGCTGCGCAACCCGGCCCAGCTCGCCGCCCTGCGCGGCGACCCCGGCCTGGCCGTCGGCGCCGTGGAGGAGCTGCTGCGTTACCTGTCCGTCGCCGCCACCGGTATGCGCGGCGTGCTGGAGGACGTGGAGCTCGGCGGCAGACAGCTCAAGGCGGGCGACACGGTCGTCATCGCGACCAACGCCGCCAACAGGGACCCGGCCAGGTTCGCAGGCCCCGACGTGCTCGATCTGCGCCGCTCGGCCGCCGGGCATCTGGCCTTCGGCCATGGCGTCCATCAGTGCCTTGGTCAGCAGCTTGCCCGCATCGAGATGCGCGTCGCGTTTCCCGCGCTGCTCATCCGCTTCCCGACGCTGCGGCTCGCCGTACCGGCTGAAGAGGTGTCGCTGCGCACCGACCCCTCGCAGGTGTACGGCGTGCAGAGCCTGCCCGTCACCTGGGATCGGGGGTGAACGCGATGCGAACCTTCGTCTCGGTGACGGGGTTGCGTAAGTCCTACGGCGCCCACCGCGTCCTGGACGGCATCGACCTCGCCATCCCGCAGGGCACGGTCTTCGCGCTGCTCGGCCCGAACGGCGCGGGCAAGACCACCACGGTGCAGATCCTGTCCACCCTGATCAAGGCCGACGCGGGCGAGATCCGGGTGGCCGGGTACGACTTGGCCAAGGAGCCCGACAAGGTGCGTGCCGCGATCGGCGTCACCGGCCAGTTCTCCGCGGTCGACAGCTTCCTGACCGGCGAGGAGAACCTGCGGCTCATGGCCGACCTGCTCCACCTCGGCCGGGCCGAGGGCCGCACGCGCGCCCGCGAGCTGCTGGAGCGCTTCGACCTCACCGACGCCGCACGCAAGCCCGCGGCCGCCTACTCGGGCGGCATGCGCCGCCGCCTCGACCTCGCCATGACCCTCGTCGGCACGCCCCGGCTCATCTTCCTCGACGAGCCGACCACGGGCCTGGACCCGCGCAGCCGCCGCACCATGTGGCAGATCGTCCGCGACCTCGTCCAGCAGGACGGCGTGACCATCTTCCTGACCACCCAATACCTGGACGAGGCCGACGAACTCGCCGACCGCATCGCCCTGCTCAGCCAGGGCCGGCTGGTGGCCGAGGGCACCCCGCAGGAGCTCAAGCGCATGGTCCCCGGCGGCCACATCGTTGTGCGCTTTGCCGACCCCGACGGGTACCTCAGGGCGGCCTCTTACCTGAGGGCCGCCTCGCGCGACGAGGAGTCCCGCACCGTGCAGATCGCCGACACCGGCGTCAGCGCGCTGCGCGAATTTCTGGAATGGCTCGACGGACAGGCCATCGACGTCGCTGAGCTGTCGGTGCACACACCCGACCTGGACGACGTCTTCCTCGCCCTGACCGAGGAGTCCTCCCGATGAGGGCGATCATCGACTCCGCGACGATGCTGCGCCGCCAGATCAGGCACATGTGGCGTTACCCCACACTGATCCTCACCTACGCGGGCGTCCCGGTGGTGCTCCTGCTGCTGTTCGTCTACGTGCTCGGCGGCATCATGGGCGCCGGGATCGGCGGCGACCGCGCCGCCTACGCCGCTTACCTCACCCCCGGCATCATGATCATGACGATCGCGAGCGCCGCGCAGGGGACCGCGATCTCGGTGGCCATGGACATGACCGAGGGCATCATCGCCAGATTCAAGACCATGGCCATCGCCCGCGTCTCGGTCCTGACCGGGCACGTGCTCGGCGCGCTCGTGCAGAACTTCATCGCGATGACGGCGGTGACGCTGACGGCCCTGCTGATCGGCTTCCGCCCCGCCGCCTCTGCGCTGGACTGGCTCGGGGTGGTCGGCGTGCTGGTGATGTTCACCTTCGCCATCACCTGGCTGTCGGCCGCGCTGGGCATGGTCACCAAGAACGTGGCCACGGCCAGCAACCTGCCGATGCCGTTGATGCTGCTGCCGTTCCTAGGCAGCGGCGTGGTCCCGCCGGAGTCGATGCCAGGCCCGCTGCGCTGGTTCGCCGAACACCAGCCGTTCACACCGGTCATCGAAACCCTGCGCGCCCTGCTGGCCGGGCAGCCGGCGGGATCCAGCTTCGCGGCGGCGGCACTCTGGAGCGCGGCCATCGCGCTGGGCGGCTACCTGTGGGCACGCAAGCTTTACAACCGATGAGGACAGACGTGTTCAAACGCATTCGTCCAGCACTTGGCCTGCTGGTTCTCGCGCCGCTGGTCGGCGAGTACCTGCTCGGTGACATCCGGGGGCAGACCAAGTACGGGAGAAAGGGATAGCGGGGTGTTGAGGTGCTGCTCAGAGGGTTTGTTTGTCGGGTGATGTGTGACCCTCCGCTTGGGTTTGGTCGCGGTTTGATGAACACGGCCGTTCGGCAGGGTTGATCATCGCTACGGTTTCCGGGTCCGGACGCCGGGATCGAGGCGAGGGACGGCCTGGGATGACGTAGAAAGGCTGCTGGCCGGTCATGGCCGAGATGCTGACGCTAACGGCCTCCCCGTAGTTCGGGGGAAATTCTGGTTGGATTTCGCTGACCTGCACTGATGCAGGCAGGTTCCTTTCGTTGATCACTTCCGCTACGGTTCGTACGGTTCCTGACCGGGGGCGGTATGGAGGTGGTCGATGTCGACCCGGATGTTCTCCGAAGACCAGCTGGACCGGTTGCGCTCGTACGTGTAACGGGTGCGCAGCCCGCGCAGTCCAGCCCCCGACAATGTGCCACCACCCTGCTACCAGCCCACATGCCATGACCGGCTTTTCAGACACCCTCCAGCCCGCCACAGCCATGCTCTGCTGTGCCTGGACGGCGCGTTCTTCGAGCTGAACGGTCGCGATGTGCCGTTGCTGTCGTGATTGTTCGGTTGTTCCGTTGATCAGGCCCGGGTGACCGCATCCGGCTGCGGGTCAGGGCTGTCGGTCGCTCGGCCCGGCGTGTGGGCGGCGTGTCGAACGGGCACGAGGGCCGCGGCGAGCGCGGCGCCGACGAGGAGCAGGGTCAGCACCGAGAAGCCGTGGGTGTAGCCGGAGACGTTGGGCAGGCCGGTGTGCGCGAGGTGGCTGGTGACGAGCAGGCTCATGATGGCGGTTCCGATGGCTCCGCCGATGGAGCGGAGGTTGGCGTTCATGCCGGTCGCGGCGCCGGCCTGCTCGGCGGGCACGCTGCTGACGATGAGGTTGGCCATGGACGCGAAGGCCAGGCCGACGCCGAGGCCGAAGACTCCCGCTGCGACGGCGATCTGCCACTGCTCGTCATGCAACAGGGCGAGGATGGCGCATGCGAGTGCGGCGAGGCCCGAACCGGCGATCAGCAGGTGCTTGGCGCCGAGCCGTGGCTCCAGGTGGCCGCTGAGGACACCGGCGACGAACATGGCGATCAGCATGGGCAGCATGAGCAGCCCGGATGCGGTGACGCTCGCACCGAAGCCGTATCCGGCCGAACTCGGCGTCTGCACGAAGCCCGGCAGGAAGGCCCAGACCGAGGAGAGGCCGGCGCCGAACAGCAGAGCGGCCGTGTTCGTGGTCCACACCGGCCGCGTGCGCAGAACGCGCAGATCGATCAGCGGGCTCGGACTGCGTGACTCGGCGCGCAGCCACAGGCCGAAGAGGACGACGGCCGCGGCGAACAGCGAGATCACGGAGGCGGAGTTCCAGCCCCACCGGCTGCCCCGGCTGACCGGCAGGAGCAGTGCCACAAGCCAGCCGGACAGCAGCAGCGCGCCGAGCCAGTTGACATGTCCCTGCGCACGGTGAGGCGATTCGGGGATGCAGCGCGCGGCTATGAGGGCGGTGACGGCGACGATGGCGACGGGGATCCAGAACAGCCAGCGGTAGTCGAGCGCGGCCACGATGGGCCCGGCGGCGACGATGCCGACGCCGCCGCCCGCGGCGATGACGGCGGACAGGTTGCTGATGCTGCCGCTGACCTGGCCGGCCTCGAACTGGTCGCGGATGATGCCGAACGAGAGCGGGAACACCGCTCCGCCGATGCCCTGGACGACACGGGCGACGATCAGGACGCCGATGGTGGGTGCCAGCGCCGCGAGCAGGCACCCTACGAGCACTGCCGCCAGGACGGCGACGAGCGTGCGCGTCTTGCCGAGCAGATCGCCGACGCGGCCGAGAATCGGGGTGAACACCGAGGCGGACAGCAGATAGGCCGTCATCACCCACGTGGTGGTGGACTGAGAGGTGTGCAGGGCGTGCTGGATCGTCGGCAACGCCGGCGCGATGAGCGACTGCAGCATCGAGAACACGCCCGCGCCACTGGCGAGGACCGCGAAGGTGAGGCGGGGCGACTTGCGGGGCATGGAATGACTCTCCGGGGAACGGAAGGATGGCGAAGGGCGCCGGGAGCAGTCGCACGCGGTGATTCGGGCGGCCACGGCTCGGGGGGCCTGGCCGGGTTCGTGCGGGCCGGCATCTCATGGGCGGGACCGAAGGTCTACCGCCGGTGTGCGACGCAGTGGGCCGGATGGGGGCCGGACGGGCCGGGCCGTGCCGCGGGTGGGCCCGTGTCGTCGGTGGGCCGTTTCGCGGGTGGGCCCGTCCGGCGCGCGCGGATCTGGGCGAAGCCGCCCTGCGGTCATGTCGAAGGACAGGCAGGCGCTGCGACCAGGCCGGCTGAGCCGGCCTTCGGTGGTTACGTCGGCCTCCGGGGGTCGGGCAGTCGCGCTCCCGTGGTTGTGCCGACCTCCGGTGGTCGGGCAGCTCCCGATGGTGCCCGAGCGTGCGGGCGCATCACCGGAACGAAGTGATCAGGCGGTGGGGTAGTCCGTGGAGCGGCTGACCTCGGCCCACTCGCGCGCCTCGGCGAGGCGCGCCTCCTCGGCGCTGATGGCGATCTCCAGGGCATCGCTGCCGAGGAGCAGCCGACGCGGGGGCTTCGCCGCCTCCACCGCGCCGATGACCGCGCGGGCCATGCGGTCGGGGTCACCCGGCTCGTTGCCGGCGTACTCGGCGAACGTCGCGAGCCACGCGCCGACCGTCTCCTCGTAGTCGGAGGTGACGGGACCGGACGGCTCCGCCGCGCCCGCGGCCCAGCCGGTGCGGATACCGCCGGGCTCGACGATGGTGACCTTGACGCCGAACGGGGCCACCTCATTCGCCAGCACCTCGGAGAACCCTTCGACGGCGAATTTCGCGGTCTGATAGGCACTGAGGCCGGGCGTGCCGCCCACGCGTCCGCCGATGGACGATATCTGCACGATGTGCCCGGACCGCCGGCCCCGCATCACTGGCAGCACCGCCCGGGTCAGGTTGACCACGCCGTACAGATTCGCCTCGACCTGCGCGCGGAACTCGTCCTCTGGAAAGTCCTCGATCGAGCCGCTGGTGGCGTAACCGGCGTTGTTCACGAGCACATCGATCGAACCGAACTGCTCCACCGCCGTCGCCACCACGTCCCGGGCGTCGGACGGGGAGGTGACGTCCAGCGCCACCGCCATCAGTCGCTCAGGGTGCTCGGCCTGCAAGGAGTTCAGCTTCTCCGGCCTTCGAGAAGTCACCACCACCCTGTCGCCGGCGCTCAGCGCCGCGAGAACCAGAGCCTTGCCCAGCCCCTGCGAGCCGCCGGTGATCAGCCAAGTCCGTGACATAGCGCATCCCTCTTCTTGTGCGTCGTTTCGTCGTTCTCCCAGCGCTCCAGCGCTGGCTTGCCACTCCATGGTAGCGGTATCTCTGATTACTACAACATAGAAGTTGCATTTTGTATTGGTGGTGCGACTTGCACGTTGGATGTCGTGCCGTTAGTGACCACTGGACGTAGAATCTCCAGATCATGAGAGCTGACGCCGCACGCAACCTCACCGCTGTGCTCCAGGCCGGAGCCCAGTTGCTGGCCGAGGACCCGGGCGCCTCGATGGCGGCCATCGCCGCCGCCGCGGGAGTGGACCGCACCACCGTCCACCGCCGATTCGCCAGCCGCGAGGCGCTGCTCAGTGCCGTCTTCCAGGCCAAACTCGACTCCGCCGAACAGGTCCTGGACGAGGCGCGCCTCACCGAGGCCCCTGTTCCGGTCGCCCTCCACCGCTACCTAGAAGGGATCATCCCCGTCAGCCGTCAATGGCCTGTCGACACGCGCCGCATGATGCAGAAGGACCCCGAGGCCGACATCCGTCGCCAGGAGCAGAGCGCCCGGCTCGACGCCTTCGTCCGCCGCACCATCGACGAGGGCTACCTGCGCGCCGGCACCGACGCTGCCTGGGCGCGGGCGGTCCTCGACGGACTCGTCGACGCGGCCGCCCACAAGTTCCCCGCCATGGACCCCCCGCAAGCAGCCGACGTCGTCGCCGGCACTTTCCTCAGCGGTCTCGGCGCCACCTGACGACCGACCGGCCCGGCCGCGGTGGCCGAAGGCGGCCTCCGACAACTCGCCCATCGACGGTTCTCACTCTCGTCAGCCGTGCGGATTGCCCTGCGGATGCGACAACTCGCCTGGGTGCGTGCGAACGCCCCGGACCGTGATCGGTCCGGGGCGCTTCCGCACATCCGGATCTGCGAGCTACCTGTCGGTGTCGTCCCCCGTCGGTCCGGTCAACATGTCGTCACGCCTGCGCGTCGTATCTCCTGGCATGCGGCGCCCCGGGGTCCGTGGCGGGGATGAGCGCGGCGATGGCGTCGAGGATGCGGTCGAGTCCTTGCCGGAAGCGTTCCTCGGGGGAGAGGTGGGCGGTGCGGGAGTCGAGGATCGATCGGTTGAACAGGGGGAAGGCGCCGGATGCGACGACGTGGCGGACGTAGGGGCCCATGTAGTCGCGCTTCCAGCGCTCGGGGTCGAGGCCGGTGCGGCGGGCCTCCTCCTGCCAGCCGATCTCGCGCCGGATCGCGCTGTGGACGTAGTCGTCCAGCATGCCGGCGAAGCCGGTGACGTCGTCGATGTCGAGCCCGGTCCCGTTGAAGGCGCCGAGCGCGTACTCGTGCACGCGCAGCAGGTGGGGGCCGAGCGTGGGGCGGCTGGTGAGCAGTGTGATCAGCCAGGGGTGGCGCAGGCCGGTGGCGCGGGTCCGCTCGGCCAGCAGCGTCAGGTCGGCGCGCCAGTCGCCGGAGGGGCCGTCGGGAAGTTCGATCTCGCTCATCGCCAGGTCGATCATGAGGTCGAACAGGTCGTCGCGGCGGGGGACGTAGCGGTAGAGCGACATGGCGCCGGTGCCCAGCTCGCCCGCGATCCGCCGCATGGTGGCGGCTTCGACGCCCTCGGCGTCGGCGATCCGGACGGCCGTGCGGGTGATCTGCTCGCGGCTGTAGCCGGGGCGCCGCCCGGGGCCGGAGCGTACGTGCACCTCCGGCTGCATCCAGATGCTGGTCACGTTCTCGTCGGCCATGCGCGTCCCTCCGCCGCTATTTGCGTACATGGTACCTGAATGGTTATGGTCCATTTCTCGTACGAGGTACGCGAATTGGAGGAAGCGTGGAAAAATCGCTCCGCTGGGGAGTGCTCGGCGTGTTGCTGGGCATGATCACAGCGCCCTTGGACGGCATGATGCTCGGCCCCGCGTTGCCGGCGATCATCAAGGACCTCGGCGGCCTGGAGTACTTCTCCTGGGTGGCCACCGCCTACCTGATCTGCATGGCCGCCTCGACACCGATCTGGGGCAAACTCGGCGACCTGTACGGCCGCAAGGTCGTCTACATGACCGCGATCGCGGTGTTCCTGCTGGGGTCCGCGCTGTCCGGGATGTCGCAGGACATGATCCAGCTCGTCGGCTTCCGCATGGTGCAGGGGCTGGGCGCGGGCGGGCTGATGACCGGCGCTCTGGCGCTGATCGGCGAGCTGGTGCCGCCCCGGCACAGCGGCAGGCTGATGGGGCTGTTCGGGGTGATGATGCCGATCGCCTTCATCGCAGGGCCGTTGCTGGGCGGGCTGTTCGCCGACGTGGGCTGGCGATGGGCGTTCTTCGTGAACGTGCCGATCGGTGTGGTCGCCTTGCTGCTCATCGGTGCGATCCGGCTGGAGCGCCGGCGGATCAGGGCCCGGATCGACTACCTCGGGGCGCTGCTGCTGACGGTGGCCCTGGTCGCGCTGAGCCTGGTCGCGAGCTGGGGCGGCACCCGGTACGCCTGGACCTCGCCGGTGATCCTGGCCCTGGTGCTGATCGGGCTGGCGGCGGTGGTCGTCCTGCTGGTGGTGGAGCGGCGCGCGGCCGAGCCGATCGTCCCGCTGCGCCTGTTCGCGGACCGTAACTTCACCCTCGCCCAGGTCATCCGGTTCCTCGGCGGCGTCGGCATGGTGGTGGCCGCGACCTTCCTGCCCCAGTACATGCAGCTCGTCCACGGCGCCTCACCGATCGCCAGCGGCCTGCTGATCCTGCCCGCCATGCTCGGCATGGTCGCCGTGCTGATCGGCAGCGGCCGGCTGATCAGCCGCACCGGCCGCTACCGGATCTATCCGCTCCTCGGCGGCGCCGCCGTGACGGCCGGGATGCTCGCGCTCCTCGTGCTGGGGCCCGGCGCCGACCTGGCGCTCGCCTCCGCACTGACGCTGATCGGCGGCGCCGGGGTGGGCCTGCTGATGCAGTCCACCACGATCATCACCATGAACACCGCCGAGCCGCGCGACATGGGGGCGGCCAGCGGCTCGGTCACCCTTTGGCACACCATGGGCGCCTCACTGGGCGTGGCCGCCCTGGGCGCCCTCTACACCGCCCGGCTGCAGGACACGCTCATCGACCGCCTCGGCGCGGAGACCGCGGGCGGGATCACCTTGACGCCCGAGGCGCTCGGCGGGCTCGCGCCGGCCGCGCGGGAGGCGGTCCGCGTCGCCGTCTCCGACGGCGTCCACGCCATGGCGCTGGGGGCCGCCGCGCTGGGCGCCCTCGCCTTCGTCCTGGCCTGGTTCATCCGCGAGGTCCCCTTGCGTGACAGTACGCCGTCGGCCGAGCCCGCCCCCGCGGCAGCGTGAGGCACTTGATGCGAGTCCACCTCGTGATGGACGTCATCTGCGTCCACTCCTATCTCGGCTTCACCCGCTTCACCCGCGCCGCGGACCGGCTCAGGGCCGAGGGCGTGCCGGTGACGGTCGAGTTCCTGCCCTTCGAGCTCGCTCCTGGCGCTCCTGCCGACGGGCGTCCGCTGCTGGAGGTCCTGGAGCAGACCTTCGGCCCGCAAGCCGCCGCCGGCGCGCTCGCCTTCGCGGAACGCGTGGCCGGTGAGGGCCTGCGGCTGGAGTACGGCAAGGCGATCGCCACCGGCACCTTCGACGCCCACCGCCTCATCGCCGACGCCGCCCTGCAGGGCAAGGCAGAGCTCATGGCAGAACGCCTGTTCCGCGCCCACTTCACCGACGGGCTGCACGTCGGAGACTCCGCCACGCTCGCCCGGCTGGCCGCCGAGATCGGCATGACCACCGGTCACGTGCCCGCCGCCGAGCTGCGCGCCCGGCTTGATCGCGTACGCCGCCTCGGCATCACCGGCGTCCCGGTCTTCCTCATCGAGAACCTGCCCCCTCTCACCGGATCCCAGAGCGAGACGACCTTGCTGGCGGCCCTGCGACAGGCCGCCACCACGAAGGGAGAAACATCGTGATCACCGACCCGCTGCGGCTGGCCGTCATCGTCGGCAGTGTCCGCGAGGGCCGCTTCGGCCCGACCGTGGCCCACTGGTTCGCCGGCCAGGCCGGGTCCCGCCCCGACCTGGACGTCGACGTGATCGACCTGGCCGAGGTGCCGCTCGGCGGGGCGGCCCCGTCGGCGTCCGCGCCCGCGCCGGTGCTGGCGGCCCTGGGCGGGCTGACCCCGCGCCTGGCGGCCGCCGACGCGTTCGTGGTGGTGACCCCTGAGTACAACCACAGCTACCCGGCCGCGCTGAAGAACGCCATCGACTGGCACAACCAGCAGTTCCACGCCAAACCGGTCGCGTTCGTCTCCTACGGCGGCTTCTCCGGAGGGCTGCGCGCGGTGGAGCACCTGCGCGCCGTCTTCGCCGAGCTGCACGCCGTCACCACCCGCGACACCGTCAGCTTCCACGGCGCCTGGGAGTGCTTCGACGGCAACGGACAGCCGAAGGACCGGGTCGGCCCGGCCGCGGCCGCCAAGACCCTGCTGGACCAGGTCACCTGGTGGGCGCGCGTGCTGCGCGACGCCAAGACCACCACCCCCTACACCGCATGACACAGAAAGGCATTCCCATGACGAGATCGACCGGCAAGACGGCTTTGGTGACCGGGGCGAGCCGGGGGATCGGGCGCGCTATCGCCACCCGGCTGGCCCGTGAAGGCGCCCGGGTGGCCGTGCACTACGGCGCCAACCACGCCGCCGCCAAGGACACCGTCGCCGCCATCGAAGCGGCCGGCGGACGGGCCTTCGCCGTCCAGGCCGAGCTGGGCGCGCCCGGCGACGCAGAGGCCCTGTGGGCCGCCTTCGACGCGCACGCCGACGGGGTGGACATCCTGGTCAACAACGCGGGCATCCTCGGCGACCAGAGCGAGATCGACGGCGTCACCCGCGAGGGCCTGGAGCGCCTGTTCGCGGTCAACACCACCGCCCCGTTCCTGATCACCCAGCAGGCCCTGCCGCGGCTGCGCGACGGCGGGCGGATCATCACCGTGGGCACCATGCTGACCAGGGGAGCGGCCATGCCCAGGGCGATCGACTACGCCATGTCCAAGGCCGCGCTCGACGTCATGACCGTCGCCCTGGCCAAGCAGCTCGGGCCGCGGGGGATCACGGTCAACCTCGTGGCGCCCGGCGTCATCGACACCGACATGCACGAAGGGCGGCTGGTCGGCCCGGCGCTGGCCTGGCTGACGTCCCAGACACCCCTGGGCCGGCTGGGCACGCCGGAGGACGTGGCCGGCACGGTCGCCTTCCTGGCCTCCGACGACAGCGGCTACGTCACCGGCCATCGGCTCGACGCCTCAGGCGGGACGACCATGTAGTCGTAACTTACTTTGTAAAGGCGCCGGGTTTTCGCAAACCCATCCATACAAAGGCACGGGCTCCGCCCGTACCCCCACCGACAACCAGGAGGCGCCCTCGAGTGCCCCTGGGTTGTCGGTCTTTCTACGCGTTCGCCGTACTGGAGATGGTGCCAGTTGGTGGTGGTGCCGGCGCGGAGCACGGTGACTCTTTTTCGGTAAGTGACATTCCGTGACCGTTAGTGGGAATTGAGGATTATAACCGGCATCGGACTTCCTTTAAAGGGGTGATATGGGGTTTACATAAAGGCTTTCCGTTCGTAATATCCACTTCATGGGAGCGCTCCCAAAAGCCGATTCGGCGATGAGACCGCAGCTTAGAGACGACGTACGGTTCGTCGAATGCCCCGACGGCGCCTACGTTCACAGCGACTACGGTGCGTGCACCTTGCGCGGGCGGCAGGCGTACGCGTGGCTCACCCGGCTGGCCCCCGCGCTGACCGGCCACCACACCCTGGGCGAGCTGACCGCGAACCTGTCCGGCGACCGGAAGGCCATGGTCGAGCGGCTGGTGGGGCAGCTCGCCGAGTGGCGCTTCGTGGTGGACGCCCGGCAGGCCGGCGCCCACGGGCTGAGCGAGATGGAGCTGGGGGCGTACGCGGAGGAGATCGCCTTCATCGGCTACGCGCTCGACTCGCCGGAGGAGCGCTTCGAACGGATCCGGCGCGCGCGGCTGGCGCTGGTGGGTGCGGGGCCGCTGCTGGAGGCGCTGGCGGAGGCGTGTGTGGGGTCGGGATGGCGGCACGTCACAGTGATCGCCTCCAGCTCTGAGCGGGACGGGTTCGAGCGGGTGCGGCGGGTTGCTGATGCCGCTCGCCGTGATCCTCTTCAGGAGATCCGTACGCTGTCCCTCTCCGGCGGCATCCGGGCGATCGCGGAGAGCGCCGACATCGTGCTCCAGGTGAGCGCGGACCTCGATGAGCTGGTGGCGGCGGCCCGAGCCTGTGAGGCGGCCGGGATCGTGCTGGGGCAGGTTCTGGTCCGCCCGGCGGAGGTCTGGGTCGGCCCGGTGGGGCGGCCCTCGGAGACGGCGGCCGAGTCGGGCTGGCAGCGGCTCGCCGGCCTGCCCGCCGCGTCCCCGGCCCCGCCCGGCGAGGACCTGCTGATGGGGCCGGTGCCCACGGTGGTGGCCGCGATCGTGGCGCTGGCCTGCTTCAGCCGCGTCACGGGGCTCGACACGGGCTCGGAGCGTGAGCTGATCCGGGTGGATTTGCGCACTCTCGACACGCTTCCGCACCGCTTCCTGGCTCACCCCCGCGCCTCCGGTGTTCAAGGGGGCGGCTCTGATGCGGTCGAAGAGCTGGCGGAGGCGCTCGCCGCGCATGACGGGGTTCCTGCGGCGGAGAAGGCGGTGGCCGCTGTCGAGGTGGACGGGTTGCTCGCGCTCACCGCTGAGCTGGTCGACTCCCGGCTGGGTGTGCTCGGGATGCTGGAGGAGGGGGCGCTGGTGCAGTCGCCGGTGGCGGTGTGTCGGGCGGTGGTCTCTGATCCGTTGGGTGTGCTGCCCGGCTGGGCGCCGGCGCGGGAGGCGTTCGGCTGGGGCGCCGATCAGCGGACGGCTCGGTTGCGTTGTCTGCTCGCCGCGCTGGCCACGTACGGCGTGCTGGCTCTGCGCACCGAGGGGGAGGGGTCGGTCCGGGGGGTGGCCTTGCCCGATGGTCTGCCCTGCGGCGTGCGCTTCACCGGCCTTCGCACCCTACAGGACGGGTCGGGGCCGCCGGTCGGGACCGGTGCCGGGTTGAGCTGGATGGAGGCGGTGGCCGCCGGTCTGCGGGCCCACTGCGAGGATCTCCTGCGCGGCCGCCTCTCGAACGGATCGCCACCCGCTCGGACGGCGACCTCGATCGAGCCGTCGCAGGATTTTGAGGTTGAGGCGTTGATGCGGCAGCTTGCCCTCGCGGGTGGGAGCCCGGACGTTCGTGATCACACCGCGGTGCTCGGGGTGCCCGGCGTCGCGCTCGCGGTTCCCGGTCAGGAGGTGCTGGTGTCCGTCGGCCCTACGCTCACCGATGCGATCCGGGACGGGCTGGAGCGGCTGCTGCTGCGGTGGCAGTCCCCAGCGCTTGGGGGGAGGGTTCATCCCCTGTGGCCGCCGGGTGGTGATCCGGTGGAGGCCGTCAGGGTGATGGCCGGGGCGTTGCGGCGGATCGGGAAGGTGCCTGTTGCGGTGCCGCTGCACGGTGATCCTGAGGTGTCGCGGCGGTTGCCGTTCGTGGCTCGAGTCGTTCTGGTCGATGACTGAGGCCGTCATGGGGTCCGTCGCGGATCCTGATCTGGTGACCGTCCTGGGGGAGGGGCGGCTGCATGGGGCGATCAGGCGGGCGCTCGCGGCCGAGCCGGCCGGGGCTGCGATCGTCGTGGCGAGTGATGCCGATGACGTGCGGCCGTATCCGGCGGTGGCGAGGCTGGCGGTGGAGCGTGGGGTGCCGTGGTTGCCGGTGCGGGTCGAGGCCGGGTGGGTGCTGGTGGGTCCGGCTGTGCGTCCGGGCCGGCCCGGTTGCCCGACGTGTGTGGCGCGTCGGCGGGCCGGTAACCGTCCTGATGCGCCGGCCCGGGATGCTCTGCGGGCGAAGTGGGGCGGCGACCTTGAGTCGCGGGCGACGACGCTGCTCACGCCGCTGGTGTCGCGGACGGTCGCGGCGCTGGTCGCTGAGGAGGTGCGCCGGTTGCGGCGGGATCCTGGCTCCGCGCGTACGGTCGGCGCGCTGCTGCGGGTGCGGCTGACGAGCGGTGCGGTGCGGCGGCACGCGTTCCTGCCGGATCCGTTGTGCCCCGAGTGCGGCGTGCGGGCGGACGACGGGCCGCAGGCCGGTCGGTACGTGCCGCGCCCGGCGCAGAAGCCGGATCCTGGGACGTTCAGGGTGGGGGAGATCGACGGCGCGCGGCTGGAGCGGTTGTTCGTGGATGCGGAGACGGGCATCGTGCAGGCGGTGGTGGCGCAGGAGCGTGGTGGCGGTCCGATGGCGGTGGCGCGGCTGAGCCCGTCGCGTACTGAGCACGAGAGCCATCACGGTTATGGCCGCAGTGATGATTTCGCCTCGGCGCGGGCGACCGCGATCGCGGAGGCGTTGGAGCGGATCGCGGGCATCCATCCGCGTAGTCGCCGGACCTGTGTCCGTGCCGCGTACAGCGAGATCGCCGATCGGGCGCTCGATCCGCGTCTGCTGGGTTTGTATCCGGACGACTGGTACGACCGGCCGGGCTTTTTGTTCACCCGTTTCGATCCGGAGCGTCCGACGACCTGGGTGTGGGGGTATTCGTTCGGCCGGGACGCGCCGGTGCTGGTGCCGGAGAGCTATGCGTTCTTCGGGCCCCGCCCGAGGAACGACCTCGGTTTCGCCTACGAGTGCTCGAACGGCTGCGCCTTGGGTGGTCATCCGGCGGAGGCGGTGCTGTACGGGCTGCTGGAGGTGGCCGAGCGTGATGCGGCGCTGGCGACTTGGTATGCGCGGATGCCCGTCCCGCGGGTGGATCTCGGTTCGGCGGCGGATCGGCGCATCCCGATGCTCGCCCAGCGGGTACGTGACCGGCTTGGCTACGACGTGCACGCGTTCGCGGCGCTGATGGAGCAGCGGGTGCCGGTGTTCTGGGTGATGGCGGTGGACGCGCTGGGCGGGCCGGGGCGTCCGTACGCGCTGTGCGGTTCCGCCTCGCACCTCGACCCGGAACGGGCGCTGCGCCGGGCGCTTGAGGATGTGAGCCCTATGCTGGCCGGCCATCTCGAACGCTACGATCCCGAGGCGTCGGCGCGGCTGGTGGCCGACTCCGAGGAGGTGCGGTTGCTGGAGCACCATCCTCTTGCCTGCGCGCACCCGGACGCGGCGGGCAGGCTGGGTTTCCTGCCGGTGGACGGGCCCGCGCTGTCTTTGCCGGAGATCAGGGCCCGTGCCGCCTGGCCTCGTCACGAGGACCTCTGCGGGGACGTGGCGGAGCTGGCCGGTCGTTACCTGGCGACGGGGCTGGACGTGATCGCCGTCGACATCACCTCGCCCGAGGCGCGGGCGGCGGGCATGTTCGCGGCGAAGGTCATCGTGCCGGGGACGCTTTCCATGACGTTCGGTCACCGCTATCGGCGTGTCCACGGCCTGCCGCGGTTGCTCGCCCTGCCCAGGCTCCTCGGTCATCGGGATCGCGACCTACGTCCCGACGAGCTGAACCCCTACCCGCACCCGTTCCCGTGACCGGTCACCGAGAGGAGGCCCGCGTGCGCACGACGACGGCGCCTGGCGCGGCCACGAGCCGTTACCTGGCCGCGATGCGGAAGCGGCGGCCGCTGGACATCGACTGGGCCGCCGCCCCGACCCGCCACAAGCGTTACCCGAGCGCTGAACGGGTGCCGCTCTCCTGGAACCACCTGGTGGGCGAGCTGCTGCGGAACCTGCTCGGCCTGACCCGGATCGTCTGGTCCCACCACCTCGGCGACGGCGGCCGGCCTTTGGGGCGGCCCCCGATGTTGCTCGCGGGCCGGCCCGCCCCGTCGGGCGGGGGTCTGTACCCGGTGGAGGCGTACGTGGCCGCGGGGGAGCCGCACCTGCCCGCCGCGCTGTACCACTATGACCCGGTGCACCACGTTGTGGAGCGGGTCCGGGGCGGCGACCATGTCCCGGCGTTGACCGGGCTGCTCGGCGGTGGTGATCGGGCGGATGTGGTGGTCGTGCTGTCGGCGGTGTTCTGGCGGTCGATGTTCAAGTACGGAGATTTCGGTTACCGGCTGGTCTGCCAGGAGACCGGGGTGCTGATCGCGCAGGCGCTGGCCGTGGCCGGGCGGCTGGGGCTGGCGGGTAGGGCGCAGTTGCGGTTCGCCGACGGCGAGGTGGATCGGCTGCTCGGTCTCGACGGTGCCCGCGAAGCGACCCTGGCCGCTCTCACCCTGTCCTTGCCTTCCACGAAGGACTCGCGGGCTGAGCCGCCGTCGCTCGATGAGCTGGTGTCGCGTCCGGCGGCGGACGAGAGCACGCCCCTTCCCCGGCCCATGCCCGGCGGGCTCGCCGCGGCCCTGCACCGGGCGTGCACGCTCGCGGCCCCTCACGCGTCGGACCCGCCTGTCCCGCCTGTCCCGCCTGTCCCGCCCGCGCGTGCGGTTCGCCCGGCCCCTGAGCCCGCGCCCATGCCGCGCCAGCCCGGTGGGGAGCGCCGTGCCTCGCCCCTGGCCGGCTACCGCCCGGTCCCGCTCGGGGGCGGGGCGCTCGGCGCGGTGCTGCGGGCGGCCTGCGCCGGTTACCCGTCCGACCTGCCCGGCACCGCGAAGGGCCCGGCCGCCACGGCCCTGTGCCTGCTGTCGCTGCGGGTGGACGGCCTGCCGTGCGCCGCCTACTGGTACGACCCGGCCGGCCACACCCTGCACGAGCCGCCCGCGACGATCCCGATCGACGCGGTGACCACCGGCCCTTTGCTGCCGAACACGCAGGTGGCGCTGCGCGGGGCGGCCGCCGTCCTGATCCCGGTGGGCGACCCGGTGGCGGGCGCGCCGGCGTTCGGTGACCGCTGGTACCGGATGCAGCAGATGGAGGCGGGCCTGATCGTCCAGCGGGCGGCGCTGGCCGCCACCGCGCTGGGCCTGGCGGCCCGCATCCACTCCGACGGCGCGAACGAGACCACCGACGAGGTGCTCGGTCTCGCGGCGAGCCCGTTGAGGAGCCTGTCGTTCCTGGTGATGGGCACCCCACCGACCGGCGGGCCCTTGGTGACCCGCCCGATCCACGGCCTCATCAGCCAGGAGGTGATGCCGCCCGACCGACCAGCGTGACCCCTTTTCGACGGATACACAGCAGAAGGAGAAGTGCACATGTCCGCTGAGAACCTGAAGCTCGACCTGCGTGGCCTGGAGGTCGACTCGATCGACGTCGTGTCGGCCGACTCCATCGTGGCCGAGGGCCACGGCAGCATCGAGACCGGGGCGTCGTCGTCGCCGGGCTACTGCTCGTCGTACCTGACGGCGATGAGCTGCTGGGCTCCGGAGCTGTAGCGCCGGTGCCGGTCCTCCGGTGAGCCCGCCGCGGCCACCGGGATGACGAGCAGGGCCGAGGGCGCCCGTGCCGTGAGCGCCCTCGGCCCCTGACGAACCCCTTCGAGGAGCGCGTTTCCTTTGACCCAGATAGCGCACGCCGCCGTCCCCGTCGCGGGGGACGGTGACTCTTCAAGGCTCGCTGACCCCGATTATGCCCTGTCGCCCGTTGTCGCGGTCCGTGTCGCGGGGCTGCCGGTGGCGGGGCTGGAGCGGATGCGGTGCACCCGTACGTGGCGGCTGGTGGACGAGCTGGCGGACGTGTCGTCCCGGTTGCGGCGGGAGGGCGCGGAGCTGTCGGAGCCGTTGCACGAGGTGATCGGCGGTGTGGCGGCGGGGCCGCTGCGTGCCGGGCTGGTGGCGTTGCGGCGCGCGGTGTTCGCGGGCCGGCGCCTGGGCGGGCGGGCGGTGTCCGCCGAGGTGCTGGGCGCGCTGCCGGCGGGCCTGGCGGCCAGGATCGGGGCGTGGACGGCGTTGCGGCGGCGCGCCGACGAGTTGCGGGCGGCGCTTCCCGGTGTGCTGGCCGAGGAGGCGCGGGAGAAGACGGGGGTGCTGCGGGAGGCGGTGTCGGATGCCGGGTTCCGGCACGGGCTGGCGCAGGGCAGCGCGGTGCTGGCCGATCGGCTTGAGGCGTGGCTGGGCGGGCGGCCGCCGGAGCGGCAGGAGGTGTTGCGGCTGGCGCGTTATCTGGCCAGGGCGAGTGTCAAGACGAGTCCGTACGCGACGTTCACGGCCGGCGGGCTGGGCCGGTGGGAGACGGACGGGCCGGCGGTGGCCACGGGCGGTGAGCCGTCCTGGCTGGTCATGGCCGAGCTCGACCGGGCGGTCCTGCGCCCGCTGTGGGCGGTGCTGACGCGGCATCGGCGGGTGCGTGAGCGGGCTCGGCTGCGGGTGAATCCGTCCGCGGCCGATGACGGGGAGCGTGTGTGGTTCCTCAGCCCAGGGCCTGGGGAGCCGCTGTCGTCGGTGCCCGCGACGGCGCAGGTGCGGCAGGCTCTGGACTGGGTGCGGCGGCGGGACGACGCCACGCTGGCCGCCGCGCCGGGGATCGAGCCGCTGGCCGAGGCGGGGCTTGTGGAGTATGTGCCGCCGTATGACGAGCAGGGGCCTGATCCGATGGGGGAGCTGGCGTCGTGGCTGGCGGCCGATGGGGCGGCCCCGTACGCGCTGGCCGTCTCCCGGGTCGCGCAGGCGCTGCGGGCCGAGCCGGCGAGGAGCTCCGGCGTCGTACGGGCGGCGCTGCGGGAGGTGCTGCCGCCGGGGCCGTCCCTGCCGGAGAAGAACCTGCTGTGGCACAGCGCGGTCATCCCCGGTGTCGCGGGGCGGCTGAACGCCTCCGCCTGGCGCGGTGTGTGCGACGACCTCGACGCGCTGCGGGGGCTGCTGGGCCTGTTCGACCCTGACCTGCCCGTCAAGGTGGCCGCCGCCGCGTACTTCGTGGACCGGTACGGCCCCACGAGCCGCCTGCACGCGATGGCCCTGTACCGCGACGTTCACAGCGGCGCGCCGGGCGCGGGCGGGGAGTTGCTGCGGGCGATGCTGCGCGACCCGGTCGCGGGCACCCGCGCCCTGCCCGATGTCGACCCGCCGGCCGGCCTGCGACGCCTGACCGAGTTGCGGCGCGGCTTCTGGGACCGCCTCGGCGCAGGCCCCATCACGGACGCCACGCCACCCGGCCCGGCCGGGACCGGACCCCGCACGAGCGGTGAGGTGCCGGTGGTGGATGTCACGGCCGGCCGCCTGGCCGCGCTGGCGGAGAGCTGGCCGGGCTTCGTGCGGCCGCCCGGCTCCATCTGCTGCTACGTGCAGGCGGTGCCGGAGGCGGCCGGTGTGCGGGCCGTCGTCAACTCGGTCTCCGCCGGGTACGGGCGCGGCCTGTCGCGGCTGCACCGGCTGGTCGCGCTGGCCGGCGGTGAGGCGCCGCCCGTCGAGGAGCTGCGGGCGGCGCAGGGTGACGTGCTGGTGGCCGAGTGCCGGGGCCTGGCCGGCGGCGGTCTCAACGTGCGGCCCGCCACGGCGGACGTCGCGCTCGATCACCCGTTCACCGCGCCCGACGCGCATCTGCCGGCGGTGACGCCGGCGGAGCTCACCGTCGGCTACGACCGGGAGCACGATCGCCTGGCCCTGCTGGACGGGGCCGGGCGGCCGGTCAGGCCGGTGCATCTGGGCATGACGGCTCAGTACTGGCTGCCGCCGTGGCTGCAGTTCCTGGTGCGGGTGTTCGGGGAGCCGTCCACGGCGATGGTGCCCGGCTGGGTGTTCCGCACCCGGAGTGAGCCGCCGCAGGAGGGTGTGGTGGAGTGCTGGCCGCGCGTGGACGTGGGGCGGGTGACGGTGGCGCGGGCGGCGTGGCGGATGCGGGCCGGGGTGTTCCCGGTGCCGGCCAAGGGGGAGAGCGAGGCGGCGTACCTGCCGAGGCTGGCCGAGTGGCTGGCCGGGCACGGGGTGCCGCGCCGTTTCTTCGCCCGGGTCGTCGATGTGGGTCAGGGGTTGCTGGCGGGGCTGCTCAGCAAGGACCGCAAGCCCATGTACGTGGACGTCGCCGACCTGCTGCTGCTGACCGGTTTCGTGCGCACGCTGCGCGACCCGGGCGCGCTGCTGGTGGTGGAGGAGGCCCTGCCCGACCCCTCCCAGGCGCCCCGTTACGGTGATGAGGCGCGGGTCACCGAGTACGTCATCCAGCTGTCGGCGAGGCCGGTGTCATGACGGCGCATCCGATCGCGGGCGAGGACCGGTGGGTCAGCGCGCACCTGTTCCACTTCGGCGACCTGGACCCGCTGATCATGGGTGTGGTGCGGCCGGTGACGCGGGAGCTGGTGGCCTGCGGGACGATCCGCCGCGCCTTCTTCCTGCGTTATTGGGAGGGCGGCCAGCATGTGCGGCTGCGGCTGCAGGTGCCGGACCCCGCCCGCCAGCAGGACGTCCGTAACCTGGTGCGCGAGCGTGCTGCGGCGCATTTCGCCTGCCATCCGTCTCCGGTGGTGGATGCGGCCGCGTATCGGGCGTTCGCCGCCGCGATGGCCAGGGGTGAGCGCCGTGCCGACTATGACGATCGGCTGCACGAGCCGGGCACGGTGGCGTTCATCGGGTACCTGCCGGAGTACGAGGCGTACGGTGACGCCGCCTGTGTGGCCGCCGCCGAGCGTCACTTCGCCGTCTCCAGCCGTCTGGCCCTGGAGGTGCTGGCCGCCGGTACGGACATGGGCCGCCGTACGGCGATCGGGCTGGCGGCGCTGACGATGGCGGTCGCCGCGTGTGAGCCCGATCTGCCCTCGGCCGCCCATCGCCTGGCCGCCGTCATGCGTGGGCCCGCGACGGCGGCGGCCGGGGTGGAGGAGGACTGGCGGCGGCGGAAGGAGGCGCTGCTCGCCCAGACCCGCCGGTTGTGGGAGGGCCCGGAGTCGGCCGGCGGGTTGCTGGCCGCGTGGGCGGCGTCGCTGCGGGCCTTGCGCGACGAGCTGGACGTGCTGCACGCCGAAGGCCGGTGCGTGCCGCGCGATCCGGGTTCGCCGCACGCCGCTCTCGCGCTGGCGGCGCCGCCCGAGCGGCGCACGGTGGCGCTGATCTTGATGCGGTGCGTTCATCTGTTCCACAACCGGCTGGGGCTGCGTGCCGGAGCCGAGCAGCACACGACGTTCCTGGCGGGCCGCGCCGTGGCCGGTCTCGCCGACTCCCGGAGGTGGTCCCCCTGACTCCCGTCTGGCACTGCGTGCACGTCTACTATCACGCGCCCGACAAGGACGCCCTGCTGCTGGATGCGGTGCGGCCGCTGCTGGAGGGGTTGCGCGGCGAGATCGAGCAGGCGTACGTGCTGCGTCACTGGCGGCAGGGCCCGCACCTGCGGATCAACGTCAAGGCGGCGCCCGAGGTGTGGGAGCGGGTGGTGCGGCCGCGCGTGGACGAGGTGGTCGGCGCGTACCTGCGCGAGCACCCCTCCACGGTGGTGCTCGATCCGGCCGACAGTTTGCCCAGGCACCGGTTGATGGCGATGCGGGAGCAGGAGCGCGGCCCGCTGATGCCGTGGCCGCCGGACAACTCCGTCCGCGACGCCGCCTACGACTCGCGCCGCCACGTCCTGGGCACGGACGAGGAGGCCGAGCTGCTGGCCGCGTTCTACACCGACGCGACCCCGCTGCTGTTCGGCATGCTGGAGCACGTACGGGAAGGCCGGGACGGCAGGACGGGGCTGGCGCTGAGCCTCATGCTGACCATCGCGCACACCTCGCAGCGCATCGACCGCAGCTACCTGTCGTTCCGGATGCACGCCGAGGGGTACCTGACGTGGGCGGCCGACCCGGCGGCGGCCCGCGCGTCGTTCGAGCGGGTGTTCGCCGAGCGGCGGGCGGCGCTGACGGGGCGCGTCCGCGACGTGGTGGCCTGCCTGGACGACCCGGGCGCGGCGGCGGTGCCGTTCGTGCGGGAGTGGGCGGCGCTGCTGGAGCGCTACCGGCCGCGGATCGCGGCGATGATGGACGACGGCCGGCTGGTGCAGCCGGCGCTCGAGCCCGGTGCGGCGTTCGCGGGCCGGCCGGGGGAGCCGCGCGCGCCGCATCGGGAGCCGAGTGAGCTGCAGCGGCTCGTGTTCGACAACCCGGCCTACCACGAGGCGATCTTCCGCAGCCCGGCCTTCCGGCGGTATCGGGTGCTGCTGAACTACACGTATCTGCATCTGACGCGGCTCGGGCTCACCCCGCTGGACCGGTTCAGGACCTGTCACCTGCTGGCGGACGCGGTGGAGGACGTCTACGGCG
The DNA here is from genome assembly GCF_042428605.1 of Nonomuraea salmonea. Taxonomy (NCBI): domain Bacteria; kingdom Bacillati; phylum Actinomycetota; class Actinomycetes; order Streptosporangiales; family Streptosporangiaceae; genus Nonomuraea; species Nonomuraea salmonea. The sequence goes on from NZ_JBHMCF010000061.1 coordinate 229,920, forward strand.
TGTCGGGGGTGGAGGCGCTGCGCCGCTTCACCGGCGTCACGGGGCCGGCGGCGCGTTCCTGAGGTAGGCGGTGAGTGCGCGTTTCAGCTCGGCGACCAGGTCGGCGGCGCGTGCCGGCGCCGTTCGAGACGCTGACCGGCGGCTGGCCGGCCCGCTCAGCTGGTGGCGCCGCCGCCCCCAGCCGGGGCGGCGGCGTGCAGCAGGAAGGCCAGCACGTCGGCGAGCAGCGCCTGGTCCTGCTCGCGGGTCGCGCCGGCGCCGTGACCGCCGTGCTCCTCCACCTGCAGCAGCACCGGCGACCGCGAAGCCGTGGCAGCCGGGTTCACCCTGTTGCCCGGCGATCAGCTCTGTGGCGTGAGGGGGCCAAGGTCGCGGACGACCTCGGCCAGGGCCCGGATGGGCTCGTTGTCCGTTTCGCTGCGCCATACCAGCGCGTACGGCAGCGGTCCCATGTCGGTGACGGGCAGGTAGGTGATGTCGGGCCGTGCCCAGTAGCGGGTCATGTGGGAGGGGAAGAGCACGACGATCTCGGCCATGCTGGCGAGGGTGATGGCTTCTTCGGTGTTGTGCACCACGGGGCCGCGCTCGATCGTGCGGCCGCGGCGGGTCTCGCGGGGAATGTAGGCGTCGTACCAGTAGCCGGGCCGGGTGTCGGACTGCGGGTGCTGGAAGTCGGCGGCGATCTCCAGCGAGACCGACGTGCGCTGGGTGAGCTCGTGGCCGGTGGAGACGGCCAGCACCCGGGGTTCGGCGAGCACGACCGGTCCGACGGTGAGGTCGGGCTCGTCGACGGGCAGCCAGGCGATCAGGACGTCGATGTCACCGCGGCGCAGCGTGGCGAAGGCGTCGCTGAACTGGGCTTTCTGGACGCGCAGCTTCCACTGCGGATGCCGCAGGCGGAAGACGTCCCAGTAGGGGCGCAGGTCGTGGGCGTTGGCGGGCAGCATGCCGACGCGCAGGATGCCGGTGATTCCCTGGCCGGCGAGCTGGGCGCGTTCCACGCTGTGCTTCAGCCCGGCGTAGAGAGGCCGCAGGTCGTCGCGGAGCTGCCGCCCGACCGGGGTCAGCCGTACCGTGCGGTTGGTGCGCTCGAACAGTGGCGCGCCGATCTGCCGTTCCTGCTTCTGGATGGCCTGGGTGACGCGGGCGGGTGACAGGCACAGCCGGGCGGCGGTCCGGCCGAAGTGCAGCTCATCGGCCAGGGTCAGGAAGATCTCGATGTCGCGCAGTTCCACGCCTGACCTGCTCCGTTTACTCCCGCTGAAGGTGATCTTTCAGCATTCATCATTGTTCTGGGTGCTCACCGTACTTGATCCTCGAATCACATGATTCGTTGGTTCGATGGAGCAGGGTGATGGACGTCCTCATTTCCGGCGCCGGCCTCGCCGGGACCGCTCTGGCGTACTGGCTGCGCCACCACGGTTTCGCCCCCACCGTGGTCGAGCGGGCCCCGCGGGTGCGTGCGGGCGGGGGCGTGGCGGGTTTGCGCGGCGAGGCTCTGGACGTGCTGGACCGCATGGCCCTGCTGGAGCGGATTCAGCAGTTGAACACGCGGCCGGACGGTGCGGCGCGTGCGGACCGTGACGGGAGCCCGCACCACCTGCAGATCCTCAGAGGTGAGCTGATCGGCCTGCTGTACGAGGCCACCCGCCAGGAGGTGGAGTACATCCTCGGCGACTCGATCGCCGCTGTGGAGCAGGACGCCGACGGCGTGCGGGTCACCTTCGAACGTGGCCGTCCGCGCCGCTTCGCCCTGGTGGCCGGCGCCGACGGGCTGCACTCGGGCACCCGCTCGCTGGTCTTCGGGCCGCGCGAGCGGTTCGTCCGGCACCTGGGCATCTACACGGCGACCTTCAGCCTGCCCCTCGACCTCGGCCTGCCCGGCTCCGGCCGGCTTGCCGGCATGCCGGGCAAGGCGGCCGACATCCTCAGCATCCGCGACAACGCCGAGGCGCACGCGGCGCTGCACTTCACCTGCGGACCGCTGGCCTACGACCGTGACGACGTCGCGCAGCACAAGCGCATCGTGGCCGGGCAGTTCGCCGGCGAAGGCGGGCCCATCCCGCGCCTGCTGGAGGAGATGAGCAGGGCGCAGGACTTCTTCTTCGACGCCAACGCCCAGGTGGAGATGTGCCACTGGTCCTCGGGCCGGGTGGTGCTGCTCGGGGACGCCGGCTACTGCGCGGCGCAGGCCTCGGGCCTGGGCGCTTCCCAGGCGCTGATCGGCGCCTACATCCTGGCCGGCGAACTGGCCGTCGCCGGCGGCGAGCACCCGGCGGCGTTCGCCGCCTACGAGCGGGAGATGCGCGGCTTCGTCGCCGAACACCAGCAGATAGGACGCGAAGGCGCCGACCGGTTCTTCATGGGCATGCCCGCCCAGGAGGCGCCGGACATGATCGCAGCCGGTACACGGGAGACGGCCCGCGCGCACCTCGTCAGGCTGAAGGACTACGCGCCCAGCTTCGCCGCACGGTGGCCGCCGTGACCGGCGGCGATCGAAGGCCCGGTCCCCACCGGCGTGCACGCGCTCACCCACGGCGCGGACAGCCATCGCGCTCAGCGCCGGCCAGACGCTGCCATGTCAGCGGCGAGGCCAGGACGGCAACCGGGCGGTATCCCTTCGCTTCCAGACCCCGCTGGCCACCAGCACACCCTTCCATCATGTGTCCGTTCATGTGAAATTTCCCCTGTTAAGGAGTACGTCACCATGTCCCTCACCCTTACCGAGCAGGACCGGCTCACCCTGCAGACCGCCGCGTGGGGCGCCGTGTCGCTGATGTCCGCGGCTGGTGCCGCCGGCTCGGCGCACCGGGCCGCCACCGAAGGATCTGTCGCCCTGACATCGGCGACCGGCCGCATCGGTCATGTGCTCGCCAAGGCGCCCAAAGGCGTGAAGTACGGCAAGACCGTGGCCGACCTCGCCGACCAGGTGCTGCCGGCCCTGACAGCGGCCATGACCCTGCTCAAGCAGCAGGATCCGGCCGAGGCCGGCGATTTCCGTCGCACTGTCCTGATCGCCGTCGAGGCAACCACCAGGGGCGAAGCCGGCCCCGCCATGAGGGAGATGGCTCGCAAGATCACCGAAGCGCTCGACGTCGCCTCGGCCACCTCCGGCGGCGGCAGCGGGGGCGTGCCGACGGACGCTGCCGCCCAGGATCGCCCGGAGCTGCAGAAGGTCATCCAGGAGATCGTCGATTCCGGTTTCACCGGAGTGTCGTTGCGCGTGCACGACAAGCGGGGTGAGTGGGCCGGCAGCGCCGGAGTGGCCGAGCTGAGCCAGAACACCGAGCCTCCGGTTGACGGGCATGTGCGGATCGGCAGCAACACCAAGACCTTCACTGCCACCGTGGTGCTGCAACTCGTCGCCGAGGGCCGGATCGCCCTGGACTCCTCGGTGGACGACTACCTGCCCGAGTTCGGGCTGGACCGGCGCATCACCGTGCGGATGCTGCTGCAGCACACCAGCGGGATCTTCAACTTCACCGGCGACTTCGACCCTGACGGCACGTTCGTGCCGGGAATCCCCGCCACCCCTGCGGGCAAGGAGTGGGTGGACAACCGTTTCCGCACCTACCGGCCCGAAGAGCTGGTCCGGCTGGCGCTGTCCAAGCCGGCCCGGTTCGAGCCCGGCACCGACTGGAGCTACGCCAACACCAACTACGTGCTGGCCCGCCTGCTGATCGAGAAGGTCACCGGCCGCCCGGTCGCCGAGGAGATGCACCGGCTGATCCTGGGGCCGCTCGGTCTGACCGGCACCTTCCAGCCGGTCGGTGAGACGGACATCCCCGAGCCGCACGCGCACGCCTACTACCGCTACGAGGAGGACGGTCAGATTCGGACAGTCGATGTCACTCGGCACAACCCGTCCTGGATCTCCAGCGGCGGGGACATGATCTCCACTACCCGTGACCTGCACACGTTCATCTCCGCCCTGCTGGGCGGCAAGCTGCTACCGGCCGAGCTGCTGGCCGAGATGTGCGCCCCGGAGGCCAAGGCCGGCTACGGCCTGGGCGTGTTCGTGCAGGAGGCGCCCGGCGGCGGCACCGTCATCACCCACAATGGCGGCATGGCCGGTCACGCCGCGCTCCTGTACAGCACCCCTGACGGCAGCAAGACCCTGACCGCCGCGCTCAACTACGTCGACGACGCCGCCCTGTCCCTGGGAGCGGCCTTCCAGCAGGCGACCCAGCGCCTCGTCGCGGAAGTCTTCGGCAACGAGCAGACCGGACCGGCTCAGTAGCCAGACCTGAGCACCAGACACGCCGGGGAGATGTCGGCAGGCGAGCCGACGAGCACGCGGCCCCCTACCGGCCCCCGGCCTGCCCCCAGCCTGTCCGTGGGATGGAGAGGTCCGTCTTGGGCTTCGCCCGTGACTCCCGCGCCGACACCGCCTGATCGAACAAGGCCACCACCTCATCGAGCTCAGCTCGCCGCGTCCATCGCGGCAGGGGGCGGCTGGCCGGCCTGACCCCGCTCGGGCGAGGTCTTGCCCGCGTCCGGCGCCGCCCGGCACCATGATCGGGGCAGTTGCCGAGCCGAGGGCCGAGGACGCGATGATCACCACCGAGAGGGTCGGCGACCGGGCGCGCCTGGACGCCGTCCACGCTCTGCTGCGCTCCGAGTTCGCCGCCTCCGAGCTCGAGGCGCAGGAGTCGTTCCCGGTCCGGGAGGTGGCGGGGGCGCGGCGGTTCGCGGTGGCGAGGCTTGCGGGCGACCGGGTGCTTGCCGCGCTGACCTGCGACTACATTCCGCTGGTCACCCAGCGGGAGCCGGTGGCGGTGATCGGCGGCGGGCACATCGTCACGGCTCCCGGCGAGCGCGGCCGCGGGCACGCGCGCATGCTGCTCGCGCGCGCCGAGGAGCTCGTCTTCGCCGAGGCCGCGGCGAGAGGCGAACGGCCGGTGCTCGCCCTGGTGGAGAGCAGGCCGGAGACCACCGCGTTCTGGGCTCGCAACGGTTTCCGCCAGGTCGAGCACGTCCGCTACGTCCAGCCGCCGATGCGCGTCGACCGCCTCACCGGGCGCCCCCTGACCCCGCCCCGTCCGCACCCGCTGATGGCCAGGACGGCCGACCCCGCGGCCACCGCCATCCCGGCCCGGCTGCTGGCCGACGCCGTCCACGCCCTGTGGCGGCACTGGTACGAACCCCCGGCCCTCACGCTCACCCCGGCCGCCCGCGCCCGCGCATCGACCCTGCTGTGGGCCGACCTCTACCCGGCCTTCATCGCCTCCTTACCGGCGGCCGGGGAGGTGCCGCTGGCGCCCTGAGCCCGGCGCGGTCAGTAGTAGGAGCTCATCAGCTCGCTCGCCCAGGCCGGCTGGGTGACCGGGTGGCGGGGGGCGAACTCGGTCAGGTACGGCTTGATGTCCAGGACGGGGGTGCCCGACAGCGCGTCCAGGTCGGCGACGTGCAGGTCAAGGCCGTCCACGGCGAGGAGCCTGCAGCGGGAGACGCCCAGCCGGTTGGGACGGTACGGGCCCCGGTGGGCGAAGATCCCCACGGGCGCCGCGGCCGGGTTTCCCCGTGGGGGACGGGGGTCGGTGCGCACCTCGGCCGGGTCGATCCGGTCGAAGACGAAGACGATCTCCAGGTGGGAGAAGTCCTCCAGGCCGAGCACCGCCGAAGGGGTGAAGGCGGAGTCGTCCAGCCGGATCACGGCCCGTACGTCGTGCCAGTCGTCTTCGACCCATTCGCTGCGACCGCCCATCACGCGGCCGACTGGTCGCAGGGTCACGGGGCCGGGTGTCATGGTGCTCTCCCTATGCGTCGGGGGCGCCGCTAGCCGTCGCGGCGCAGGGTGAACCAGAAGGTGGGGAACGGGTTGGTGCCCGGTGTGACGTCGAGGAGCTCCCAGCCGTCGAACCTGGCGCGGATCTCGTCGGCGGTGACGCCGGCCGCCCACGACGCGATCTTAGTGGCCGGGCCGCCGGCCGGTTCGGGGCCGTACCCGAACATCAGCAGCCGCGCCCCCGGAGCGGCGCGCCGGGTGAGGCCGGCGGCGTAGGCGTCGCGGCGGTGCAGCGCGACGCCGCAGTAGCAGCTCAGGTCGAAGAACAGGTCGAACGGGCCCGCCACGTCGAGGTCGTCGAGGCGGGTGACGCATCCGTGCAGCAGCTTCACCGTCACCTGCGCCTGGGCGGCCTTCTCCTTGGCCTGCTCGACGGCGCCGGCGACCAGGTCGACGGCCGTCACCTCCCAGCCGTGCCGCGCCAGGTAGACGGCGTTGGTGCCGGTGCCGCAGCCAAGCTCCAGGACGCGGCCGGGCGGCAGGCTCCGCGGCCCCTCGATCAGGCCGGCCAGTTCGGGCGGGGTCACGCCGGTGTCCCACGGTGCCTTGCCGTCGCGGTAGAAGCGCTCCAGCGCGCGGTGGATGGTCTCCTCTTCGGCGTGTTGCCGGGTCATCGTTCCCTCCAAAGCTTAGAGTTCATTTCTAGTGATGGACTCTAGAGTTACACTCACGCACTGAAGGACGTCAAGCTCAGCGGGCGGCGACATGCCGATGTCCGCCCGGTCACGCGGACCGGACGGACATCGGGATGGGGAGATGGGCCCTTACGGACGGGCGAGGGCGTACATCTTCGTGGAGCCGATCTTCACCGTGGTGCAGTAGTACTCGGGGCCGGCGGCGTTGGCGGCGCTGTTGCACGACTTCGCGCCCGCGGTGGTGTACGGATACCAGCGGACGATCACTTCCGCGGAAGCCGGCGCCGGTGCGAGGACAGCGGTCATGGCGGCGGCAGCGACAGCGGTCGACATCGCCAGGGAGACGCGCCTCATGGCAAGCTTCATGCGCCAATCCTTTCGAGATGCGGAGCCGCGGGGGTCGCGAGCGGCTCCATCTGCGGAACTTCGATGCGAGCCTAAAGATCAGGTGTCTGTTTTCCGCCTGATTTCCGCACGGTTCCTGATCTTCACGCCCGTACACTCGTCAGGGCGCGAAACGGGAGGATCGTAGATGGAGAAGCCGGACGGTAACGCACCGGCGATACTGTTCCGCCTGCTCGGCCCCCTCCAGCTAGAAGCGGGCGCCGGCAAGGTCACCTTCTCCGGCAGACAGGGCGCTCTGCTGGCCGCGCTGCTGCTGCAGGCCGACCGGGTGGTCTCCACGCAGCGGCTGGCGGAGGCGATCTGGGCGGAGCCGCTGCCCAGCGGCGCCGCCTCCCGGGTCAGGATGCTGGTGTCCGAAGTGCGGCGCGCCTGCGCGGCGCTCGGCGCCCCCGTCATCCACACCCAGCGGCCCGGCTACCTGGTACGGCTCGGCCCGGCCAGGCTCGACCTCGCCTGCTTCCAGGACCAGATCGCGCTGGCCAGGCAGGCGCCGGCCGAGCAGGCGCTCGGCCACTACGACGAGGCGCTGCGCTGGTGGCGGGGCGCCCCGCTGGCCGGCATCACCGGCTCCTACGCCGAGACGCAGGCCGAATGGCTCGACGGGCTGCGTCTCGACGCCCTGGAAGAGCGGCTGTCGGTGCTGCTCGCCCTGGGCAGGACCACCGACGTCGTCACCGAGGCACGCGCGCTGTCGGGCGAGGCCCCGTTCAGGGAACGCCTCCACGAACAACTCATGCAGGCCCTGTACGAGAGCGGCCGCCCCAGCGAGGCCCTGGAGGTCTACCGCCAGTTCCGCTGCCGGCTGGTCAACGAGCTCGGCCTGGAACCCACCGACGAGCTCCAGCAACTGCAGCACCGCATCCTGCGCTCCGAGGCCAACCCGCGCCGGCCGCACCGCCAGGACGGGCCGCCCGCCCTCCCCGTGCCCAGCCAGCTCCCCGCCGCGCCCGCCTCGTTCACCAACAGAAGCGACGAGCTGGCCGAACTCGACCGCCGCCAGAGCGTCGAGACCGGCCACGTCGGCGTCACCGTGATCAGCGGCCCCGGCGGCAGCGGCAAGACGTGGCTCGCCCTCCACTGGGCGCACACCCACCGCGACCGCTACCCCGACGGCCAGCTCTACGCGAACCTGCGCGGCTTCGACGCCGCCGAGGAACCGGTGCCGCCCGGCACCGTGCTGCGCCACTTCCTGACCGCGCTCGGCGTGCCGCCCGCCGTCATCCCCGACGAGCAGGAGGCGCGGGCCGCGCTCTACCGGTCCGTCCTGGCCGACCGGCGGGTGCTCATCGTCCTGGACAACGCCAGGGACAGCGCCCAGGTGACGCCGCTCATCCCCGGCCGGCCCGGCTGCACCGTCCTGGTGACCAGCCGCAACCGGCTCGTGAGCCTGCACACCACGCACGACGCCCGGCTGCTGGAGGTGGGCGCCTTCTCCGACGAGGAGGCGCGCCGGATGCTCGCCCACCACTTCGGCCCCGACACGATGGCCGCCGACCCCGATTCCGTCGCCGTGCTGCTCAAGCACACCGGCGGCCTGCCCCTGGCGCTCGGAGTGCTGGCCGCCCGCGCCACCGCCCACCCCGGCTTCCCGCTGGCCGTCCTCGCCAGGGAACTGCGCGACCCGGCCACCAGGCTCGACGCCCTGCAGACCGGGGACCTCGGCGCGGACCTGCGCGCCGTGTTCGCCTCCTCCTACGCGGCGCTCGATCCGCCGGCCGCGCGGCTCTTCCTCCTGCTCGGCACCGTCCCCGGCCCCGAGATCGGCCTGCCCGCGGCCGCCGCACTCGCCGGGCTCCCGCCCGCCGCGACGCGCACGCTGATCTCCATGCTGGAGACCGCCACCCTCATCCGGCAGCACGCCCCCGGCCGCTACTGGATGCACGACCTGATCCAGCTGTACGCCGCGGAACGGGCCGAAGCCGACCTGCCCGCCGAGACCCGCAGGCAAGCCCTGACCCGGCTCGTCGAGACGTACACCGACACCGCATGCGCCGCCGACCGGGCGCTCTACCCGCACCGGCCCGCCGTTGCCCGGCGCGGGGGCCGGCACGTCTTCGCCGACGCCGCCGCCGCGCTGGCCTGGTTCGAGGCCGAGCTGCCGTGCCTGCTTCCGGCGCAGGTCCTGGCCGCCGAGCTGGGCATGGACGCCGAGACGTGGCAGCTCGCCTGGGGCATGAACACCTTCCTGCTGCGCCGCTCCTACACCCGCGAACGGCTCACCTCCTGGGAGATCGCGCTGGCCGCCGCCGAACGGCTGCGCCTGCCGTACACCGCCGCCGTCGTCCACTGGCACACCGGCTACGCCCACGCCGCGGCCGGCCGGATCGACGCGGCGGCCGGCCACCTCGACCGGGCGCTGGAGCTGTTCGGCCAGGCCCAGGACCGGCCCATGCTCGCGCAGGTGCACCACACGTTCGGCTGGACGTGGAGCGTCCACGGGCAGCCGCGGCGCGGGCTCGCGCACGCGCAGACCGCGCTGCGCCTGCAGCGCGAGGCCGGTGATCCGATCTGGGAGGCGAACGCGCTCAGCGCCGTCGGCTGGATCCGCCTGCAACTCGGCGAGTACGACGCCGCGCGCGACGCCTGCGAGCAGGCCCTCACCCTCTTCCGCCGCCACCACGACGGCGGCGGCGAAGCGGCCACCCTCGACAGCCTCGGCCTGCTCGCCTTCCACCAGGGCGAGTACGAACGCGCGCTGGAGTACTACGGGCGCTGCCTCGACCTGCGCGAAGGCACCGGCAACGCCTCGCAGAGCGCCGACACGCTGGTGGCGTTCGGCGACACCCACCACGCGCTCGGCCACACCGCGGAGGCCAGGGCCGCCTGGCGCAGGGCGCTGACGCTGTACGACGCCCAGCACCGCCGCGCGGAGAGCGAACGGGTGCGGCAGAAACTGCTTCCGCCCTGAGGCTGTGCCCGTGGTCACACCCGGTCGCGCGCCAGTTCCCCTGGGAAGCCTCCATCGCCTCCCCGGACGGCGGCTACCAGCCCGATGGCGGGTACCCGCCCGGCTGACGGCCCAGGGCGTTCATGGGTTCTGCCCGGCGGCCTCCTGGGCGGCCAGGAAGGCGGCGATCTGGGCGGCTCCCGTCCGCCGCAGCCAGGTGCGCAGGTCCATCAGGCCGGGGTGCAGGGCGCGGGTGAAGGCGACGTCGGCACGGTAGCCGCGTTCGTTGAGCCAGGTGTAGGCGTGGGCGAAGTCCGCGCCGAGCCGGGCGATCACCTCGAGGGGGATCTGGACGTACGGCAGCGGCCGGCCGATCGCCTCGGAGATGGCGGCGGCGATCTGGCGCGGGGTCAGTTCGTCCCCGGCCAGATCGACCGCGCGGCCGATCCACTCGCCCGGCCGGCCGAAGGCCAGCGCGGCGAAGGCGCCGACGTCGTCGACGGCCATGACCTGCTGCGGCACGTCGGCGGCGAACGCGGTGGCCACGGCGCCGTCGTGCAGGTGGTAGGCGCCGGTGTAGTTCTCCATGAACGACACCGGGCGCAGGAAGGTCGCGGGCAGGCCCAGCCGGATGATGTGCTGTTCGACCCGCCACTTGCTGATCGTGTTGCCCGGCAGTTTCTCGGTGTCGTGGCGGCCCGCGCCGGCGAGCGAGGCGTAGACCAGGTGCCGCACACCGGCGGCGTGTGCCGCGTCGGCGACGTTGCGTCCCCAGCGGACCTCGTCCTCGGCCGAGAAGCCCGCCGGGGTGCCCGGAGAGCCGACGGTGGGCTGCACGCTGAACAGGCCGTCGGCGCCTTCGGCGGCGGCGGCGAGTGAGGCGGGGTCGTCCATGTCGGCGCGGACGAGCTCGGCGCCCGCCCGCGTCAGTGCCCGGGCGGCTGCGGCGCCCGGATCGCGGGTCACCGCCCGCACGTGCGAGCCGCCGGCGAGCAGGTGTGCTGTGACGGCCCGGCCCTGCAGGCCGGTGGCCCCCATCACCACGATGGTCTTCACGAGGTGTCTCCAGACGGAAGGCATGCGGAGGCCACCCGCTTAAGTGGGGTGGCCCTCCGGTTCTGTGCGAGTACGATATGGAGGGCCACCCCGTTTATGCAAGCCCGCCGGAGAACACATGCCGCCCCACAGCCGTACGGCCACGCGTCCGATGCGCGCGGACGCCCGCCGCAACTACGACCGCATCCTGGCCGCGGCCGCCGCGGCCGTCGCCGAGCACGGAGCCGAGGCGTCGCTGGAGGAGATCGCCCGGCGCGCCGGCGTCGGCTCGGCCACGCTGCACCGGCACTTCCCCTCCCGGCAGCTGTTGCTGGAGGCCGTCTTCCGCGACAAGGTCGAGGCCCTGTGCGCCACCGCCGCCGGCCTGGCCGCCGAGCCCGGCCCCGGGCAGGCGCTGGCGGCCTGGCTGCGAGCCGTCGCCAGGCACGTCGTGACCAACCGGGGCCTGGCCGCCTCGCTGATGCGGGGAGCCCACGACGGCGATCCGAGCCTGGGCGCCACCTGCCACACGATGATCATCGACGCGGGAGCGGACCTGCTGGCCCGCGCATGCCGGGCGAACGCCGTACGGCCCGACGTCTCGATCACGGATCTGCTCACACTCGTCAACGCCATCTGCCTGGCCGTCGAGCACGAACCCGACGGCCAGGCCCAGGCAGACCGGCTGCTCACCCTCGCGCTGACCGGAGTCCGCCCGCAGCCGTCATCCTCATAGGCGACGGGCTGAGCCCGCCCGTCGCGGCGGTGGGGCGCCGGTCACGCGGACGAGGTTGCCGGCGGGGTCGCGGAAGGCGCAGTCGCGGACCCCGTAGTCCTGGTCGATGGGCTCCTGCACCACGTCGGCGCCCGCGGCCTGCAGCCGGTCGAAGAACCCGTCGAGGTCGTCGGTGGCCAGGGTGACGGCGGCGTAGACGCCCTTGGCGATGAGCTCCAGGATGGTGCGGCGCTCCTCGTCGGTGACGCCGGGGTCGGCCGCCGGCGGATGCAGCACGATGGACGTGCCGGGCTGCCCGGCCGGGCCCACGGTGATCCACCGCATGTCCTCGTAACCGGCGTCGGCCCGGACCTCGAAGCCCAGGACGTCGCGGTAGAAACGCAGCGCGGCCTCGGGATCGGTGTGCGGCAGGAAGGTGTGCTGGATGGTGACGTTCATGCCGCTCACGCTAGGCACGATCACCGGGCGCGGGCTTCTCGATTCTTGACCGGCCTGGTCACCTGCTTGCTCAGGCACGGCGGGATGCCCGCCGCGGCCTTGGACTGGTCACGCCGGTAGACGCTCGGCGGCACGCCGACCAGTTCGGCGAACCTCGTGCTGAACGTGCCCAGCGAGGAGAAGCCCACCTCGAAACACACCTCCGTGACGCTCAGGTCGCCGCGGCGCAGCAGCGTCATCGCCCGCTCGATCCGCCTGGTCATCAGGTACGCGTACGGGGACTCGCCGTAGAGGCGGCGGAACTCCCTGCTCAGGTGCCCGGCCGACAAATGCGCTCCCCGGGCCAGCGCCTCGAGGTTGAGCGGCTTGGCGTACTCGCGGTCGATCCGGTCGCGGACCCGCCGGATCACGGCGATGTCGCGCAACCGCTGCGCCTGCGCACGCCCGCTGCCCATGGACACCATCGATCAAGAATCGAGAAGCGCCGGTTCGCGCGGCAGGGTTAGCGTCGTGAGCACGTGATCACCGATGGCGACCGGGCAGGGGACAGTGATGAGCATGGACGGTTTCTCCGAGGAAGAGCGCAGGGCGATCAAGGAGCGCGCCGAGGAGCTGAGGAAGGAGGCGAGCGGGGGCCGTGGCGGCAAGGCGGCCGCCGCCGAGCTCGACGTGCTGTCGAAGATCGCGGAGATGGAGCAGCCCGACCGCGCGGCGGCCGAACGCATCCACGCCATCGTCACCGCCCACGCCCCGCAGCTTTCGCCGAAACTCTGGTACGGACAGCCGGCCTACGCCGGCGAGGGGAAGGTCGTCTGCTTCTTCCGCAGCGGGCACGTCGACAAGGAGCCGTACTCCACCTTCGGCTTCACCCCCGAGGCGAACCTCGCCGACGACAGCGGCCTGTGGCCCACTTCCTTCGCCGTGACCGAGCTGAGCGACGCGGCCGTCGAGACGATCACCGATCTCGTCAGGAAGTCCGTGAGCTGACCGCGGCCGGTCAGGTCTCCCGGGGGCCGCGCCGCCTGGCGGCGTACGGCGCCGCGAACAGGTACAACCCGGTGAACATCTGGAGGGCGAGCGGGAGCAGCGGCAGGTAGAACACCCACTCGGCGACCTCCAGGACCCCGGCGACGATGCCGGCCAGGACGGTCACCGTGAAGACGATGGACAGCCAGCGGTGCGTCTGCCGTACCCACGTGTTCCCGGTCATCGGGACCTCCTCTGCTGGACGGGCGGCTTCAGGCCGGAGCGCACCTCGTGCGCTCTCTGGCAGATCACGCTAGGCGCGGCTCAGGGGGCGGCGCTTCTCGATTCGTGACCGGTTCGGCTCTTGGACGTGACCGACCTCGCCCATGACGCGCTGGTCGAGCACGGCGTGCTCAAAGCCGGTGGATGAGACGGGGCAGGCGGACCTGACCTATGCCCGCCTCCATCCGAAGAGCGGGCCGAACTCCCCGGCCGGCGAAGCGCCGGACAGCGCCGGCACGTCTTCCGCTGCCTGTTCCGCGAGGACTGACCGCCGGGCGAAGGGGTGTCGTGGCCGCGCCCTAGACTCGGTGGATCATGGACGTACCGCGTGACCTCCCCTCCCGCCTGTCCGGCGCGTTCCTGGCCGTCGGCCTGCCCTGGCCGGACGTGCGGATCGGCCACTTCGACGGCGTGCTGGGCGCGCTCGGCGAGCACGCGCAGGCGCCGCGGCTGCGCGAGCACGTCGGCAGGCTGCGCACGATCCAGGAGGCGTTCTTCGGGCAGCTGGGCGAGCTGGCCGACGATCACGACGACGACCCCATGAGATTGGCGCGGCACAGGGACGAGCCCTGCGTGCGCGGCGTACGGGACGACTGGGCCGAGACCGCGGCGCTGATGCCCGGCTTCCACGCGGCTCTCACCACGTTCGTCCGCGAGCTGCTGGGCGGGCCGCGCGAGGTGCCCGACTACCTGGCCGCCGCACCCGCCTGGGTGGAGACACGTCCTGGGCGCGGCATCCGCGACGAGCCCACCGCCGGCCGCGCCCCCGCCGCCGGCGCGCTGCTGCGCTGGCGCGAGGACCCCTACGGGCCGCGCGTCTGCGTCGTCACCGGCTCGCCCGCCGCCGGCAAGACCCGGCTGCTGTCCTGGTTCGGCTACGCCGGCGTCTGGGACTGGTCGGGCTATCCGGGCTCGGACGAGGCGGCGATCCTCCTGCGCGGGATGGACGTGGACGACGCCGTACGCGACCTGGCCGGGCAGCTGAAGCTCGACGGCGCGGGCCTGGACGCCATCGACCGGCCCGTGCTCGTCACCGTGGCCGACACCCACCGCAGCAACGACCCCGAGCGCGCGTTCACCGAGCTCGTCCTTCCCCTCGCCGTCAACCCGCACGTCCGCCTGCTCGTCGAGCTCACCCGCCCCGACGCCGAGGAGGGGCTCGGGCCGGCGGCGTTCGTGCTGGACCTGGACGACCCGCGCGCCACCGACCGCGCCGCCTTCACCGCCTGGTACGACGCCGAGCGGGTGCCGCGCTCGCCGTTCACCGCCGGCCAGGTCTACCCCTCGCCGGGCATCGCCGCGCTCGCCGCCCGGGCCGAGGGCGCCGATCCCGGCCCTGACCTGCCGATCGACGGACGGGTGGCGCGTGCCTGGCTGGCCGGCCTGTCGCCGGACGCCCGCGCCGCCGCCGGCACGCTGGCCCTCGCCTTCGGCCCGATCGGCCCGTACACGTGGCGCCTGCTGCACTGCGGCCGGCACCGCGACGCACCTGAGGCCGCCGCCCGGGGCGTCGCGGAGGCCGCCGCCCGGCTGCCCCTCGCCGAGCCCGGCCTGCCCGCCTACGCCATCGGCCTGCCCTGCCTGGCCGAGATGGTCGCCCCGCCGGCCGAAGCGCACGGGGAGCTGGCCGCCGTCATGCGCGGCTGGCCGGTCTCGGCCGAGCTGTCCCCGCCCGACTACCTCACGCGCCACCTGGCCCACCACGAACGCCTGGCAGGCGGGCCGGACACCGTCACCCCGCTGCCGCTCCGCCGCCCCGCGACCAGGGTCACCCGCGAACTGCTCGACGACCTGTACGGCCAGGACGGCGTCTTCAGGCCGGCCGACGGCGGGCTCCATCCCGCGATCGCGCACGCGCCCACCCGCCGCTTCCTGACCGAGGTCGGCCTGCCCGCCGGCGGCCTCCACGAGCCCGGCTGGACGGGCGAGCGTCGCCGTTTCGCCCAGCCGATGTCCGAGTACTGGTCCGACGGCCTGGACGAGCTGCGCGCCTGTCCGGGCCTGCCGGACGACCTCGGCGCCCTGTTCATGCTCGACGCCATGGACACCTGGTACCTCTTCCTCGACGGCCGCACCGGCCTGGTGTACGAGGTGCACGAAGCCTTGGAGAGCGCCCGTGTCGCCCACCGGCACGTCGAGTCGTACGCCTACTTCGTCTACGTCGTCCACCGGGAACGCAGGCTGTGGTGCGAGGGCCGCGACGCGCACCGCGAGGCGGCCTACTGGTGCGCCGACGACCTCGCGCTCGAACTGCACACGTACGAGCCGGAGGCCATGGCGGGCGAGGACGCCCTCTGGCCGCCGACGCTGGAGGACTACACGCTCCTCACCTAGACGGATCACCACGCGCGTCCCGTTCGTCCTCCGAGTGTGACCGTACTCAGGGAACTCGACGGTGGGCGGCGACGGCGGCCAGGCGGGGGGTGAGGCGGTCGGCCATGAGGCGGTAGCCGTCGGCGTCCGGGTGGAGGGCGTCGTCCAGCAGGAGGTGGGCGTCGCGCGGGCCTAGGACGACGGGGCCGTCGATGAGGTGGAGCCGGGTCTCGCCGCAGCTCCGCAACGTCCGTACGGCGTCGGCGACGGCGGCGCGGATCTCGTCGCGGGTCAGCCCGACCTGGTTGGGCAGCCGCTCGCGGGGCGGTGACGTGATCGGGGTGAGCACGGCGATCGGCACCGACGGGTGCGCGTCACGGATGGTCTGGATGAATCCCGACACCTGGCCGGGGAACGTGCGCGCGCTCATGCTGGCGAAGCCGTGGACGTTCCCGCCGAGGCACAGCGAGATCAGGTCCGCGGGCGTGCGCGCGATGGCGCGGGCCGCGACGGGGTCGAGGTGGCATTCGCCGGCGAACCCCAGGCAGGTCAGCTCCCAGCCGAGCCGCCGCGCGACCAGGGCGGGCCAGGTCTCGCTCGGCCCGGCCGCCGAGCGGCACTGCGTGATCGAGCTGCCGTACGTGACCCACCGCGGCCCTCCACCGGGGGTCGCGGCGGCGTACGTCGCGCCGTGCAGGACGAGGGGCCCGATCCTGACCTCGCCGAACTGGGGCAGCCAGACCTCGACGGCCTTGGCGCCGGGCGGCAGCGCGACGTGGCTCGTCGCGGCCCCCGCCGCCAAGGCCGTGCGCTGCCACAGCGCGCCGTCCACCGTGACGTCGAGCGAGGTGACGTCGTCGGCCGCGGCCCAGGTGCGCAGCTCCAGCGCGGCGGCGTCGGTACGGACGGCCGCGCGGACGCCGGCCGGCATGCGGGCCCGCGTGACCAGGACGGGCGCGTGGGCGGTGGCGATCCGCTCCGGCGGCAGCCGCCACGGCTGCCATCCGCCGTCTTCCTCCGTCCAGGCCAGGGCGCCCCGCCAGACCCCCGGCCGGGCGCCGGGGGTGAGCAGGATCGGTCGCATGCCGGTCAGACCTGGGGGCCGAGGACGACGTTGCGCCAGGCGGCTCCGTCGGACAGCGCGAGGCCCCGCTTGCCCGTCTTCGGGTCACGGACCAGGATGATCCCGCCGGACTGGCCGGCCGCGTCCGGCAGGCTGTCGGGGGTGTGCTCGGCCAGGACCACCTGGTGCGCGTACACGGTCCGCATCCGCTGCGTGGCGCTGCCCAGGTCGCGCGCGTTGTCGGCGGGCGGGACCAGCCCGGTGGCGTTGGCGGCCATCGACACCAGCTCGTTGGTGGACGTGGTCGCGCAGAGCAGTTCGGTGGCGGCCGACCCCGACTGGTTGACCGGCACCACCCGCACCCCGCCCTTGACGCCCGGGTTGGCGTTGCTGCCCTCCACGACGAACGAGCCGTACCGGTCCGTGCCCACCTTGACCGGCTCGGTCGAGGTGCTGATGACCTTCGCCGCCGCGCCCAGCGGCCCGGCCACCTCCATGCGGTTGAACCTGCCGGGGGTGGCCTGGACGAACGAGTCCGCTCCCACGGGCCCGCCGACCAGCGGCACCTGCTCGGAGGCGTTGCCGATCACGTGGGAGGCGTGCAGCCCGCCGGTGGTCGCGATGGGCGGCCGGTTCGCGGGGTCGGCCGAGATGACGTTGCCGATGACGCTGAACGCGCTCGCCTTCCCGGCCACCGAGATGGCGGCGTTGTCGCTGCGGCCGGAGAGGTTCCAGTTGTCGAAGGAGTTGTTGGCGATGGTGATCCTGCTCGCGTCGTTCTCGAAGCGGATCGGCGTGCCCTTGAGCCAGTTGAAGGTGTTCCCGCTGATGGTGACGTTGTGCGCCTTGACGTCGCTGGAGAACTGGATAGCGCGGGTGCCCTTGTCCTGCGGCGCTTCGAACCCGCCGAGCACGTTGTCGCCGATGGTCAGGTTGTGGCCGCCGCTGGTGATCTCGATGATGGCGCCGTTGTCCGCGTTCTCCACCACGTTGCCGCTGATGGTGGAGTTGGAGATGCTGCCGATGAACAGGCGCCGGCCGATGTCGAGCAGGTTGCCTTGGATGATCATGCCGCGGAAGTCGCTGCTCTCCGCGCCCTGGGCGACGATGGCCTGGAACGGGCTGTGGAAGTGGTTGTTGGTGATGAGCCACTTGCGCAGCCCGTACGGCGGGAGGTGGACGCCGCCGCCGTCCACGCCCTCGGTGGGCCAGGCGAGGCTGATGCCGGTGGTGCAGAGCGCGACGAGGTTGTGGGAGAAGTAGAGGCCGCGGCCGACGTGGTCGACGGCGAGCTTGAACGACACGAACGTGCACTCCAGGATGGCGGCGTCGGTGTCGTCGGTGTTGACCTCGCCGGCGAAGCGCAGCGCCACGTTGTGCTCGGTCTTGGCGGGGGCGACGAAGGCCAGGCCGTAGATCGCGGCGAGCGAGCAGCGTACGTCGATGCCGACGCCGTCGTGCGTCACCTGGATGATCGAGGCGCGGTTGGTCATGGTGCTGTAGCCGCGCAGCTGGATGCGGTTGAAGGACTCGCCGGACACGTCGGGGATGACGATGGTCCTGGTGATGCGGTAGGTGCCGGGCGGGAAGACGACGATCCTGGTGGTCTTGGTCCGCGTGGCGTTGATGGCCTGCTCGATGGCGTCGGTGTCGTCGTGCTGCCCGTCGGCCAGTGCGCCGAACTGCTGGGGCGTGATGACGTCCTCCGGGTCCGCGGCGGCCGCGGGTGCGGCTCCTAAGGTCGCGGTGGCCGCGGCGGCGCCGAGCGCCGCACCGCCGATCCGTAGGAGCGCTCGGCGATCGGTCCACTCGGGCATGGCCGTTTACCTCCGACTGAGCGGGTTGATACGTATTGATCGGGGATCGTACAGACGGCCTCAGAGGCTCACAAGAGCTAATAAATGCTGATAATCGGACGACATCTCGACATCTAGCGGCAACATTCATGGAATTTCCCCCTTGTGGGAACCGTCGCCGGGTGTCTAGAGTGCCGCGAAGTCGTTACGTATTAGCCAACAGGATCCCCATGCGCAAACGAGCGGGGCCACGACGCCCCACCCAGGTCGAGATCGCCCAGCGAGCCGGCGTGTCCCAGGCCACCGTCTCCCTCGTGCTCAGCGAGCGCCCCGGCGTGCCGGTCGCCGAGGAGACCCGCCGGCGCGTGCAGCGGGCGATCGAGGAGCTCGGGTACGCCGTCAACCCCGCCGCCAGGGCGCTGCGCGGCATGAGCGTCAAGACCATCGGCCTGTACACGTTCGAGTCCGTCTTCCCCGTCGACCAGCGCGACTTCTACCACCCGTTCCTGGTCGGCGTGGAGGAGGAGGCGGCCAGGCTCGGCTACGACCTGCTGCTGTTCACCTCCGCCAACAACGCCCAGGGCGGCCTCTACGCCAGAGGACGCAACGCGCTGCTGAAGGCCGACGGCTGCGTGCTGCTCGGCCGGCACATCTCGCGCGACGACCTGACCAACCTGGTCGACGAGGGTTTCCCCTTCGTCTTCATCGGACGGCGCGACATCGACGGCACCGAGCTGTCCTACGTCGCCCCCGACTACGTCGCCCCCACCGCGGCCCTCGTCGAGGAGCTGGCCGCGCTCGGGCACCGGCGGATCCTGCTCCTGCGGCAGGACGACGGCGCCGAGCCGGGCGACGACCGCGAGCTCGGGCTGCGCCGCGGCGCCGAGGCCGCGGGCCTGCGCGAGGACGACCTGCTGGTCGAGTACTCCGCCGGCGCCGCCGACGTCGGCGCCGGCCGGGTCACCGGCTGGGTGGACGACGGCGTCACGGCCGTGCTCGTCGAGCCCTCCGAGGACAACGCCACCGGCCTCGCCCTCGCCGACGCCGCCGAGGCCGCCGGCGTGCGCATCCCCGACCGGCTGTCGGTCGCCTTCCTGGGCTCCGCCCCGCCGCCCACCGCCACCAGGATCTGGACCTCGTTCGACATCCCCCGGGTGGAGATCGGCCGCGCGGCCGTGCAGCTGCTGGTCACCCTGCTGGAGGACGCGGAACGCACGCCGCTGCAGCTGGTGGTGCCGTGCACCGACGTACGCGGCAACTCGATCAGCCGGGTGGTACGGCGATGACCCGGTACGCGCTGCGCACCGCGGCCACCGGCGTCCTGATCATCTTCGGCGCCGCCACGCTGGTGTTCTTCATCATGCGGATCGCCCCCGGCGACCAGGCGCTGGTGCTGCTCGGACCCGACGCCACGAGCGCCGAGGTGGCCGCCGCCAGGACCAGGCTCGGGCTGGACCAGCCGCTGCCGGTGCAGTACTGGCACTACCTGACCCAGCTGGTCACGCTCGACTTCGGCGACTCCTACCGCTTCGGCCGGCCCGCGTTCGAGCTGGTGCTGTCCCGCCTGCCCGCCTCGGTCGAGCTGACCCTGGTGGCCACCCTCATCGCGATGACCGGCGTCGTGCTCGGCGCCCTGGCCGGCGCCTACCGGGGCCGGTGGATCGACCGCGGCATCTCCGGTCTCGCGCTGTTCCTCTACTCCATGCCGCCGTTCTGGATCGGCATCATGCTGATCCTCGTCATGGCGCTGCAGCTGCGACTGCTGCCCAGCGCCGGCACCGGCACCCCGGCCCACATCGTGCTGCCCGCGCTCACGCTCGCCGCCCCGTTCACCGCGCTGCTCACCCGGATCACCCGCAGCAGCGTGGCCGACACCATGGCGGAGAGCTACGTGCAGCGCTCCTACGCCAAAGGCCTCAGCACGCGCGAGGTCGTGACGGGACACGTGGTGCGCAACGCGGCGACGCCGGTGGTGACCGTCGGCGCGCTGCACGTCAGCACGCTGCTGGGCGGCGCGGTGATCGTGGAGAGCGTCTTCACCTGGCCAGGGCTCGGCTCGCTGCTGGTGACCGCGGTCGCCAACCGCGACTACTCGATCGTGCAGGCCGCCGTGCTGCTCATCGCGGTCATCGTGGTCTGCTGCAACGTCGCCGCCGACCTGATCGCCGCCCGCCTCGATCCGCGCGTACGACTGGGGGCCGGCGCATGAGCGTCATCACCGTACGGCCCCGGCTGTGGCCCGTCCGCCTGCGTTCCACGCCCGCCGTCGCCACGGTCGCCTCGGTCGTGCTCGCCTGCTACGTGCTGGTCGGGCTGATCGGCCCGCTGCTGATCGCGTACGACCCGGTCGCGACCAGCGTCGCGGACCGGCTGCTGCCGATCGGCGCCACCCGCGCGGACGGCACGCTCGCCCTGCTCGGCACCGACGGGGCCGGCCGGGACATGCTCGGCCAGCTCGTCCACGGCGCCAGGACGTCGATCATCATCGGCGTGTGCGTGGTGGCCGCCTGCGTCGCGGTGGGGCTGGCCTTCGGCACCCTCGCCGGCTACCTGGCGGGCTGGACCGACGTCGCGATCTCCCGGCTGATCGACATCCTGATGGCCTTCCCCGGCATCCTGCTGGCGATCGTCATCGCCGGCCTCTTCGAGCGCAGCATGCTGGTCGTGGTGCTGTCGCTGTCGGTGGCCGGCTGGGTCGGCTTCGCCCGGCTGGCCCGCGGCATCACCCTGTCGCTGCGCGAGCGGCCCTGGGTCGACGCCGCGCGGCTGATCGGGGTGCCCACGCCGGTCGTGATCGTCCGGCACGTCATCCCGTTCGTCATCGGTCCCGTGACGGCGCTGGCGACCACGGAGTTCGCCGGCGCGGTGCTGTCGGAGGCCGGTCTCAGCTTCCTCGGTCTCGGCCTGCCCTCGGCCACGGTCTCCTGGGGCCAGGTCATCGCCAACGGCAAGGACTATCTCGACACCGCCTGGTGGATCTCAGCACTTCCGGGGCTGGCGCTGACCGGCCTCGTGGTGAGCACGGGCCTGCTCGGCGACCACCTCACCCAGCGGCTCGGCTCGAGCCGCTGACAAGCTCAGCAAGGTCAGGAGGAACCCCATGAGGCCCGTACGGCTTCGTCGTGCGGCGGCACTCGCCGCCGCGGCATTTTCCCTCGTCGGGCTGGTCGCCTGCAGCACCACCACCACCGGCGGCGGCTCGACCGCGGCCGGTGACGCGCCGCAGGAGCTGTCCGTCGCCGTGTGGACCCCGATCGAGAACCTCGACCCGCACGGCGCGTCCGGCATGGACAACGGCACCCAGGTCGCCGCCAAGGCGATCTTCAGCCCGCTGATCAAGATGTCGGGGAAGGGGGAGTTCGACGGCGTGCTCGCCGAGTCGTGGGAGGCCAACGAGGACGCCACGCAGTGGACGTTCAAGCTGCGCGGCGGCGTGACGTTCTCCGACGGCACCCCGGTCACCGCCGCCGACGTCGTCGCCTCGTTCGAGCGGGTGCTGGAGCTCAAGGGCGCGATGGCCGGCAACTACGCCGGTCACAAGGCCGAGGAGGGCGACGCCGGCACGGTCGTCATCACCTCCGGGGACCCCGACCCCGCGCTGCTCGGCAAGCTCATCAGCTTCTACGTCACCCCGAAGGCGCACCTGAACGACGGCTGGACCAAGCCCATCGGCTCGGGCCCGTTCGTCGTCCAGCAGTTCACGCCCGGCCAGAGCCTGGTCCTGGCCCCCAACCCCGGCTACTGGGCGGGCAAGCCAGCGCTGAACCGCCTGGAGCTGCGCAGCATCGGCGAGATGGCGGCGAAGATGACCGCACTGAAGACCGGCGAGGTCTCCATGACGTGGGCGGTCCCCGACGACCAGCTGCCGGGCCTGAAGGGCAACCCGGACCTGGTGGTGGAGAAGAGCGCGGGCAACGGCGTCATCACCATGTGGATGAACGGCTCGGTCAAGGGGCTCAAGGAGGCCGCCGTCCGGCGCGCGCTGTGGCAGGCGGTCGACTTCCCCACCATCATCACGTCGCTGTTCCCCGAGACCGGCTCGCCCGCGGACTCGGTGGTGACGCCCAGCGTGCTCGGCTACGCGCCGCAGACCCCCGTACGCCACGACCCGGCGGCCGCCAAGAAGGCGCTCGACGAGGCCGGCTGGGACTACGGGCAGACGATCAAGATGCAGTTCTCCCAGCCGCAGTTCCAGCAGTTCGCCGACGCGGTGGCCAGCGACCTGGCCAAGATCGGCGTCAAGGCGGAGCCGGTCCAGAAGGAGCCTGCCGTCTTCCTGCAGGACCTGCTGGCCCTCAAGTGGGACGTCAACATCCAGCAGCTCGGCACCGCGGGCTTCGACGCGGCGACCAACCTCGGCCGGCTCTACACCTGCGCCGCCAAGCGCACCGGCTACTGCAACCCCGACCTCGACAAGCTGCTCGCCGAAGCCGGCTCCACCAGCGACAACGCCAAGCGGCAGGAACTCTACGCCCAGGCCAGCAAGATCATCTGGGATGACGCGGTCGGCATGTACCCCATGTTCGTGCGCAACGTGTACGTCCGCAGCAAGTCCGTCCAGGGCCTGGCCATCCCGCCGGACATGACCCCGGACTTCTCCACCGTCCGCATCGGCAACGGTGGATCATGAGCCGGTCGTTCGACATGACCGATCAGGCGCCGGCCGCACGCGGCGCGCAGCCGGCGCCCCTGCTCAGCGTCGAGCACCTGTCGATCGACCTGCCGGGCAGGGACGGCCCGGTCCGCGTGGTGGACGACGTCTCGTTCACCGTGGCCGCCGGCCGTACCACCGGGCTGATCGGCGAGTCGGGCAGCGGCAAGACCATGACCGCGACCGCGATCATCGGGCTGCTGCCGCCCGGCGCGGCGGTGACGGGACGGATGCTCTGGCACGGCGACGACCTGGTCACCATGACCGAGCAGGACCGGCGGCGGCTGCGCGGACGCGGCATCGGCATGATCTTCCAGGATCCCCAGGCCGCGCTCGACCCGACCCAGACCATCGGCCGGCAGGTCGGCGAGATCCTGCGGCGCGGCGGCATGCCCAGGAAAGAGGTCCACAGGACCGTCATCGACCTGCTCGACCGGGTCGGCGTCCCCGACCCGCAGACCCGGCACGCCCAATATCCGCACCAGTACTCCGGCGGGCTGCGCCAGCGCGCCATGGTCGCCACGGCGCTGGCCGGCTCGCCCGAGCTGATCCTCGCCGACGAACCCACCACCGCGCTCGACGTCACCGTCCAGGCCCGCATCCTCGCCCTGCTGCGGCGCGTCCGCGACGAGGAGGGCATGGCCATGCTGCTGGTCAGCCACGACCTGCGGGTCATGGCGCACGTCGCGGACGAGGTCGTCGTCATGTACGCCGGCCGGATCTGCGAGATCGGCGCCGGCCGCGAGGTGCTCAACCGGCCGGCGCACCCGTACACGCGGGCGCTCGTCGTGAGCGTCCCCGCCGTCCGCAGCAAGACCGCCATCGCAGAGCCGCTGCCCGGCAGCCCCGCCGGCCCGGCGGAACGCCCGAGCGGCTGCCCGTTCCACCCGCGCTGCGCCAAGGCGCGCGACCGGTGCGCGAGCGAGGTGCCGCGCATGCGGCAGGTCGCCGCGGGCCGGCAGGTCGCCTGCCACTTCCCGGAGGAGACATGAGCGCATCGGCCCTGCTCGAGGTCAGCGACCTTGTGGTCAACTTCCACTCCCGCAGGGAACGCAGAGCCGGCAAGCCGAACGCCGTGGACGGCGTCTCCTTCGCCCTGCGTCCCGACGAGACGCTGGCGATCGTGGGGGAGTCGGGCTCGGGCAAGACCACCGTCGCCCGCTGCGTCGTCGGGCTGCAGGCCCCGCAGGAAGGCGTGATCCGGTACGACGGAGCCGCGATCGGCCCGGTGTCGAAGCGGTCACCGGCGACCCGGCGGGCCATCCAGATGGTCTTCCAGGACCCCGCGGCCTCGCTCAACCCCAGGATGACGGTCCGGTCGATCATCTCCGAGACCTGGCGGACCCACCCCTCGGTCGCGCCGGACGGCCGGGCGTGGGACGCCGCGATCGAAGAGCTGCTCGCGGACGTCGGCCTGGACCCCGGCGTCGCCGACCGGCGCGCCGCGGCCCTGTCGGGCGGGCAGTGCCAGCGGGTCAGCATCGCCCGCGCGCTCTCCCTGCGCCCCCGGCTGCTGGTCTGCGACGAAGCCGTCTCGGCGCTCGACGTGTCGGTGCAGTCGCAGATCCTGCGGCTGCTGGCCGGCCTGCGCGCCGCCCGCGGCCTGGCCATCCTCTTCATCACCCACGACCTCGGAGTGGTCAGGCAGATCGCCGACCGGGTGGCGGTCATGCACCGGGGCGGCCTGGTCGAGACCGCGACCGCCGACGACCTGTTCGACCGGCCCGGCCATCCGTACACCAAGAAACTGCTCGAAGCCGCCCTCGACCTCGAGGGCGCGTGAACACACATGCGATCAGGGGGAACACGGTGGAATCGCGGATCACTGACGCGGACCTCGCCATCATCGGCGGCGGTGTCGGTGGAGTCGCCGCCGCGCTGGCGGCGCTGCGGCACGGGTTGCGGGTGGTGCTGACCGAGGAGGGCGACCGGATCGGCGGGCAGTTCACCAGCCAGGGCGTGCCCCCGGACGAGCACAGGTGGATCGAGCAGTTCGGCTGCACCGCCTCCTACCGCCGCTACCGCGACGCGGTCCGCGACCACTACCGGACGTGGTACCCGCTCACCGCGGCGGCCAAAAACGACCCCCACCTGAATCCCGGGCTGGGCCGGGTCGGCGCCCTCTGCCACGAGCCGCGGGTCAGCGGGGCGGTGCTGCGCGCCCTCGTCGACCCCTACCTGAGCAGCGGCCGGCTGCGCATCCTGCTCGGCGCGCGGCCGGTGGCCGCGCAGACCTCCGGCGACCGCGTCAGCGGCGTGACCGTGCGGCGCGCGGACGGCGGCCTGGTGCACCTCACGGCTCCGTACTATCTGGACGCCACCGAGCTCGGCGACCTGCTGCCGCTGGCGGGCGTGGAACACGTGACCGGCTTCGAGTCCCGGCACGACACCGGGGAGCCGAGCGCGCCCGACGTCGCGCAGCCCGCCAACATGCAGGCCTTCTCCTGGGTGTTCGCCGTCGACCACCGGGAGGGGGAGGACCACGTCATCGACCGGCCGGCCCGCTACGACCACTGGCGCGCGTACCGGCCGGACTACTGGCCCGGCAGTCAGATCGGGCTGACCGCGCCGGACCCGCGCACGCGCGAGCCGCTGACCCGCACCTTCACCCCCAACCTCACCTCAGGGCCCGTGCTCGCCGACCAGAGCCAGGATCCCGGGGACCGGGAGCTGTGGGAGTTCCGCCGGGCCGTCGCCCGCGAGCAGTACGAGCCCGGTTTCGTCACCAGCGACGTGACCCTGGTCAACTGGCCCATGATCGACTACGTGGACGGGCCGATCATCGGGGTGAGCGAACAGGACAAGGAACGCCACCTCGCCGGCGCCCGCGAGCTGTCGGAGAGCATGCTCTACTGGCTGCAGACCGAGGCCCCGCGGCCGGACGGCGGGCGCGGCTGGCCCGGCCTGCGGCTGCGGCCCGACGTCATGGACACCCCCGACGGCTTCGCCGCCGCGCCCTACATCCGCGAGTCGCGCCGCATCAGAGCCGAGTACACGGTCGTCGAACAGGACGTCTCCCTCGCCGTACGCGGTGAGGCGGGCGCGGCCCCGTACGACGACACGGTCGGGATCGGCATGTACCGGATCGACCTGCACCCCTCCACCGGCGGCGACAACTACATCGACGTCCCCAGCTGCCCGTTCCAGATCCCACTCGGGGCGCTGCTGCCCGTACGCGTGCGCAACCTGCTGCCGGCCGGGAAGAACATCGGCACCACGCACATCACCAACGGCTGCTACCGGCTGCACCCCGTCGAGTGGAACATCGGCGAGGCGGCCGCCTCGCTGGTGGCCTACTGCCTGAAGGAGACCGTGGAACCGCACGACGTCCGGCGCAAGGACGTCCATCTGCGATCATTCCAG
Source organism: Nonomuraea salmonea (assembly GCF_042428605.1). NCBI lineage: Bacteria > Bacillati > Actinomycetota > Actinomycetes > Streptosporangiales > Streptosporangiaceae > Nonomuraea > Nonomuraea salmonea. The sequence goes on from NZ_JBHMCF010000061.1 coordinate 256,278, forward strand.
AGCGCGCTGAAAGCCGACGGCGTCGAGCTGGCCTGGCCGGAGATCAAGGGGTACTGATGTTCGTCTCCGATGTGATCGTCCCCGCCGTGACCCCGATCGGGGCCGACGGCCGTCCCGCCCTCGCGGCCGGCGCCCGCTACTTCGGCGCGCTGGCCGCCGCGGGCATCGAGAAGATCATGCTGCTGGGCACCAACGGCGAAGGGCCGCTGCACCGGACGGGGGAGATCGGCCCGTTCCTGCGCGAGGCCGTCGCCCACTGGCGCGCACTCGTGCCCGGCGGCGTCGTCATCGTCAACGTCTCCACCGCCGGCACCCGCGAGTCGCTCGCTCGCGCCGAGCTCGCCGCCGAGGCCGGCTGCGACGCGGTCGCCCTCAGCCCGCCCTGCTACTTCCACCACGACGAGCGCGACGTCGTCGAGCACTACCGGGCGAGCCGCGCGGCCGCCCTGCCGGTGATCGCCTATAACATCCCCCGGTACGCGGCGCCGTTCTCACCCGGCGCCATCGCGGCCGTCGGCGACATGGAGCACGTCGCGGCCGTCAAGGACAGCTCCGGCGACGCGGACGTCCTGCGCCGCTGGCTCGACGTCAGGCGCCGGCGGCCCGACTTCGGGGTCAACCAGGGAGCGGAGGGCGCGATGCTCGCCGCTCTGGCCGCCGGCGCCGACGGGGTCACGCCCGGCATCGCCAACCTCGCCCCGCGCGTCGCCCTGGACCTGGTCGCCGCGTACCGGGCCGGCGACGGCGAGCGGGCCGCCCAGGCCCAGAAACGCATCGACCGGCTGCTGCCCGTGCACCGGATCCGGCCCGGCGTCCCGGTCGTCAAGGCGGCGCTCGCCCTGCGCGGCCTGTGCTCCGCCACGGTCGCACCGCCGCTGCGCACGCTGGACGACACCGAGCTGACGGCGCTGGGCGACTTCCTGGCGCCATTCGAGCCCGACCTGATCGGAGCCGCCCATGAGTGACCTCGAATGGTGGCGCGGCGCGGTCATCTACCAGATCTACATCCGCTCCTTCGCCGACGGCGACGGTGACGGCATCGGGGACATCGCCGGCATCCGCAGCCGCCTCGGCTACCTGGCCGGGCTCGGCGTGGACGCCATCTGGATCACCCCGTGGTACGCCTCGCCGAACAACGACGGCGGCTACGACGTCTCCGACTACCGCGCCATCGCCCCCGAGTACGGCGACGTAGGCCAGGCCGAGCAGCTCATCGCGGAGGCGCACCGGCACGGCCTGCGGGTGATCCTCGACATCGTGCCCAACCACACCTCCACCGAGCACCCCTGGTTCCAGGCCGCGCTCGCCGCCCCGCCCGGCTCCCCTGAACGCGCCAGGTACCACTTCATGGACGGCCCCGCCGACGGGGTCAGGCCCAACGACTGGCGCAGCACGTTCGGCGGCCCCGCCTGGACCCAGGTGCCCGACGGCCAGTGGTATCTGCACCTGTTCGACCCCACCCAGGCCGACCTCAACTGGTCCGACCCCGAGGTGCGGGCGGAGTTCCTCGACCTGCTGCGCTTCTGGTTCGACCGCGGCGTGGACGGCTTCCGCATCGACGTGGCCACCGGCCTGGTCAAGCACCCCGGCTACCCCGACCTCGGATACCGGGAGGAGGACCTGCTCGTCCTGACCGACGTACCGGACCATCCGCACCGCGACCGCGACGAGGTGCACGCCGTCTACCGGGACTGGCGCGCGGTGGCCGACGCCTACGACCCGCCGCGGATCTTCGTGGCCGAGGCCTGGGTGGCCGACCCCGAGCGGCTGGCCAGGTACGTGGTGCCCGCCCAGCTCCACACCGCGTTCAACTTCCCGTTCCTGCAGTCCGCGTGGGACTCCGGCGACCTGTTCACGGTGATCGACTCCACCCTCGCCACCATGGCGCTGTCCGGCGCGCCGCCGACCTGGGTGCTGTCCAACCACGACGTCGAACGCACGGTCACCCGTTACGGCCGCGCCGACACCCGCAAACACCAGGGCAAGTCCGGCCACGAACTGGGCCCGGTGGACGAGGACCTCGGCCGCCGCCGCGCCAGGGCCGCGCTGCTGCTCATGCTGGCGCTGCCCGGCGTCGCCTACCTCTACCAGGGGGAGGAGCTCGGCCTGCCCGACCACCTGGACATCCCCGACGACCGCCTGCGCGACCCCATCTGGACGCGCTCCGGCGGGCGGCGCCGGGGACGCGACGGCTGCCGCATCCCGCTGCCCTGGACCCCGGAGCCCGGCGGCGCCGGCTTCGGCGCCGCCGACCCGTGGCTGCCGCAACCGCCCGGCTGGGAGCGGCTGTCGGCGGCCGTCCAGATCGACGACCCCGGCTCCACCTACACCCTCGTCGCGCGGGCGCTACGGCTCCGCCGCGAGCTGGACGTCCCGCAGGAACTGCGGTGGACCGGCCGGGACGGCTCCGTGCTGCGCTTCCGCCGCGGGCCCGGCTTCGAGTGCGTCGTCAACTTCGGCCCCGCCGAGGTGCCGCTGCCCGAAGGCGCGAAGACCCTCCTGCGCAGCGACGCCCGCGCCCCGGGCGACCCGCTCGGGCCCGACACGGCCGCCTGGCTGGACCCCACGCCATCCGGGCCCGACACGGCCGCCCGGCTGGACCGCATGCCCTTCGAGCCCGACACGGCCGCCCGATTGGACCGCATGCCATGAAGCGGCCCAACATCGTGCTGATCCTCGCCGACGACCTGGGCTACTCGGACCTCGGCTGTTACGGCGGCGAGATCCGCACCCCCAACCTCGACCGGCTCGGCCGGTCGGGGGTGCGGCTGACCCAGTTCGCCAACACGGCCCGCTGCAGCCCGTCGCGCGCGTCCCTGCTCACCGGCCTGCACCCGCATCAGACCGGCATCGGCGTGCTGGCCGGCGGCAACAGGCCGGGAGGATATCCGGGCAGCCTCGACGACCGCTGCGTCACCGTGGCCGAACTGCTCGCCGACGCCGGATACGCCACCGGCATGTCCGGCAAATGGCACCTGAGCGGCCCCTTGTGGGAGCCACACGCCTCCTGGCCCACCCGCCGCGGCTTCACCGACTTCTTCGGCACACTCAGCGGCTGCGGCAGCTACTACGACCCGGCGACCCTCTACCGGGGCGAGACTGACGCGAGCGCGGAGACCCGCGACCCGGGCTTCTTCTACACCGACGCGATCACCGGCCACGCGGTGGAGTTCATCCGCCGGGAGGCCGCCGCCGGCCCGTTCTTCTCGTACGTCGCCTACACCGCACCCCACTGGCCCCTGCACGCCCCCGAAGAGGACATCGCCGCCTACGACGGCGTCTACACCGCCGGCTGGGACGACCTGCGCACCCACCGCCTCGAGCGCCTCCACACGGAGGGCCTGCTGGGAGCCGAATCGGCGCTGTCCGCCCGCGACCCGGCACAACCACCCTGGGCGGAGGCGCCGGACAAGGCGTGGGAGGCCCGCCGCATGCAGGTGTACGCCGCCCAGGTGGAGCGGATGGACCGCGGCATCGGCCGGATCCTCGACCAGCTGACGGCCTCCGGCGTCCTGGACGACACGCTCGTGATCTTCCTGTCCGACAACGGCGGCTGCGCCGAGATCCTCCCGCTCGGCGACCCCGAGGAGTTCCGCTCCAGACGGCACATCGTCCCCGCCCGCACCCGCGACGGCGCCGGCCTGCACGTCGGCAACCTCCCCTGCGTCGACCCCGGCCCGGAGAACACCTACGCGAGCTACGGCCCCGCCTGGGCCAACCTGTCCAACACCCCGTTCCGCCTCTACAAGCGATGGGTCCACGAGGGCGGCATCGCCACCCCGTTCATCGCGCACTGGCCCGCGGGCGACCTGGCCGGCGGCCGCGTCATCCGCACCCCCTTCCAGCTCACCGACGTCCTCCCCACCCTCCTCGACGCCACCGGCGCCGCGTACCCGGAAGAACGCCGAGGCCACGCGATACCCCCTTACGAGGGCCGCTCCATGCTCCCCGCCCTCCGCGGCACGCCCGTCCCCGAGACGTGGCTGTTCTGGGAACACCTGGGCAACGCCGCCGTCCGGCTGGGCCCATGGAAACTGGTCCGCGAACACGCAGGACCATGGGAGCTCTACGACATGGAGACCGACCGCTCCGAACTGACCGACCTCGCCCCCCACCACCCTGCCCTCGTCGAGGAGCTGGCCGAGGCGTACCAACAGTGGGCCGACCGCGTCGGCGTCCTGCCACGCTGAGGAATCGGCCCAACCGCCCGGTGCTGCCTCCCCTGCCGAGACGTGACCCGCGGGTTGTCACTCGTTCCGCTGTCGCAAACCTGTCGGAAATCCGCTGCCGGTACGTAGCGGCGCCATTCCCCACGTGTGAAGGGCCGTCCCGCGATGTCGCACACAGCAGCGGCCAGACCATGTCCCGTGGCGGGTGAGCGGGCTGCCGATCTGGCGGCGGGCGGCGACGTCCCACAGCCGTTCGGTTGCTGCTCAAGGGCCTTGTCGCCCTGCGTGCGAGCGGCCGCTGGTCCCGCGACGGCGGATCGGCGGCCGCTCATCCGAGGGTGCCCAGTCGCTCAGGCGTCGCAGGCCCAGACCTTGTCGATGCGATTGTTCCAGGTACCCCCGTCGGGGGCGCGGTCCAACGCAAGGTTGGCGAGCTGGCCCCCCGTCGCGAGGGTTCCCAGCTGGAGCCATGTGCCGTCGCCGCGCGTGTCTACGAATTTCCCGATCGCCCGACTGCCGCCCGACTGGGCATTGTAGATAGACGAGGCCTTGTCCCTGAACGAGAAGTCCTCCAGGTAGTACCACCTCTGGCAGCTATAGAGGCTCAGCCTCGTCCCGCTACCCCCTGTACCGTCGTAGAGGCAGAGGCGCTGCCAGTCGCAGCTCATCGCCTGGGTGCTTGCTTCTCCCGTCCCGCCAGCGCTTGGCGCGGGGAACGTCAGCATGGCGCCCTCATCGAGTTGGATGTTGTAGGTGTCGATCCGGTGTGCCTTTGGATTGTCCCGCAGAATCTGCGCGATTTCCTGTTCCAGGTTGTCTTGCCCGGCTGTCCTCGCGGCGGTATCGGCGTAACCCGAAGACACTCCCAGCAAGCTCATGGCGACCGATAGTGCAAAGTAGAAAACTACCTTGCCGATCCGCCCGCTTGCGCTACCACCAGTTTTCACGTTCTGCATGGATCTCCTCTGTGTATGAGTTCCTAACCTGCGAGATAAGCAAGGTGACGGGCGCGGCGCCTGGCCTGTCAGCTGTTGGCGATGGTGCCGACGGCGTCGTCGCAGCTGTTGTAAACGCGGATGTGATACCTTCCGTACAGTCCAGGGATCCGCCCGCTGGTCGACCCGCTTCCCACGTGGCCGCTCTTCACTATGGCGCCGTTGTCGCTATCGTGAACGCGGTAATCGGCGCTATAGCAGGGGAAACCTCCACCCTCGACCGTGTAGTCGAGCCAATGGCCTGACGCGTTCGCGGCGAGCGACCCAGAGGTGCAGGCGTTGCTGCGGAACCCGATTTCGCACCTGGCGGACGCCGCATTCGCGACGGGGGCCGCCAGGACGACGGCGGCCGCGGCCGCGGTCAACGCGAGAGCGGAACGAGTGACATTTCTTATACGCATTCCCATGAGACTCTCCAGTGAGATAATCGGCTCTCCAGAGCCATGGAGGCCGTTTCCGGCATATTTTTCAGCCGTGCTGTCGGCTTGTGTGCACACTTCGTTCTCATCGAAGTGTCCAGGCCATGGCATCGCGGGCCCATATCGGCCTCCTCCCATGGGCGGGCCGGGGGCAGCGGGACAGACCGCCGACGAACGCGTGCGGTGAACGAGTCCGGATGGCGCTCGTCACCGCACGCGTTCGGCGGGGCTGACCACCCGGCAACCGTTTGTCGTGGGCGTGATGCCGACCGTCAGCAGGAGACGCGCAGGTGGTTGGACTCCTTGAACGCGGGGCTGCCGCCGACCGTCCGACCCACGTGGATGGTGCGGTAGGTGTGGGTGCCCGTGCCCGTGCAGTTGTAGCGGACGTAGGCGTCGTAGCCGCGTCCCGTGACTGTCGTGTTGGCGAGGTCCTCCCAGCCGTACCAGCGGCTGCGCTGGATGACCAGCGTGGACGTGCCGCTCGTGCCGCAGTCCTGTGACTGGCTGCCGAACCCGACGATGGTGCTGCCGCTCTTGGAGGTGCGGCCGACGTGCAACTCGCACGCCAACGCCGCGCCCATCTGGATGGAGGCGGTGGCCTGGGCGGGGGTCGCCGCCAGCGCGACCAGGGGAGTCGCCAGGGCCGCAGTGAGGACGGTGGACAAGATGCCGGTTGCGCTGCTCTTTCGCATGGTTCTCCGTCTGGGGTCGTGGGAATGGGAGCTTGGTCACCGCTGACCCGGTTTTACTGTGACAGCGGGTGCCAATACAAAGCGGATGCCGATATTCCGACGCCTCGGAATAGACTAATTCCGCTATGCATTAGCTATTCTCCCTTTCGCTGAACGTCGAAATGGATAGGGCCGCTGCGCCGTGCATATGGCTGCGCAGTGTCGCAATCACCACCCGGTAGCGGCATGAGCCTCCCGAGCTGTCGGGACGGGGGCATGCCGTCCCTCCAAAATGGGGGAAGCGGCACCATCCGGGCCGAATCGCGTGACCTCTCCCTGTTTAGCGGATCCCTTGGTTGTCCAGCGAGGCCGAACCGACTGGACAATCAACATGCAGTTCGGCCGAGGCGTGTGACCTGCGGCAGGATCAAATCCTGAGATGTTGTCCAGCAGTCTGTGGGGCTGTGGTTCTCATGGTTTGACGGGCCGGATGGCAGGCGTCAGCATGTTAGTCAAACTTGTCTCGCGGTACGTGATTACCTGGTAGCAGCTCGTGACGGTGGCAATACTTCACTGTGAGTGAGGATGAGGCGATGGGGCGTCCTGAGCGTGTGCTGGACCCGGAAAACGACCCACTTCACCGTTTCGCGTTCGAGCTCAGGCAACTGAGAGTGAAGGCGGGCAACCCCAGTTATCGACAGCTTTCCAAACGTGCGCATTTCTCCGCGACTGCTCTATCCGAAGCAGCTGGGGGAGTGGTCGTCCCGAGTCTCGCGGTCGTCCTCGCATACGTTGAGGCGTGCGACGGCGATCGCGGCGAGTGGGAAGGCCGCTGGCATGCCCTGATGAGCGTGCTCGCCCCCGCTGATCCTGCCCCGGAAGAAAGCGCGGCCCCTTATCTGGGGTTGGCGCCGTTCGGGCCGCAGGACGCGGCCCTGTTCTTCGGACGCGAGCGGCTGATACGACAACTACGCGAACGACTGGCAGGCGCTCCTTTCCTCGCGTTGTTCGGTCCCTCGGGAGCCGGGAAGTCGTCGGTCCTGCGGGCAGGACTGTTGCCGGCTCTCAGCGGAGCCGGAACCGAAGGGGATGGCGGCGAATGGCTGGTGGTTCTCTTCACCCCGGGCGAGCAGCCGCTCCGGCATCTGTCCATCCATCTGGCCAATGCGCAAGGCATCGGGGCCGCCCCGATCCATGAGTCGCTCGACGCCTCTCCGGAGGCCATCGGCACGCTGTGCGCCCAACTGCTGAGCGGCGGAGCAGACGGAGCCCACCTGGCGATCATCGTCGATCAGTTCGAGGAGATGTTCACCCTTTGCCACGATGAGCGGGAGCGGCGCGGCTTCGTGGCGGCGCTCTTGGCCGCCGCTCGGGAACCGCGCGTGCGTGTCGTGCTCGGCGTTCGTGCCGACTTCTATGGGCATTGCGCCCTTCACCCGGCGCTTGTGTCCGCGTTGCAGGACAACCAGGTGCTGATCGGGCCGATGGAGGAGGGCGATCTGCGTGCCGTCGTCACCGGCCCGGCCCGGCACGAGGGTGTGAAGGTCGATGCGGAACTGGTGGATCTGATCGTGGACGAGGCGCGCGGGCAGGTGGGTGCGCTGTCACTGGTCTCGCACGCCCTGCTGGAGACCTGGCGTCGCCGTACGGGCGGGTCGCTCGCTGTTGCTGCGTTCCGGGCGACGGGCGGTCTGCGCGGCGCGATCTCGCAGACCGCCGAGCGCGTCTATGGCGAGCTCGATCCGGCCGGGCAGGACATCGCCAGGGACGTGTTCTTGCGGTTGACCATGCCCGGAGACGGAACGGAGGACACCCGCAGGCGTGCCTCCCGCGCCGAGTTGGAGGCGAGCCGGCAGGGGCGGCTTACGGCCGAGGTGCTGGACAGGTTGATCGCGGCGCGGCTGGTCGTGGCCGAGGAGAGCACTGTGACCATCGCGCATGAGGCGTTGATCCGGGGCTGGCCGCGACTACGGACCTGGCTGGAGGAGGATCGTGAGCGGCTGCACGCCCACCGTCGGCTGGCCGAGGCCGCCGCCGAATGGGACCAGCACGGTCGGGACGAGGCGTTCCTGTATCGCGGCAAGCGCCTTTCGGACTGGCAGGACCGCTCAGCGGACACGCTCAATGACCTCGAACGCGATTTTCTCGACGCGGGCCATCGCCGAGAGGCGGCTGAATCGGCCGGTCGGCGCCGGCGAACGCGCTTGGCCCTGACCGTGCTTGTCGCGACGACCGTTGTGGTCAGCGTGCTGGCCGGCGTTGCCGTGCTCCAGGGACGTCAAGCCCGGGAGCAGCGAGACGTGGCACTCTCTCGTCAGCTCGCGGCCGAGGCACGCGCTGAGCTGGAGTTGCGCCCTGAGCGCGGGCTGGAGTTAGCGCGACGGGCCTACGGGCTGTGGCCGACGGCCGAAGCCGAGTCGGTCCTGCGGCAGGGCATCGTCGAAGACCACCTCCTGGCGACGGTCCCCGGGCTGGGACGGGCGACGGGCGTGGCGTTCAACCCGGACGACACGCGCCTGGCCGCCGGTTCGACCGACGGCCTCGTCCGGGTGTGGCCGTGGCTCTCGGGTCGTATATCCGCTGGCCCGCCGATCGTGCTGCGCGGGCATCGCGGACAGGCGTTGAGCCCGAAGTTCAGCCCGGACGGGCGGCGTCTGGCAGTCCCGGGGACCGATGGGACGGTCCGGATCTGGGACTCGTCCGGCGGTGCCCAGCGCATCACCCTCACTGGGCACGACGGTCCGGTGTGGAATGTGGCGTTCAGTCCCGACGGGCGGAGTCTGGCCAGCGCGGGAAAGGATGGCACGGTCCGCATCTGGGACACCGGCGGCACAGGCGACCCAGAGGTCCTGCGCGGACACGAGGGGGAGAGCACGACCGTGGCGTTCAGCCCGGACGGACGGACACTAGCCAGTGCCGGCCACGACGCGACCATACGGCTGTGGCACCTGAAGGGACGCGGTGAGCCGCGAGTCCTGCGTGGACACACGGCCGCGATCAAGAACGTGGCGTTCAGCCCGGACGGGCGTCTGCTCGCCAGCGTGAGCATCGACGGCACGGCGCGCGTGTGGCAGCGCGACGGGAACATGCCGCCCGTCGTGCTGTACGGGCACCAGGGCGCGGTGGAGGGCTTGGCCTTCAGCCATGACGGGCACTGGCTGGCCACTACGAGCGACGACGCCACGATCCGCCTCTGGTCCCCGACGGGTGCCGGGGATCCGCTCGTGCTGCGCGGCCACGAACGGGTCGTGTGGGGCGCAGCGTTCAGCGCCGACGGGACCAGGCTGGTGTCCGCGGGCGACGACGGCACCGTCCGGGTCTGGGATCCGCGAGGCATGGGCCAGATCTCGGTATTGCGCGGCCACGAACAGGAGGCGTGGGTGGCGGCCTTCGGCCCCGATGGCCGGCGGGTGTTCAGCGGGGGCGTGGACGGCACCCTACGGAGCTGGGACTGGTCTGCTGGCACGCACCGCGTGCTGAACCGGCACGATGATGAGGTGGTGGGCTTGGCCGTGAGCCGCGACGGGCGGAGCGTGGCCAGCGCCGGCAGGGATGGCACGATACAGGTCGTGGACGCCGAGGGCGGCGCGAAGCCTGTGGTGCTGCGTGGCCACGAGGGTACGGTGTGGAACGCCGCGTTCAGCCCGGACGGCCGGTGGCTGGCCAGTGCGGGCGGGGACGCCACGCTGCGCATTTGGGACCTCACCGGCGCGACGGTGCCGCTGATCCGGTGGGCCGACGCCGACCAGATCCGTTATGTCGCCTTCAGCCCCGCCGGCCGCCATGTGGCGACCGGCGGGCAGGACGGCACCGTACGGGTGTGGGATGCCTACCGCGATCTGCCGCCACTGGTCCTGCGCGGTCATCAGGGTCTCGTGTGGGGGGTCGCGTTCAGTCCGGATGGGCGGCGCCTGGCCAGTGCGGGCACCGACGGCACCGTCAGGATCTGGCCGGCATCCGGCCAGGGGGCGCCTTTGGTGTTGCGCGGCCACCAGGGCATGGTGTGGTCCGTCGCGTTCAGCCCCGACGGCCGATGGGTGGCGGGGACCGGACACGATGGGACGGCCCGCATCTGGCGCACCGACGCGGCCGCCCCTCCCATAACGGTGGGAGGCTTCGCCACCACCGTCGAGAGCATCCAATTTTCCGGCGACGGAAAACTGCTGACCACCGCACACGGGGACGGCACCGTGCGTGTGTGGCGCTGCACCGCCTGCGAGCCGGTCAACGACCTGCTCGCCCGCATCGATCGGCGGCTGGCCAGAAACTGATCACCGGTCTCCGTTCTCTCGTCCACCGCGATCAGGGCGTGCGACCCGGATTTGAGGAGTTCACGTGCTTTGAGGTGAATCCGCTTTCCCCGCTCCGCGGCGTTGGCTTCCGGTCCCTGAAGGAAGCCCTCGACACCACCACCCCCGAGCAGGTCCGGCACGCCCGTGCCTTGCTCACCCGGCCCGACGCCACCGTGCCCTCGATCGCCCGGCTGCTGAACGTCAGCCGCTCCACGATCTACAAGTATGTTCCCGACCTCGCCACGGGCCGCCCTGCCGTCGAACAGCCGGCGGGGCGAGCCGAGCTGGAGACCGGCGGCTGATTCCCCGGGTCAGCGCCTGCTTGGCGGCTGGTGGCGCGTTGGTTTGCGGCACCCCACATCGACGGCATCGGACCCGCCGGTCAGTCGACGCCTTCGATGATGCGGAAGTCGCGCTCGAAGCCGTCGGGGAGGGCCACCAGCGCGTTCTGGTACGCCTCGCTCTCGTACGTTGCGACGGCCTGCTCAAAGCTGTCGAACTCGATCAGCACGACACGTTGCGTGACTCCGGCCTCGTGGGCGACGATCCGGCCGCCACGGGACGGAAGGAGAGCCAGGTTACGCCCGCCCCCCGCCTGGACGGCCAGACCGGCCAGCTTGTCGTAAGCGGTCAGCCGCTCAAGGTCGGGACTGTCGGGGTAGACGCTGACCCAGTAACCCTTTGCCATGGAAACCTCCTGTGTTGGGCCGGAGACGTCCGACTCTGATTGGACACTCATATCGATCGATATATGCGCAGGTTAGGGGTGGATGTGCGGCCGAGGGAAAGACCAGTTCGGGCTAGACTCAGAACGAATCGTTATTAATCGGCGGGGGAGGGCTCGTGGCCCCGGACACGGTGAGCCTGCGGTACTTCCTGGTGCTGGCACAGGAGCTGAACTTCACCCGCGCGGCCGCACGGATCGGTATCGCCCAGCCCGCTCTCAGCGCCCGGATGCGCCGCTTGGAGTCACAACTCGGTACGCCCCTGCTGGTCCGCAACACGCGAAGCGTCGAATTGACCGCGGCAGGTGCGGCTCTGGCGGAGGCCGCACCACCCGCGCTGGCGGCACTGGACCGGGCCTGGGACACCGCCAGGAGCGCGGCCGCCGGCGAAGTGGGCACGCTGCGCATCGGATACAGCCTCAGCGCCGGAGCCGAGACGGTCCCGGCCCTGGTGGACAGGCTGATGCACGGCACCAGCGGACTCGAGGTCGGCGCGGTCCCGATGGCGACACCCGAGATCACCCCCGCGGTCGCCGACGGCCGCCTCGACGCCGGGATCACCCGCGGTGAACAACCGGGCCGCGGCGTGCGCAGGTACCTGCTGCGACGCCTGCGCGTGGGGGTCCAGCTGGCGGAGCACCATCCGCTGGCCGAACACCCGGAGATCGAGATCGCCGACGCGGCGGCGTACCCGCTGAGACTCCCGGACCGTGCGGCCAATCCCGTGATCCACGATCAGCTGTCCGCACTGTTCCACGACGCCCGGCCACACCCTCGCTTCCACACGCCCGCGGTCTCTTACGACATGTCCCAGCGCGACCTGCGCGACGGGGTCACCCTCGCCCCGGCCGGAGAAGCCGCGGTCACGGTGCAGCCGGCCGGTCTCACCTGGCGGCCGCTGCGCGGCGCGCCCAGCCTGACGATCCACCTGGTCCTCCCACGCGAGCAGTCGCCGCTGCACCGCCGCATCCGCGCCGTCGCCAGAACCCTGGCGCAGGAGCTGCACTGGCTGTCGGACTGACGCCCAAAGCGGGACGGTCACGTACTCCAGAACAACCGGTCCAGATGCACGTCGATCGCGGCGAGCGCGTCCTGGGGCTCGATCACGTCGAGTTCGATCAGGGAGGTGAAGCCGGTGAGGGCGAGGAGCAGGTTGGTCTCGGTCGCCGGGTCGCGGCCGGGGTCGATGTGCCCCTCGGCGATCGCCTGGCGGACCACCTCCTCGACGAGGGCCCGCCCTTGGACGAGGCCGCGGCGCGCCTGCTCGTGCACGGCCTCGTCGTGCAGCGCCTCCAGGACGTAGGCGGCGCTCATCCGGCTGGTCGCACGGGCGTCGGCGTGCAGGGGGAGCATTTCCGCGAGCGCCAGTCGCAGCACGTCACGGGGGTGCGGACGGTCGCCGAGCTTCTCGAGCCCTTGGCGTACGCGCACTGAGGTCTGCTCGGACGCGAAGTCCATGGCGAAGGAGAGCATGGCGGTACGGGAGGCGAAGTAGTGCTGCAGCTGCCCGAGCGACATGCCCGCCTCCTGCGCCACCACGCGCATCGTCAGCTGGGTGACGCCGCGCTGCTCCACCACCCGCCACAGTGCACGGGCGATCGCTTCGCGGCGTTCGCGGTGATCCACCTGCTTCGGCATCGGCGGCTCCTCCCTCGTGCTGTTCTAATACAGTTGACATAATACAGTTGACCGATAATGCGAGGGAAGGCATCGTCATGAAGGTACGGACCGCAGAAGGCGTGGTGCAGGGGCGCCGACGGCAGGGGCACGCGGTGTTCCGCGGCATCCCGTACGCCCAGCCCCCGGTCGGAGTGCTCCGCTTCGCCGCGCCCGCGCCGCCGCAGCGCTGGGAGGGGACGAGGCCGGCGGTCGAGTTCGGCCCCGTGGTGCCGCTGTCCCTGCCGATCGACGTGCCCCCGCAGGGCGGCGACTGGCTGACGCTCAACGTCGGCACGCCGGATCCCGGCGCGGCGGGACTGCCGGTGCTGGTGTGGATCCCCGTGGGCGGCTACCTCTCGGCGGCCTCGAGCGACCCGATGTACGATCCGGCGGCGCTGGCCGAGGCGGGAGTGGTCGTGGTGACCATCAACTGCCGCGTGGGCGCGGAGGGATTCGCGTTCCTCGACGACGCGCCGCCCAACCGCGGGTTCCTCGACCAGATCGCGGCGCTGGAGTGGGTGCAGCGCAACATCGCCGCCTTCGGAGGCGACCCCGGCCGGGTCACCGTGGGCGGGGTGTCCGCAGGGGCGGGCTCGGTCGCCGCCCTCCTGACGATGAAGTCCGCGCGCGGCCTGTTCCGGCGGGCCATCGCCCATTCGGTGCCGGGGCTGCACAGCACCCCCACGCTCGCACGCCAGGTCACCGCCGCGTTCGCCGACCGGCTCGGCGCGGCGGCCCCCACCGCCGAGGCCCTGCGCGGCATCGACCCCTGGCACCTGGCCGCAGAGCTCACCTCCTTCAACGCCGGCCTCCACACCCACCGGGAGAGCTGGGGACGCCTCACGGAGACCGGCACCGCGCTGTGCCCCGTCGTCGACGGCGAGGTCCTCACGGAAACGCCCTGGCCCGCGTTGACCGGCGGGCGCGCGAGCGGAATCGAACTGCTCGTCGGCCACACCCGGGACGAATTCCGGTACTTCAGCGTCATGGGCGGACGGTACGGCACCTTCGCCGAGGAGGACGCCCACGCGGCCCTGGAACTGCTCGCCCCGCAGCCGGACGGCGCGCCGGCCTACCGTGCCGCGTTCCCGCAGGCAGGGCCGGACGAACTGGTGGAGACGGTGTACTCCGACGCCCTCTTCCGCATGCCGTCACAGAAGCTGGCCGAGGCGAACGCCGCAGCCGGCGGCACCTCGTACCTGTTCGAACTGTGCTGGGCCGCCCCGGCCCTCGGCGGCATCCTGGGCGCCTGCCACAGTCTCGACGTGCCCCTGGCGTTCGGCACGCTGGACAGCCCCGTCGGCACCAAGCTCATCGGCGAGCTGCCCACGCCCGAGGCCATCGCGCTCTCCAGCGAACTCCAGGAGGCATGGGTCCGCTTCATCACCACCGGCGACGCGGGCTGGCCCGCCCACCGGCCCGGCGAGCACCTCACCCGCGTCCTGGACGTCGAGCCGAAAACCCTGCCCTACCCCGAACAGGCATCCCGCCAGATCTGGGAAGGCCACTTCCCGGCCCCCTTCGATCTCCCGTGATGTTGACGATCCGGGGTGATGGGGCGATGTACGAATCGGACCCGGGGAAGGTTGGTTCGCCTGGCCACCGCGCAGCCGGTCCCGCAGGCATCGGGCCAGCTCGGGGTCGTGCTGGGTGTCGGTGAGCACAGCCCACCAAAGCCAGTCCCGTACGTGGGTTGGTGAGGAGGTCGATGAGGTTCGACAGGTCCGTGTGGGAGATCGGTCGCGAGATCACCGGTATCGGGAAAGCCGAGGCCGGTGTGCGCGAGATCGTCGATGGAGTCGAGGACCACCCTGCCCTAGGAGGACCATCAGCGGTAGATCGTCTTCTTGCTCACACCGGCACGAGCCGCGATCCCCTCGACCGTCGTCCTGGCGTACCCTTGCTCGGCACACAACACCAGGGCGGCGTGGTCGGTAGAGCGAACAAAGCGCAAACGATCGAGTCCGCCAAGCAGGCGGCCGGAAACAGGCGGGTCAGCCTCTTGGGAGGCAGCATCTCCAAGACAGTGCCTCGCACTGGGGCTCGTCGACGAAGTCCAGCTGCACATCCTGCCGATCCTGCTGGGTGAGGACGTCTCGCTGTTCGCAGGACTCGGAAAGCGCATCGACCTCGAACGCGTCGAGACCTCCGCATTCGCCGGCGAGACGCGCCTTCGCTGTCGCGTCCGTTCATGAATGACGCCCGACGCTGCCGCCCTCGATCCTGACAGGCTCACCGTAGCCATCGTTGCGGACCTCCACGGCGCGCGGGAAGCGCCTCTGCTCCCGGGCGTGGCAAAGATATGCAGAAAGGGGGACGCGTGGACGGAGCCGCTCCGGCGATCCTTCCGGCATGAACATCGTTGCCTCACTCGTCGTCGGCGCGGTCACCGCCGTCGCTCCGGTCACGGCCACGCCGCTGTCATGGCAGGACTGCGGCGACGGTCTGCAGTGCGCACAGATCCAGGTGCCGGCCGACTGGGCCCGCAGGTCAGGGCAGAAGGCCACGATCGGTCTCGCCAAGCTGCCCGCTCAGGACCAGGCCGGCAAGAAGGGCGTGCTGCTGGTCAACACCGGTGGACCTGGTGAGCAGATCGCGCTTCTCCGTCAGGCGAAGGAGTCCTTCGCAGATCTGACCAAATGGTTCGACGTGGTGATTTTCGACCCGCGAGGGTTCGGCAAGTCCAGCGTGATCAACTGCCCCATCTCAGCACCGTTCGCCACCGAGTGGGTGTTTCCGAACAAGGACGCATACGACGCGTACGCTGCGAAGAACCGCGCATTCGGGCAAGCATGCGCCAAAGAGGCCGGGCCGCTGTCGGGCAGCCTCAACTCCTGGCAGATCGCGCACGACATGGAGGCGATCAGAAAGGCCCTGGGACAGGCCAGGCTGACCTACCTGGGCAACTCGCACGGCACCGTACTCGGGCAGGCCTACGCCGAGTTGTTCCCCCGCCAGGTCGGCCGGATGTATCTCGACAGCGTCTTCGACCACACCACCCCCGACCTGCGAACCTGGCTCAAGCCACGAGCCAAGGCCCTGGAGGCCAACTTCAAGCGCTTCGCCGCCTGGTGCCGGACCACCGCCACCTGCGCGCTGCACGGCAAGGATCCGGTGGCCGTCTGGGAAGAGGTGATGGCCAAGGCCCGCCGCGAGCCCATCCCCGCCCCCGAAGCCGGTCCCGGCGTACGCATCAGCGACACCCAGATCGCCTCCCGCGCCCACTTCACCCACGAGGCCACCTGGGAGCGCCTGGCCGCAGGGCTCGCGCGAGCGCAGGCCGGCGACGCCTCGTTCTTCGCCAAGGTGCAAGGAGCACCGGACCCCGACCTGTCGCGCGTCATCCTCTGCGCGGATCTGCCCTACCCCGGATACGCGAAGGTCAAGAAGCTGGAGAGCGTCCTGCGTCGTGACACCCCCCACATCGGGTGGCGGGCCGTGTGGCTGATGGCCAACCACTGCGCCGGCCTCCCGCCGACCAGGACGTACGCGCCCCACCCCATCAAGGCGCCCGGCCTGCCCCCCGTGTTCATCGCGGGCGGCGCGTACGACGACACCACCCCGACCGCGGACGGCCGCAGGCTGGCCGCCCAGCTTCCCGGGGCCCGCTTCCTGCCGGCCATCGGCGGGCATGCGCTCTACCTCTCCGGCCACCCGTGCGTACGCGAGCACGTGCACCGCTACCTGACCACGGGCCAGATGGCGCCGCGCGGCGCCTCCTGCGGACCGGCGAAGTAGCGTTGCCGCTGTGTACGCCAGAGAGGGACTCTTCGTGCTCGCGGCCACGGCCGCGCTCACCGCATTCGCCATACTCGACGGCGAGCCACCACCGTGGCCTGAGCTGCCCCTCCTGGCGGGTGCCAGCCTCGTCGCGGCCCTGCCGCTGACGTTGCGTGACCGCCTTCCGCTGACAGGAGCGCTGCTGTCAGCGGCGATAGCTTTGCTCGGGCTGGCGATCCCAGGGTGGCAAGGCCGGCTGGTGACCATGGTCATGTTCGGCGCGGCGGCCTTCCGCCTGCCGCGCCGCGCCTGGCTGGTGATGAGCCTGTCCATCGTCTGGACCACCGGTTACGGCCTGCTCATCCCGCAGGCACAGGCCGGGCTTTCCGTGGTCACCGACCTGGTCATCATGGGTGTCGCTCCGGTCGCGGTCGGCCTCGCCCTGCAGCTGTACGGTGAGCGGGCCGCACAGGCGGCACGGCTCGACCACGCCGAGGCCCGCCGCGCCATGGCGGAGGAAGGCGCCGCGCTCGCCCGCGACGTCCACGACAGCGTCGGCCACCACCTCACCGCCATCCGCATGCAGGCCACCGCCACCCGCCGAGCACTGCGCGGCCAGGCGCAGACCGCCGACAAGGCGCTGGACACCATCGCCGAGCTGTCCGCAACCGCGTTGAACGAGGTGCGCGCCCTTCTCGACTCACTACGTGAGGCACCCACCGGACCGGACCTGGATGAGATCGAGAGCCTCGCCGAGCGGCTCTCCACCCCACGGCTGCCGATCTCGGTCCACCGCGCCGGGGCCGGCATCACGCTGCCGCCCGCTGTCGGCCACACGGTCTACCGCGTCGTACAAGAAGCGCTCACCAACGCCGTCCGCCATTCCGGAGCCGGCCACGTGGACGTCCACGTGGTGTGCGGCCCGGCCGCCGTGACGGTCTCGGTCACCGACGACGGCCACGGCCGTGCCGGAGCGGAGGGGCGGGGGATCAGAGGCATGCGCGAGCGTGTGCACCAACATGGCGGCACGTTCGTGGCAGGCCCGGGGCAGGATCACGGCTGGCAGGTGGAGGCCGTCGTTCCGATCGGGCCCGTCGGTTCAAGGAGGGCGGCGTGACGATCCGAGTGGTGATCGCCGATGATCAGCCGGCCGTACGTGACGCATTGCGCGTGACACTGGACGGCGAGCCCGACATCAAGGTGGTCGGTGAGGCGGCCGACGGAGCCGAGGCCGTCCACCAGGCGCTGTGGCGGCGCCCCGACGTGGTGGTGCTGGACCTGCGCATGCCGTACGTCGACGGGATCTCCGCGATCCGGCAACTGGCCGGCATGGAAGCTCCGCCGCGGATGCTCGCGCTGACGACGTTCGACACCGACGAGTACCTCTTCGGGGCGCTCCAGTCGGGGGCCTCGGGGTTCCTGCTCAAGGACAGCGACCCCGAACTGCTCCTGGAGGCGGTGCGAGCGCTGCACCGCGGGCACGGGCTGGTGGACCCTCAGGTCACCACCCGGTTGATCCACCGATTCGCGAGCCTGTCGCCCGCGTCCCCCGCCGACGCGCAAAAGCGGCTCACTGCGCGTGAGCTCGAGGTGCTCCGGCACCTCGCTCGCGGGCTGAGCAACGCGCAGATAGCCCGAGCCCTGACCATCGAGGAAGGCACGGTCAAGAACCACGTCGCGAGTCTGCTGCGCAAACTCGGGCTGCCCACGCGGGTGCGCGCGGTCATCTACGCCTACGAGCACGGCCTGGCACCGCGCCACTCAGAGGGTGTTTCGATCCCCCATAGGTGATACGACGAGCTCGTCACTCGCGGCCGGGAGCTGGTCGAGCTCCAGACCGTTCCACAGGCTGCATGACCGGCAATGCGCGTAGCTCGTTCTCAGGGACTCGCTCACCTGCGCGGACCCGTGGATCCGTGACCAGATGAGTGATCGTTGCGGCGCATCGACGGTTCGCCATGCCCACCTGCGGAAAGTCTCCGCACCATCGCTTCACTCCTGCGGCGCTTCACCCATGGGTGCAGGACGAGCAGCCCGCGCGCTCCGGATCAGTGCTGCGCCCAGCCTGCATCGAGAAGTCGGAACCCTGCATCGATGGTTGATTCCGGATTTGCCTCGTGAGTGGCGCTGAGCTGGATCTGCAGGGCGAAACGGACGTAGCAGCGGATCTCGTCGGTCGGCTCCGTGTGCCCGAGCTCTTCGGCGATCGCGGCAGCGAGGGCGCCCTCATGGCGGAACCCCATCTTCTCCGCGTACTCGATCAGGGCCGGTGTCTGTTCCATGAGGGTGAGGATCTGGGCCTGGGGCCCGGACCTCATCGCGGCGATCTCGGAGAGGTAGTGCGCCTTCAGCGCGTCGGAGATCGTCGTCCCCGACGCCCAGCGCCGACGCCGGAAAGGACCATGACCATGGCCGGCACCACCAACCCGTACTCGAGCCTCGAACGAAACGAACCCGCGAACGACGCGAAGCCAGAACCGCTCACCCCCGACGCGCGCCCGCCTTGGCAGCACCGAACCGCAGGAGCCCGGCTTCTTCCTGTTCGGGATCACGATTCTGGCCGGTGCGGCCGCGCTGCCCGGTTTACGCGGCCGGCACCGCTGGGCAGCTCTTGCGCCCGCTACGCTGCTGGCCGCCGACGGCGTCCTGCTGGGATTGTTTCCCGGATCAGGCGAGGCGATGAACGACGGCACCGGCGACTTCCAAGCCTTGGGCGCCCTGGCAGGCTTCGTCGGCGGCGCCGTCCATCCGTTCCTGCTCGGCCTCACCTGCGTGGGAGTTGCCCTCTGGCATGGATACCGCCGCCCCTCAGCGACCGGCTGAGCTCGCGAACCGCGTTTCCCGTGCCGCCCTCTTCGCGGATAGCCCTACCCAACCTGCCACGCGCCCGATCCCCCCAGGCTCCTGGGATCACGCCCGATGCAAGATCATAAAGGGTAAGAGCCTGCACGCGCTGCGCCGGGACCTGCGCTACGCGCACGGCGGCGCCTTCCACAGCCCGCACCTGACCGGGCAGAGCGAGCAGGCCTGCTGCCTGACCCCGCGCACCAAGGCCTGGCGCTCGGGTCGCCGTCACCAGGGGCAAAGTAGCTCTGTGTAACTATCGCTACTCTTTGTGGTTGCGAGGTTGGTCCCCAGTGTCGAATAACGACCGTCTGTCGACACTCGCTGAGTCGATCACGGAACCGCAGGTGGGTGCTGTCGATAACTCGTGTCGAAAATCAATGTCGGTGAACGGTACGTGAAGTAGGTTCCGACAGTGCTCTTCGGCTACGCGCGGGTCAGTACCGCCGACCATCAGATCGACGCGCTGCTGCGCGCGGGCGTCGACCGCAAGGACATCCATTGGACAAGGCCAGTGGCGCCAAGGCCTCCCGGCCCAGCCTCGACCTGGTTCTCAAGCTGCTGCGCGAGGGCGACACGCTGAAGGTCACCCGGCTGGACCGGCTGTCGCGCTCAGTCCTGCACTTGGTCACCCTCGGGGCGGACCTGGGCGAACGCGGGGTGGGACTGCATGTGATCGAGCAGGGGATCGACACCGACACGATGGAGGGCCGGGCGATGTTCGGCATGCTGTCGGTCCTCGCCGAGCTGCAGCGCGAGCTGATCATGGCCAACACGATGGACGGCCTGGCCTCCGCCCGTGCCCGCGGCCGGGTCGGTGGACGCCGGCCCAAGCTCACCGCCGACCAGACCGCCCTCGCCCAGGAGCTGTACGACACGCGGGACAAGACCGTCCAGCAGATCGCGGACTTGTTCGGGGTGCCGCGCTCGACGGTGTACGGGCACCTGACGGGCGACACCGTGCGCCGCCAGCCAAAGAAGACCCTGGACAGGGCATAGGACCCGGTAGGGATCTTGGACCATCCGGTCGAAATTGGGGGGCAGACCAAGTACGGGGTCGAGGAACCGGCGGACAGCCGTTGGCGCTGAGAAGGATCTTGAGTGCAGTGAACCGAGGCTGCCCCTGGGGCGAAGCTTCCTTGGCTCGTTGGGCATCGGCGACAACGGGCGGTTCTATCAGGGCACCGGTCTACCCTGTCGTTGTCGATCTTCACTAAGGTGCTGCCACGAGTGCGCCCAGGTTTGTTGCCCACACGGATATTGGGCGCTCTCTGCCCGCTCCGGAGGCCAACCGCAGAGCCACGCGCCGTTGCGCTCGGCGCGACTGCGTGGCCATTGCAGAATTGAGGTGGGTACTCAGGTGGAAGCCGCAGTGAAGTGTCCTGACATGTCGCGCGCTGCGCGTCTGACCGCCCACAGTGCCGTCTCCACATCCCTGGCCTTATGCAGTGACCGCGCCCTGAGCGAACTCGTGGACACGGCTGTGCCGCTCGGATCCGGCATCGGCGGGAAGTCGGCCCTGCTGGAGATCGCCGGAACTCCGGTCTTCGTGAAGCGGGTGCCTCTCACCGATCTGGAGAGGCAACCAGAGCATGTCCGGTCCACGGCGAATCTGTTCGACCTGCCTGCCTTCTGCCATTACGGCGTCGGCGCCATCGGCGGGCCAGGCTTCGGGGTCTGGAGGGAGCTCGCCGTGCACACCATGACGACGAACTGGGTGCTCGCGGCCGAACACGAGGGCTTCCCCCTGATGTACCACTGGCGGGTGCTGCCGGACTCGACGCCTCTGCCCGAAGAACTAGCCGACATCGACCAGGCGGTTGCCTACTGGGACGGCGGATCGCAGGTACGCCACCGGATCCAGGCTCTTCAGCAGTCCTCGGCGAGCGTCGCGCTGTTCCTGGAGTACATCCCGCAGAACCTGCACCAGTGGCTGGGTGCCCAGGTCGAGGCAGGCGACCAAGCCATCAATCGAGCCTGCGCCATGGTGGAGAAGGAACTGGCAGCCGGCATCTCTTTCATGAACAGCCGAGGGCTCCTGCACTTCGACGCGCACTTCGAGAACATCTTGACCGACGGCCAGCGCCTCTACTTCGCCGACTACGGCCTAGCCATTTCCTCCGGGTTCGAGCTGCCGCAGGACGAGGCCGACTTCTTCGGCCGGCACCAGACCTACGACCACTGTTATTCCGCCAAGTATCGGGTGGACTGGCTGGTCACCGCTCTGTACGAACTGCGGAGGGAGGACGGGGAAAGCCGCTACAAGCGGGTGCGCGCCTACGCGGAGGGCGAGCGCCTCACAGGAATCCCGGAGGAGGCCGCGGCGATCATCGCCCGGCACGCGCCGATAGCCGCCGTGATGTCCGACTTCTTCCGCACGTTCCAGCGCCAAAGCAGGCAGGCCCCCTACCCGCTGGAGAAGATTCGCCAGCTTGGCGGGTGATTGACGCGCGTCACAAATGAGGATCTTTCATCCGTAAGCGCGCCTAAATCCTTTTCAGCGCCAACGGCTGTCCGCCGGTTCCTCGGCCCCTAAGTACGCCAGAAAGGGTTAATAGGGCTGGTCAGAGGCCGTGACTTGTTGCTTACTCGGCATGACCGTCAGGCGAGCCCGGCGGAGGGCCGCGCGATCCAATGTCCCGACAAGTCACTGGAGCTCCGGCATATGATCATGCGCATATGAGCGACCTCACCGAACCCCCGATCGCCCGGGTGGACGTCGTGCGCGAGACCCTCCACGGCATCACACTCGAGGACCCCTACCGGTGGATGGAAACCGAAGGCGAGGAGTTCCACCACTGGCTGGACGGCCAGGCCAGGCACGCCCGCGAGCAACTGGACGCCCTGCCCCACCGCTCCGGCCTGCTGACCCGGATCCGCGAACTGGGCAGTGCGCTCACGCGGTACTTCGGCCTCGCGATGGCAGCCGAGAGGGTCTTCGCCCTGGTACGCGAGCCGGACGCCCGCGTACCGGTGCTGACGGTGACCGAGGCCGACGGAGCGAGCAGGGTCCTGTTCGACCCCGGCACGGTGCCCGGCGACGGACACCACGCCATCGACTGGTACGTGCCCTCCCCTGACGGCCGCTACGTCGCCTGCGCCGTCTCCGCCTCCGGGTCGGAGAACAGCTCTATCCACGTGATCGACGCCGACTCGGGGGTCCTCCTCGAGACGATCCCGCCCACGACGCGTTTCGCCTTCCTGAGCTGGCTGGAGGACAGCCGGTCGTTCGTCTATCACCGCTACGTGGAGCAGCACCTCTTGAACAGCCGCTCATTCCTGCATCAGCTGGGCGCCGACCCGGCGCAGGACACGGTGGTGCTGGCCCGCGGCCTCAACCCCCACGTCGAGCTGACCCCGCGGGACCGGCCTTTCCTGGTGGTGCCGCCGCACGGCGAGTGGATGCTGGCGATCATCTCCCACAGCGCGCTCAGCCCCTGGCCCTGGACCAGCGAGCAGCTGAGCGACTGCACGGTGTACGTGGCTCCGCGCGCCGGGCTGGCCGACCCGGCAGCCTGCCCGTGGCGGCTGGTCGCGGGCGTGGCGGACGGCGTGACCGCCTTCGCCACCAGCCACGACACCCTCTACCTGGTCTCCCATCGGGACGCACCGCGCTCCCGCGTGCTGGCCGTTCCGCTTGCCGCACCAGATCTGTCCTGCGCCCGGGTGGTCGTGCCCGCCAGTGAGCGGGTGGTGGAGACGGTGCGGGTGGTGGGGGACCGGCTGCTGGTGCGCGATCTCGACGGTGGCGTCAGCCGGGTACGGCACGCACCCCTGTCCGGCGGCGAGCTCGCCGACCTGCCGATGTCGTTGGAAGGCGCGATCCTGGAGTGGACCACCCATCCCGAACGGCCCGAAGCCCTGCTCCTGATGGCCAGCTGGACCGACGCGCCACGGCTCTACCGCTACGACGGCGACGGCCAGTCCTTCCAAGACACCGGGCTGGCACCGCGGTCGTCGGTGGACTTCGGCGACGTGTACGCCCGTACCCTGCACGTGCCCGCGAGGGACGGGACGCCGATCCCGCTCACGGTCATCCACCACAAGGACCTGAAGCTGGATGGCGACAATCCGGCCGTGCTCACCGGCTACGGCTCCGGCGGGCTCATCGACCTGCCGGAGTTCCATCCCGAGATGCTCGCCTGGTACGAGCTCGGCGGCGTCTACGCCGTCGCGCACCTGCGCGGCGGCGGCGCCTACGGCCGGGAGTGGCACGAGGCCGGGCGCGACGAGCGCAAGGAGGCCACCATCACGGACTTCATCGACTGCGCCGAACATCTCATCGCCCTCAGCTACACCCGTGCGGGACGGCTGGCCGCCGAGGGCGCCAGCAGCGGCGGCATCCCCACCGGCGGCGCGCTGGTGCACCGCCCCGAGCTGTGGGCGGCCATGGCGATGCACGTGCCGACGGTGAACGCCACGCGCAACGAGTTCACCGAGAGCGGGCCGATCAACGTGCCCGAGTTCGGCAGCATCACCACCGAGGAGGGCCTGCGTGCCCTGCTGATCATCGACGCCTACCTGCGGGTTCACGACGGCGTGCCGTACCCGGCGGTGCTGCTGACCACCGGCCTGCGCGACGCGCGGGTGCCGCCGTGGCAGCCGGCGAAACTGGCCGCCCGCCTGCAGGCGGCCACATCCTCCGGCCGGCCGGTGCTGATGCGCGTCGAGGAGCACGGCTGGCACGGCGCCGGCTCGACCCGAGACCAGGAGCAGGAACTGCTCGCCGATGTGCTGGCCTTTATCCTGCACGCGTCCGACGGGTCATAATGACGACAGAAATGTCGGGTACGGCACGCACGCGCGCCCTCAGCCACGTCGCGGCCCGGTCGATCCCGGCCTGCATGTGACGCTCAACTTCCATCCCGACCGCCTGGTGGGCGAGCTGGCGATCCGCGAGCGGCTGGCCAAGGACACTACGCCGGAGCCCTGGGGCACCCCCGAGATCGTTCGTTGCTCAGAATGGACCAGCTGACTGTTGATCCTCAGCGCCCGGCGCCGGCCCGAGGTCGAGCCGTTTGCCCATGTCGAGCTCGAACTTGCCGTACAGGTTCGAATGGGACCAGAAGAGAGCCGACAGGGCGCGCCGGTCGGCGTCGGTGAGCTTCTTTCGCCACTTCGGCTCGGCGAGGATGATCTGCACCATCCTGGTGTTCAGGTAGACGATCGCGGCCTGGACCAGGTGCGATCGATCTCCGCGCTGGTCAGATGAGGAGCAAGCCCTCGATCATCGAGACCACCTCGGAGTCCGTGGTGGATCGCACCTGGCTGTAGATGCACACGTTCTTGCGCTCGACGTGCCAATACACCATGATCCCGGCGCCGCCGTAGCGCTGGTGCCACTCGGTCATGAAGTTCGCCGACCAGGAACCGAACTTGCGCGAGTCCGACGCGCACGCCGTGCCCGGCCCCCACAGCGAGACGTCGCGCACCTCCAGCGTCTTGCTGACCACCGTGCGGATCGCGGCGCGCAGGTTGTCGCGGTTGACGAACAGCCGGCGGGTCCGGCGCAGCGCGGCCTCGGTGTCGGCCTCCATCCCCTCGATCGCCGCGTGCCGTCGGCGACCCGTTTGATCCCCATGTTCGTGCCGAGCCCGAAGGTGCACAGCAGCAGCCGGCGGCGCAACACCTCGACGTCGGTCACCGTGCGCGAGGCCACCGAGGTGAACTCGCCGGTGAACTTCGTGGCGTGGTCGACGTTCTTGATCAGGTCCAGCAGATCGATCACACCCCAGCGGCGGGCGATCTCCTCCTTCAGCGCCTCCAGGTTCTCCGGCTCGATCTGCTTGCCCAGGGGCGGCACGCTGATCCACGGCTCGCCCTTCCTCCTGGTGATGCTCACCCCGCCCGTCGTGGCCTTCTTCAGCCCCTTGTTCAGCCGGTCCAACGCCGCCACGTGCCGCTTTTGCAGGTCGGCGATGAAGTCGGCCGGGTCGCGGGGCTTGGCCAGCGCCTCGTAGTGCACGTCCCGGCTGTCCTCGAAGTCAGCGGGCAGATCCTCATCGGGGTTGCGGCAGGTGTTGGCCCCCTCCACCCAGATCTCACGGCGCCGGATGGCCTTGCGCAGCGCGACCAGCACGCACAGCTCGTACGGGATCCGCTCCACCAGGCCACTGTCGAGGTCGAGGACCGCGTCACGCCAGTCCTCGGGCACCACGTGCTCCAGCGGCACCGCCTCGGCGGCGGCGTAGAAGTCGGCGTCGGAGCCGTCGTACCGTTTCAGCAGGTCCAGGGCGTCCATCACCGGCTTGAAGGTGTCGTTGCTGGAGCGGAACCTCACCGCCTTGAGCAGCTTGGGCAGGCCGCGCCGGTAGTGGTGGGAGTAGGAACCGCGCAGCTTGGTCCGCACCCGGGTGCGCAGCTCCTTCTCGTTCGCCTTGGCCTCGGCGATGATGTCGGCCAGCGTCCGCTCACCGACCACCGGATATAGGGCCTTGCGTACGATCTCCTCCGGCAGCTCCAGCGCCGCCGTCGCGAGCTTCACCAAGATCCCGCTCTTGCCCTGCACCCGCCGGAACTCGGCGTTGAGCTCACCCTCGACCTTCTTCTCCGCCCGCACGCTGATCTTGTGCACGAGCTGGATCAACAGCTCCACCAGCCCGTCGATCAGCTCCGCCTGCCGCACCCGGCACAGCGCGGCCAGCAGCGTTACGCGTACGGGCGCCGCTGCCGCCTCGAAATCGGAGGGGTACATCTTCATCGCCCGGGCCCGCCGGCCCGCTACGACCTTCTCCGAGACCCCTCGAATAATGCGGCCGGAAGACCGATCGCCTTCACCCGCTCAAGCTTCACGATCTCCGCCAGCAACGTGTCCAGCTGAAACGACCCCGGATCCTCCTTAAGCTCCTGCAAGAACGCGCGCCGTCCGCCTTAGCGCCATTGGTGATCTGAGCCTGCCCGTCTCCCGGGGCCTCCTCTCCGACGGCCGGGACGCCGGCCGAGGGAGCTTCGGCGACGATCACCTCTTCTAGCTGCCGACCGACTCGAACGACAAACGCTCCATGGTCGCGGCGGTGAAGTTCCGCTCGAACATCGCCTCGGCCGCGCCCAGCACGCGTTCGATCCGGGTAGTCTTCGGCGGTTCTATCCTGTCTGCGCGGCAGCGCGCCAGCAGCGCGCCGCGCAGTCGATCCCGCGACATCTCTACCGGGCAGATTTTGGTGGCCAGCCAGTCGGCGAGCTTGTCCTCATCGCCTACCGTCGGCTCACGGAAGCCGTGGAACTCCCGGATTTGCGCTCGGTGGTTCTTGATGGTCCGTCCGGACCAGTCGTAGACGGCGAACAGCTGCGCGTCGACCTTCACCTGCCCCGCCATGAACTCCACCGCCGGGCGCGGCACGTCCTCCCAGCGAGGGAACCTCGCTTTCAGCTCGAAGAACTTCAGCATCAGCCCGAAGCCGAGCCGTGATCGCGACGTAGCGGACCTGAGACGCAACGTTCAGTTACATTGCCCCGTCTCAAGCTGGCTTCCATCCCCGCGAGCCACTCGAACCACGATTACGCAGAGCTACTTTGCCCCTGGTGACGGCGACCCGAGTGCCGGGCCACCAACGCGGTTGTGACCTGGACCAGCGACTACCTGGGACGGGCGGTGGCCGCGCTGCGAGCCGAGGGCCGCTACGCCAACGACGAAGCGCCGGCCCACATCTCCCCGGCCCGCAGTGAACCGTCGACTTCTTCGGTACCATCAGCCTCGAGATCGATACCGAACTGGCCGAATTGGATGCCACCGGCTACCGGCCGCTGCGCTCCTTCGAACCCGTCACCACCCCGGTCCTGTGATGACCTGGGGTTGTCGCCTACATCCCTGAAACGGTCCCGGAATGTGAAACCGAGACCTTCCATGATCGTCTGTGTCTGTCGGCTTCCTAAGTCGCCTGCGCCAGTGTCCGAAGTCTCATGCACGCCGTACACCTGAGTGCCGACCGACCCGCCGTCGTCCTGGCTGCGGATGTCGGCCTTCGGAACTGTCCGCACGGAGGCGCGAAGTGACCTGTACGCACGCAGCGTGCGTCGCGGGTCGTCAGTATGTCCTGTGGCAGATGTGGCGGGAGATCGGCGTGCCTAGTCTCTGAGGTCGTCTGCGGCGCTCGCCGCACCATCCCGTTGGAGGATTCGATGACCTGGCCACGATCGGCTGTGCTCGCCTTGCCCCTGGTGATCGCGATGGGAGCGTACGTTCCAGCAGCCTCCGCCTCATCCAGCCGAACGCCGGCGCCGCCCCTGGCCTGGTCCGCCTGCGAGGGGAAGATCTCGGCCGAGCTGCAGTGCGCGACGTTGCGCGTGCCCGTCGACTGGTCGAGACCCGGCGGTAAGACGATCACCCTCACCGTGGGCAGGGCGCCGGCGACCGGTGCGGCGGCCGCAGGCACCGTCCTGTTCAGCCCCGGAGGCCCCGGTGGCGCCGGCGTTCAGGAGTTGTCCCGGCGGCTGCCCCACTTCGCCGGTCTGCGTACCCGGATGGACGTCGTCACCTGGAACCCGCGGGGCGGGGTGAGCGGTGAGCACATCCCGCTGGCATCGTGCGCGGCCGGTCCCGCCTTCGCCACTCCGGACAGTCGGCGCGAGTACGATCAGGCGCTCAAGGCGAACACCGCCGGGATCGCTGCCTGCCGGGACGCCGTGCCCGAGCTGTTCGCCAACCTGGACTCCGCCACCCAGGCCCGCGACATGGAGGCCATTCGCGCCGCCCTGGGCGAGGAGAAGATCTCCTTCCTCGGCAACTCCTACGGCGGTGTGCTCGGGGCCTCCTATGCGCGGCTGTTCCCGAAGCGGCTGCGCGCGGTGGCGGTGGACAGCGTGCCCGATCACGTGGACCCGTTGGCGAAGTCGGAGCGGCTGCAATATGAGGGCCTGGAGGCAGGGTTCAAGCGGTTCGTCCGCTGGTGCGCCGGCTCCTCCGACTGCGTTCTGCGCGGCACGAACGTGGAGAAGATCTGGCAGGCCATCGTGCGGCGGGCCGAGCGTCGTCCCTTGCCCGGTGCCGCGGCCGCCGGTGAGCGCCGCTACGACGGAGATGACCTGAAGTTCCTGGCCTACGGCCTGGTCGACGGCACGGCGGAGTGGCCCGCGCTGGCCAAGGCGATTGCGGGCGCCGCCAAGGGCGACGCGTCCGGCTTCGACCCCCAAGGCCGCGGCCTACCCCCGCGGATCACCGCCATGCTCGCGGTCAGCTGCGCCGACGGGTTCCGCTACGACGGCTATCGCGCCTATCGTGCCGCGGTGCGGCGCTCCATCAAGCTGTCGCCGAACTTCTCCGGCATGCGGGAGAACGGCTGGCTCGCCTGCTCGCCGTGGGCGGCCAAGGCCGCCAACCCGCCGGCGCCGCTGCCGGCCGGCGAGCTTCCGCCGCTGCTCGGCATCGGCCCGGTCTACGAGTATCCCTCCGTCCGCGCCATCACCGACCAGGTCCCCGGCTCGGTCACCATCAAGTACGACGGCGTCGGCCACGGCCGGTACCTCAACGCCGGAGACCCCTGCGTGATCGGACACGTGGACCGGTACCTGATCGACGGCAAGCTGCCCGCGCCCGGTACCACGTGCCCCGCCCGACCGGCGTGATACTGATCAAGTGAGACGACCAGCGGCTTTCCACCCCTTTCTGACCGGCTTCTGGCGTCGTATGCCGCTCATGGGCCGCGACGCCCTGCTCGCCGGCGCGGTGGCGATCCTCGCGCTGACGGTCTCGGCACTGGACGAATGGCGGCGGGGCTCGCTTGCCGAGATCACCGATGTCGGCGCGGCGGCGGCGTGGGCGGCACCGATTCTGGCCGTCTGCGCGCCACTGGCGCTGCGCAGGCGGCTGCCGCTGACGGCAGTGGCCGCGTCCGCGATGGTGATGCTCGTGCTCGGCCTCGCGCTGGAGCGCGACGCCGGGATCTGGGTCCTGGGCCTGATCGTCGCCTCGGCGGCCTACCACCGCCATCGGCTGCGCTCGGTCCTGCTGATCGGCTCGGTCGCCTGGGCGGTGACGGCGGGGCTCGGGGGCGCGTCCGTGCCGGACCTCGCCACCGTGCCTGTCCACGCGGCGGCCGGCGCGATGCCGGTCGCCGCCGGGTACGCGCTGCGGTTACGGGCCGACCGCGCCGTGCAGGCCGCGCGGCTGCAGCACGCCCGGGAGGAGCAGGCCCGCTCGCAGGAGGCCGCGCGGATCGCCCGGGAGGTTCATGACGTCGTCGGTCATCACCTCAGCGCGATCAGGCTTCAGGCGGTCGGTGCCCGGCGGGCACTGGCCGGTCACGACTGCGAGGCCGACCGGGCGCTGGCCGGGATCGCCGGCCTGTCGGCCGAGGCGCTGGCCGAGATCCGGGCCCTGCTCGCGACCTTGGTGCGCCCGGACCGCGAGGACCACGCCCACGGCAAGGGCCTCGCCGACCTGCCCGCTCTGGTGCAGCGCAGCGGCGGGCCGGAACTGGCCGTCACGCTGGAGGTCGATCCCCGTCTTGAGGGGGCTGTGCACCCCGGAACCGCGGGCTGCGCCTATCGGATCGTGCAGGAGGCGCTGACCAACGTGGCGCGGCACTCCACGGCCGCGCGGGCCTCGGTCACGGTCCGTGCGGTCAGCAGCCGGGTCGTCGTCACCATCGACGACCCCGGCCCGCCCCGGCCGCCGGTCGCCGACGGTGCCCTCAGCGGCGGAGGGCAGGGCCTGGCGGGCATGCGCGAGCGGGTGGCGGCGCTCGCAGGGCACTGCCACGCCGGCCCGCACGGCAGGACCGGCTGGCGGGTGCGCGCCAGCCTGCCCGTGCTTCCCCCGAAGGCGCGTGACGGACACAGACCGGCGGTGACGGCCGACGGCGCGGAACCCGCCCCCGCCACGATGCCCGCCACGATGCCCGCCACGATGCCCGTCGCGTACAGCCGTCCGGCCCGGCAGGTGGCCCCGTGATCCGGCTCCTGATCGCCGACGACCAGCAGCTCGCCCGCGAGGGCCTGCGGCAGTTGCTCAGCCCCGAGCCCGGCATCGCCTTCCTCGGAGCCGCACGTGACGGTGCCGAGCTGATCACCATGGCGCGCGAGCACCAGCCGGACGTGATCCTCACCGATCTGCGCATGCCGGGCACCGACGGGATCACGGCCATCCGGCGGCTGACCGCCCGGACCCCGGACTGCCCGATCATCGCGCTGACCACGTTCGACACCGACGACTACCTCTTCGGGGCACTCGAAGCGGGCGCCGTGGGCTTCCTGCTCAAGGACGGCGACCCCGACCTCTATCTCACGGCGATACGCGCGGCCCACCGAGGTCAGGGCCTGATCGACCCGCAGGTCACCCGCAGGCTGGTGCGGCGCTTCGCCACCCCACCGGTGCGAGGCCAGAGCCCGGCGCTGACGCTCCGGGAAACGGAGGTCCTCCGCCTGGTCGCGCTGGGGCGATCCAACGCCGAGATCGCTGCCGAGCTGCGTATCGCCGCAGGCACGGTCAAGATCCACGTGTCGCGTGTCCTGTCCAAGATCGGTGTGCGCACGCGTGTCCAGGCCGCGATCCATGCTTACCGCTCAGGCTTGGTGCCCGCGGATGAGGAGAGGTGAAAGCCAGATATGGGTAAAACCGGCCATGAGTCGATCTTGACGCCCGTTTCCGCAGGCAGGTAGGCGGTCAGCGGCCAACCGTGATCAATTTTGAGGACGTCCTCCTTGTCCTTGTCGGCGGGCGGGCTGTATCGGCGGGTGGTCTCCAGGCGGGCGTGGCCAAGGATCTCGGCGACCAAGACCAGGTCGGTCTTGCCGCGGACCAGAGTGGTGGCGAGCGTGTGGCGCAGGACGTGTGCCGTGGTGGGATCGTCCAGCCGTCGACCGGCCGTCAGCAGCAGAACTCCAGGTAGTTCTGCAGGTCGGCGAGGATATGGGCGACACCGTCACAATCGCCTCGATAGCGGCTGGCCGGCGCGGCTGAGGCGCTGTTCGAGCGGAAGCTCACCACCGCCACGATGCGACGATTCCCCCTGCCGGCATCGGCCGCGCTTGGAAGACTTGATCGCGGTCCCCGGCCCCGCCCCGGACGGCGAGGGCGAGGCCGGGCCGCCGGAGCGCGCAGCCCGGCCGGATGGTCAGTCGGCGGCCCTGCGCTCCCGAAGATGTCCCCAGCCGCCAGGTAGGTCTCGTGGCCGTTGTGTCGACGCCTTACGCCCAGACGGTCGTGGCGCCGGCAGGGCCCGCCCCAGCGTGCTCGACGCGCTGGCCCCGCAGGAATCGCGCATCGCGGGCCTGATCACGCAGGGGTTGTCGAGCAAGCAGATCGCCGCCCAGCTCTTCCTGAGCTCGCGTACGGTCGAGCACCACCTGTACGAGGGTTCTCCGAAGCCGGGCATCGGCTCCCGTACGGATTCGGCGTCACCAGTAGTTCTACGGAAGGCGCCGGTAACCAGGGACGGCATGCTGGGAGACATGCAAGATGTGACCATCTGGAGTGAAGAGTTCGGCGCCGAGACCGACGCGCCAATCCTGTTGATCATGGGTTCGATGTCGCAGGGCATCCTGTGGCCGGACGAGTTCGTCGGCCGGCTGACCGCCGGAGGCCGCAGGGTGATCCGCTACGACCACCGTGACACCGGCATGTCGGACACCGTCGACTTCGCGGCCGAGCCGTACACCTGGGACGACATCAAGAACGACGTCTACCGTGTGATGGACGCCCACGGCTTGGACAGCGCGCACCTGGTGGGCCACTCGGCGGGCGGGCTGCTCGGCCAGCTCATCGCCGTGGAGGCGCCGGAGCGGGTGCGCTCGCTGACCGTCATCGCCTCCTCTCCACTCGGCGGCGGTGAGGGCCAGGTGCTCATGCGGGCCCTGACTGAGCAGCCGCAGCCCGAGGGAAGCCTGCCGGAGCCGGCGCCGGAGTTCGTGGAATTCTTTCGCGCGCTGATGGCCGCCCCGCCGCCGCAGGATCGGCGCGCGCTGATCGACGGCATGATCGCCGAGCAGCGCGTGCTGCACGGCACCGGGCTGCCGTTCGACGAGGACACGGCGCGCCGGCTGCAGGAGCGCATCTACGACCGGGCCCGCGACCTGTCGGCGGTGGCCAACCACCGGCTGGCCGCAGCGGCCGGCCCCGACTTCGAGCCGGTGGGCGTGCTCCACCGGGTGAAGGCGCCCACGCTGGTCATCGAGGGCAGCCACGAACCGGTCAAACCGGGTCACGGCGCCATCATCGCCGAACAGATCCCGGGGGCGCGGCTGACGATCGTGGCAGGCATGGGGCACACGCTGCCGCTGGAGACCCACCAGGAGCTGGCCGACGCGATCCTCACGCACACAGCCGGGTAAGGAATCTGCTGCAAGATCCCTGCCTCCCCGCCATCGAAGTGGCGGACCTGACCCAGCGCTCTGGCGCCGTGCTCGCCGTCGATCGGCTCAGCCTGAGCATCCCGGCGGGGATGTTCTACGGCACCGTGGGCCCCAACGGTGCGGGCAAGACCACCATGCTGATGGCCGTGTGCGGGCTGCGGGAGCCGACCTCTGGCTCCATCAAGATCGCCGCTCACGACCTGCGGACCGACAGGGAAGCCGCCCTCGCCCAGCTCGGCATCATGATGGACGGGCTGTCCCTGCCAGAGCGGCTGACCGCCACCGAGATCCAGCGCTCCGGTTGGGGGTACGGCGCGGCGCTCGCCGCCCGCGACGCCGCCGGGACGGCACCGGTCCTGCTGCCGCTGGTGGCACTGCTGACCTTGGGCGCTCTGTTGCAGCTGTGCTGGATCGCGCTGACGGCTCGCGCCCTGCGCCGGCCTCCTCGCCGGGCAAGCGCGCGGCGGCCCGTCGTACCGGGACGTGGGCTGTCCTTGCCGTTCGCGACACCGCAGGTGGCCGCAGTCGTCTCGCGAGAGCTGACCACCTGGCGACGTGACCCGGCGCGCGGAGTCGACTTGCGCAGCGCCTGGCTGACACCACTGCTGATGGTGCTCATCATCTGGTGCTCATCATCGTCTTCACCGACTGGAGCTGGGCGCTGCCCCTGGTAGGCCCAGCGGCAGCCGTGTTCGGCGCGATGGTCGCGATCAACACCTACGCCCTGGACGGCACCGCCCTGTGGCACCTCCTCACCACATTGGGCGTCCTCAAGGCCGACCTGCACGGGCGGATGGCGGCGTGGGCGCTGCTGTTTGGCCTGCCGTCCATCGCGCTGGCGGCCCTGCTGTGGGCCGCGACCGGCACTCAGCCATCGTCCAAGCCGTCAAGCCCGCCATCGGGCCCGGCCTGGAGATCCGGCCGATGCGCGACAGCGACGCCGAGCAGGTGCTGGCGATCTATCAGGCCGGGCTGGACACCCGCCATGCCAGCTTCGAGACCACCGCGCCCAGCTGAGAGGGCTTCACCGCGAGCCGGTTGCCGCATCTGCGGTACGTGGCGACCGATGGCGACTGCGGCGAGGTGCTCGGCTGGGTGGCGGCTTCTGCGGTGTCGTCCCGTCCGCGAGCTTGTCCCTGCAGGAGGAGCTCGGTTTCCGGGTGGTGGGCACCCGCGAGCGC
Organism: Nonomuraea salmonea; assembly: GCF_042428605.1. Taxonomy (NCBI): domain Bacteria; kingdom Bacillati; phylum Actinomycetota; class Actinomycetes; order Streptosporangiales; family Streptosporangiaceae; genus Nonomuraea; species Nonomuraea salmonea. The sequence goes on from NZ_JBHMCF010000061.1 coordinate 290,243, forward strand.
ATCGGGCGCCACCACGGCGTCTGGCGTGACGTGATGCTGATCGAACGCCGCAGCGCTGTGACTGGAGCCTGAGACCGCAAGGGTCGCTGTTCGACTGGCGTTCACCTACCTGACATCGACGGCTGCCAATATCGATGCATATCGAAATCGACAGCCGTCGATATGAGCGACGCAGCCGGAGCCCTTCATGGACAGCATCTACCGCCACGCTGATCTGACCGTCGACCAGCAGCACGCCCTGCTCACCGCAGCCCGCACGCTCGCCACCGAGTTCGCCGGCACCTTCGGCACCGAGACCATCGAGCGCTTCCTGCACGCCAGCTACGACCAGTTCGCCGGCCGCGCCGTCATCGCCAACTACCTGCCGCTGCTGGCCGAGCGGTTCGCCCGCCAGCGGCTGCGCGCGCTGGCCCGCATCGAGGGCAAGGACTCCAGCGGCGTGCCGATCGTGCTGTTCCTGTGCGTGCATAACGCCGGCCGCTCGCAGATGGCGCTCGGCTTCTTCGCCCGCCTGGCCGGCGAACGCGCCCTCGGCTGGTCCGGCGGCACCGAGCCGGGCGAGCTGATCAACCCGGCCGTTGTGGAGGTGATGCACGAGCGCGGCATCGACATCACCGGCGAGTTCCCCAAGCCGTGGACCAGCGAGATCGTTCAGGCCGCCGACGTGGTGGTCACCATGGGCTGCGGCGACGCCTGCCCGGTCTACCCGGGCAAGCGCTACCTGGACTGGGACCTGGACGACCCGGAAGGCAAGACGCCGGAGCAGATCCGCCCGATCCGCGACGACATCGAGCGCCGGGTCCGCGCCCTGCTGACCGACATCGGCGTCCCGGCCGGCTGAGAGCACCCTCTCTGTTCCCAGCAGGCAGAGACACATGTCAATATAGACACATACCTATTTCGATGAATGTCTATACGGAAGGGCAGTGGATGGAACTGCTGGAGATCTTGGAGTGCAGCCCGCCGCTGACCCGCGAGCCGCTCGACGCCGAACAGGCCGCGGCGGTAGCCCGGGTGTTCAAGGCGCTGGGTGATCCGGTGCGGCTGCGGATCCTGTCGATCGTGGCCAGTCGCGCGGGCGGTGAGGTGTGCGTGTGCGACATCACCGACGCGTTCGAGCTGTCCCAGCCGACCATCAGCCACCACCTGAAGGTGCTCAAGGAGGTGGGGTTGCTGACCTCCGAGCGGCGCGCCTCCTGGGTGTACTACCGCCTGGTGCCCGAGACGCTGGGCGAGCTGTCGGCGCTGCTGACCCTGCCCGCCAGTGGGTCCACCGGTGGGCCTGCCACTGGGCCCGCCGGCCTGCCGGCCGCTGCAGCGGCGGTGCCGCGGTGATGTCGGCGCAACCCGCGCAGGTCGCGGCGCCGGCCGGCGTGATCGGTGCTCTGTCGGTGCTGGATCGGTTCCTGCCGGTGTGGATCATCGCCGCCATGGGCGCGGGGCTGCTGCTCGGGCGATGGGTGCCCGGCCTGGACGCCGCGCTGGAGGCGGTCAAGGTCGGTGAGATCTCACTGCCGATCGCGCTCGGCCTGCTGCTGATGATGTACCCGGTGCTGGCCAAGGTCCGCTACGACCGGCTCGGCAGCGTCACCGGCGACCGCCGCCTGCTGATCTCCTCGCTACTGCTCAACTGGGTGCTCGGCCCGGCGCTGATGTTCGCCCTGGCCTGGAGCTTCCTGCCCGACCTGCCCGAGTACCGCACCGGCCTGATCATCGTCGGGCTCGCCCGCTGCATCGCCATGGTGCTCATCTGGAACGACCTGGCCTGCGGAAACCGGGAAGCAGCCGCCGTCCTGGTCGCGCTCAACTCCATCTTCCAAGTGATCGCCTTCGGCGCGCTGGGCTGGTTCTACCTCCAGGTGCTGCCCGGCTGGCTCGGCCTGCCGCAGGCCGCGCTCGACGTCTCGGCCTTCGACATCGCCTTCTACGTGCTCGTCTTCCTCGGCATCCCGCTGCTCGCCGGCTACGCCTCACGCAAGCTCGGCGAACGCGCCAAGGGCAGAGCCTGGTACGAGCAGCGCTTCCTGCCGCGCATCAGCCCGATCGCCCTGCACGGACTGCTGTTCACCATCGTCATCCTGTTCGCCCTGCAAGGCCACACCATCA
>NZ_JBHMCF010000062.1:0-28722 GCF_042428605.1 Nonomuraea salmonea
TTGTCGATCTACGACACACCGAGCGATCGCCACTCAGGTCACTTCTGAAACACGACCTAGTGCCGTATCAGCCGATTGGCCCACCCGGACGCGGCGACGGCCGTCAGAGCTGGACTCCGACGACCTCCAGGAGGCGCGCGCGGGTCCGCGGAGGGCGGACGTGCCGCCCGGCGGGGACCACTCGCCGCCGGGCCCCAAGGAGCACGTTCAAGCCCCCGGCGTTGCTCGACCCTGCCCTGCGGCGTCGTCTCGCCGGGCTCCGGCCGGCAGCCTGAGCCGAGGCTCCGGCGTAAGGCCCAGCGTGAGCGCGTTCACGGCGAACGCAGGAACACCACGATGTCGGCCCTCGGCCCGGTCAGGCGCCGCCAGCCGAGCCGTTCGTAGAGCCTGATCGCGTCGGTCGCGTGCGGGGCGGTCAGCAGCCAGCAAGGGTCGGTACGGCCGCACAGGAGGTCGAGGATTCCTCCCGCGAGGCCCTGTCCGCGCGCGTGCGGGCTCACCGCCAGTTCGTCCACCTCCACCGCGCCGACCAGCAGCGTTTCCACGGCGTCACCGAGTTCGGCACGGACGAGGTCGTAGGCGCGGCCCGTGGGGAAGGGCCTGGGGGTGCGCCATGCCGTACCGAAACCAACGGGTTCGCCGTCATTTCTGGCCAGCACCGCCGCGAATCCGGGGCGGCGCGCATCGGCGGTCAGGCGTGCGGTGAAGGCGGCGGCGGCGCGCTCGTCCTCGTGCCAGGGCGGGCCGCTGAACGCGGCCCGGTAGATGTTCGCCAGGTGGGAGGTGCGGGCCAGGGTCTCCTGGCCGGTGAGACGTTCGAGGGTCACGCGGTCGGCCTGCATGTCAGCGTCCCACGGTGCTGCGCAGGCGGGCTATGGGGACGAGCATGAGCAGGCCGAGCACGCCCAGCGCGCTGAAGGCGAGGGTGAAGTCGCCTGTGGCGTCGCGCAGCGCGCCCACCAGAAGGGGGGCCAGCGCGGCGCAGCCGTAGCCGACGAAGAACGCCATCGCGCTGATCCGTCCGGCCTCGCCGGGGTCGCGGCCGGCCAGCACGGGCAGGGTCAGCACCAGCGTGAACAGCCCGCCGTGTCCTACGCCGAGCGCCGCGATCCACACCCACGTCGCGGTGTCCGGCGCGTACGCCAGCCCCAGGAAGCCGGCGGCGGTCAGCGTCATCGTGAGCGCCAGGCCCGCCCATGGGCCCTGGCGTTCTCCCAGCAGCGCCGGTACGGCCAGCATCGCCACGACCTGAATGGAGATCATCACGGTCAGCATGCCTCCGGCGGATGCCGCGTCGCGACCGGCGTCGTCGTGCAGCAGCGGCGTCACCCAGGCCAGCTCGCAGTAGTACAGTGCGGAGTTGACGGCCGACAACATGGTGATGTGCCAGGCCACGCCGCTGCGCCAGGGCATCTGCCGGGTCACGGGCCCGGCGGGGGCGGGGACGTCGTCCAGGCCCAGGGGCCCCTTGGCGGCCGACCACAGCGCGATGCCCGCCAGCGCGAGCACCGCCCACGACGCGAGCGCTCCCGGCCAGGAGCCGAGGGCGCCGGCCAGCGGCGCGCTCACTCCGGCCGCCACCGCGCCGCCCAGGCCGAGCCCGGCGGTGTAGAGGCCGGTGACCAGCCCTGCGCGGGCGGCGAAGCGTGTCTTGACCACGGCGGGCAGCAGGGTCTGGGCGATGGCGATCCCCGCTCCGACGATGGCCGCGCTGCTCAGCTGGAGCCAGGTGGACTCGCCGAGCAGGCGCGCCGCCGTGGCGAGGGCGATGATCACGAGCCCGGCGAGCACGCCGGACTGCAGGCCGTACCGGCGGCCCGCGTATGCGGCCAGCGGCGCGCACACGCCCATGGCCAGCGTCGGGACGGTGGTCAGCAGCGACACCCCGGTCGCCGACAGATCCAGGTCGGCGCGGATCTGGTCGACGAGCGGCGAGACGGCCGCGATGGCCGGTCGCAGGTTCGCCGCCGCGACGAACAACGCCAAGGCCGCCACTCCCAGCGAGGTGCGGCTGGATTGCCGTGCTGTCTGCGTCATGGGCTACTCCGCCCCTTCTTCTCGGATATTTGCTATCCGAGTTCATATCACAACTCGGATATCTGTTGTCCGGGATGGGTAGGGTGGGGGACATGAAGATGTCGAGCGGGGTGGAGTGGGCGTTGCACAGCTGCGTCACGCTCAGCCAAAGCCACGAACCGGTGCCGGCGGCACGACTGGCCGAGCTCCACGGCACGCCGCCGGCGTACACGGCCAAGCACCTGCAGGCGCTGTCGCGGGCCGGGATCGTCCGCTCCACCATGGGGCAGGTCGGCGGCTACACCCTCACCAGGCCCGCCGCGGAGATCAGCGCCTTGGAGGTGGTGCGGGCCATCGACGGGGACGAGCCCGCGTACCGATGCGCCGAGATCAGGCAGCGCGGCCCGCTCGGCATCCCCGCCGAACAGTGCTCACGACCGTGTGCGATCGCCCGCGCCATGGCCGCCGCCCAGGACGCCTGGTCACGCGCACTCGCCGAGATCTCCATCGCCGACCTGGCCGCCGACATCGACGCCGACAGCGACGGCACCGCCATGTCCGACGTACGCCGCTGGCTGACGGCCACCAGGAGCTGAAGCGCTCAGGCGTGCCGGCTTTCGACGACGCGTCATGCGGTGCTGGACGATGACGGGCGCCGGCCGTCGAGGGCGGCGGCGAGGTTGCGACCCCGAGCTTCCGCGCCGCCCAACGGCCGCACGCCTTGATCGAGCCATGCGGGCGACCGACCAGCCGGGGGCGGCGGCCTCTAAGCGGTCTTCGGGAGTGCCAGCATCACCACGGCCGTGAGCAGGTAGAGCGCGGCTGAGGCGAGCAGGACGACGGCGAGGGCGTGGCTGAAGCCGGCCGGGCCGGCGGCCGCGGTGAAGAAGACCGTGCCGAGGACGGCGATGCCGGCGGCGCCGCCGAGCTGGGTGACGGTGGACAGGACGCCGCCCGCCGCGCCCGCGTTGCGGCCTGGGACGCCGGCCAGGACGACGTTGACGAGGATCGGTGCGGCCAGCCCGAGACCGAGACCGCCGATGAACAGGGCCAGGGCGAGCAGCCAGTAGCCGGGGTCGTCGCCGTCCTTGACGACGTACCACAGGACGAGGTGCGAGGCCGCGATCGTGAGCGAGCCGGCGACCAGCAGCGTTCTGCCGGCCCTGGCGGCCAGCGCGACGCCGAGGCCGGAGGTGACCATCGAGCCGAGCGCGTACGGCAGGATCACCAGGCCGGCCTCCAGGGCGGTGCGGCCGGTGCCGTTCTGCAGGTAGACCGAGAGGGTCAGGAAGTACGGCCCGATGCCGCCGAAGAACAGCACGGAAGCGGCCAGGCCGACGGTGAAGGCGCGGATGCGCAGCAGGGCGGGGTCGAGGACGGGCTCGGCGCCGCGGGCGGTGAGGCGGCGCTCGTACGCGAGGAAGATCGCCAGCACGACGACCCCGGCCGCCAGGAGCGCGTAGGAGCCCCAGCTCCACGTCTCGGACTGGATGATCGGCAGCAGCAGGAGCAGGATGCCCGCGGCGGCCAGGAGCGCGCCCGCCAGGTCAAGGCGCGCGGTCGAGGCGGAGCGGGACTCGGGCAGCACCTTCGCGCCGGCGACGAGGGCCACGACGGAGACGGGCACGTTGATCCAGAAGATCGTCCGCCAGCCCAGCCCGAACAGGTCGGCCTCGACGAGCAGCCCGCCGAGCAGCGGCCCCGCGACCGAGGCGAGACCCTGGACGGCCCCGTACGCGCCGAACGCCTTGGCCCGCTGCTCCGGAGGGAACGAGGCCCGGATGATCCCGAACACCTGCGGCATCATGATGCCGCCGGTGAGTCCTTGCGCGGCCCGCATGCCGATGAGCATCGCCGGGTCGGCGGCCAGCGCGCACAGCGCCGAGGTCACCATGAACCCGGCCAGGCCGATGAGGAACAGCCGTTTGCGGCCGTACTGGTCGCCGAGCCGGCCGCCGGTGATCAGGCCCGCGCCCAGGGCGAGGGTGTAGGCGGCGATCGTCCACTGGATCTGGGCGTCGTCGGCGCCGAGGTCCCGCGAGATCGCCGGGGCGGCGACGGTGACGATCGTCGCGTCGAGCAGGTCCATGAAGGACCCGAACAGCACCACGAGCAGCGCCGCCATGGGTACGGACGAAGTCCGATGAGCAGTCATGACCCGGAACCATGGCGGACCTAGTTGCCGCCGAGTGGCAACTACTGGGGAGAGAATCGGAGAACCATGGCTGCCACCTCCGCGCGTACGCTCAAACTGCTGTCCATCTTCGGGATCGGCGCGACCCTGACCGCCGAGCAGCTCGCCACCCGGCTCGGCACGTCGGTGCGGACCGTGCGCCGCGACATCGACACGCTCAGGGAGCTCGGGTACGAGATCGAGGCCGTGCGCGGCACGGGCGGCGGTTACCGGCTCGGCCCCGACGCGCGGCTGCCGCCGGTCGTGTTCGACGAGGAGCAGGCCGTCGCGACGGCGGTCGCTTTGCAGACCGTCCCCGCGGTGCTGTCCGGCATCAGGGAGAACGCGGCCCGCGCGCTCGCCACGCTGCACCAGGCGATGCCGGCGCGCAGCCGCCTGCACGCCGAGGCGTTCACCGTCTCATCGGCCCGTAATTACTGGGAGTTCCCCGCTCCGCCGATCGACGCCGAGACCGTTCGCGCGGTGGGCAGCGCGATCAACCGGCGGCACCTCGTACGCGTCGACTACACCGGCGACGGCGAGCGGCCCGTCGCGCTCACGCTCGAACCCCACGACCTCGTGGTGTGGGCGGCACGCTGGTACCTGGTCGCCTTCGACCTGAAAGGCAGCCGCTGGCGGGCCATGCGCATGGACCGCATCCAGGCGCACGCTCCCACGCACACCCCCTTCGACCGGCGCGACATCCCGCACGGCGATCCGGTCGCCTTCGTCATGACCGCGCCCGACCGGGGCGACGCCCTCGCCGACTGGCCGTGCCGGGGCTCGGCCACCCTCGCGCTGCCCGCCGCCACCGTCGCCCGCTACGCTCCCGGCGGGTCGATCGTCACCTCCGTCACGGAGACCACCTGCCGCCTCGCCCTGGGCGCCTGGTCCTGGCCGGGCATCGCCGGCCTGCTGCTCACCTTCGACGCCGACCTCACCGACATCGAGCCGGCCGAACTCCGCCAGGCCCTGCACTCCTTGCGCGCCAGGATCGTCAGAGGGCTCGGCTAACCTGGCGTGATCCTGCGCAGTCCGAGGGGATAGGTCGTGTCGTTCACCGAGGAAGAGATCGCTTTCCTGCGGTCGCAGCCGCTCGCCAGGCTCGCCACCGTCTCAGCCGATGATCAGCCGGACGTGGTTCCGGTGGCCTTCGAGTTCGACGGGAGCCTGTTCTGGGTGGGAGGTTCGGGGGAGTCCGTCCTGCACACCCGCAAGTTCCGCAACGTCGGCCAGGGCCGTACGAAGGTCTCCCTCGTCGTGGACGACATGGTGTCCTTCGACCCGTTCGTGGCGCGGGGCGTGCGCGTCTATGGGGAGGCGGACGGGCCGGTGGAGCGGGTGGGCATGGTCGGGCCCGGCCACTACCTGCGCATCACGCCCACGATCTCGTGGAGCTGGAACATGGCGGGCGAACCGGTCGGCGAGACCTGGTACGAGGCCCGCCGGGCCGTCCATCGCTAGGTCAGGTGCCGGGTGAAGAACCGGATCGAGCTGTCGATCTCGAAGGCCGGCACCCGGAAGTGACCGCCCGGGTTGGCGTGCAGGGTCTTCTCGGCGGAGCCGAGCGCCTCGAACAGCCTCATGACCGACGCGCGCGGATTGCCGTCGTCGTCCCACTGGAGCAGGAACTCGACCGGGATCCTGATCCGTGCCGCGGTGTCGATGAGCCAGTCGCTGCCGACGAGGCCGAGGACGGCGGCGGTGATGCGGGGCTCGGCGGCGACGAGGCGGATGCCCATCTCGCCGGCCGCTGACAGGCCGTAATAGCCGACCGGACGGCGGTCGCCGACGTGGTCCAGCTTCCGCAGCGCGTCCAGGGTGGTCCGCCAGTCGGGGATGAGCTGCGCCGCCACGGTCTCGTTCAGTGCGGGCCAAGCCGGGCCGAAGGGCAGACCGGCGGCCTCGCGTTCCTGGATCTCCGCGACGAGCCGCCGGATCTCCGGATGCTCGGGCCGGTCGCCGGTGCCAGGGGCGTCGATCGCGGCGACCGCGAAGCCGCAGGTGGTGACGTAGGGGAAGGCGCGGGAGACGACCTCCCACCCCTTCTTGTGCTGCCCGCCGCCGTGCCCGATCAGGACCAGCGGACGGGGCCCTGAGGCGCCGGCGGGCGTCCACAGCACCCCGGGGATCTCGCCGATGGTGAACGACTGCTCGCGGATGCCGTCGGTCACGGTGTCCGAGGTGATGCGCATGGCAAGGATTACATCGGCATTGCGCCCGGGCGGCGAGTCATTTATCCCGCGAGGCTGATCAGGGTGGCGCCGGCGACGATGACGGCGGCCAGGGGGTACGTCCACCACTTGGGCGCCGGTCCCCGCGCGAGCACCTTGACGCCGAGAGGGACGAGCGCGACGCACAGTCCGGCCGCGGCGATGATCGACGTCACGCCGGTGCCCTTGAGCACCCCGACCGGCATGGCCGCCATCAGCGCCAAGGCCACCGACTGCACCCGTCCGAGCGCGCCCGAGCGCCACGTGCCGGCGGCGAGGACGACCCAGCCTGCCATCGTGGCCAGGTTGATCGTCTGGAAGACGTGGAAGGAGCCGTACTGCTCGCTGATCGCCTGCTGGGCCGTCCGCAGACCTTGGACGTCCACCAGCTGGAAGGCCAGATGGGAGACGCCGGCGTGGAAGGCGCGGGCGAACAGCCCCGCCAGGGTGAGGGCCATACCCCACTGGGCGAGCAGCGGGTGGGTGGCGGCGATCCGCCTTGCCAGGCCCAGGACGGCGGCCGCCAGCAGCACGACTCCGGCGGCGAAGCAGCTGTAGGCGGCCGTCAGCCGGCCGGGGCTGCCGGCGAAGGCGGCGAGCTGCTCGGGGAAGAACGCGTCGTACCCGAGTTTCAGCAGCACCCCGCCCATCACCAGCGCAGGCCCCGCGACCAAGCCGACGCCTTCGATCCACCTGCCGGGAAAACCCTCGTTCGTCATGCTGAAGATCCAACCGGCGCGGGCCGGCGTGCGCACGGGCGGACGGGCGAGGATCGAGGGTGGTCCTGGCACTAAGAGCGCTTCTCCGTCCACCGTTCGTAGGTCTCGTCGCCGGGGAGCACCCACGTCGCCACGTTCGGCCGCTTGATCTTCTTCAGCGGCTGCACCGCGCCCGTCTTGCGCGAGACCTGGTAGACCGCCACGCCCGTCGCGGTCTTCGACCGCACGACCAGCCGGTCGGAGCGGTCGAAGTCGACGTCGTCGATGTACTGGCCGCGCGGCAGCTTCACGTTCACCACCGCGCCGGCGCGACCGGTGCGCAGGTTCAGCAGGCGCAGCTGCCGGTACTTCTCGGGCTTGCCGACCAGGACGGCCGCGGTGGTGTGGTCGCCCGCGAGCGCGCTCGGCGACAGCCGCGTCTTGAGCCGCAGGCGGGAGCGCAGCTCCCGGTCGAACACGACCACCCGCTCGGCGCTCAGCAGCAGCCGCTTGCCGTCCGGGCTGAACCCGAGCAGGGCCCACGCGTCCGTCTTCTCCGGCGGCCCCATGGTCTTGCGCGTGCGCAGGTCCGTGAAGTCGCTCAGGCCGGGCCCCGAGGTCTGCATGATCACATAGCTCCCGTCAGGGGCCACGACCGGCCATTCCTCGCCGATCGCGTACGCCTTGATGCTCTTGGCGACCACCCGCTCCTTGCCGTGGACGGTCCGCTGCACGAACAGGCCGTCCTTCTTGCGGTAGTAGAACAGGTGCCGGCCGTCGCCGCTGACGAGGAACGGCGCCCGCGCCCCCTCGTGGACCGCGTCCTTGGGCGCCTCGGTCAGCGCCTGCGGCACCTTCACCACCTTGCCGCTGGTCAGCACCACTTCCCAGCCCTTCGCGCGCTGCGCGTAGGCGATGGTGGCCGGCGCCTCGGCGAGTGCGGGCTGGGCGGTTGCCGCGAGTGCGGTGACGGTGAGCGCTGCGAGTGACGTCCGATATTTCATGATCTATCGGATGCTGTCGGTACGCAGAAAGTTGCGCCCCTGACCACCTCCGCCACTCTTCAGCTACGACGCGGCCGCCGACCAGGTCCGATCCTGAACGTCCCCGCGCGGATGCAGCTCACCGGCGATCACCGCGTTCGGCTTCCCCTGGCCGACCGCCAATGCCACCTCGCGCTCCCGCTCGCTCAGCCGCCCGGCCGCCCGCCACGCCGGCCTCATGGACGAACCGAAGGGCGGCCGGCGTGCCGCGTTGCTGCTGGCGGTGGTGGCGCTGCGGGTGCCGGCCGGCGTACGAACGCAAACGCCCGTCCCCGTGCCCTGGGCGGCCGGAGCGCTCGGGCGGTGGCCGGGTTCGGCTACCTGGCGCTGCTGTTCCCCTTCGGCGGGGCGTTGACCGGCCACACCGCCTTCGGCGTGGTCGCCAACGCCGCCACCCTCGCCGACAAGCTGGAGCTGTCGGCACTGGGCCTGCTCGTGCTGATCCTGCTGGCGCTGCTCGCCCGCCGCAGGCCGCTCAGCGCAGTACGGCCGTGAGCAGGTCGCTGCCGAGGGCCGTGAGGTCGGGGACGTTCACGGTGTAGCGGACGTAACGGCCGTCGCGCCGGGACGTCAGCAGGCCGGCGCGGCGCAGCACGGCAAGGTGACGGGAGACCTCGGGAGGCGTGAGCGCCCAGGCGTCGGCCAGCTCGCCGGTCGTATGGGGGCCGCGGGCCAGGGTGCGCAGCAGCCGCAGGCGTACGGGATGAGCGAGCGCCTCCAGCCGCTGGGTGACCGTGTCCAGCGGGACCGGCTGCGTCGTGCGCGCCACGGGGTATTGGACCACCGGCTGCCACCCCGGGGCGTGGATCACCACGAGGTGCGGGTGGCCGAAGACGGTGGGCAGGAAGGTGAGCCCGCCGCGCGCGGTGGTCGCGTTGTCCTGCAGCTTGTCCACCTCGATGCGGTCGCCGCCGGGCGCCAGGGTGAGGGCTTCGGAGACCGAGGCGAGCGCCGCCGCGATGCCCTGGCGCCTGAGCAGGTCGTTCTTCAGGCGCAGGTCGGTGGCGAGTCGCACGGCGACGTCCGCCCAGGCGGCGTCGAAGAAGGCGTCCGCGCACTGCTCCAGGGTCTGCCGCACCCGGGCACGGACGGCGGCCGGGTCCGCGAGCAGCCGTTCCGCGAAGGCCTCCTGGAGCGCGCCGCGGGCTTGGGCCAGGTCGAGTGCCCGCTCGCGGGCGGTGGCGTCGGTGAGCGGCGACGGCGCGCCGAAATGCACCCGGTTGCTGCCGCAGGTGGTGACGAGCGCCGCGGTCACGTACGTCTCGTCGTCGATCAGGTCCACGTCGTCGAGCTCCTCGGCGAGCGTCGGCCGTGGCCGGGCGGGGACGAGGAAGTCGGCACGCGAGGACCGCCACAGGAACTCCGCCTCCCGCAACCGCTCGGCCAGCTCGGGCCGCAGCCCGGCCCAGACGTCCGCGGCCCGGCCGGCGAGCTGCGGATGGTGCCCGGGCTCGGCGAGCACGTGCAGCATCGCGGTCAGCTCGGCCAGCGGGGAGGCCGCGAACCGCAGCCGCTCCGCAGGCAGGCCGCTGATGTCGATCCGCACTGTCATCCCCTCATCATCGCCGGTCGCCCCGCGCCGGCCCGCACCGGTTGACGGTTTCCGTCAATCGTCGCGGGCCGGCCCGGCGGCGGGACGCACCGTGGACGCCATGGCGACCACCACCACGATCAAGCCGCGCGACCTCATCCGCGCCTCGGGAGGCCCGCGCTACGCCGTCGCCCTTGCCGTGGACGCGCTCGGCACCGGCCTGCTGCGGCCCTTCCTGCTGCTGTACGGGGTGCTGGTGCTGGAGCTGCCGGCGGCGGCGACGGGCGTCGCCATGACGGCCGGCACCGTCATGGGCCTGGTGTGCATGCCCGGGGTCGGCCGGTGGCTGGACCGGGGCGCGCGCAGCACGGTCGTGGCGGCGTCGATGCTGGTACGGGTGCTGGGCGTGGCGCTGCTGACGGCCACGCCTGCGGGGAACGCCTGGCTGTTCGGGGCGGCGGCGCTGTTCCTCGGCATCGGCAACCAGGCGTGGCCGGCCGCCCACGCGGCCCTCATCACGACCGTCGCGCGCGGCCGGGTCCGCGACGCCGCCCTCGCGGCGGGCCGCTCCCTGCGCAACGCCGGTCTGGGCGCCGGTGCGCTCATCGCGACCGCGTTCCTGGCGGGCGGCGTCGCCGCGTTGCAGGTGCTGGCGGTGGTCACGGGGCTCGCGTACCTCGCCGCGGCGGCGCTGGCGTGGTCGGTGCACGTACGCGCCGAGCCGGCCGAATCCACGGACGAGAACGACGAGCCCGCACCCCGGATGGCCGCCCTGCTGGCCGCCAACGTGGTCTACGCCTTCTGCCTCAACATCCCCGAGATCGCGCTCCCGCTGGTCCTCGTCACCCAGGTGCACGCCTCGCCGGTGTGGCCTGCCGTCATCTACGTGACCAACACGGTGCTGGTGATCACGTTGCAGGTGCCGGTCACGGTCCTGATGTCGCGCTTGTCCCGGCGTACCGTGCTGGCGCTGTCCGGGGTGCTGCTCGCCGCGTCCTACCTGGGCTTTCTCGCGGCGACCTCGCTGGGATCCGGCTGGGGCGCGCCGGCCGTCGTCCTCGTGTCCGTGGTCTGCACGATCGGCGAGATCCTGTACGCCGGCAGCGCCACCGCGCTCGTCGCCGCGACCGCTCCCGCGCAGGTCGTGGGGCGCGCGCTGGCCCGCTTCCAGCTCTCCACGGGCTTCGGCCTCGCCGTCTCCCCGGCGGTCATCACCGCGCTCGCCGCCCACGGCCCGGCCGCGCTCTGGGGCGGCCTCGCCGGCGCGACGCTCGTGTCCGCCTCCGCCGTCGCGAACTACTCCGATCGGAGTAGCGCGTACGGCGAACGGAGCACGGCCAAGTGACGATCAACGGATGACGTGCTCCCACCGCCGCCCGGCCTAGCGTTGCTCGTCGAGTTGATCGGCCGAGAACCCGGAGGAACCAGCATGAACAGGAAAATGACCACCGCCATCGCCGGGCTGAGCCTGACGGCGGGTCTCCTGGCCGTGGCCGGCGCACCGGCCGGCGCCCAGGCGGGCGTGGCCGCCGCGCCGAAGCCGCCGAAGGGCGCGCGGGCCGTGGTCCAGGTCAGCCCCAACCCCACCACCGAGCGCGGCCAGGAGGTGACGATCACCGGCCACTGCGGCGGCGGCAAGGGGCTCAAGGGCGTGCTCGCCGGGCTCGACAGGAAGAACCCGGTGCTGCGGAACATCCGCATCGTCAAGGACGACCCGAAGGGGTTCGTGGCCAAGGCGAAGCTCGACTCCAAGATCGGCAACGGGGTCGGTCCCGTGTTCGTCGACTGCGGCGGCGAGGCCGGCGTGACCCTGCTCGTCACCCACGTCTGACCCGGGACTGGTAGACACGTCCGGAGCCGGTCGTCGCCGGCCGGCTCACCCGTCACCTTCGAGAATGAGCCCCCACATGGCCGAGCCGCCCCCGCGCCGCGAACCCGCGCCCCTCCGGCACCTCGCCGGCATCACCGACACCACGCTCGCCGTCCTCACCCTGGTCTTCTTCGTCGCCGTGGCCCTGGCCACCGGGGTACGCGACCCCTGGGACGGCACGATCCCGCTCGGCCTGTTCCTCGGAGGGCTCCTCCTGGTCAGGCGCCGATGGCCGATGACCGTGCTGCTGCTGTCGGTCGCCGGTATCTTCGCCTATCACCTCACCGGGCACTGGCCGCCCGCCGGGTGGATCTGGCCGGCCGCGGTCGCGTACTTCACCGCCGCCACCACGCCCCGCGTCCGCTGGGTGGCCGCCGTCGGCGTGGCCCAGCTGGCGTACTCGGCGTTCGACGCGCGCGTCATCATCGACCGGAACCTGGCCCGCTACGTCATCCACGTCGCGGGCGAAGGAGTGCTGCTGGCGCTGCTCATCGCCGCGGGCCTCACCTACGCCGCCGCGCTGCGCTGGCGCGAGCGGCTGCGCGAGACCGACCGCCGCGCGCACGCCGCCGAGGAACGGCTGCGCGTCTCGCACGAGGTCCACGACGTCATCGCGCACACGCTGGCCGTCGTCGGCGTGCAGCTCAACGTCGCCGCCGACGTCCTGGAGGAGGACCCGGAGGAGGCCGCCGCCGCGCTGCGCGTGGCCAAGGACGTCAGGAACCGGGCGATGGCCGACCTGCGCTCCCTCATCACGATCCTGCGCGACAGCCCGGAGGGCACCGCGCCCCAGGCGGACCTGGCCTCCCTGGACCTGCTCATCGCCGACGCCCGCGCGGGCGGGCTCGACGTGCGTCTCGACGAGGACGGTGACCGTACGGACGTCCCCGCCGTGACCGCCATCGCCGTGCACCGCATCGTGCAGGAGTCGCTCGCCAACACCCTCAAGCACGCGGAGGCGGGCTCGGCCACGGTGACGATCGGCTACCGGCCGCACGCGATCACCGTCGAGGTCGCCGACGACGGCCGCGGCGTCCCGGACGGCGCCGAGATCGCCGAAGGCCACGGCCTGGCCGGCATGCGCGAGCGGGTGAGCGCACTCGGGGGCGCGCTCACCGCCGGGCCCGTCCCCGGGGGCGGCTTCGCCGTACGGGCCGAGCTTCCTGTGGCAGGCTCGACGGCATGACGATCACGGTGCTGCTCGCCGACGACCAGGCCCTCGTACGGGCCGGTTTCCGCAGCCTGCTGGCCCGTTCGCGGGACATCACGGTCGTCGGCGAGGCCCAGGACGGCGAGGAGACCGTACGCCTGGCCGCGCGCACCCGCCCCGACGTGATCCTCATGGACATCCGCATGCCGGGCACCGACGGCATCACGGCCACCCGCCGCATCGTCACCGACCCGGCCACGTCGGGCTGCCGGGTCATCATCCTCACCACGTTCGACACCGACGAGCACGTCTTCGCCGCCCTGCGCGCCGGGGCCAGCGGCTTCCTCACCAAAGAGGTCGAGCCCGCCGACCTGCGCCGCGCGGTGGCCGCCGTCGCCGGGGGAGACGCGCTGCTGTCGCCGGGCGTGACGCGGCGCGTCATCGAGCAGTTCGCCCACCGGCAGGTCGCGGCGCCCGGCGCGGACCGGCGGCTGGCCGCTCTGACCTCGCGGGAGCTGGAGGCGGTCAGGCTCGTGGCGCTCGGCCTGTCCAACGGCGAGATCGCCGAACGCCTCGTCATCAGCCCGCTCACCGCCAAGACCCACATCACCAGGGCCATCGCCAAGCTGAACGTCCGCGACCGGGTCCAGCTGGTCATCCTCGCCTACGAGAGCGGCCTGGTGCGTCCCGGCACGTGACCGGCGGCGTCAGAGCGTGCGGCCCGGCCCCGTCGGCAGCCACGGGACCGGGGGCTCAGGTCAGGGGTAGAGCGTGAAGGTCTTGGTGTTGTTGCAGACGATCGTGCTCGGCATGCAGCGCTTGGCCCTGATGGTGATGCGGTCGAGGTTGGTGCGGCTGGTGGAGAAGCTGAAGTCCTTCGTGCCCTTCTTCCGCCCGGCCTCCTTGTAGCCGCCGTCGATCTCGTCGCCGTTCTTCTTCTTGAAGGAGACCTCGACGACGGACGTCCAGATGTCGCTCTTGGTGTCCCGCACGGTGCCGCTTCCCTTGCCGAAGCCGTTGGTGCAGAGCTCCAGCCGGTAGCTGACGTTGCCGTCCTTGGTGCTGATCTTGCCCGACGCGATGCGGCACCCGGCCGAGGCGGCTGAGGCGGTCGTCGCGGGCGCCATGACGCTGAGGGCGGCGGCGACCCCGATGACCGTGACGAGCGCCTTCGGGGCGGAGAACTTCGGCATGAGTGATCCTTTGCCAGTCGATGTGAAAGTGCGGTGCTCCGCTGCGCGGAACAACGCCTGAAAGGCTAAAGATCGCCGGTATGCGCGGAGTATGCCCGCCAAGCCGCGGGTGGGATGGTCAGGCCTGCAGGTAACGCAGGACGGCGAGTACCCGGCGGTGGTCGTTGTCCGACGGGGACAGGCCGAGTTTGGTGAAGATCTGCGTCACGTGCTTCTCCACCGAGCCGTACGACAGGAACAGCGCGGCGGCGATGGAGTTGTTGGAACGTCCCTCCGCCATCATGGCCAGCACCTCGCGTTCCCTCGGGGTGAGCGCGTCCAGGGTCGCCGCGCGGCGGCTGGCGCCCATGATCTGGGTGACGACCTCGGGATCGAGGACGGTCTGTCCGGCCGCGATCTGGTCGAGCGCGGCCAGGAAGTCCTTGACGTCGGCCACGCGCTCCTTCAGCAGGTATCCCACGCCATGGGCGCCGCCGGCGAGCAACTGCGTCGCGTAACGCGTCTCGATGTACTGGGAGAACACCAGCACGCCCACCTCTGGGTGAGCGCGGCGAATCTGGATCGCGGCCCGCAGGCCCTCGTCGGTGTGGGAAGGCGGCATGCGTACGTCGACCACGGCGATGTCGGGACCGTGTTCCGCCACGGCGGCCAGCAGCGCGTCGCCATCGCCCACGGCGGCCACCACCTCGTGGTCGCGGGAGGTGAGCAGCATGCACAGGCCCTCCCGGAGCATCACGGCGTCCTCGGCGATCACGATGCGCATGCGCTGCTCCGTTCAGATGTGCAGGGGGAGTTCGACGGTGATCACCGTAGGTCCTCCGGCCGGGCTGTGGATGTCGATCATGCCGTCCAACGTCTGGACCCGGGCGGCCAGTCCGCCCAGTCCGGATCCGGTGCCGATCGCCGCGCCGCCGGTGCCGTCGTCGCGTACCCGCAGGGTCAGCAGTCCATCGTGCGCCCGTACCTCGACGGCGGCGTGGCTGGCGCCGCTGTGTTTGACCACGTTGGCGAGCAGTTCCGTCGTGCAGAAGTAGGCGATGGCCTCGATGACCGGAGCCGGTCGCTCGGCCAGGTCGGCTTCGAACCGGGCGGGGATCGGGCTGCGTGCGGTGAGCGTGGCCAGGGCGACCTCCAGCCCTTGGTCGAGTGCCGGCGGGTGGATGCCGCGGATCAGGTCACGCAGCTCGGCCACGGTCTCCTTGGCGCTGCGGTGCGCGCTGTCGACAAGGACGCGGGCACGCTGGAGCCGTTCGGACTCATCGGCCTGCTCGAGCTCGTCCTGAGCCATGCCCAGGCTCATGGCCAGCGTCACCAGCCGTGCCGCCGTCCCGTCGTGCAGGTCTCGCTCGATCCGGCGGAGCCTGGCCATCGCGTCCTCTGCGGCCAGCGCCCGTGCCTGCTCCAGCCGGCGGATCCGGGTCTCGCCCGGCGCGGGCCCGAGCAGCGTACGGGCGAGCATGCGCTCGGGGGCCAGGGCGAGGTGGACGCCCTTTGGGGCGAGGAGCAGCAGCGCCAGTCCGGCGGCGCTCGCCGGCGCCGCAACCGGCCACCCGGGGGGCGACAGGTGCGCCAAGGCGGAGAACTGCCCCCACAGGGGACAGCCGAGCAGGAGCAGTCCGCCTCCCCACAACCCGGCGGCGGCCGCGCAGGCGAGCCCGGCCGCCGGCAGCCGGAGCAGGCCATGGATGACGGCGCGCCATCCCGTCACGTCACCGAGCGCCGCGCCGAGCCGGTTCAGCAGGCCCGGGCCGGCACGGAACGGGCCTGGATCGGGCACCCGCACCCCGGCCCACGCTTGTGCCAGCCGTCGATTGGCCGTGCCGAGCCCTCTGGCCGCCATCACGCTCAGGGCCAGCATCGGCACTCCGACGACATTCACCGTCAGGATGACGCTCAGCAGCACGAGAACGAGATGGACCAGGCCGGCTCCCACCATGAACGGCACCATCAGCACATAGGCGAGCTCACGCTGCGACCGCTCCCGCACCGGAGCAGCGATCAGCACACGCCACCTCCCTGCTTGCCTGTCCACGCTCCTCCTCGCCAGACGCCGCACGCCGTCCAGCCTGACGGACACACTCGCGCGAGAACACCCGGACAGCCCGTGGGGGACATCCCGAAACCAACACGGAGGACGTCCCGGTGGTGGGCATCGGGCCGGTGTCATCAGAGTCATCACCATGATGACGACCAAACAGCGGCGCAGACGCGGCAGGACCAGAGGGCTGGTCATCGGTGTGATGGTGGCGGCGCTCGCGGGAATCACCCCGGCGGCCTCCGCCGCTCAGGACGCGCGGCCGACCTGGCGGGACTGCGCCGGCCAGGGCATACCGGCGGGCATGCAGTGCGCTGCGATCGAGGTACCCGTGAACTGGGCCAAGCCGGACGGGCCGAAGGTCGAACTGGACCTGGCCCGGCTGCCCGCCACAGAGCCCGCGCACCGGATCGGCAGCGTGCTGGGCATCCCCGGCGGTCCCGGGGTCAGCGGGATCGAGGACCTGAAGCGCGCCGCGGCCGACCTCACCGAACTGCGGCGCAGGTTCGACCTCGTCGCCTACAAGCCGCGCACCACCGTGTGGCGTGATCAGATGCCCTCGTCCTGCATGCAGCCTGGAACGTCACTGTTCGAGCCCCAGAGCCGCAAGCAGTACGAGGCCTTGGCCGCAGCGATGACCAAAGCCTTCGAAGCCTGCCAGAGCGCGGACAAGACCGGCCTGTTCGCCCACATGGACTCTCTGTCGGTGGCCAGGGACATGGAAGCGGTTCGCGAGGCCCTGGACGAGAAGAAGCTGAGCTTCATGGCCAGCTCCTACGGAGGAGTGGCCGCCGGCGCCTATGCCCGGCTGTTCCCGCAGCGCATCCGCGCCATGTATCTCGACGGCACGATCAACCAGGTCGACGGCTGGCCCGACCAGACGCTACGGACCCTGCCCGTCCTGGAACGTGTCTTCACCCGATTCACCACATGGTGTGCGGACACTCCCGCCTGCGCGTTGCACGGACAGGACGCCGGGGCCGTCTGGCACAAGCTCATTCGAGACGCCGATCGCAGGCCGATCCCGGTCACGTCGTCCGAGTTCGGCAAGGGGAAGCTGACCGGATGGCATCTGCGGAGTTTCGGCTTCATCGGCGACCCCGGACCGGACAGCTCGCGGTGGCTCGCCTTCGCCGCGGCGGTCGACAAGGCTCGAAACGGGGACGGGTCCGGTTTCGCCGATTTCGCTCTCGGCAACGCGCGGATCTGGGCCGCGCCCGGAGCGCTGGCGATGACCTGCGCGGATGACCGTGGCTACCGCAGCTACGCGCAGCTGCAGAAGTTCCGCCGTCAGGCGCGGAAGATCTCGCCGAACTTCGGGGGAGCCGCATTCGACGCGCTCGGATGCACCGGTTGGCCGCTACCGGTCGCCAACCCGTCCCGCCCGCTGCCGACTCGCGGTCTGCCGCCGTTCCTGGGAGTCGGCAGCACGTGGGGCGACTACGTACTGACCGAGAGCTTCACCAGGATGATCCCGGGATCAGTGACCGTCGGCTACGACGGGCCCGGCCATGTCATGTACCTGTCGGGCAAGAAGTGCCCCATCCAGCACGCCACCGCGTACCTGACCGACCTGAGGCCGGCCAAGCCGGGCACCACCTGCCCACCCGAATGAATCGTCGCCCCGAGCGCGACGCCGGGCGCGTGACCGTCTTTCACGAGGTCGGCCCGGAGAGGTCGAGCCGGTCGAGGTTGAGGAAGTTCGAGCCCATCTCGAGCCGGATCATGTTGTATCCCCGCGCGAGGGTGACGCCGTCCAGCACGGCCGTGCTCCACGTACCCCAGCCGCCGGTGGACGGGAACGGCTGGCCGGCGGCGACCTGAGCGCCGTTCACGAGGACGCGGCGGGTGGCGTCGCCCGCCCCCGCGGCGTACCGGAAGGTCAGCTTGTGCGCCCCGGCGGAGGCGACGTTCACGTGGAAGGTGAGCGTCTGTCCTGAGCTGTTCCAGCCGGCCAGGTAGCCGCGGCCGCTGTAGCCGGGCTGGCTGCTCTCGCCGCCGATGCCGGCCGGCACCGCGTTCTCGGCCTCGTAGACGCCGTTCTCCGGCTGGAGCCCGGCGTTGCCGTCCGGCTGGACGATCTGCAGCGTGCTGACGGCGGCGGCCGCGGTCAGGCTCTGCAGGTACGTGCTCGGCGCCGGCGCCGACCAGTCAGGCCCCACCAGGTTGTCCGACCTGCGGCGGTGCTGCCACGCCTGGGTGGCGTTGCGCTGCAGGAACGGCAGGTACCGGCGCTGGCCGTGCTCCTTGACGAGCGTGTTGAGCCCGCGGATCAGCCGCGCCTTGAACCCGCCGCCGTCGTTGACGCCCTCCTGCATCACCGTGCCGCCGTTGGTGAGGTAAGTGGTGACCCAGTCGGCCGCCGCGCGGGCGTCGGCCAGGTAGGACGCGGCGCCGGTCGCCTTGTGCAGCGCGGCGGCGGCGCTGATGTAGGTGCCGAAGTTGTAGCTGAAGTCCCATTTGACGAGGGTGCCGGAGCCCTCCAGGTGGTCGTACACGTGGCCGTTGTCCTGGAGGTTGGCCTTGATCCAGGCGAACAGGCCGCGCGCCCGCTCCAGGTAGCTCGCGTCGCCGGTGGCGGCGTAGAGCTTGGTGGCGGTGAGCGCGGCGGGGGCGTTGGTGGCGACGTTCTTCTGGTCGCGCACGCTCCTGCGCCACCAGATGCCGCCGCCGTACGTCGAGTCGTGGAAGGCCCAGATGCGGTCGAACAGCTCCCGCGACCGGTTGAGGTACCTGGCGTCGCGGGTGATCTCGTACGCCCGCGCGCTCGCCAGCGCCCACCAGCCGAGATCGTCGTTGAAGTCGTTCTCGAACTCCGGATAGGCGGCGACGAAACCGGCGTAGACGTCGTCGATCATGCGGCGGTACTCGGCGCTGCGGGTCCGCTCGTAGGCGTCCATCACCAGCTCCCACAGCTGCGCCTCCCACCAGAAGTCGGTGTAGAGGCCGCCCTCCGGGCCGTGCGCGTGCTCGTGGATGCGGCGGTCGCTGTTGGTGTAGAAGTATTTCTTCGCCGGGTCCCAGAAGGTCGTGACGAAGGCCCGCATGGCGGCGTCGGCGTCCGCGGGGACGTGCCGGACGGCGGCTTGAGCGGGCAGGACGGGTTGGACGAGAGCTGCCGACAACAGGACACAGGCAGCCGCGAGTCGTGATCTCACCGGCGCTTCCTTAGTTGAGGTTGTTGTCCTTCAGGACCCGGTCGCCCTGCTGCTGTGCCTGGGCGAGGGCCTGTTGTGCGCTGACCTTGCCCTCCATGAAGAGCTGGAGGTTCGGGATGACCGCCTCCTCCTCCATCGGCGGGTAGCCGGCGCAGGCGGGACGGATCTTGGCGTACTGCAGCGTGTCGATGACGGGCTTCCAGAACGGGTCGCCGGAGAAGAACGGATCCTGCGCGGCCTCGACGTTGCCGGGGATGTTCAGGCTGGTCTTGGCCCACAACATGGCGTTGTCCTTCTCGGCCGTCCACCACTTGACGAACTCCCATGCCGCGTCCTGCTGCTTGCCGGCGCGCGGGATCACCAGGCCGAAGCCGCCCATGAGGCTGGCCTGGTCGCCCTGCGGGCCGCTGGGCGGCGGCACGATGCCGAAGTCGAGGTCCTTGCCGTACTTCTTGTACGTGGTGATGTTCCACGGCCCGGTCAGGATCATGGAGACCTTGCCGGTGGCGAAGGCGTCGGTGCCCTCGCCGAGCCCCTTCTCGAAGCCGCTCTGGTAGACGCCCGCCTTGATCATCCGGCTCCACAGGTCGAGCGTCCGCAGGCCCTGGGGGCCGTTGAAGGCGGTGCTGGAGCAGTCGTCGGTGACCATCTGGCCGCCGGCCTGGCGCAGGTACATGCTGAACAGGCCGGTGTCGTCCATGGACAGCCCGGCCCGTACGAGCTTGCCGTCCTCGCGCCTGGTCAGCTTGACCGCGGCCTTCTCCAGCTCGTCCCAGGTGCGCGGCGGCTGGATGCCGGCCTCCTTGAGATGGGCCTTGTTGTAGAACAGCGCGCGGGCGTCGACCGTGAGCGGCAGGCCGTACAGCTTGCCGTCGTGGGTGAGCTCGCGTACGGCCTCGCCGTAGAAGCGCTCCTTGGGGATGCCGTCCTTCTTGAGCAGGTCGTCGAGCGGGAGCAGCACGTTCTTGGGTGCGTAGCTCGCGGTGCGCCAGCGGTCCCAGAACATCACGTCGGGGGCCTGGCCCGAGGTGGAGGCGGTGAGGAACTTGGTGAGGATGTCCTCCTGGACGACGTACTCGACCTGGATCTTGGGGTGGGTCTTGTTGAAGGCCGCGGTCATCGTCCTGAACTGCTGCTCGCCTTCCCCCGACCAGTCGCCCCAGAACTTCAGCTTGATGACGCCGTCCGCTGAGGAGGAGGTGGTGCCGGAGGAGGCGCAGCCGGTGGTGATCACCGTCGCGACGGCGAGGGCGGCGGCCGCCAGCCGCCTGGTCAGGGTCGCGTGCATCGGCGGCTCATTCCTTTCGTGAGAGTCATGTCATTGCAGGCCGGAGCCGGTGAAGGCCAGACCCCGGGTGAGGTGGCGCTGCGCGAAGGCGAACAGCAGGAGCGTGGGCGCCATCGCGACGATGGATCCGGCCATGAGCGGCCCGTAGTCGGTCTGCCGGTTGAAGGAGAAGGCGGCCAGGCTCATCTGGATGGTGTTCATGTCGGGGTCGTTGAGCACGATCAGCGGCCAGAGGAAGCCGTTCCAGCCCGCGACGAACGTGAACACCGCGAGCGTGGCCAGCGCGGGCCGGCACAGCGGCAGGTAGATCTTCCAGAAGATGCGGAACTCGGGGCAGCCGTCCACGCGGGCCGCCTCGCCGAGGTCCTTGGGCAGGGACAGGAAGAACTGCCGCATCATGAACACCGCGAACGCGCCGACCGCGCCCGGCAGGATCACCGCCCAGTACGTGTTGAGCAGCCCGATGCCGCCCTGCCCGGCGAGGTCGTTGCCGCCCGCGAGCGGCATGCTGCGGACGATGACGAACGACGGCACCAGCGTCACCACGGCCGGCACCATCATCGACCCCAGCAGCAGCCGGAACAGCACCTTGCTGCCACGGAACGGCAGCCGCGCGAAGGCGTACCCGGCCATCGCCCCGAGCAGCAGGTTGGTGACCACTCCCGCCACGGCCAGCAGCATCGAGTTGGCGAAGTGCCGGGCGAACGGCACCGCGGTGAACGCCGTCCAGTAGTGCTCGAAGGTGATCGAGCTGGGCAGCCACTTGATCGGCAGCGCGATGATCTCGTCGTCCGGCTTGAGCGACGTGCTCAGCGACCACAGGAACGGCAGCAGCATGAACGCCCCGACCACGGTGAGCACCCCGTAGAACAGGGCGATCCTGATCCGCCTGGTGATGGTCATGTCTCGTCACTCCGGTTGATCCGCATGTTGATCACGGTGACCGCCACGATGATGAGGAACAGCGTGAACGCCTGCGCCGAGGCGTAGCCCATCTGCAGCCGGTTGAAGGCGGTCTCGTAGATCTGGTAGACGGGCGTGAGCGTCGAGTTGCCGGGGCCGCCCTTGGTCATCACGTACGCCTGGTCGAACAGCTGGAAGGCGCCGATCAGCGACAGCGTCGTGACGAACAGCGTGGTCAGCCGCAGCTGCGGCCAGGTGACGTGGGCGAACGTCGCCCACCGGCCGGCGCCGTCGAGCGCGGCGGCCTCGTACAGGTGGGCCGGGATGTTCTGCAGCCCGGCGAGGTAGATCAGCATGTTGGAGCCGACGCCCTGCCAGAGCGTGACCAGCACGATCGAGACCATGGCCGTGCTGCTGTCGCCCACCCACGCCGGGCCCTGGATGCCGAAGAAACCGAGGATCTCGTTGATCGGGCCGTAGTGGCTGTTGAGCATCCACGTCCACACGGTCGCGGCGGCCACCGGCGAGGTCACGACGGGGATGTAGTAGATGGTGCGGAAGACGCCCATCGCCGGCAGCCTGCTGTTGAGCGCCACCGCGAGCAGCAGCGAGGCGGCGATCATCAGCGGCACGAACATCACGCAGTAGAACAGGATGTTCTTGAGCGTGACGAAGAACGTGGTGTCCTCCATCAGCCTGGCGTAGTTCTCCAGGCCGGCCCACGACGGCGGCGTGAACACGTCGTAGCTGGTGAAGCTCAGGCCGAGCGCGCCGGCCACGGGCAGCACGGTGAAGATGACGAACAGCACCATCGGCGGCGTCGCGAACAGGATCCCGGCCCGCGCCTGGTGCCGCGACAGCAGCGAGCGCCCGGGCTTGGCGTGGCCGGGGGAGGCCCGGCCGCCGACCGCGGGCGGGCCGGCGAGCGTCTGGGTCATGGCAACGCCACCTCCATGGCGAACTGCGCGTACAGGCTGTTGGCCCAGCCGAACCAGGGGCGGGTGAACACGCCGGGGTCGTCGGGGTCGAAGCTCTCGTGGATGTAGCCGGTGCCGGCCGTGGTGGCGGCGAGCATGGTCAGCAGCTCCGCCTGCTCGGCCGCGTCGGTGCTGGTCAGGCCCTGCATGGCCAGCGACATCGGCCAGACCTGGCCTGGCTTGGTGTGCGGGCTGCCGACGCCGCGGGCGTGCCGGCCCTCGCTGTAGTACGGGTTGCCCGCGCTGAGCACGAAGGCCCTGGTGTTGCGGTACGTCGGGTCCGTGGCCGGGCGGTAGCCCAGGTAGGGGATGGACAGCAGGCTCGGGACGTTCGCGTCGTCCATCAGCAGGTGGTTGCCGAGGCCGTCGGTCTCGTACGCGTAGATCGGGCCGTGGCGCGGATGGTCGACGATCGCGTACCGGCGGATGCCGTCCTCGATCTGGGCGCGCAGCGCGGCGGCGTCGTCGGCGAGTGCCTGGTCGGCGTAGAAGTCGCGGGCGAAGGCCGCGACGTGGCCGAGCACGGCGACCGCGAACATGTTGGCCGGGACGAGGAAGCCGTGGGTGCAGGCGTCGTCGCTGGGCCGGAACGCCGAGCGGACCATGCCCGTGTAGCCGCACGCGGGGCCGCGTCCTTCGTTGACGAGCGTGTCCGTGGGCTGCTCGGGGTGCGGGCGTTCGAAGCTGTAGGGGGAACTGTCGGGGTGCTGCTCGGCGCGCATGGTGGCGACCGCGACGGCGAGCATGCGGTGCACGTCCTCGTCGAAGACCTCGGTGTCGCCGGTGGCCGTCCAGTAGAGGTGCAGCAGCCTGAGCGGGTGGCACAGGGAGTCGAGCTCCCACTTGCGCTCCCAGACCCAGGGGGTCAGCTCGGTGTGGTCGTCCTGGTGGCCCTGGCCGTCGGGGGTCTCGTTGAAGGCGTTGGCGTACGGGTCGAGCGCGACGTAGCGTGCGTGCCTGCGGATCACCCCGCGGACCATGGCCCGCAGGTCGTCGTCCGCGGCGGCGTGCCGGACGTACGGCTCGATCTGGGCGGCCGAGTCGCGCAGCCACATGGCCGGGATGTCGCCGGTCAGCACGAACGTGGTCCCGTCAGGGAGCCGTTTGACCGTGGTCTCCAGCGTGTTGAGGAAGCACTGCCGGAACATGGCGGCGGCATCGGGGAACCGGGGCGCCAGCAGCGTGCGTACCTGGTCGGCGACGTCGAGCAGCACAGTGGGGACGGCGTTCACGCGTTTCCCTTCGTGAGGTGCGTGAGATGTCATCTGAGGGAAACGTAGGAATCAAGTTGTCATAAGTCAATATGTTTGATGTATCAACTATGAGATGATATATACCTAGATACGGTGACATACCAAGTGGTGAAGGGGAAGAGTGGCTGCGAGAGGCCCGCTCCTGTACGAGCGGATCATCGATTACCTCCTGGACGAGCTCCGGCGGGGAGCCCTGGCTCCCGGCGACCGCGTCCCCTCGGAGATGGAGCTGGCTGAGCGGTTCGAGGTCAGCCGGATCACCTCGAAGAAGGCGCTGGAGGTGCTGCGCCAGGCCGGTGTCGTGCACCGGATCCGCGGCAAGGGCTCGTTCGTGGCCCAGCAGCCGCCCGACCTCGACGCCCTGGTGCTCTCCCCGGCCGGCGCGGCGGTCCAGGAAGGCGAGCGGGTGCCGGGGACGATCGCCATGATCTATCCGGACGCGTCCGAGGCGTACGGGCTCGAGTTGCTCTGCGCGGTGGAGGAGCGCTGCGCCGAGCGCGGCATCACGCTGGTCATCAAGCGCACCCGCGGCAGCCAGGAAGAGGAGGAGAAGGCCATCGAGTCGATGGTCGACGCCGGGCTCGCCGAAGGGCTGATCGTCTTCCCCGTGCACGGGGAGTACTACAACGCCGGGCTGCTGCGTACCATCCTCGACGGCTACCCGCTCGTCCTCGTCGACCGCTATCTCGCCGGCATCCAGGTGTGCGCCGTGCACACCGACAACGTGGCCGCCGCGCGGGCGCTGACCGAGCGCGTGCTCGACCAGGGGCACCGGCAGGTCGCGTTCGTCTCGCCGCCGCCGGAGAACACCTCCAGCATCGAGGAACGGCTCGAAGGCTTCCGCGCCGCCTTCGCCGGGCGCGGCCTGTCCCTCGACAACGCGCGCCAGCTGACCGGCCTGTCCAGCACGCTGCCCGGCGCGTTCACCCAGGAGAACGTGGTCGCCGACGTCGAACGCATCCGCGCCTTCCAGGCCGGCGAGCCCGAGGTGACCGCGTTCGTCGTGTGCGAGTACAACCTGGCCCGCGTCATGAGCCGGGCCATCGCCGGCGCCTCGCCGCGCCCCCTGATCGCCTGCTTCGACTCGCCGCTCGACCCGATCGCCGGGCCGGAATTCCTGCACGTACGCCAGGACCAGCGGGAGATGGGCCGGCAGGCGGTGGACCTGCTGCTCGCCCAGATGCGCGGCGAGCCGGTGCCGCCGCGCTCCATCGTCCCCTTCTCGATCGTCGAGCCCAGCTGAACCACGGAGGACCTGTGACGCCCCCTGCCCTCTGGAACGACCGCGCCGAGCTGGCTCAGCGCAGCCTCGACCACTACTTCGCCGCTCCCGGCGACCAGCTCTTCCACAACTGGCACCCGCTGGAGCCGGGCGACGACGACGTCTTCAACTACTGGTGGCTCGCGCACGCCATGGACGTCCGGATCGACGCCTACCGTCGCTCGTCGGACCCGGCCCGGCTCGACCAGGCCACCGCCATCCTGGCCGGCCTCCGCCGCCGCAACGGCGGCGCGCTGTTCAACGACTACTTCGACGACATGCTCTGGCTCGCGCTCGCCACCCTCCGCCTCGCCGAGGCCACCGGCTCCGCCGACCTGCGCGGGGACGCCGTCATGATCTGGCAGCACGTGCTCGACCACGGCTGGAACGACCACGAGGGCGGCGGCATCGCCTGGCGCGTCCAGCAGCCGTACTACAAGAACACACCCGCCAACGCGCCGTTCGTCATCCTGTCGGCCCGGCTGCACCGCGCCACCGGCGAGGCCCGCTACCTCGAGTGGGCGGTCAGGACGATGGACTGGCTGGAGGGCGCGCTGGTGCGGCCCGACGGGTTCGTCGAGGACGGCGTCAACCGGCAGGAGGACCACGCCATCGACGTGCACTGGCGCTTCACGTACAACCAGGGTCTGTACGTCGGCGCGTGCGTCGAGCTCGCCCAGGCCCTCGACAAGGACGACCACCTCGCCCGCGCCGCCCGCACGGCCGAGACCGCGATCACCGAGCTGGCCTCCGACGGCGTCTTCGCCGACGAGGGGGACGGCGGCGACGAGGGCCTGTTCAAGGGCATCTATTACCGGTACGCCCACCTGCTGGTCTCGGTGCACGACGTACCCGACGTCCGCGACTTCCTGCTGGACAGCACCGAACGGTTGTGGGGCTCGTGCGTCCGCGACGGGCTCCTGCTGGCCAGTCAGGACTGGAACCGGCCACCCGGGCCCAAGGTCTCCCTGTCGGCGCAGCTCAGCGCAGTGATGGCGACCGAGGTGTGCGCCGCCCTGGCCACCGCCACGGCCGGCTCAGCGTAGGTGACCGGTGATGATCCACAGATGCCCGAACGGGTCCCGGATCCGGCCCGACCGTTTCCCGTAGGGGCGATTCTCGATCGGAACGACCACCTCGGCGCCGTGAGCGATCATCCGCTCGCCCACGGCGTCCGCATCCTCGATCTCGACCTCAATGAGAACCGGCGAGCCGCCGAGGTCTTCGGGTGATCGCCACCCCCAGGCCCGCACGGCCGGCGACACCCGAAACGATCCCCCCTTGACGCGGTGCTCGATCATGCTCGGCCGGCCGTCCTCGGCCGGGGGAGCGGCGAACACCTGCTCCGCCCCCAGGGCCGCCTGGTAGAAGGCGGAGGCACGAACGGGGTCGGGGACGATGAGACGTGGAGAGAGCATCATGCGTCCATCGTCCTCGCGGTCCGGATCAGGGTCTTGAAGATTTGGGAACGCTCCTCGGCGAACCCGCCTTCCACGGACCTGGTAGGGCTGGTGCATCGTCAGGCGGCCAAGCCTTCGGTGCGGAGCCACTCCGTCGGGGTGCATCCGGCCATGGCGCGCCACTCCCGCGTGAAGTGTGCCTGGTCGGCGAAGCCTGACTGCGCGGCGATCGTCGCCAGGCTGATCGTTTCAGTGCGGGCGGCCGTTGCGAGCGCGCCGCGTGCGGTTTCGAAGCGCAGGAGCCGTTGGTACTCCTTCGGCGTCACACCCAGAGCGGCGCGGACCGTACTGCTCAGGTGGCGGCGGGAGCATCCCAGGAGGCCGGCTGCCTCTTCCACCCTCGCGGTGCTGGACAGCGCCTTCAGCGCGGCTAGATCCCGCCCGTCGGCGTGCCTTTGGTGCCGGGCCCAGCCGGTGAGCAGGGCGTTCTCTACCAGGGTGCGGCGTTGCGGCCACGAGCGGCAGGCGGCCAGTTGCTCGGGCAGGTGCGCCATCGCCGGGGACACGTCCGCGAGGTCCGCGATCTGCCCGCTCAGCTCCGACGCCGGTACGCCCAGCAGTGCTCCGGCTCCCAGCGGGCTGAGCGTGAGCCAGACGCCACGCGTGCCGCCCTGCTGCCGCAGCTCGGCGGCGTCCAGGTGCAGCCCGGCGACGGCGGCGCTGAACCGCTGCGGTGGTTGCGGCCGCTCTAGCCAGGCGATCTCGACCGCGTCCGACTCCGGGATGGTGACGGTGATCGTGGACGAGGGCAGCCCGCGGTGCGCGCTCGGGCCCAGCTCGTACGGGCTCAACGCCACCACGAACGGGGCCAGGGCGTGAGTCATCGCTCCACAGTACGGGTTCCTCGTCGGTGAAAGGATGGGGACATGTACGTCGATGAGGTCGGAAACGCGCAGGCACCGCCCCTTCTGTTACTGCACGGCGGCGGGGTCGCGGGATGGATGTGGCGGCCCGTGGCGGAGCGGCTCGGCGCGAAGGCCCGCATCATCGTCCCCGACCTTCCCGGCCATGGGAACAGCGCGGCAGAGCCGTACCGGTCACACGAGTCCACCGCTCAGGCCCTGGTGAAAGTCCTGGAGGAACGCGCTCCGCACGGCGCCACGGTCGCCGGCTTCTCCCTGGGCGCGCAGCTCACGATCCTGCTCGCCGCGACCCGTCCCGACCTCGTCACCAGTGCCCTCGTGGTGAGCGCGCAGGCGAAGCCGCTGCGGTTCCCCGGGGCGACGCTGGGGCTCCTCGCCGCCACCGCGCCGCTCGCCAGGCAGGAGTGGTTCGCGAAGCTGCAGGCCAAGCAGTTGTTCATCCCGGACGAGCTGCTGGCCGACTACGTCCGTGACAGCGCGCGTACGAGCCGGGCGACCCTGCTCGCGAGCGTCGGCGAGAACATCCGCTTCACCCTTCCCGCCGGATGGTCCGAGTTCAAGAATCCGGCGCTGGTGATGGTGGGGGAGCGCGAGCGCGGGTTGATGCACGCCTCCGCCCGTGCCATCCACTCCGCCGCCCCCGGCAGCCGGCTGATCACCGTACCGGACTGCGGCCACGGCATCCCCCTCCAGCGCCCGGACCTGTTCGCCGACCATCACCCCTTCGGCCCGTAAGCCGTCATGAGGACGTACACGACAGCGAGAACTGCGATCCAGACCAGAGCACGCCTGGTCGGCGGCGGCCCGGCCCGCAGCAGCGAGAACCCCAGGGGGATGAAGGCGACGCAGAGACCGCCCACGGCGAGGAAGGACTGCGGGATCTGGGTGCCTTTGAGCGGCCCGAGCGCGAGCATCGCCATCAGACCGAGCGCCACCGACCGCCCCAGCCCCAGGGCGCCGGACCGATAGGCGCCGACGGCCAGCACGACCCAGCCGAAGAACGCCGGCCCCGAGATGGCCCTGAACGGATGCCACCGCGTCTCGCCCCAAGCCGTGTAGTAGGCGTCGACACCGTCGAGCATCGTCCGCAGACCGAGACTGTCGGTGAGATGAAAGGCCAGGTGATCGGTCCCGAACTGGAAGATTCTGGTGAACAGACCCACGAGCACCAGACATCCGCCCCACATGCCCCATAGCGGACTGGTGGCGGCGATCCGCTGCGCCAGCGTCACGACCCCCGGCCACAGCATGATGAACCCGGCCGCGAAGCAGGTGTAGGCGGCGGTGATGAGCGCAGGGTGCTGACTGTAGGCGATGAGCTGCTGCGGGACGAAGAAGTGAAACGGCGAACGCAGCAGCGTCCCCGCCATGATCAGTAGAGGCCCGCCGATCAGCGACACCGCACTTACCCACCGCCCAGGGAACGGGTGCTGCCTGCCCAGGTTGGCCGCGGCATTGGCCTCCCGCCGTTCCCCATCGCGCTGCCGCCATCGCTCCACACGCCGTTGCATATCGGACATCATTCGATTCCCGCCCGTCCTGTCGCTGCCTCCCGGCACGATCCGCCGGGTCCAGCAGAGGTTGTCACTTCAGGTGTGTAAAGATCGTTTCTGGTGGTGAGTGGGCGGTTATTACTT
>NZ_JBHMCF010000063.1:0-6138 GCF_042428605.1 Nonomuraea salmonea
GGGTGATCGACCGGCACGACATCTTCCGCACGGCGGTGAGGTGGGAAGGGCTCCCCGAGCCGGTCCAGGTGGTGTGGCGACGTGCGGTGCTACCCGTGGCCGAGGTCACCGGCGATCTGGTGGCCACGGTCGGCCTGTCGATGGACGTGGGCCGCGCGCCGCTGCTCGACGTGCACGTGACGCAGGACGATGACCGCTGGCTTGCTCTGGTGCGGGTGCATCACCTGGTGCAGGACCACCTGGGCTTGGAGGTGGTGCTGAGCGAGGTGGCGGCCTTCCTGGACGGGCGTGGCGACGAGCTGCCCGAGCCGCTGCCGTTCCGCGACTTCGTCGCCCAGGCCAAGGGAGCCGTGCGCGCCGAAGAGCACGAGCGCTTCTTCGCCGGCCTGCTCGGTGACGTCGAGGAGACCACCGCGCCGTTCGGCCTCATGGACGTCCGTGGCGGCAGCGACGACACGCGGCGCGCACGCGTGCCGGTCCCCGACGACGTGGCGGGAGGCGTCCGGCGGATGGCGCGCGAGCTCGGCGTGAGCCCGGCGACGGTCCTGCACGTGGCGTGGGCCCGGGTGCTGGCGGCGGTGTCGGGCCGTGATGACGTGGTGTTCGGGACGGTGCTGTTCGGCCGCATGAACGCGGGCGCCGGCGCCGACCGCGTGCCCGGGCCTTACATCAACACGCTGCCGGTCCGGGTGCAGGTCGGTGACGTCGGGATCGCGCAGACGATCACCGCGATGCGCGGACAGCTCGCCGAACTCCTGGCCCACGAGCACGCCCCGCTCGCGGTGGCGCAGCGGGCAAGCGGGGTCCCAGGAGACGCGCCGCTGTTCACCTCGCTGTTCAACTACCGCCACAACAGCGCCGACGACCAGGCCACCGACACCTTCGACGGCATCACCATCACCTTCTCCCAGCAGCGCGACAACTTCCCCCTCTCCGTGGCCGTGGACGACGACGGCCGCACCCTCGGCCTGGTGGTCGACGTCGTGCCGCCGATCGACCCGCACGCGGTGGGCGCCCTGCTCGCCACGGCCGTCGAGAACCTCGTCCACGCCGACGCGGACACACCGCTCGCGTCGATCGGCGTCCTGGACGAGGACGAGCGGCACCGGCTGCTCGACGAGTGGAACGACACGGCGGCGGAGAACCACCTGACCTCGGTCGTCGCGGGCGTCGAGGCGCAGGCCGCGCGGACGCCCGACGCGGTGGCCGTGACCTGCGAAGGAACGCAGGTGACCTACGCCGAGCTGGACGCGCGGGCGAACCGGCTGGCCCGCCTGCTCATCGCGCGCGGCGCGGGCCCTGAGTCGATCGTCGGCGTGGCGCTGGATCGCGGCATCGATCTCGTCGTGGCCGTGCTCGGCGTGCTCAAGGCGGGCGCCGCGTACCTGTCCATCGACGTCAGCCACCCCGCGGACCGCATCGCCGGCATCCTGGCCGACGCCGAGCCGGTGGTGGTCGTCGGACGGGCGGACACGCCAGGGGACGCCCCCGTGGTGGCGCTGGACGCCCCGGCGGTCGCGGCCGAGCTGGCCGCCCTGCCCGACACCCCGCTCCGGGAACGCCCGCTGCCGCGACAACCCGCCTACGTCATCTACACCTCAGGCTCAACGGGCCGGCCGAAGCCGGTGGTGGTGCCGCACGGCGCGTTCGCCAACACGGTGGAGGCCGCGGTGGCGTGCGTGGGCACCGGGCCCGCGTCGCGGGTGGCGCAGTTCGCCTCGCCCGGGTTCGACATCTTCTGTACGGACTGGTCGGTGGCGCTGGTGTCCGGCGCGACGCTGGTCGTGGTGCCGCAGGACCGCAGGGCCGGGGCCGAGCTGGCGGCGTTCCTGACCGAGGAGCAGGTGACGCACGTGTGGCTGCCGCCGCAGGTGCTGGCCGGGCTGGACCCGGACGCCGTCCCGCCGGACATGGTCATCGAAGTGGGCGGCGAGGCGTGCCCGCGCGAGGTGGTGGACCGCTGGGCGGCGGGACGGATCATGTTCAACACCTACGGCCCGACCGAGACCACCGTGGACGCCACGGTCTGGCGCTGCCGTCCCGGCGTCGGCGAGGTGCCGATCGGCCGGCCGATCGCGAACACCAGGGCGTACGTGCTGGACCGGTGGCTGCGGCCGGTCCCCGTGGGCGCGGCGGGCGAGCTGTACCTGGCGGGCGCGGGCCTGGCCCGCGGCTACCGTCCGGCGCTGACGGCGGAGCGGTTCGTGGCCTGCCCGTTCGGCGGCGTGGGCGAGCGCATGTACCGCACGGGCGACGTCGCGAAATGGACCACGGACGGCGACCTGGTGTTCCTGGGACGCGCCGACGACCAGGTCAAGATCCGCGGCTTCCGGATCGAGCCGGGCGAGGTGCAGGCCGTCGTCGCCGAGCATCCCGGCGTGGCGCGGGCCGCGGTGATCGCGCGCGACGACGAGCGCGGCGACCGGCGGCTCGCCGCCTACGTGGTGCCCGCCGCCGAGGGCGAGGGCCTGGCCGAGTCGGTACGCGCGTTCGCGGCCCGCCGCCTGCCCCACTACATGGTGCCGTCCGTGACGGTGCTGGAGTCGCTGCCGCTGACCGTCAACGGCAAGCTCGACCGCAGGGCGCTGCCCGCCGAAACGACAGGCCCCGTGGGGCGGCGGCCGTCCGGGCCCCGCGAGGAGCTGCTGTGCGCGGCGTTCGCGGACGTGCTCGGCCGGCCCGAGGTCGGCATGGACGACGACTTCTTCGCCGTCGGCGGCCACTCCCTGCTGGCGGTGCGGCTGGTCAGCAGGATCCGCACCGCGCTCGGCGCCGAAGTGAGCGTCAGGACACTGTTCGACGCGCCGACGCCGGCCGCGCTCATGGAACGGCTGGACGAGGCACGCGCGGCGCGGGCGCCCCTGACCGGGCGGGCGCGTCCCGAGCGGGTGCCCCTGTCGTACGCCCAGCGCCGCCTGTGGTTCATCAACCGGCTGGAAGGGCCGAGCCCCGCCTACAACATCCCCGTCGTTCTGGACCTGATCGGCGACCTCGACCGCGCCGCGATGGAAGCGGCCTTCCGCGACGTGCTCGACCGGCACGAGGTGCTGCGGACGGTCTACCCGATCGCGGACGGCGAGCCGTACCAGCGGGTCCTCCACCTGGACGAGCTGGAGTGGGAGCTGCCGGTCGCCGAGGTGGCGCCGCAGGACGCCGAGGACGCGATCGGCCGGGCCTGCGCCCACACCTTCGACCTGACCACCGAGCCGCCGATCAGGGCGTCGCTGCTGAGCACCGCGCCCGGCAGGCAGGTGCTCGTCGTCGTCGCCCACCACATCGCCGTGGACGGCTGGTCGATGGCGCCGCTGGCCAGGGACCTGTCGGCGGCCTACGAAGCCCGCCAAGCGGGACGGGCCCCGGCCTGGGAGCCGCTGCCCGTCCAGTACGCCGACTACGCCCTGTGGCAGCGTGACCTGCTGGGCGACGAGGACGACCCGGGCAGCCTGCTGTCCCGCCAGGTCGCCTACTGGCGGGAGACGCTCGCCGGGGCACCGGAGGAGCTGACGCTGCCCTTCGACCGCGCACGCCCCGGCCTGCCCGGCCACCAGGACCATCTCGCGCCCTTCGAGGTGCCCGCCGACGTGCACGCCCGGCTGGCGCGGGTGGCGCGGGCCGAGGGCGCGACCACCTTCATGGTGGTGCAGGCGGCGCTCGCGGTGCTGCTGGCCAAGCTGGGCGCGGGCCGGGACGTCCCGATCGGCGCGGCGCACGCCGGGCGCACGGACGAGGCGCTGGACGACCTGGTCGGCTTCTTCGTCAACACGCTGGTGCTGCGGGCCGACCTGTCGGGGGATCCGACGTTCCGTGAGGTGCTGGGCCGGGTGCGGGCGGCGAGCGTGGCCGGGCTGGCCCACCAGGACGTGCCGTTCGAGCGGCTGGTGGAGGAGCTGGCGCCGTCGCGGTCGCTGTCCCGCCACCCGCTGTTCCAGGTGATGCTGACCCTGCAGAACAACGCCGACGCCGTGCTCGACCTGCCGGGCGTCCGCGCGGCCGGGCTGCCGGCGACCGGCGCGGCCGCGAAGGTCGATCTCGACGTGCTGGTGGCGGAGTCGTACGACGAGCACGGCGACCCCGCAGGGCTGCGCGGCGCCGTCACGGCCGCCGCCGACGTCTTCGAACCCGGCACCACCACGCGGCTCGCTCAGCACTGGGCCCTCGTGCTCGCCGCGCTGGCCGAGGACCCCGACCGGCCGCTGTCGGCGATCGAGGCGATCAGCGCGGACGAGCGCCGCCGCACGCTGACCGACTGGAACGACTCCGCCGTGGACGTGGACCCCGCGCTGGTCGTCGAACGGTTCGAGACCAGGGCCGCGACCCGGCCCGGCGACGTGGCCGTGGTGTGCGACGGGCAGGAGGTGACGTACGGCGACCTGGACGCGCGGGCGAACCGGCTGGCCCGGCTGCTGCTCGCCCGCGGCGTCGGCCCCGAGACCCTGGTGGCGGTCGTGCTCGGCAGGGGCGTGGACGTGCTGACCGCCGTGCTCGGCGTGCTGAAGGCGAGCGGCGCGTACCTGCTGGTCGACCCCGACCACCCGGCGGCCCGGGTGGAGTGGATGCTGCGCGACGCGGCGCCGGTCGCCACCGTGGTGAGCGCCGAGACGGCGGCGCTCGTCCCCGAGGACGTCCCCGTGCTGCGGCTCGACGGTCCTGACGTGGCGGCGCTCTCCGGCGCGCCCCTGCCCGTGGACGAGCGCGCCGCCCTGTCGCCGGAGCACCTGGCGTACGTCATCTACACCTCGGGCTCGACCGGCCGTCCGAAGGGCGTGGCCGTCACCCACGGCGGCCTGGCCAACACCGCGACCGCGCTGGCCAGGCGATACCCGGAGCCCATCGGGCCGGGGTCGCGCATCCTGCAGTTCGCGTCGGTGGGCTTCGACCAGTTCGGCCTGGAATGGGTGCTGGCGCTGCTGACCGGCGCGACCCTCGTCGTGGTGCCCGCCGACCGGCGCGCCGGATCCGCGCTCTCCAGCTTCCTGACGGAGCACGCGGTGACCCACGCCGTGCTGTCGCCCGCGGTGCTGGCCGGCCTGGAGGAGGGCTCCGTCGCACCCGGCGTCGTGCTGGACGTCGGAGGCGAGGCCCTGACCCCCGCCCTGGTGGACCGGTGGAGCCCAGGGCGCGCCATGTACAACGGCTACGGCCCGGTGGAGACCACCATCGACGCGGTCGCCTGGCGCTGCCGGCCCGGCGTGACCGAGGTGCCGATCGGCCGGCCCATCGCGAACACGCGGGTCTACGTCCTGGACGAATGGCTGGCCCCGGCCCCGGTGGGGGTGGCGGGCGAGCTGTATCTCGCGGGCGCCGGCCTCGCCCGCGGCTACGCGGGACGTCACGGGCTGACCGCCGAGCGGTTCGTGGCCTGCCCCTTCGGCGGCCCCGGCGAGCGCATGTACCGCACCGGCGACGTGGCCAAGTGGAACGCGGACGGCGAGCTGGTGTTCGTCGGCCGCTCCGACGACCAGGTGAAGATCCGCGGCATGCGCATCGAGCCGGGCGAGATCCAGGCCGTGGTGCTGGAGCATCCTGACGTCGCGCAGGCGGCTGTCGTCGTCCGCGAGGACCGGCCCGGTGACAAGCGGCTGGTCGCGTACGTCGTCCCGGCCGGCGACCCGGCCGGCCTCGCCGACTCGGTACGGCGCTTCGTCGCCGTCCGGCTGCCCGCCCATATGGTGCCCGCCGCCGTGGTCCCGCTCGACGCGCTGCCCCTCAACGCCAACGACAAGCTGGACCGCAAGGCCCTGCCGGCGCCCGAGTACGCGGTCGGCAGCCGCGGCCCGGCCGACCCGCGCGAGGAGCTGCTGTGCGAGGGGTTCGCGCACGTGCTCGGGCTGGAGCGGGTCGGGGTCGACGATGACTTCTTCGCTTTGGGCGGCCACTCGCTGCTGGTCGTCTCCCTGGTGGAGTGGCTTCGGGCGCGGGGTGTGGCGGTGTCGGTGCGGGCGCTGTTCCAGACGCCGACGGTGGCGGGGCTCGCCGCGGTGGCCGGGGTCGAGCAGGTCGTGGTGCCGCCCAACGCCATCCCCGACGACGCCACGGAGATCACGCCCGAGATGCTCCCGCTGGTGGAGCTGTCCCAGTCGGACATCGACCGGATCGTGGCCGGGGTGCCGGGCGGCGCGGCGAACGTGGCCGACGTCT
>NZ_JBHMCF010000064.1:0-168308 GCF_042428605.1 Nonomuraea salmonea
GGCGCGGAGGCCCGGAGGGGGCGCGGGAGCGCAGCCGCGCGGAGGCGGAAGGGCGACGGATCGTGGGGGCGCGGAGGGGGCGGCACGCGGGCTTGATCGTGGTCAGGCGCGGGGCGCGGTACCCCTTTCTCCGGGTAAGCGGAAGGGGCCGGAAGTCGTGCCGGCCCCTTCGGTGGGTCGCTTACTTGCGCTTCTTGATTTCTTCGGTGAGCTGGGGGACGACCTGGTGGAGGTCGCCCACTACGCCGTAGTCGGCGAGCTCGAAGATCGGGGCCTCCGGGTCCTTGTTGATGGCGATGATCGTCTTCGCCGTCTGCATGCCGGCCCGGTGCTGGATGGCGCCGGAGATGCCGGCCGCGATGTAGAGCTGCGGCGAGACGGTCTTGCCGGTCTGGCCCACCTGGAACTGGTGCGGGTACCAGCCGGCGTCCGTGGCGGCGCGCGAGGCGCCCACCGCGGCGCCCAGGGAGTCGGCGAGCTCCTCGATCACCGAGAAGTTCTCGGCGGAGCCCACGCCGCGACCGCCGGAGACGACGATGGCGGCCTCGGTCAGCTCGGGGCGGGCGCCCTTCTCCTGCTTGACGCGCTCCACCACGCGGGCGGCCTTGGCGGCGTCGGACAGGGCGACCGTGACCTCCTCCTCCGTGCCCGCGCCGGCGGCCGGCACGGGGGCGGTGGAGTTGGGGCGTACGGCGATGATGGGGGTGCCCTTGCGGACCCGCGCGTGCACGTTGATGCCGCCGCCGAAGATGGACTGGTCGGCGACGAAGCCCTCACCGACCCCGACGGCGTCGGTGATGACGCCGGAGTCGGTCTTGATGGCCAGCCGCCCGGCGATCTCCTTGCCCTCGGCGGTGGCGGCGATGAGCACGCCGGCCGCCGACTTCTCGGTGATGAGCTGGGCGAGCAGCTCGGCCTTGGGCGCGACGACGTGCTCGACCAGGTCGCCTGAGGCGGCGACGTAGATCTTGTCGGCGCCGTACTCGGCGAGGCGGGCCTTGGCCTCGGGCGTGATGCCGGGGCCGGCCCAGACGGCGGCGGGCGTGCCGAGGGTGCGGGCCAGGGTCAGCAGCTCGAGCGTGACCTTCTTGACCTCACCGTCGACCTGCTCGACGAGAACGAGAATGTCCGACATATCAGTGAATCCCCCGTTCTCAGATGAACTTCTTGGAAGCCAGGAAGTCGGCCGCGTTCGCGCCGCCGTCGCCCTCGTCCTTGACGATCGTGCCGGCCGCGCGCGGCGGGGCCGGGGCGAAGTCGACCACCTCGGACCAGGCGGCGCCCAGGCCGACCTGGTCGGCGTCGATGGAGGCGTCGCCGATGGCGAGCGTCTCGACCGGCTTCTTCTTGGCCGCCATGATGCCCTTGAACGACGGGTAGCGCGGCTCGTTGATCTTCTCGACCACGGAGACGACGGCGGGCAGCGTGGCCTCGACGCGGTCGTAGCCGTAGTCGGCCAGCCGCTGCACGGCGATCGTGCCGCCGTCGACCTCGACCTTGTTGGCCAGCGTGAGCTGCGGGGTGCCGAGCCGCTCCGCCAGCATGGCCGGCAGCATGCCGGTGCGGGCGTCGGTGGACTCGGAGCCCAGGATGACCAGGTCGAACCCGATCTTCTTGAGCACCTGCGCCATCGCGTACGAGGTGGACAGCGCGTCGGAGCCGTGGAGCGCGTCGTCGCTCAGGTGGACGGCCTTGTCGGCGCCCATGGCCAGAGCCTTGCGGATGGTCTCGGTGGCCTTGCCGGGGCCCATGGTCAGGACGGTGACCTCACCGCCGTGGGCCTCCTTGAGCTTCAGTGCCTCCTCGACCGCGTACTCGTCAAGCTCGTTGACCACGCCGTCGGCGGCGTCCCGGTCGAGCGTGTTGTCATCGGACCGCAGCTTGCGCTCGGTCGCCGTGTCGGGGACCTGCTTCACGCAGACGACGATGTTCATGGCCGGTGGCCGACCTCCCGTAGTTCGCCTGCGCCCCCGCCTCGTTGCGGTGGGCGCCGAATCCATCTGTCCAGACTGCCAGGTGCCCCAGGGGCATCCGACAGAGGGTCTGCCGAGGTTTCGCCGTTATGTTACCCATGGGTAGCTTCCGCGCAAACCGAGCACGGCGGCTTGCCCCTACCATACCGAACTTTATTCGGTCAGCACCTGTGACATCTCTTACGCCGACAGCAGGAACACGACCCCCACCACCAGCGCCGTACCCGCGAACAGAGCCAGCGTGAACGCGCTGAACCACGTCGCCAGCCCGAAGCAGAGCCCCACCGTCCCCGCCACGCCGAGCAGGTCCGCGATCATCCGGCTGCGCCGGTAGGGGCCCTTCGAGAACAGCGCCACCCCCGCGTCGCTCACCACGCCCAGCGCGTACGCCGCCAGCAGGAACAACGACACCTCGGGCAGCGGCTCACGCGCGGCCGCCGCCAGCAGCGCCACGAACAGCGCCGACCCGATCAGCCACCGCCTGCGCACCTTCTCCCGGTGCCGCGCCCTGGACTCCTCCACAGAGCGCCGGTGCTGCTCCTTGGCCGGCGGCCGGATCTCCCTGGTGCTCATCTCGTCGTGCTCGGCGACCCGGGGACGTACGGGCCCGAGACGCGGAGGCGGCACGTGGGCGACGGGCGCCACGCCGAGCCGGTCGCAGATCTGGGCGGCCGTGGGCCGCCGTGCCGGGTCGGTGGACAGGCACTCGCGTAACAGCGGCTCCAGCCAAGCCGGCGCGCCCTCCAGGTCGGGCGGGTGGTGCACGACCCGGTAGGCCACGGCGGAGGCGGGACCCTGCCCGTACGGCTGCCGCCCGGTTGCCGCGTACGCGAGCGTCGCCCCGAACGAGAACACGTCGGCCTCCACCCCGGCGGGCCGCCCCTCCAGCACCTCGGGCGCCAGATAGCCGGGCGTTCCGACGACCGCCCCCGAGGCGGTGACGGACAGCGAGTCGAGCGCGCTGGCGATGCCGAAGTCGATCACGACGGGCTCGCCCTCGGTCATCATCACGTTGGCCGGCTTGAGATCGCGGTGGACGACCCCCGACTCGTGCATGGCGAGCAGCGCGTCGGCCAGCCCGGCGGCCAGCCGCCGCAGGTCGGCGACCGGCACGGGCACGGCGCTCAGCGGGCGGCCCTGGACGTAGCGGGTGACGAGGTAGGGGCGGTCACCGTCGAGCGAGGCGTCGAGCACCTCGGCGATGTGCGGGCCGCCGACGATGCGCATGGTCTCGACCTCGCGGGCCAGCCTGGCGAGTGCCCCGCCGTCGGCGGCGACATGGGGATGGAGCACCTTGACCGCGACCGTACGCCCCTCGGCGTCGAGCGCCAGGTGCACCTCGCCGAAGCCGCCGGACCCGAGACGGGAGAGAAGCTCGTACGGGCCGAGGTGCTCGCTCATACTTCATCTCTCCCCCCGCAGGACCAGGCGGACACTCAGGACCAGGGATTCAGGAAGCTCAGCCCCAGACCGTCCATCAGGCTGCCGATCAGGCCGGTGATCAGGCCGATCGTGCTCTGTCTTGCCTCGTTGGCGAGGCCGTCGATCACCGATTCCGGAGCCCGCCACGGATACCAGTCGGTGGCCTGCCCCATCGCGAACATGACGGCGAACAGCGCCGCGGTGCCCACCAGCAGCACCGCGATCAGCGCCGCGCCAGGACTGCGCAGCACGCCGGTGAGCGTGCGGGTGACGGCCTTGCGCGGGGCGCCGCCGCCGGGCAGCACGAACAGGCCGGCGGTGAAGGCGCCCGCCGCGTACGCGGCCGCCTCGTTGAGGGTGAACGGCCCGGCGAAGTGCAGCACGCCCCAGACGCACACGCCGAACAGCAGGGCCAGCGGCACGTGCACCACCGTGACGAGCGCGGACTTGATCAGCGCCCACGGCGTGCCGACCAGGACGAGCAGCGGGTCGGCGGCACTGCTGCCGCGCACCTGCCGCCGCTTGACCATGTCGCCGAACAGGTATTCGCCGATGCGCAGGACGAGCGCGAGCGCGACGGCGATCGCGCCCGCCATGACCGGCATCACCACGCTCAGCGCCACCAGCGTGACCAGCAGCAGCAGGCCCACGACCTGGCTGCCGAACAGGTAGCGCTTGCGCTCGGCGGGCGGGGTGTACTGCGGCGGTGGCGGCTCGTAGGGCCTGGCCTGTGGCTGTGGCTGTGGCGCGGGATAACCGGCCACGCGCTGGTCGGGGCGCGGCGCGGGCGGCCTGGCGGCCATCGGCGCGGGCACGTAAGGGGGCGGGCGCTCCTCACGCCTGGTGGGCGTCGGTGAGGGCGCGGGCGGCGGCGGGGCGGCCTTGCCGTACTCGACCGGCGGCAGCAGGTCGGAGAAGGTGTCCATGGTGCGGGTGCGGTCGGCCAGCCGCTTGGTGCCGGTCGGCCCGTCGAAGGACGCCTCGTTGAACGTCGTCACCGACGGGTCGAGCGCCCTGGCCATGCGCAGCAGCTCGGGCGCGCTCGGCCGGGCCTCGGCGTCGACGTGGAGCGCCCTGCTCAGCCAGCCGCGCAGCCAGGCGGGCGCCTTGTCGAGCTGGGCCCGCCCTTCCATGATGTTGAAGCAGACCGACTCGAACGTCCCCGTGCCGAACGGCGGCGCCCCGGTGGCGGCGAAGAACACCGTGGAGGCCATCGCGTGCACGTCGGCGGCCTGGGTGATCTCGGAGTCGCGGATGATCTCGGGCGCGAGATAGCCGGGCGTGCCGACGAACATGCCGGTCTGGGTCAGCCGGGTGGCGTTGACCAGGTGGGCGATGCCGAAGTCGATCACCAGCGGCTCGCCGTCGACCAGCATGACGTTGGACGGCTTGAAGTCGCGGTGGATCACGTCGGCCGCGTGGATGGCCACCAGCGCCTGGCAGAGCCCCTGGGCGAGCCTGATGACCTGGCGGGCCTCCAGCGGCCCCTCGGTCAGCACGGTGTCCTCGAGCGTGCGGCCCGGCGCGAACCTGGTCACGACGTAGGGCTGGCCGCCCACGAGCTCGGCGTCGATGACCTCCGCGACGTAGGGGCTGCGCACCCTGCGCATGGTCTCGACCTCGCGGGTGAGCCGGTCGCGCGCCTTGAGGTCGGCGGCGACGTGGGGATGCAGGACCTTGATGGCGACTTCCCTGCCCGCGCCGTCGAGGCCGAGGTGGACGACCCCCATGCCACCTTCGCCGATCTTCCTGACCAGGCGGTAGGGCCCGAGGCGTTCTGGTGCTTGGGTGTTCATCGCCACCTTCCCCGCGTCATCCCCCGGAATTCCCCCTCAACCCTTCCAACTGCTCCACCACTGCGTCGACGTTCAGCGGAGTCCATACACCGGCCCCCCTTGGCTTGTCCCCGAACGTGCCGTAAGCGAGGATCAGCGAGAGCGCGGCCGCGGCCACCAGGACTCCCGCCATTACCATTGCCGCTGTTCTCGAGGGTACGAGCGACGAGAGCGTTCTGCGCATCTGTTTGCCCGGGCCTTCCACTCCTGGGCCGGCGCAGACCGTCCACAGGGCGATGGATGCCCCCCAGGCCAGAGCGTAATAAGGGCTCATGTTCACGACGACGGTGAGCAGCAGCGTCACCGGCAGTCCGAGGATGAGCGCGTAGAGCGTGAGCGCCAGCGTGATGCCCACCGATTTGGCGAGCACGGCGGGGTAGGCGAAGACCCTGACCACGTCGAGCGCCGCCGCTCCGGCCGCCCTGCGAGCCGTCAGCTGCGGCTGCGCCAGGTCGGCGGCGCGCAGCAGGATGACCGCGGGCAGCGCCAGGACGGCCACGATGACGGGCGCCCGCACGGCCGCCACGATCATCAGGACCAGCAGCATGGCCGCGGAGACGCCGTACGCGCGGGAGCGCTGCAGCACCCGGCCGGGCGGCACGCTCGGGATGTACGGCTCGCGCATGGTGCTCGGGGCGGCCTGCTGCTGCGGGTAGGGCTGCTGCTGCGCCGGGATGTACGGCGGCGGCTGCAGCGGCATCGGGTTGGGCCGCGCGTAGTCGGACCGGCCTGCGTTGGGATGACCGGCGTTGG
The DNA here is from genome assembly GCF_042428605.1 of Nonomuraea salmonea. Taxonomy (NCBI): domain Bacteria; kingdom Bacillati; phylum Actinomycetota; class Actinomycetes; order Streptosporangiales; family Streptosporangiaceae; genus Nonomuraea; species Nonomuraea salmonea. The sequence continues at coordinate 5,984 of NZ_JBHMCF010000064.1, forward strand.
GATGACCGGCGTTGGAATGACCGGCGTTGGGACGACCGGTGTGGGGATGGCTCACATGGGGGTGCCCCGCGTTGGGGTGACCCGCGTGCGGCAGGCCCGGGTGCGGCTGGCTCGCGTTGGGCTGGCTCGCGTTGGGCTGGCTCGCGTTGGGCTGGCTGAGGTTGGGCACCGGCGGCTGGGTGAGGCGCCGGAGCTCGGGCGAGTCGGGGCGTACGCGCCGGGTGGGCACGTCGCCCTCGCCGGCCGGCGGCGGCACGGGAAGCCCCTGCTGGGGCAGGCTCTGGCTCTGCGGCGGGTTGCCGAGACCGGCCTCGCGCTGGATGCGCCGCAGCTCCTCGGGCGAGACCCGGCGGGTCGGCCACGGGTCGGGCTGGTCGGGCAGCAGCGAGACGTATTGCTGTTCGGGCTGCGCGGGCGGCGGCACCGGCGGGCTCGCCTGGTGGTCCTGGCCCTCCAGCAGCCGCCGCGGGGTCACCGGCGGGGTGGAGACGTCGTACGACGGCTTGTCGCTCACCCGCGGCGGGACCGCGCGCGAGCCGTCGGTGCGCGGCAGCGTGGAGATCTCGTCGGGCGCGTCGCCCGGCGGCGGCTTGGGCAGCATGCGGGCGGTCTGCTCGGCCAGCTCGGCGGCCTTGGGCCGCTTGGCGGGGTTGCGCGAGAACGCGGCCTTGAGCAGCGGCTGCAGCTCGGCCGGCGCGGCGCTGATGTCGGCCTTGCCCGCGGTGATGTTGTAGAAGATCATTTCCAGCGTGCCCTTGCCGAAGGGCGGCTGGCCGGTGCCGGCGTAGAGCAGGGTGCCGGCCCACGCGTGGATGTCGACCTCGGGGCCGGCCTCCTGGCCCTCGATGATCTCGGGCGCGAGGTAGCCGGGCGTGCCGATGAACATGCCGGTCTGCGTCAGCCGGGTGGCGTCGACCGCCTGGGCGATGCCGAAGTCGATCAGCACGGGCTCGCCGTCGAGGATGAGCACGTTGCCCGGCTTGAGGTCGCGGTGGATCACGCCGACCGAGTGGACGGCGGCCAGCGCGGTGGCCACCCCGTGCGCGACCTTGACCAGCGCGGGCAGGTCGAGCGGGCCGTCGTCCTTGACGATCTCGTCGAGCGGCCGGCCCGGCACGTAGCGGGTGACGATGTAGGGGCGATGACCGGTGACGTCGGCGTCGAGCACCTCGGCGATGTATGTGCTGCGCACCCTGCGCATGGTCTCGACCTCGCGCGAGAGCCGCCGCCTGGCGACCTCGTCGCCGGCGACCTCCGCGCGCAGGACCTTGACCGCCACCTGCCGACCCTGGGGGTCGACAGCGAGGTGGACAACGCCCATCCCGCCTTCACCGAGCCGCCTGAGCAGCCGGTAAGGGCCTAGTCGGTCATCGTTCATGGCATGAAGCACCATACCGGCTTAATCCCCGCCCACGAGATGAACCATGAGGCCACATTCCCACTCGTACAACGTCCAAGAAGCCCCCTCCGGTTTCCCCAACGACGGTCTCGAAATGGCCTCGATTCCGCCGTCAGCCGGCCAGGGAGAGCACCTCCGCCTTCTTCAGCCCGGCCAGGGTGGCGCCCGGGACCGCGAGCTTCGACCTGCGCACGCCGCTGCCGATCACCACGCGCGGATGCTCGGCGACCCTGGTGTCGACCAGGACGGGCCACTCCTCGGGCAGGCCGAGGGGGGTGATGCCGCCGTATTCCATGCCGGTGCGCTCGACCGCGTCGGCCATCGGCGCGAAGCTCGTCTTGCGGGCGTCGAGATGCCTGCGCACGACGCCGTTGACGTCGACCCGCATCGTCGCGAGCACCATGCAGGCGGCGTAGCGCGTCTCGCCGCCCCGCTTGGCCGCCACCACGACGCAGTTGGCGGACTCGTCGAGTGACACGCCGTAGCGCTCGCAGAACGCCGCCGTGTCGGCCAGCTCGGGGTCGATCTCGGCCACCTCGACGCCCTCCAGGTCAGCGACGGCGCGCGTCACCGGGCCGGCCAGGAGGTCGGGCCGTCCGGTCGCGGGCACCCACTGCAACGTCATCTCCCACTCCTCGTCTCGCTTCTCCTGACGAGCCTATTGCGGCCGCCGGAGCAGCGTGCGACGTCACGGAGACCGCAACACGCGCTGGTGCAGCCCGGTGACGACGGCGCGGGCCGACTCCATGGCCCCCGCCTGCCAGGCGATGAGGTGGGTGAGCCAGTCGCCCGCGAAGTAGACCCTTCCTGCCGGGCGTTGCAGAAGAGTGAACGACGGATCAAAGGAGGGCCACCGCACCCAGCCGCCCAGGATGTGCTCCTGCCGGTGCCAGGCGATGGAGGCGCTGCCCAGGACGTTCTGGCGGTATTTCTCGCCGTGGATCTTCTTGCCCTGAGTGAGCGCCCTGCGCCTGCGGTCCTCGGGGGTGAGCGCGCCGTACAGCTCGGCCTCGGGGCCGGTGTTGTAGTAGCCGACGAGCAGGCCGCGCTCGGCGTGGTAGTCGTGCGAGGGGTACCAGATGTGGGTGATGTCGAGGTCGGTCTCGGTGACGCCGCCGTAGATGCGGTCCTCGCGCTCCCACCAGCGGATGCCGTACTCCAGGCCGATCTTGCCGGCGGCGACCGGGACGGGGGTGGCCAGGGCGCTGGTCACCTGGGCGCCGAGGTTGTGCGGGATCTTGGCGAGGACGTGCGGCGGGAGCGCGGCGATGCAGTAGTCGGCCTTGAGCACGCCACCGGTGTGGGCGACCTCGACGCCGTCGTCCATCGTGGTGATCTTGGTGACCTTGGCGCCGGTCTTGATCCGGTCCGTGCCGACGGCCTCCTGCAGCCTGGTGACGATCGCGTCCATGCCGCCGACCGGCTGGAACATGGGGGTGGCCTGCTCGTAGCCGAAGTCGTTGGTGATCGCGCGGCCGGTGCCGGCGGCCAGCACCTGGCGGAGGGTGCCGGGGGCGTCGAGCGGGGTGCCGCCGTCGACGGCGGGGAACTTCTCGAAGCCGCGCCGGGGCGAGCCCTCGTACTCGTGCTTGGGTCCGAGGTCGCCGAATCGCCTGAGGAACTCCAGCAGGCGCTCCCTGTCGTCCCTGGTGAGGGTCCTGTTCAGGGCGCCGGAGTCGGTGACTTTCGCGAGGAGTTCGGCGACATATCCGTACATGTCGGCTCGGGCGGTGCGGGCTCTGACCGTCCTGTTCTCGACGTGCACGTACGCGGCAGCGTTCGAGTTGACGAACGTCTCGATCGGGATGCCCAGCTCGCGGCAGTAGTCGAGGGTGACCATCCACGGCGCGATGCGGCCCGGCCCGGCGTTGAAGTAGACGCCCTCGCCGAACGTGACCTCCTGAGGAGGGCCGTTCAGCTCGGTCACGCGGTCGCCGCCGCGCAGCGTGAGGTTCCTGCCGCCGGCCTTGGGCCGCGCTTCGAGCAGCGTGCAGTCGTAGCCGGCCTTGCCCAGCTCGTACGCCGCCGTCAGCCCCGCCACCCCGGCCCCCAGGATGACCACGCTGGCCGACGCCTTGCCGCGCAGCGTGAAGTCGCCCGCGCGCGGCGGCGTGAACTCCTTGTCCTGCCCGGTGGGGGCGAGGCCGAGCGCGCCCATGGCGGCGTACATGGCGCCCGCGCCGCCGGCCGCGCCGATCCCGACGAGCAGGCCGCGCCGGGTGAGCGCGGCCCCCTTGCCGTCAGCCATAGGGCCCGCTGCCGCACGCGACCTGGCCGCCGATCGTGGCGAAGATCCCGAACAGGGCCATGATCTGGGCGAAGTCGTCGGTGGTGAACTCGGTGTGGCGGGTGCCCACCTGCTTGACGCCCGGCACCAGCGACACGGCGGCGGCGATGGCGGTCGAGTTCCACTCCACGCCCAGCGTGTACGGCGCCGGCACCACGTACGGCGTGAAGTCGCTCAACCGGCCCAGCGCCCGCTCGGTGGCCTCACGGATCCTGCCCTGGGCCACGCTCGGCGGCAGCAGCTCGGCCGAGAACTTGTCGATGCCCTTCTTGACCGCCACGGTCTCGACGTCGCCGAGCAGCTCGCGGGCCTCATCGCCGACCGCCTCGTCCCCGGTCACCAGGACGACCGGCACCCCGTGGAACCCGGCGCACGCCGCCACCAGCCGGGTCTCGCCGCACAGGTCGCCGTTGAGGTAGACGTTCTGGATCTCCTTGCCCATCCAGGTGTGGTTGAGCACGCCGTCGGGCACCCCGGCGCGGGCGTGGTAGCCGACGAAGCAGGCCGCCTGGAACGTCCCGTCGAGGCCCTGCGCCATCCGCTGCGCCTTGCCCGGCCCCCTGATGAGGCTGGCCCGCGGGTCGAGCAGGTCGATCCTGAGGTTCTTGGTGGAGCCGTGGGCGTCGTTGACCAGCACGCTGTCCGCACCGGCCGCGAACGCGCCCTCGACCGCCGCGTTCGCGTCGGCCGTCATCAGCTCGCAGCCGCGCTCGTAGCCGCGCTTGCCGGCGTGCATCTCCTCCGGGTCGGTCAGCCCGGTCACGCCCTCCATGTCCACCGACAGGTAAACCTTCACGCCCCTGCTCCACTCCCCCAGGTCTCCACCTGGCGCACTTCCGACTCCGTCATCAACCCGACGTTCGCCTCGACGAACGCGGCCGCCTCCGCGCGCCACGGCTCAGGGATCTCCTCCAGGGCCGGCGGGTAGCAGTGGTCGAGCCAGCTCGTCGCCTCCTCGCCGACGTCGAAGTAGTCGAGCGCGGGCGCGAGGACGGTCTTCTCGATGCCGGGGACGCGGGAGAGCCCGTACTGGATCATCTCCTGGCCGCCGTACGGCGGTTTCTTGAGGTATTTCCTGACCGACGGGTGCTCGGCCTTCATCGGCGAGTCCAGCGGGCGGCGTTCGACGGCGGCCTGGATGAGCTCCTTGTAGAAGCACTTGCCGCACTTGCGGCAGGGGCCGTCCACGCCCTGCAGGCACCAGCGGACCTGCTCGCGCAGCGGCGAGCCGAGCGCGAGACGCATGGTGACCGCCTCGCTGACGCCGCCGACGGGCAGCACGATGTGCAGGCCCGCCGCCGCGAATAAGCGCCCCCAGCGGCCGTGCGGCGCCCACATGGGGTTGTCGGGGGTGAAGCGGCCCAGGTAGCGGTCGCCGCCGAGCCAGCGCGAGCCCAGCTCGTAGCCGAAGCCGAGGCCGCCCAGGTCGAGCTGGTCGGCCAGCAGCAGCGCGCCGGCGGCGACCGCGTGGTGCTCGGGGTAGCCGGGGCGGGGCTCGGCCAGGGTGTATTCGAGGTCGGAGCTGACCGTGGTCAGCTCGCGGCCGGTCTTGGCGGCCAGCTTGGCCAGCACGTCGGAGCGGTAGTGGGGCCAGCGGTTCGGTACGCGCGGATGCGGCACCCGCTGGAAGTGGACGAAGGGGGCGTCGGGGTACATCGTGGCCGCCGCGACCGAGTCGGCGCCGCCGCTGTAGGAGATGGCCAGCCGCGCCCCCGGCCGCCGCCGCTCCGCGCCCACCGGGCCCGCCTCGACCCCGAAGCCGTCGTGCAGCGCCTCGGCCAGCTCGGCGGAGATCGCCCGGTCGAACGTGACGCGCCGGCGCGTCCACGGGGCCACGACCGTCCAGGCGGCGACGGCGTACAGGTCGGGGTGTGCGTCCTCGGGGACCCCGGTGATCGAGCAGGAGTTGATGGCCAGCTTGATCGGGTAGTCGTCGGAGGCCCTGCCGGTGATCTCGTCCTCGGGGTCGAGACGGAAGCTCAGCTGCGCGGCGCCCGTCCAGGTCACGCGCACGGCTGCTCCTCGGCGCGGCCCCGCTCGTCACGCAGCTGGTCGATGGCCTGCCAGACGAGGACCTCGTTCTGCAGCACGCCGTCCAGCGCCTTGGCGGTCTCCTGGGCGAGCCGGTGGGTCTCGTCGACCTTCTTCTTGTCGATCACGGGCGGGCGGGCCTTGCGCAGCCGCTCGACCTCCTCCTGGAGGGTCTGCATCTCCCGCCGCAGCGTCTGCACCTCCCAGAGTGCGTCCCTGATGTCCTGACGGTGATCGGCGATCGAGATGTAGCGGGAGTCGAACCACGTGCGCACGGCCTTTCTGAGCCGTGCGGGGACCAGGACGCGCTTCATGGAAGGCCACCATAGTGGTAAACGAATCCCGCTATGGACGGGCGTAACCGAATGTGATGGCTTCGGGGGGAATCGCTCAGCGGCCCTTGAACGTCGGCTTGGATCGCTCGGTGAAGGCGCGCATGCCGGCCTTCGCGTCCTCGGTGGCGAACATGCCGGAGAACTGCAGCCGCTCGATCTCCAGGCCCGTCTCCAGGTCGGTCTCCAGGCCCTGGTCGATGGCCTGCTTGGCGGCGCGCAGGGCCACGGCAGGCCCGCCGACGAACGTGGCCGCCCATTCGAGCGCGGCGGTGTAGACCTGCTCGTCCGGCACCACGCGATCGACCAGCCCGATGGCGAGCGCCTCCGCGGCGTCGACGTGGCGGCCGGAGAAGATGAGGTCCTTCGCCCGCGCGGGGCCGATCAGCCGGGGCAGGCGCTGGGTGCCGCCCGCGCCGGGGATGAGGCCGAGCTGCACCTCGGGCTGGCCCAGCTTGGCCGACTCGCCCGCCACCCGGAAGTCGGCGCACAGCGCCAGCTCGCAGCCGCCGCCGAGGGCGTAACCCGTGATGGCGGCGATGACCGGCTTGCCGATGCGGGCGATCGCGGTCAGCGCGCCCTGGAGGGTGACGGAGTGGGCGGACATCTCGACGTACGACATGGCGGACATCTCCTTGATGTCCGCGCCGGCGGCGAACACCCGCGCGCCGCCGTACAGGATGACCGCATGCACCTGCGGGTCGGCGTCGATCAGCGCGGCCGCCTCGGCGAGCTCACGCTGCACCTGAGCGTTGAGCGCGTTCATCTTCGGACGGTCCAGACGGATCGTGGCGATGTGGTCGGCCACCTCGACGCTTACGAACTCACCCATGACCCAGAACCTAACAGCCGCCGATCACCGCGCGGCCGCCGCCTTGACCTCGTCCACGGACTTCTTGCTCCGCGCCACCCTGACGAGCGCGGCCGACAGGCGCGCCAGCTCGCCGCCGGACCCGGCGAGCTCGGCGAGCGGCCCCGCCTGGCGCGGCAGGCCCAGCTTGCCCGCGCCGTCCAGCACCCGCCGGTCCAGGTGCGGCGCGACCTGCGGCCAGACCGCCTGGACCTCGCGCAGGAAGATGTCGGCCCCCGTCGGGCCGATGCCGGGGAACTCGGTCAGCAGCTCCCCGATCCGCCGCTCGTCGCCGCCCGCCTCGTCGCGCAGCCGCCGCAGGTCGCCCTTCCACCGGTCGAGCAGCAGCTCCGCGCCGTCGCCGAGCATCGTGGCCGTGCGCTCGTCGTAGCGGCGGTAGTGGCCGCGGCCCAGCGCGTCCACCCGGTCCTGCCAGCTCGCCTCGCACATGCCCTTGGGCGTGCCGTACCCGGCGGCGAACAGCTCCTTGGCCGCCGCCACCGCCACGTCCGCCGAGATGCGGGCGCTCAGCAGCGTCGCGAGCACCAGCAGCTCGTAGAGCGGTTTGGGGCGATCGGCGAGCTTGATGCCGGCCTCGCCCGCGTACGTGCGGCCGTAACGGTCGAGCAGCGCCTCCAGGACGGCTTCATCGGTCTTCGCCATGCCGTCCCCGCTACCCGGCGCCGCCCGGCGCATGTGTTTGCTGCTCCGAGGTGGGGGGAGTCGGAGGGTTCCAAGAGGACAAAGGAGCAGGTCGTGCTGACATTGACCGATAACGCCGTGGTCGCCATCCGCGACCTCTTGGTCGGGGAGAACGTGCCCGCCGACGCGGGCCTGCGCATCGCCCCGAAGGCAGACGAGGCAGGAACGCTGGAGGTCACGCTGGCGAGCACGCCGCACGCCGGTGACCAGGTCGTCGAGAAGGAGGACGTACGGGTGTTCGTCGCCGAGGACGCCGTACGGATCCTCGACGACAAGTCGCTGGACGCCCAGCCGGGCAGGCCGGGACAACCCTCGTTCCGGCTCGACCGGCGCGGCTGACGCGGACGCTGTGAGAGGGGGGACGCAGCGGACGTTTCGTGTCACGATGACGGCGCGTCCTATCCAGGGAGTGTCCAATGTGTCACGATCCGCTGCTTCCTCCGTCCGTGGCCGCCGCGCTCACCGACTACCGGTCGTTACGTGACGCGCACGACGTCCGCTGGGGCGAACCGCCCCTCTCGTACGTGGTCCAGGCGTGGACCACCCTCTACCTCCGCGACGACGACGACTTCTGGGGCACGGGCCTGCGGCAGATGGCCGCACGGCTGCCCGACGTGCCCGAGGCCGAGCTGGAGGATCACCTCGACCAGGCCGACCTCGGCCGGCTCGTCCGCGACGCCATGAAGGGCGAGACCCCCATCCGGCTGCCCGCGCTGCGGCTCACGCCCGACGGCTGCGCTGTGGCGGCCGAGCCCCGGGTGGTGCTGGACGAGCGCCCCTTACGTACGGCGCTGCTGCTGGACTCCAGCCGCGACAAGCCGGTCACGGTCGTCGTGGACGGCACCTCTTACGTGGTCGAGCCAGGCGGGGCCAGGGTCGTCGAGGTGACCGGGTCCGTCAGCGTGGACGGGCAACCCGTGGACCTGTCGCCGCTGGTCAGGCGGGTGCCGGCGGCCATGCTGCGGGTGCGGGCCGGGTTCCCGTGCCGGTGGGGCGTCACCGGGCGCAACGGGCAGGGCTGGTACCCGGAGGGCGCGCCGCCCAAGCTCGACGGGCTGCGCCGGCCGTACTTCCACGGGGACGACCTCGTGCTCGACGTCCCGGCCGAGCCGATCACCGTGACCGTCACCCGAGGCATGGAGTACGACACCGCCTCCGTCGTCGTGACCCCCGAGGCCGGCGGGGAGACGCTGGTCGAGCTGGCCCCCTCGCGCCTGTACGACGCCGCCGCCCGCGGCTGGTACGGCGGCGACCTGCACGTTCACCTCAACTGGATGGGTGAGGAGCCGGCCGCGCCCGCCCTGGCCGCCGCCGCGCAGCACGGCGAGGACCTGCACGTGCTCAACCTCGTCGCGGGCAACGTGGCCAGTGAGCGGGTCTACGACCGGGAGGCGCTCGAACACTGGGCGGGCCGGGACCTGCCGTGGTCGGACGCGGGACACCTGGCCAGGCTGGGCGTCGAGTACCGCAGCGACCTCCTGGGCCACTTCACCGCGTTCGGGATCAGCCGCCCTCCCGCCCGCTACCACACCGGCTTCGCGGGCGCCGTCGACTGGCCCCCGAACGCGGTCGCGCTTGAGGAGCTGCGCTCGCTCGGTGGACTCACCGGTTACGGGCACCCCTTCCACTTCCCGTTCACCGACGACGACCCGCCGGACGTCGTGCTCGGCCGGGCGCGCAACTGCTCGGCCAGGGAGATCGTGGCCGACGCGGCGCTCGGGCTGATCGACACCCTCGACGTGCTCAACCACTCCTCGATCAGCGCCACGGCGGCGGTCTACCGGCGGCTGATCGGCGCGGGCAACCGGCTCGCCGTCACCGCGGGGACCGACGCGGTGCTGTCCTTCTGCCGCCGCGGCACCGCCTCGGGACCGCCCGGCTGGGAACGCGTCTACGCCAGGGTCGACGGCCCGCTGACGGCCGGGTCGTACGCGGAGGCGGTCAGGCTCGGGCGGACCTTCGCGACCACCGGGCCGTGGCTGGAGCTCACCGTGAACGGGCACGGGCCAGGCGACCGGCTCGACCTCGCGCCCGGGGCTCGGGTGGAGATCGAGGTGACCTCCATCGGGCCCGAGGTGACCGAGCTGGAGATCCGCACCGCCGACGGCGTCCTCGCCCAGGGGCCTCCTGGACGGCTCGCGGCCACCCTTGAGGTGACGGAGCCGACGTACGTGGTGGCCGTCGCCACCGGCGGGCCGCATCCGCGCGCGATGCGCGGCGACGGCGCGTACGCGCACACCAGCCCCGTCCACCTGGACGTCGGCGGCCGGCCGGTCGCCAGGGAGGCCGACGTGCGGTGGTGCCTGGCGTGGCTCGACCGGCTGGCCGGGCTGGTGCGGCGGTTCGGCGTCTTCGACTCCCCCGCCCAGCTCGACGACCACCTCCGGCTGTACGACCGCGCCCGCGCCGTCTACACCGCCCGCCTCCCCTGACCCCGCGCGAGCCTCTTCCGGTCGGGCGGGTCCTTTTCTGGCCCTGCTCGAGATGGCATCGTGACACACCGCGAGCACCGGCGTGGCGCGGGGCAAGGTGAAGCCGCAGCGGGTCTATGATGTTGGAAAGTAAAGCGGCGGGAGGTCGGGCGTGCGGATGTCGCAGTGGGCTCACGACATGTTCGGGCAGCGGGCGTCCCTGGTCAGGGAGTGCGTCGCCGAGGCGTTGTCGGTGGCCGCCGACAACGCGCGCGAGGCCCAGGAGGTCGCGCGCACCGATCATCTGCACCCGTTCGGGTTCACACTCATGTCGCGCAAGTTCGAGGCGCTGGCCGAGGCGTTCCAGGACCTCGGTGACGTGCGCATCGTCAAGCCAGGCGGCTCCCAGCACGAGCTGGTGGTGCTCGACGGCACGCTGCTGTTCCCGTTCCGCTACGCCAAAGACCGTTCGGGCAGCGTCATGAGCGCCCGCATCGGCGACGGGCGGCCGTCGGCGCTGGTGCAGGCGCTGTTCAACCGGTTCGGGCCGGAGCCGCGCATGCGGCAGCTCGCGCTGCACGACGTCGCCCCGCACGCGGTGCCGGTGGCCGAGGCTCTCGGCGACCTGCCCGACGACACCCGCCTGGTGCTGATCGCGTACGCGGCCAACGCCCACGCCGGGCTGCTCGACGCCTGGTGGGGCGAGGCCGAGCTGCTCGACCGCCTCGGCAGCCTGCGCTGGCACCACTGCGAGGAGATCCCGCTCACCCAGGAGGCCGCCGCGCTCGCCCAGGGCGACACCGCGGCGGCGTTCGACCAGGGCGCGCTCCCCTCCCCCGAGCTCAACCCGCGCTCGGCCGGCCCCGCCCCCATCCCTCTCTGGCCGGAAGCCGCCGGCGGTGCGTGACCCCGGCACCCCCGGGCCGACGCCACAGGCGGTGGCGGACGCGTTCGACGCGACGCGGCTCACGCAGGCCCGTCATCTGGCCGCGCTCACCAAGAAGGAGGTCGCCGAGCGGCTCGGCGTCTCGCCCGCCGCCGTGGGGCAGTACGAAGCGGGCGTCACCCGGCCGCGGCCCGACCTGATCCCGCTGCTGGCCGAGGTGCTGTCGGTGCCGGCGGCGTTCTTCCTGTCCGGGCGGCCCCACGGCAAGCTCGACGGGTCCATGGCCCACTTCCGCAGCCTGCGCTCCACCCGGGCCTACCAGCGGGCCAAGGCCGTGGCCTTCGTCGAGCAGGTGTGGGAGCTGACGTACGCGCTGGAGAAACGCGTCCAGCTGCCCGCCGTCGACCTGCCGGGGTTCGCGGGCGGCGAGATGCACTCCGCGCTGCCGCGCGACCCGGCCGGCGCCGCCCGCGCGCTGCGGGCCCACTGGGGGCTCGGCACGGGCCCGATCAGCCACCTCGTACGCCGCATGGAGTCCCACGGCATCGTCGTCGCCTTCCCCCGCCACGACCCCGACGCCGTCACCGTCGACGCCTTCTCCACCTCCAGCCTGCCCAGGCCCATCGTGGTGCTGACGCCCAACCGCTTCGACGACATCTACCGCCACCGCTTCACCGCCGCCCACGAGCTGGGCCACCTGGTGCTTCATGGCGACACCGCGGCGGGCGACTCCCAGCAGGAACGCGAGGCCGACGCCTTCGCCGCCGAGTTCCTGACGCCGCGCGAGAGCATCCTGCCCCGCCTGCCCTCCCGCGCCGACCTGCGCAAGCTGGCCGAGCTGCGGCTGACGTGGGGGGTGTCGGTCGACTCGCTGCTCTACCGGTGCCGCGAGACCGGGCTGCTGTCCGACTCGGCGGCCGGCCGCGCCTACCAGCGGCTCAACGCCCTGCGCGGCCAGCCGGGCTTCACCAACGAGCCCGTGTCCGGCTACCCGGGCGAGCAGCCGGTGCTGCTGGCCGAGGCGTTCGAGCTGGCCTGCCGCGAGGGCTCGCTGAGCGCGGCGGCGCTGGCCCAGGAGCTGGCCTGGCCGATCGCCCGCGTCCGCGAGCTCATCGGCCTCCCCGACCGCCGCCCGTCGCTCCGGCTCGTCCCCTGACCGCGCCGGTCGGCGTGCGGGGGTCTGGGATGCGGGGTTTGACCTCAAGTGGGCTTGGGGTTGCAGGCTCGGAGGACGAAGCTGTTCGTCTTTCTTGGAGCACGTCATGCACGCCGTCGTTCTGCACGCCTTCGGTCCCGCCGAGAACCTTCGCTACGAGGAAGTCCCCGACCCCGAGCCCGGCCCCGGGCAGGTGCGCGTCGCCGTCAAGGCGGCCGGGGTGCACTTCATCGAGGCCGTCCTGCGGTCGGGGCCGACCGCAGGCTTCACGCCGCCGCTGCCCGAGCTGCCGGCGATCATGGGAGGAGAGGTCGCGGGCCGGGTGGACGCCGTGGGGCCCGGCGTCGATCCGTCCTGGATCGGCCGTGACGTGGTGACGTCGGGCGGGCGGCCCGGCGGGTACGCCGAGCTGGCCGTGGCCGACGTGACGACCCTGCACCCGATGCCCGAGGGCCTCGACCACGTGACGGCCGTCGCCATGATCGTCACCGGCGGCACCACCCTGCACTACCTGGACGTCGCCGCGCTGACGCCGGGCGACGTGGTGCTGGTGACGTCGGCGGCCGGCGGGATCGGGCGGCTGGTCATCCAGTACGCCCGCCGCCTCGGCGCCACCGTGATCGGCGCGGCGGGCGGCCCCGCCAAGGTGGCGGCCGTCCGCGAGCTGGGGGCCGACCTCGCCGTGGACTACGACCTGCCCTCCTGGGACGAGGAGGTCGCCGGGCACCTCGGGGGCCGCAAGGTCACGGCGGTGCTCGACGGGGTGGGCGGCGACAAGGCGCGGGCCGCGTTCGGGCTGCTGGCCGACGGTGGCCGGTTCCTCACCATCGGCAGCGCCTCCCAGCAGGACTTCTGGCCCGACGACGACACCCTCGCCGCCCGGGGCCAGACCGCGACCAAGGCGCTGCTGCTCCTGCTGGAGCACCCGGAGACGCGACCCGCGTACGAGGCCAAGGCCCTCGCCGCGGCGGCCGACGGGACACTCGTGCCTGCCGTCCAGACGTTCCCCCTGGAGCAGGCCGCCGAAGCCCACGCCGCCATGGAGTCCCGCCGTACCACGGGCAAGGTCGTCCTCGTCCCCTGACCCGCCCGCGCAAGCCGGCGGGGGCGGGTTCTAAGGTGCTTGGCATGGCTGATCCCCTTGCCGACCCGGGAACGCCCGACCGTCGCGGTGCGGCTCGCTACCTGTGGTGGCTGGTCGTCCGGCAGCCTGGGCGGGTGTCGCTGGGGGCGTGCTTAGGGACGGCGTGGATGGTGTGCCTGACGCTGCCGCCGTACCTGCTCTCCCGCGCCATCGACGACGGGCTCGCCACGGGGGACCTGGCCGTGCTGACCGGCTGGGTGGCGGCGGTGCTCGGCACCGGCGTGCTGAACGCCTGGCTGGCCATCATGCGGCACAGGACGATGACGCGCGTACGCATGGACGCCGCCTTCCGCACCGCCCACGTGGTGGCCCTGCAGGCGGCCCGGCTGGGTGCGGCGCTGCCGCGCAAGGTGACGGCCGGTGAGGTGGTCACGATCGGGTTCGGGGACGCGGCCATGATGTCCGCCACGCTCACCGTCACCGGGCCGGGCGTCGGCGCAGTGCTGGCCTACATCGTCGTGGCCGTGCTGCTGCTGGCGGTCTCGCCGGTGCTGGCCGCCGTGGTGCTGCTGGGCGTGCCGCTGCTCGTCGTGCTGCTGGGGCCGCTGCTCGGACGGCTGCGCGGGGCGGAGACCGCGTACCGGGCCGGGCAGGGCGAGCTGGCCGCCCGGTTCGCCGACATCGTGGGCGGGCTGCGGGTGCTGAACGGCATCGGCGGCAAGGACGTCTACGCCGCCCGCTACCGGCGCGGCTCCCAGGAGCTGCGCGAGCGCGGCTACCGGGTGGGGGCGGTGACGAGCTGGATCCACGCGCTGGGGGTCGGGCTGCCCACGCTCTTCCTGGGGGCGGTGACGTGGCTGGCGGCCAGGATGGCGGTGCAGGGCGACATCACGGCGGGGGAGCTGGTCGCGGTGTACGGGTACGCCGCCGTGCTGGTGGTGCCGGTGACGTTCTTCGTGGAGGGCGGTTACGACATCAGCAGGGGTCTGGTGGCGGCTCGCAGGACCGTACGGTTCCTGTCGCTCGAACCCGAGGACCTCGGGACGCCGGGCGCCGAACCGCCCGCGCCGACCTATGGCGTGCTGCGGGACGGCGTGTCCGGGGTGGAGCTGGCGCCGGGGCGGCTGACGGCGCTGGCCGGCGCGCGGGCCGCGGAGGGGGCGGCGGTGCTCGACCGGCTGGGCGGGTTCGCCGAACCGGCCGCTACCTGGGACGGGGTGAGTCTGCGTGACCTCGACCCCGCGTGGGTGCGGGAGCGCGTCCTGGTGGCCGACAACGAGGCGGACCTGTTCGCGGGCACGCTGCGTGAGGTCGTGGCCGGTCGTGCCGACCCCTCGGACGCGGAGCTGGAGCTCGCCCTGCACGCCGCCGGGGCCGAGGACGTCGCCAGGTACGGCCTGGACGCGCCCGTCACCGCCCAGGGCCGCAACCTGTCCGGCGGGCAGCGCCAGCGGGTCCGGCTGGCCCGCGCCCTGCTCGCCGCCCCCGACGTGCTCCTGGCCGCCGAGCCCACCTCTGCCCTGGACGCCCACACCGAGGCCGTGGTCGCCGCGCGCCTGCGTGCCGTACGTGCGGGCCGCACGACCGCCGTCACCACCACCTCGCCGCTCGTCCTGGAGCACGCCGACACCGTCTACTACCTGGTCGACGGCACGGTCGCGGCCTCCGGCGACCACCGCACCCTGCTCCGCGACTCCCCCGGCTACCGCGCCCTCGTCTCGCGCGGCGAACCCGACGGGAACGGCGAAGGGGACGAATCCCCCGGCGACCTCGACAGCGACCCCATCGGGGCCGGGACAGGAGGCCGATCGTGATCGCGGCGGCGCGAGGCGGCGAGGCGGCAGAGGCGGTGGATCGCTTGCCGGTGGCCCGGTCCGCCCAGGTGCGGCGGGCGTGGGTGCGGCTCGTTCGGATGGACGGGCGGGCGTTCGCCGGGGTGCTGGCGCTCAACGGGCTCGCCGCGGCTGCGGGGCTGGCCGCGCCGTGGCTGCTCGGCCGGATCGTGGACGAGGTGCGCGCCGGCGCGGGCCTCGCGACGGTGGACCGGCTGGCGCTGGCCATCCTGGTGTGCGCGCTGGCCCAGATCGTGCTGTCACGGTACGCGGGCCTGGCCGGCCACCGGTTCGGGGAGCGCACGCTGGCCCGCATCCGCGAGGAGTTCGCCGATCGCGCGCTCGCCCTGCCCGCCACCACGGTCGAGCGGGCGGGCACGGGCGACCTGATCACCAGGGGCACCACCGACGTGGCGGCGGTCGGGGCGACATTGCGCGACGCGGGCCCCACGATGGCGATCGCCGCCGTGCAGGCCACGTTCGTGCTGGCCGCCGTGTTCGTGCTGAGCCCGCTGCTGGGCGCGTGCGGGGTGGCCGGGCTGGCCGGGATCTGGTTCGCGACGCGGTGGTACCTGCGCAGGGCGGTGACGGCGTACCTGGCGGAGGGCAGGGCGAACGCGGCGCTGGCCGAGGAGCTGGCGGCCACCACGAGCGGCGCCCGCACGGTGGCGGCGCTGCGGCTGGAGCACCGCCGCCTGTCGGCGTGCCGCCGCGCCATCGAGGAGTGCCGGCGCACCCGGGTCAGGACGTTGTTCCTGCGCAGTGTGCTGTTCCCGGTGGTGGACGTCTCGTACGCGATCCCGGTGGCCGCCGTGCTGCTGCTGGGCGGCGTGCTCATGGCGCAGGGCGCGGTGACGCTGGGCACGGTGGTCGCGGCGGCGCTCTACCTGCGGCAGCTGTCCGCGCCGCTGAACACGATCCTCGAGAACCTGGAGCTGCTGCAGAGCAGCAGCGCGTCGTTCGCCCGGGTGGAGGGCCTGGCCCAGGCGCCGCGCGGGGGGCCCGCGGGTGCGGCCCCCGAGCCGGTGGACGACCGGATCGAGGTGCGCGGCGCGTCCTACGCCTACGACGCGGGGCCCGACGTCCTGCACGGCGTGGATCTGCGGGTACGTCCGGGCGAGCGGCTCGCGATCGTCGGCCCCTCAGGAGCGGGCAAGACCACGCTGGGCCGGCTGCTGGCTGGCATGGACGCCCCGCGTACGGGCGAGGTCACGGTGGGCGGCGTCCCCGTGGCCGGGCTCGACCCTGACCGGCTGCGCGAGCGCGTCATGCTCGTCACCCAGGAGCACCACGTGTTCCTCGGCACCGTGCGCGACAACCTGGCCATCGCCGCCCCCGACGCGACCGACGCCCATCTGCGCGCGGCACTGGACGCGGTCGGCGCCGACTGGGCGGTGGACCTCGACACGCACCTCGGCCCCGGTGGTCACCGCCCGGACGGCGCGCAGGCGCAGCAGCTCGCGCTGGCCAGGGTGGTGCTGGCCGACCCGCACACGCTGATCCTGGACGAGGCCACCGCCCTGCTCGACCCGAGGACGGCCCGGCACACCGAGCGCGCGCTGGCCGCCGTGCTCGCGGGCCGTACGGTGATCGCGATCGCGCACCGGCTGCAGACGGCCCGCGACGCCGACCGGGTGGCGGTCATGCGTGACGGCCGGCTCACCGAGCTGGGCACGCACGAGGAGCTGGTGGCGGCAGGCGGCGCCTACGCGGCCCTCTGGCACTCCTGGCACGGCGACCCCACCTCAGGGCCGCCGGCACCCCCTCCAGGACCGGCCGTTGAGAGCTGAAAAATATCTTCGCAAAGATCTCGCCTGAGAAGGAAAATGTTGAGACGCTGAATCGCACTATGCGCCCCCCAGCCCCGAGGAGTGGTTCATGCGCAGACTACTGGCGACCTCGCTCGTCGCCCTGCTGCCGTTAATCCCGGCGAGCCCCGCCCAGGCAGCGCCGCCGGCGGACCGGCAGCAGGCGTTCGCGTCCGCCGCGGAGGAGTTCGGCGTCCCCGAGAGCGTGTTGCTGGGTGTCTCCTACCTGGAGTCCCGCTGGGACGCCCACGCCGGGCAGCCGTCGAGCGACGCCGGCTTCGGCCCGATGCACCTCACCGACGCCGCCGCGTTCAGCGCGGGCAACCATCACGACGCGGGCGAGGAGGACGCGCGCGGCGACGACGGCCGTCCGCTGCCCGCCCCCGAGGCCCGCCCGGCGCCGGCCGAGCTGCCGGCCTCGCTGCGGACCATGGAGCGGGCCGCGCAGCTGACCGGCGAGAGCCGCGAGCGGCTGCGTTCCGATGCCGCCGCCAACATCCGCGGCGGCGCGGCACTGCTGGCCGAGTACCAGAAGGCGCTCGGCGCGCCGCTGAGCGACGATCCCGGCCAGTGGTACGGCGCGGTCGCGAAGTACTCGGGCGCCGAGGAGTCGGGCGCGGCCAAGTTCTTCGCCGACGAGGTCTTCTCGATCATCAAGGAGGGGGCCGAGCGGACGACCGACGACGGCCACCGGGTCCGGCTGCCCGCCGTGCCGCGCCTCGACGCGATCGAGAAGTGGCTGGAGAAGCTCGGCCTGCGCCCGCCGGTGCGTCCCGACGGCATCGAGTGCCCGGCGTCGATCTCCTGCGAGTGGATCCCGGCCGCGTACGCGCAGCTCCCGAACGACGACTACGGCCACTACGACCTGGCGAACCGCCCGGCCAGCCAGAAAGTCGACTACATCATCATTCACGACATGGAGGGATATTTCCTGCCCTCCATTCGCCTCAACCAGGACCCCGCCTACGGCGCGAGCTGGCACTACTCCGTCCGCTCCACCGACGGCCACATCGCCCAGCACATCAAGACCAAGGACGTCGGCTGGCAGGCCGGCAACTGGTACATCAACGCCAAGTCCATCGGCATCGAGCACGAGGGCTTCCTGGCGGAGGGCGGCACCTGGTTCACCGAGGCGATGTACCGCTCGTCGGCCCGCCTGGTCCGCTACCTGGCGCTGCGCCACGGCGTGCCGCTCGACCGGGCCCACATCCTGGGCCACGACAACGTCCCCGGCACCCTGCCGACCACCGTGCGCGGCATGCACGAGGACCCGGGGCCGTTCTGGGACTGGGCGCACTACTTCAAGCTGATGGGCGCGCCGCTGCACGGGCTGGGCGGCCCCCGCTCCGGCGCGGTCATGATCAGACCCGACTTCGCGACGAACAAGCCGCACTTCTACGGCTGTGACCGCCAGAACCCCGAGGCCGACTGCCCGCCGCTGCCCGCCCACACCGTGTGGCTGCGCACGGAGCCGCGCGAGGACGCGCCGCTGGTCAAGGACATCGGCAAGCACCCGACCGGCGAGTCCCTCTACAGCGTCTACGACCACAGCGCCCGCGCCAGCACCGGCCAGCGCTACGCCGTGGCCGAGCGCAGCGGCGACTGGACGGCCATCTGGTACCTCGGGCAGAAGGCGTGGTTCCACAACCCGGCCTCGAACCCGACCGCCGTGCCGTCGATGGGCCTGCTGGTCACGCCGAAGCCGGGCAAGGCGACCGTGCCGGTCTACGGCAGGGCCTACCCCGAGGAGGAGGCGTACCCGGAGGGCATCCCGTACCAGGCGGTGACCCCGCTGCAGTACACGTTCTCGGCGGGCGAGAAGTACACGCTCGCGGGCGTTGCGCCGGCCGAGTATTACCGGGCGGTCACCTTCAACCTGGAGGACCACACGGTCGTGCGCGGCAGGACGAAGTATCTGCAGATCCAGTTCGGCCACCGCGTGATGTTCGTCAAGGCTGACGACGTGCGGGTGACGTTCTCCGGGTGAACTCCGTGACGGCGCGCCTGGTGCTCTCGAGCGCCTCCTGAGAGGAGTCGAACGTGCGCTGGGCGACGCCGACGAAGACGCAGTCGACGACGAGGAGCTGGCTGATGCGGCTGGCCAGGGCGCCGGGACGGAACTCCGTCTCGCGCCCGGCCGAGATCAGCACGTGTTCGGCCAGCTCCGCGATCGAGGAGCGGGGGTTGTTGGTGATGGCGACCGTGGTGGCCCCCGCCTCCTTGGCGCGGGTCAGCGGCTCGATCACGTCGGGGGTCTCGCCCGAGGTGCTGATGCCGATGGCGACGTCGCCTTCGCGCAGCAGCACCGCGCTGGTCAGCGCGAGATGGGCGTCCTGGAAGGCGTGGGAGGACAGGCCGATGCGCATCAGCTTCTGGGCGACGTCCTCGGCGACCAGGCCGGAGGCGCTGACGCCGTAGGCGTCGATCCTGCGGGCGCCGACGATGGCGTCGACCACCAGGCCGAGCCGCTCGGAGGTGAGCTGGGCGACGGTGTCGTTGATCGCCTCCGACTCGGCCCGCGCCACCTTGTGGATGACCTCCGACAGCGGGTCGTCGGGGGCGAGATCACCGGGCACCAGCCGGTCGGGCTGCGCGGCCGCCGCGGCTAACGCCAGCCTGAGCTGCGGATATCCGGCGAAGCCGAGCAGCCGCGCGGTGCGCACGATCGTGGCCTCGCTGGTGCCCGAGGCGGCCGAGAGCTCGGTGATGGTGCTCCTGGCCACCGTCGCGGGGTCTTCGAGTATGAGGCGGGCGACGGTCTGGGCGGCAGGCGTCAACGACGGCAGCACACCGCGAACCGTGGCCACCAGTGTGTCGGCGCGCAGGCCGTTCCCGTTGTCGTCCACCCCCTGATTATGCCGCGTTGACCGCATTGCTGGCCCCGGCCCGCAGTGCTACCGCAACGTCCCGTTGGTCATGCCGGCCGGCTCTTCTGGAACGGTGACGAGCCCCAGCTCGGCCGGGGTGACGAGCAGCGGGTGGTGCGGGACGACGCGCACGGTGTAGCCGAACGCGCCGGTGCGGTCGAGCGGCACCTTCCCGGTGTAGTGGGCGCGCCGGTCGTCGTCCACCGACTGCACCGACAGCGTCGCGTACGCCGGGTGCACCAGCTCGTCGTGCGGCCCGACCTTCCCGTACGCGGCCTGCACCTGGACGTCGTCAGGGTCGAGGTCGCCGAGCGCGATCGTGGCGTGCAGCTCGATCGCGGCCCCCACCTCAGGCGTGTCGCCGACGCCGGTCGCCTCGACGTGCTCGACCCGCACCCCGGGCCAGGCCCTGGCCACCCGCACCCGCCAGGCGGCGAACGCCTTGGCGGGAGCGTAGGACTCGGCGGACAACCCGCGGGCGGAGGCGGCGGCCGGGTTGTAGAGGGTCAGCACGTAGTCGCGGAGCATGCGCCCGGCCAGCACCTTCGGCCCGAGCGAGGCCAGGGTGTGCTTGACCATCTCGATCCAGCGCCGCGGCAGGCCGTCGAACGCCCGGTCGTAGAAGCGGTCGGACACCTCATGCTCGATCAGGTCATAGAGGGCGGCGGCCTCCAGCTCGTCGCGCCGGTCGGAGTTGCTCACGCCGTCGGCGGTCGGGATGGCCCAGCCGTTGGTGCCGTCGTACCACTCGTCCCACCAGCCGTCGCGGATGGACAGGTTCAGTCCGCCGTTGAGCGCGGACTTCATGCCCGACGTGCCGGACGCCTCCAGCGGGCGCAGCGGGTTGTTCAGCCAGACGTCGCAGCCCTGCACCATGAGCTGCCCGAGCGCCATGTCGTAGTCGGGCAGGAACACGATCCGGTGGCGGACCTGCTGCTGGTCGGCGAACTTGACGATCTGCTGGATGAGCTTCTTCCCGCCCTCGTCGGCCGGGTGCGCCTTGCCGGCGATCACGATCTGCACCGGCTTGTCGGGGTCGAGCAGCAGCTCGGTGAGCCGCTCGGGGTCGCGCAGCATGAGGGTGAGCCGCTTGTACGACGGCACCCGCCGCGCGAACCCGATGGTCAGCACGTCGGGGTCGAGCGCGTCGTCGATCCAGCCCAGCTCGGCGTCGGAGGCCCCGCGCTCGCGCCACGACCGGCGCAGGCGCACGCGGGCCCCCTCGACCAGCCGCTTGCGCAGCGTGCCGCGGATGTGCCAGATGTCGGCGTCGGAGATCTTCTGGATGCCCTCCCACCCGCGGGCCCGCTCCAGCAGCGTGGGCAGCTCGCGTCCGGCCAGCTCCATGAACTCGCGGCCGACCCAGGTGGGCGCGTGGACGCCGTTGGTGATCGAGCCGATCGGCACCTCGTCCAGGTCAAAACCGGGCCAGAGATCTTTGAACATCTCCCGGCTGACTTCTCCATGCAATTGGGACACCCCGTTGACCCTCTGGGCCAGCCGCATGCCCATCACGGCCATGTTGAACCGGCTCGGGTCGGCCTCGGCGCCCAGCGCGAGAATGCGCTCGACCGGCACGGTCGGCCAGGAGTTGGGGCCGCCGAAGTGCCGCTCGATCATGTCGCGCGGGAAGCGGTCGATGCCGGCGGGCACGGGCGTGTGGGTGGTGAACACGGTGCCGGCGCGTACGGCCTCCAGCGCCTCGTCGAACGACATGCGGGCCTCGGTCAGCTCGCGGATGCGCTCGAGGCCGAGGAAGCCGGCGTGGCCCTCGTTGGTGTGGAAGACCTCGGGGTCGGCGTGCCCGGTGATGCGGCAGTAGGCCCTGATCGCGCGTACGCCGCCCACGCCGAGCAGCAGCTCCTGCATGAGTCTGTGGTCGGTGCCGCCGCCGTAGAGGCGGTCGGTGACGTCTCTGGCCGCGTTGTCGTTCTCGGCCACGTCGGAGTCGAGCAGCAGCAGCGGCACCCGGCCCACCTGCGCCACCCACACCTGGGCGTGCAGGACCCGCTCGTCGGGCAGCGACAGGCGGATCTTGACGGGCGTGCCGTCGGGCTCCTTGAGCAGGCTGAGCGGCAGCCCGCCGGCGTCGAGCGACGGATAGTGCTCCAGCTGCCAGCCCTCGGGTGACAGGGACTGCGTGAAGTAGCCGTGGCGGTAGAGCAGGCCCACCGCGAGGATGGGCACGCCCAGGTCGCTGGCCGCCTTCAGGTGGTCACCCGCGAGGATGCCGAGGCCGCCGGAGTATTGCGGCAGCGCGCCGGCGATGCCGTACTCGGGCGAGAAGTAGGCGATGGCCCTGGCGCTGTCGGGCAGCGTCTGGTACCAGCGCGGAGAGGTCATGTATTCGCGCAGGTCGTCGGCCGCGTCGGCGAGGCGGCGCAGGAACCGGCGGTCGGCGGCCAGCTCGGTGAGCCGGGCCGGGGTGACGGCGCCGAGCAGGGCCACGGGGTCGTGGCCGACCTGTTCCCACAGCTCGGCGTCGACCTCCGCGAAGAGGTCCATCGTCTCCGGGTGCCATGACCAGCGGAGATTCTGGACGAGCTCGCCGAGGGCGGCCAGCTCCGCGGGCAGGACGGTGCGGACGGTAAACCGGCGGATAGCTCTCACGTTTCTGCACCCTACGGGCTAGGAGGGACCTCTGAGTCCTTCACCCTCATCAAGGCCGTTCAAACCCCTTCCGGGAACAAGCATGAAGAGGGACTATTGGGGCAACTTTCCAGGTTGTTGGGCCTTCCCGCACACAGTCCGGGGAGGTCTATCCGCTGCTGTCCACAATTTACATGCAAGGATCGTTCCTGCCAGGGAAAGCCTCCGGCGGTACCGGGAGTACCGCCGCAAACCCTTGAATGCGATGATCGGACGAATTCCCATCACGGACATCTCCCCCGTCGTCGACTGCGGGCAGTGGCCCGCCAAGGCGGTCGCCGGCGAGACCTTCGAGGTCTCGGCGACCGTGTTCAGAGAGGGCCACGACGCCGTCGCGGCGGGCGTGGTGCTCACCGCGCCCGACGGACAGCGCGGGCGCCTGAGACCGATGCGCGAGCTGGCGCCCGGCACCGACCGCTGGGCCGTCGAGGTGTGCCTGCCCGCCGAGGGCGACTGGCTGTTCCGCGTGGAGGCGTGGAGCGACCCGATCACGACCTGGCTGCACGACGCGGAGATCAAGATCCCGCGCGGCATGGACGTCGACCTGATGTGCGAGGAGGGCGCCCGGCTGTTCGAGCGGGCGGCCAAGGCCGTACGCCCGGCCGACTGCCCCAACGCCGAGGGCACCAGGACCACCAGGCAGCGCCAGAACGGGAACGGCAACGGCGACAGCGCGTGCGGCCACCGCGCCGCCCTGCTGTCGATCTCCGCCACGCTGCGTGACGACAACCTCGACCCGCGGGCCAGGCTGTCCATCGCCCAGCTCCCCGAGACGGCCGCGCTGCTGGAGGCGCATCCGCTCCGCGAGCTGGTGACCAGGTCGAAGTCGCACAAGGTGAGAGTGGATCGCCGCCGCGCGCTCTACGGCTCCTGGTACGAGTTCTTCCCCAGGTCAGAGGGGGCGGTGGTCGACCAGAACGGCGTGTCGAAGTCCGGCACGTTCCAGACGGCCGCCAAGCGGCTGCCCGCGATCGCCAAGATGGGCTTCGACGTCGTCTATCTGCCGCCCATCCACCCGATCGGCACCACGTTCCGCAAAGGGCGCAACAACACGCTGAGCCCCGAGCCCGACGAGCCTGGCTCGCCGTGGGCGATCGGCTCCGAGGACGGCGGCCACGACGCGATCCACCCCGACCTGGGCACGATCGAGGACTTCGAGGAGTTCGTGGAGCGGACGAGGGCCCTGGGCATGGAGGTGGCGCTGGACTTCGCGCTGCAGTGCTCGCCCGACCATCCCTGGGTCAAGGAGCACCCGGAGTGGTTCACGATCAGGGCCGACGGGTCGATCGCGTACGCCGAGAACCCGCCCAAGAAATACCAGGACATCTACCCGATCAACTTCGACAAGGACCCCGAGGGGATCTACAACGAGGTCAAGCGGGTGCTGCGGCACTGGATGGACCACGGGGTGCGGATCTTCCGGGTGGACAACCCGCACACCAAGCCGGTGGCGTTCTGGGAGCGGCTGCTGGCCGACGTGCATCGCACCGACCCCGATGTGATCTTCCTCTCTGAGGCGTTCACGCGGCCGGCGATGATGCGTACGCTGGCGAAGACCGGTTACCACCAGTCCTATACCTATTACACCTGGAAGAACAGCAAGTGGGATGTTGAGACCTACCTGACCGAGCTGGCCAAGGAGACCTCGGCCTACCTGCGTCCGAACCTGTTCGTCAACACTCCCGACATCCTGCACGAATACCTGCAACACGGCGGTGTCCCCGCATTCAAGATCAGGGCGGTGCTGGCCGCGCTGGCATCGCCGACCTGGGGCGTCTACTCCGGTTACGAACTCTTCGAAAACGTGCCGGTTCGGCCCGGTAGCGAGGAATACCTGGATAGCGAAAAATATCAGTACAAACCGCGCGATTGGGCTGCGGCCGAACGCGAAGGACGGACCCTCGCCCCCTTCATCACTCACCTGAATTTGTTCCGAAGAGCGCATCCGGCACTGCAGGAATTGCGTAATCTACGGTTCCACAGGGTCGACCAACCGGACATCGTTTGCTTCTCCAAACGGCTCCCGGGCGCCTATGACACGGCCACACGAAGGCACGGGCTGGGCGACGTCGTTCTGGCGGTCATCAACCTCGATCCACATCACACCCACGAGGCGACTGTAGAACTCGACCTGCCTGCACTCGGGCTCGACTGGAACGCCGAGTTCGTCGTCGACGACGAGTTGTCAGGCGAGTCGTACCGCTGGCGGCAGAGCAACTATGTACGCCTCGACCCCCACATCCAGCCTGCCCACATTCTGACCGTACGAGCCGCGCCACGGTAAGAAACTGAATTCAGCGGGGAGTCTTCGACGTGTGTGAAAGCGCCTCCCTCATGAGCCCTCTGCGAGGCGGCTCATGAGCTCCACACCCATTCCCAACACCTTTGACGAGGAAAAACCGCGCGATCCCCATTGGTACAAGCGCGCGGTCTTCTACGAGGTCCTGATCCGGGGTTTCTCCGACTCCAACGGCGACGGGACCGGCGACATCAGGGGCCTCATCAGCAAGCTCGACTACCTGCAATGGCTGGGCGTCGACTGCCTCTGGCTGCTGCCGCTCTACGACTCGCCGCTGCGTGACGGCGGTTACGACATCTCGGACTTCATGAAGATCCTGCCCGAGTTCGGCGATCTCGGGGACTTCGTACGACTGGTTGATGAGGCGCACAAACGCGGCATGCGGGTCATCGCCGACCTGGTCATGAACCACACCAGCGACGCCCATCCCTGGTTCCAGGCGTCCCGGCACGACCCCGAGGGGCCGTACGGGGACTTCTACGTCTGGTCCGACACGGATGAGAAGTACCAGGACGCCCGGATCATCTTCATCGACACCGAGACGTCGAACTGGACGTACGACCCCGTACGCGGCCAGTACTACTGGCACCGGTTCTTCCACCACCAGCCCGACCTCAACTACGACAACCCGGACGTGCAGAAGGCGATGCTGGAGGTTCTGCGCTTCTGGCTGGACCTGGGCATCGACGGGTTCCGGCTGGACGCGGTGCCGTACCTCTTCGAGGAGGAGGGCACCAACTGCGAGAACCTGCCGAAGACCCACCAGTACCTCAAGCAGGTGCGGGCCGAGGTGGACCGCATCTACCCCGACCGCGTGCTGCTCGCCGAGGCCAACCAGTGGCCGTCGGACGTGGTGGAGTACTTCGGCGACCCGGTCGGCGGCGGGGACGAATGCCACATGGCCTTCCATTTCCCGCTGATGCCCCGAATCTTCATGGCCGTCCGCAGGGAATCCCGCTTCCCCATTTCCGAAATTTTGGCCCAAACACCGAAAATTCCGGAAAACTGCCAATGGGGGATCTTCCTCCGCAACCACGACGAGCTCACCCTCGAAATGGTCACGGACGAAGAACGCGACTACATGTACACCGAGTACGCCAAAGACCCCCGCATGCGGGCGAACGTCGGCATCCGCCGCCGCCTGGCCCCTCTGCTGGAGAACGACCGCAACCAGATCGAGCTGTTCACCGCGCTGCTGCTGTCGCTGCCCGGCTCCCCCGTGCTCTACTACGGCGACGAGATCGGCATGGGCGACAACATCTGGCTCGGCGACCGCGACGGCGTGCGCACCCCCATGCAGTGGGACCCCGACCGCAACGCCGGCTTCTCCGACTGCGACCCCGGCCGGCTCTACCTGCCGGTCATCATGGACCCGATCTACGGCTACCAGGCCATCAACGTCGAGGCCCAGCAGAAGAACGCGGGCTCGCTGCTGCACTGGACCCGCCGCATGATCGAGATCCGCAAGCGCCATCCGGTCTTCGGGCTGGGCGGCTACGCCGAGCTCAACTCCTCCAACCCCAGCGTGCTGGCGTTCGTCCGGGAGCTGGGCGACGACCGGATGCTGTGTGTGAACAACCTGTCACGCTTCCCGCAGCCGGTGGAGCTCGACCTGCGCAGGTTCGTCGGCGTGTCGCCCGTGGAGACCATGGGCGGCGTTCCATTCCCGGCAATTGGCGAGCTTCCGTATCTTTTGACGCTTCCCGGGCATGGGTTCTATTGGTTCACACTCCCGCCGGCCGTCACCCAGGAGGAGTAGAGCGTGCTTGATGAGCTCCTTGCCGCATGGATCAGCCGTCAGCGTTGGTTCGGCGGCAAGGGGCGCCCGATCGACGACCTGTCGATCGACGCGGACGTCGAGCTCGCCGCCGGGCTGCGGCACCTCATCGTGGCCGTCTGGCAGGACGGCTCGCGCGACCGCTACCAGCTGCTGCTGGGCGAGCGTGACGACCTGCCGGAGCGGCTCTCCCACGCCCTCATCGGCACCCAGGACGCCACCTACCTCTATGACGCGGTCCACGACAGCGACCTGATGCACGTGCTGCTCGAAGGCATGGCGGCCGACGGGACCCGCAACGGCCTGCGCATGCGGCACGTGCCCGGGCACACCGTGGACACCTCGCCGCGCAGCCTCGTGCTGGGGGCCGAGCAGTCCAACACCTCGCTGGTGTTCGGGGACGCGTACATCTGCAAGCTCTTCCGGCGGCTCATCCCCGGCGTCAACCCCGAGCTGGAGATCATCACCGCGCTCGCGGACAGGAACGCGCCGCACATCGCGCAGCCGTACGGGTGGATCGAGGCCGACCTCGACGGCACGGACACCACGCTCGCGATCATGCAGGAGTTCCTCACCCCCGCCAACGACGGCTGGGACCTCGCCCTGGCCAGCGTGCGCGACCTGTACGCCTCACTGCCCGAGGTGCCGGCCGGCGAGGCGGGCGGCGACTTCGCGGCCGAGGCGCTGCGGCTGGGGATCGCCACCGCGCGCGTCCACCACGAGCTGGCCGCCGCCTTCCCCACCAGCATCGTCGAGATCCACGAGGTCAAGCGCATGGCCGAGGGGCTCAGGCGGCGGCTCGGGCGGGCCGTGGCCGAGGTGCCCGAGCTGCGGCCGCATGTGAGCGCCATTGAGGCCGCCTACCATCAGGTGGAACTACTCACCACCGAGGTGCCCGTGCAACGGGTTCACGGAGACTTCCATCTCGGACAGGTCATGCGCACCCCGACGGACTGGGTGATCCTTGACTTCGAGGGCGAACCAGGACAGCCGCTCGCCGAGCGCCGCGCCCTCTCCTCGCCGCTGCGGGACGTGGCCGGCATGCTGCGCTCGTTCGACTACGCGGCCCGGCACCTGCTGCTCGGCCACTCCGAGGCCGAGCGGCTGGAGCCCCGGGCGCAGGAGTGGGCCGACCGCAACCGCGCCGCCTTCCTCGACGGCTACACCGAGGGCGGCGGCGTCATCAACGCCGCCGACGCGGCGCTGCTGCGGGCGTTCGAGCTGTCCAAGGCGGTGTACGAGGTCGTGTACGAGGCCCGCAACCGCCCCGCCTGGATGCCGATCCCCCTGGC
Source organism: Nonomuraea salmonea (assembly GCF_042428605.1). NCBI lineage: Bacteria > Bacillati > Actinomycetota > Actinomycetes > Streptosporangiales > Streptosporangiaceae > Nonomuraea > Nonomuraea salmonea. The sequence goes on from NZ_JBHMCF010000064.1 coordinate 33,646, forward strand.
CGCCTTCCGCCCGCGCGCGGCGTGACCGCCGTAGCCCGAGACCGCCGTAGCCCGAGACCGCCGTAATCCGAGACCGCCGTAATCCGAGACCGCCGTAATCCGAGACCGCCGTAATCCGAGACCGCCGTCAGTCCGAGACCAGCTCCTCGACCAGCCCCGACAGGCCCTCGTGCGCCAGGCCGCGCGCCACGCGGCGCTCCAGGATCTCCTGCATCGGCAGCAGCAGGTCGGGCCGCACGCCCTGCTCGTGGAACGCGCGCACCAGGTTCGCCACGCCTGACCTGTTGATCTCCAGGTTGGAGACGTCGGTGCCGTGGTCGCCCGACTCCATCTTCTCCGCCCACGCCGGTTGCTGGGCGGCCATCGCGTTCAGCCACGGGACCAGCAGGCCGGAGGTGAAGTCCCGCAGCGGGTAGCCCGCCGAGCGCACCAGGGCGGCGGCCTCCAGGAAGCCGGCCATCTGGCCGTACATGCCGGTCAGCATCGCGAGGTCGAGCAGCGGCGCCATCGCGGGGTCCGCGCCCGTGTACTGGGGGCGGGCCATGGCGGACAGCGCCTGCTCGTAGCGGTCATAGGCGGCCTTGGAGCCGCTGTAGAGGATGAGGGCGCCCGGCGTGGCGATCATCTGAGGGATGGCCATGATGCCGCCGGCCAGGTGGTCGCCGCCGCGCTCGGTCACCAGGGCGGCGATCTCGCGGGCCTCGACGGGGCGGCTGGTGGTGAGGTTCGCGATGACCCGGCCCCGCAGCTCGGCGCCCTCCAGCGTGGCGGTGACGGACCGGCTGTCGAGCAGGCAGGCTATGACCAGCTCGCTCGCCGCCACCGCCGCCGCCGGGGTGGCCGCCTGCTTCGCGCCCTCGGCCACGAGGGGGTCGGCCTTGGCGGGCGTACGGTTCCAGACCGTGACCTGGTGGCCGGCGGCGAGCAGGCTCTTGGCGAGCGCGGTTCCCATGAGGCCGAGGCCCAGGACGGAGATATTTTCCGACATTTCGGTGTTCCTTCTGAATGAGGATGTTGCGTCGGGATCCAGGCTGCTGGTGGGCGGTTATGGTCGGGTTCTGAGTTGGTTATGGGGGTTCTTCGGATGCGGTTCGGGGTGCTGGGGCCGCTCGCGGTGTGGTCGGCGGACGGGCGTGCGGTGCGGGTGCCCGAGGTCAAGGTCCGCGCGCTGCTGGCCAGGCTGCTGGTCGACCCTGGGCGTACCGTCTCCGCCGGCCGGCTCGTCGAGGACCTCTGGGGCGAGCGGCCGCCCGCCGACGCGTCCGCCGCGCTGCGGGTCAAGGTGTCCCAGCTGCGCCGGGCACTGGGTGATCGGGAGCTGGTGGCGTACCGGCCGCCCGGGTACGCGCTGCGCGTCGAGCCCGCGTCCGTGGACGCCGCCCTGTTCGAGTCGCTGCTGCGGCGCGCCCGGCACACCGCCGCCCTGGACGAGCGCGCCGCCGTGCTCCGTGAGGCGCTCGGGTTGTGGCGGGGCCCGGCCTACGCCGAGTTCGCCGACGTGCCCTTCGCCGTCGCCGCCGTGGCCAGGCTCGACGAGCAGCGGCTGGTGGCGTACGAGGAGCTGGCCGAGACCCGTCTCGGGCTGGGCGAGCACGCGCTGGTCGCCGCCGATCTCCCCGACCTCATCACCGCCCATCCGCTGCGCGAACGTCTGCGCGCCGCGCACATGCGCGCCCTCTACGGCGCCGGCCGCCCCACCGAGGCGCTGGACGCCTACCAGGACCTCCGCCGTCGGCTCAAGGACGAACTGGGCCTGGACCCCAGCCCTGACCTGGCGGCCCTCCACCAAGCCGTCCTCCGCCAGGACCCGACACTCACGAACGCGCCCGCCCGAGGTGCGACCGCCGTGCGACCGGGCGCGCCGCCACCCGAGGCGCGGCCCAGGACGAACCTCCCCGCTCCCCTCACTCCCCTGGTCGGACGGGACACGGCGGTGTCCGAGGTGCGCGCTCTCCTCCGCGATCACCGGCTCGTCACCCTCACCGGCCCCGGAGGCGTCGGCAAGACCCGCCTCGCCCTGGCCGCCGCTCAACACGAAACCGCCTTCGACGGCGTCTGGCTCGTCGAACTGGCCGCACTCCGGCCGGGAGCACGGGTGATCGAGGTGGCGGAGGCCGTCGCCGACGTCCTCGGCCTACGCGACGACACCCCAGGCAGGCTTCCGGACCGGCTGCCCGCTGCCCTCGCCGGGCGGCGCGCGCTGCTGGTGCTGGACAACTGTGAGCACGTGATCGAGCAGGTCGCCGAGCTGAGCGCCCGCCTGCTGCGGGCCGCGCCCGGCCTACGGGTGCTGGCCACCGGTCAGGAGCCGCTGCGCATCGAGGGCGAGGCGATCTACGCCGTGCCCCCGCTGGACCTGGACGCGGCGGTCGCCCTCTTCACCGCCCGCGCCTCGGTCGCCCCCGATCCCCACGTGATGGAGATCTGTGCGCGGCTGGACGGGATCCCGCTCGCGCTGGAGCTGGCCGCCACGCGGATGCGCACGCTGACGCCCAGGCAGCTCGTGGAGCGGCTCGACGACCGGTTCAGGGTGCTCGCCTCCGGGATGCGCGACGCGCCGGCCAGGCAGCGCACGCTGCGGGCGATGATCGACTGGAGCTGGGAGCTGCTGACGGACGCGGAGCGGGTGGTGCTGCGCCGCCTGGCCGTGCACGCCGACGGCTGCACGCTGGAGGCGGCCGAGGACGTCTGCGCCGAACCCGGCCTCGACGTGCTCGACCTCCTGGCCCGCCTGGTGGACCGCTCGCTCGTGGTCAGGACGGCGCCTCACGAGGCGCGGTACCGGCTGCTGGAGTCGGTGGCGGCGTACTGCGTGGAGCGGCTGGAGGCGGCCGGGGAGCTGGAGGAGGTGCGGCTGCGGCACGTACGCCATTACGCCGCCCTGGCCGAACGGCTGGAGCCGCACCTGCGCGGCCACGGCCAGCGGGAGGCGCTGGCCCGCCTCGACGCCGAGGGCGCGAACCTGCGGGCGGCGCTGGAGACGGCGGTCAGGACGCGGGCGGCGGCCGAGGCGCTGCGCCTGGTCAACTCCCTGGCCTGGTACTGGGTGCTGCGCGGCCGGCTCGGCGAGGCAAGGCGCGCCCTGGAGTCGGCCCTGTCCCTGGGCACGTCCCTGGGCACGTCCCTGGGCACGTCCCTGGGCACGTCCCTGGGCACGGACGGCTCCGGCGCGGCGGAGGCCGGAGCGTGGCTGGCGGGGGTGACGCTGCTGGCGGGCAGGCTCGTGCCGGTGGATCGCCTGCGGTTCGAGGAGATCGCCGATCGGGGGCGGCGGGCGCGGGTGCGGTGGTTCGTCGGGCACGCCCTGTACGGGTACGACGATCTGTCGGCGAGCGTGGGCCTCATGCGGGCGGCGCTGGCGGAGTTCGGCGAGCTGGGCGACGAGTGGGGCACCGCTGCCGCGCTGACGGTGCTCGGGCGGCACGCCGGCCTGCTGGGCGAGCTCGGCACCGCACGTGATCACGCCGAGCGTGGGCTGGCGATGTTCAGGGCGGCCGGGGACCGGTGGGGTGAGCTGCGGGCGGCGGAGAACCTGGGGACGCTGGCCGAGATCACCGGCGACTACGAGCGGGCGGCGGCGCTGCGCACCGAGGTGCTGGGGCTGGCGGAGGAGCTGGGCCTGTGGAGCACGGTGCCGGACGCGCTGTCCAGGCTGGGCCGGGTCGCGCTGCTGACCGGCGACCACGCGCGGGCGGACGACCACCACGAGCGGGCCAGGCGGCTGGCGGTGGCGCAGTCGAACCAGCCCGCCGAGGAGTTCGCCGAGCTGGGGCTGGCGTTGAGCGCGCGCAGGCAGGGCCGGCTGGACGAGGCGGAGCGGCGGTTGCGTGCCTGGCTGGGCTGGGTCGCGGACGTGGCGGGTGATCCTGGGGCGGCGCTGATCCTGGCCGAGCTGGGTTTCGTGGCCGAGCAGCGCGGCGATCCGGCGGCCGCCCTCGACCTGCAGCTCCAGGGCCTGGCGATGGCCCGCAAGGTCGGCGACCCGAGGGCGGCGGCGCTCGCCCTGGAGGGGCTGGCGGGCGCGCGGGCACTCGGCGGCCGTCCTGAGGAGGCGGCGCGGCTGCTCGGCCGGGCCGCCGCGCTCAGGGAGTCGGTGGGTGCGCCGCTGCCGAAGGGCGAGCGCGGTGACGTGGACCGGATCACGGCGGCCGTCCGTACGGCGCTGGGGCGGGAGGCGTTCGCGACCGCCCTGGCGGCGGGCGCCGCTCTCCCCCTGGAAGACACCGTTTAGCGAGCAACGCCGGAAAGCGTCCCTGATGCACCTTTTGTCTAAACCCAAGAACAACCCCTGTTTTTCGCACTTGCAGTGATTGTCAGGGTGAAAGCGGGCAGTGCCTGGGAGGAACGGTCATCATAGGGCAGTGTTGGGAGCATGCCGATGAGGACAGAGCTCGACCGCCTCGCGGGCGGCGCGCACCACGACCCGCACTCCGTGCTCGGAGCGCACCCCGTCAGCGGCGGGGTGGTGTTCCGTGCGCTGCGTCCACTCGCCGAGCGGGTGCGCGTGGTGTTCGAGGACGGCTCTGCCCACGACATGAAACACCAGGCCCACGGCGTGTTCGAGGTCACCGTGCCGGGGCTGGACAAAGTGCCCGCGTACACGTTGAGCGTGAAGTATCAGGGCTGCGAGCCGATCGAGATGCTCGACCCCTACCGGCACTGGCCGACGCTCGGCGAGGTGGACCTGCACCTCATCGGCGAAGGACGGCACGAGCGGCTGTGGGAGGCGCTCGGCGCCCGTGTGATGGAGCACGAGGACGTCGAGGGCACCGCGTTCGCCGTCTGGGCGCCCAACGCGCGCGGCATCAGGGTGGTCGGCGACTTCAACCACTGGGACGGCACCGCCTACCCCATGCGCTCGCTCGGCCGTTCAGGGGTCTGGGAGCTGTTCGTGCCGGGGCTCGGGGCCGGGCAGCGGTACAAGTACCAGATCCTGGGCGCCGACGGCGTGTGGCGGGACAAGGCCGACCCGATGGCGCGGCGCACCGAGGTGCCGCCGATGACCGCCTCGGTGATCGACAAGTCCGACTACAGCTGGCAGGACGACGCCTGGATGGTCGAGCGGCGCGAGCAGCAGCCGCAGACGGGGCCGATGAGCATCTACGAGGTGCACCTGGGGTCGTGGCGGCCCGGACTGTCGTACGTGGAGCTGGCCGACCAGCTCTCCGAGTACGCCGCCGACCTGGGCTTCACCCACGTGGAGCTGCTGCCGGTGGCCGAGCACCCGTTCGGCGGCTCGTGGGGCTACCAGGTGACCTCCTACTACGCTCCGACGGCCAGGTTCGGCACGCCCGACGAGTTCCGCCACTTCGTGGACCGCATGCACCAGCGCGGCATCGGCGTGCTGCTCGACTGGGTGCCCGCGCACTTCCCGATGGACGACTGGGCGCTGGCCCGCTTCGACGGCACCCCGCTGTACGAGCACGCCGACCCGGCCAGGGGCGAGCACCCCGACTGGGGCACGTACGTCTTCGACTTCGGCCGCAGGGAGGTGCGCAACTTCCTGGTGGCCAACGCGCTGTTCTGGCTGAAGGAGTTCCACATCGACGGCCTGCGGGTGGACGCGGTGGCCTCGATGCTCTACCTCGACTACTCGCGCCGCGAGGGCGAGTGGACGCCGAACGTCTACGGCGGCAGGGAGAACCTCGACGCGGTCGAGTTCCTCAAGGAGATGAACGCGGTCTGCTACCGCGAGGCGCCCGGCATCTCCACCGTGGCGGAGGAGTCGACGGCCTGGCCGGGGGTCTCGCGGCCGGTGCACCTGGGCGGGCTGGGCTTCGGCTTCAAGTGGAACATGGGCTGGATGCACGACACGCTCGAATACCTGCGCCACGAGCCGATCTTCCGCCAGTACCACCACCACAAGATGACGTTCTCGCTGCTGTACGCCTACTCCGAGAACTACGTGCTGCCGCTCTCCCACGACGAGGTCGTGCACGGCAAGGGCTCCCTGCTGGGGAAGATGCCCGGCGACGAGTGGCAGCGGTTCGCGCAGCTGCGGGCGCTGCTGGCGTTCATGTGGGCGCATCCGGGCAAGCAGCTGCTGTTCATGGGCGGCGAGTTCGGTCAGGGCTCGGAGTGGTCGGAGAGCCGCGGGCTCGACTGGTGGGTGCTGGAGTTCGACGGGCACCAGGGCGTGCAGCGGCTGGTCCGCGACCTCAACAGGATCTACCGCGAGACCCCCGCGCTGTGGGAGCAGGACTCCAGGCCGGAGGGGTTCCGGTGGATCGACGCCGACGACGCCTTGGGCAACACGTTCTCGTTCGTCCGCTATGCGAACGACGGGTCGGCGGTGGCGTGCGTGGTCAACTTCAGTGGCGGGCCGCACGAGAACTACCGGCTGGGGCTCCCGTACGCGGGGCAGTGGACGGAGATGGTCAACACCGACGCCTACGACTACTGGGGCAGCGGCGTGGGCAACATGGGGCTGGTCGAGGCCGGGGACGAGCCGTGGCACGGGCTGCCGTACTCGACGACGCTGCGGGTGCCGCCGCTCGGCGCGGTCTGGCTCACGCACCCGGGCAGCCGGCTGGACGATTGAGGGGCAGCTGCTGAAAGTTCGGTGAGAAAGCGGGGCGGGGGCCTGTGCCTGCCCGGAAATTCACCCTAAACTCCGAGATCATCCCCTCTCGGAGGACGCGTGCGATTCCGCCCCTTGTTCGTGACCTCGATCGCGCTGGCCCTGCTGCCGCTCGCGGGCCCGGCGTACGCCGATCCGACGCCGGCGCCCACCCCGGGCGTCACCCAGCCGGTCACCCCGCCCGGCACCCCGCCGGCCACCCAGCCGCCCCCGGAGCAGCAGCCGGCCCCTGAGGAGACGCCTCCGCCGCCGCAGGAGACGCCCAGGACTCCTGAGGAGAAGGTCGAGGAGGGCTTAGGCGTCGACGGCGGCACCGAGCGGGCCATCGTCGAGCTGACCGACCCGGCCCAGCACGCCCCCGTGGCCACGCAGGCCGCAGCCGAGAGCGTGGACGTGCTGCTCCAGCCGCAGGACCAGTCGTTCATGGTGGTCGAGGGCACCGCCGCGGAGCTGGCCAAGCTGGCCGCGGACCCGCGCGTCTCCTCCATCCACCGCGACCGCCTCTACAGCCCGGCCGAGGTCACCCCGAACCTCTCGCTGATCGGCGCCGACCAGGTGCACCAGGGCGGCAACACCGGCGCGAACCAGGCCGTGGCGGTCATCGACACCGGCATCGACGTGGACCACCCCTGGTTCCAGGGCCGGATCCTGGCGCAGGCGTGCTTCTCGGCGACCGAGGACGCGGGCGTCGAGTCGCTCTGCCCGAGTGGCGCGACGGAGCAGCTCGACGGCGACGCGGCCTCGGCGACCACGCCGAAGTGCCTGCTGGGCTCGGTGAACATGTGCGACCACGGCTCGCACGTCGCGGGCATCGCGGCCGGCACCGGCGGCGTCGCACCGGGCGCGGGCATCGTGGCGGTGCAGGTGTTCAGCCGGATCAACGACGAGGACCTGTGCGGCGAGGCGGCCTGCCTCATGGCGTACGAGTCGTCGCTGCGCCGGGCTCTTGAGTACGTACGGGATCTGAACGTCGCCAGGCCCATCGCCGCGGTGAACCTGAGCCTGGGCGGCTGGCTGTACGACACGAGCTGCGACACCGAGCCGGAGGGCGCCGTCTTCAAGGAGACGATCGACGCCCTGCTGGCCAAGAACATCGCGACGGTGGTGGCGGCGGGCAACGAGTACTACGAGGGCGTGGCGCACCCGGCCTGCGTCTCGACGGCGGTGGCGGTCGGCGCGAACGACAACGAGGACCGCATCGCCGACTTCTCGAACCGGGGGCCGCTGCTGGACCTGTTCGCGCCGGGCGTGGACATCACCTCGGCGGTGCCGGACGACGCGACGACCGCCTACAGCGGCACCTCGATGTCCACCCCGCACGTGGCGGGCGCGCTGGCGCTGATGCGCGAGGCCAACCCCGGCACGCCGATGACCGAGCTGATCGAGAAGCTGAAGACCACCGGCCGCCCGTACGTGTACGAGGCCGCCGGCGCCCAGGTCAGCACGCCGCGCCTGGACCTGGCGGCGGCCATCACGGGGGCCACCACGCAGCCGCCCGTCTCCCAGAGCCCGGCGCCCGAGCCTCCGCCCGGCGAGCTGGAGCCGAACCCGACCGACAGCAGCGGCCCCACGCCGCAGCCGGAGGAGCCGGGTGACCAGCCCTCGACGCCGCCCAGTCCCGTACCGCTGCCGACGGTGACGGTCACGGTGACCGTGACGCAGACGGCGACGCCCGCGGCGCCGGCGGCGGCCGTGTGCACGCGGGGCACCGCGGCCCACAACGGGGCCAAGAAGCTCAGCGCCAAGAAGTGGGCCGTGGAGCTGCACCGCAGCAGCGGCAAGCTGTCCGACGAGACGCTGACCTGCTACCTGAAGCTGATCGCGAAGTCGAGCAAGGTGTTCCCCGAGCTGACCAAGGCGTCGTCGCTGGGCAAGGCGTACCGGGTGATCAAGGGGACGAGCAGCGGCAAGGCGAAGCTGGACGGCGCGCTGCTGACGGCCTGGCTCAACTGGGCGCACGGCACGAACGGCACCAAGGCGCTGACGGCGGCGGAGAAGGTGCGCCTGTCGAGCAAGCCGTCCGCTAAGGCGCTGAAGAAAGCCACCACGAACATCCTCAAAACCGTCAAATAGCCACATGTAGCGAGAAGGCCGGTCGAATGTGGACCGGCCTTCTTCTCTTCTCCCGATTCCCCGTAAAGAACCCTCCATCGTTTCTCTGCCTCACATAGGCCACTGACATCACAGTTGTCACAGGCGGGGAGGTAGCGGCTGTAATCAGCCGGGAGCCGGACGCGCTTCACGGCTCCAGCCTCCGGGAGGAACAAGTGAGGCTACGGTCTCTGCTGGCCGGCGCGGCGACGCTGGCCCTGACATCAGCCGTGCTGTACGCGGCCCCCGCATTCCACGCCGACGCCGCCGACACGGGCGATCCCATCATCAGCCCGGCACTGGCCTCGGAGGTGCAGGCGAAGAGCCGGGTCCGCTCCATCATCCAGCTCAAACCAGGTCAGAGCGTGCAGGCGGTGGCCGCCGACCTGGAGCAGGCGTCCGACGGCAGCCGCATCGTCGAGGCGACGGGCTCGCCGCACTTCTTCGTCGCCGAGGTGGACCGGCGCACGCTCGACAAGCTCAAGCAGGACGATCGCGTGCACTCGGTCTACAAGGACGAGCTGAGCATGCCCTTTCTCGACGTCAGCACCGCCCTGATCCGCTCGAACCGGGCGAACGCGGCGGGCTGGAACGGCACCGGCACCACCATCGCCGTGCTCGACACCGGGATCGACCGGGACCATCCATTCTTCACCGGGCGCATCGTGGACGAAGCCTGCTTCTCCTCCGCCAGCGCCACCGACGGCACGGTCTCGCTCTGCCCCAACAACCAGCCCAGCCAGACCGGGCCTGGCGCGGCCGACGCCGAGACCGCGCAGTGCCTGGTCAACGGGCAGAACGCGTGCTCGCACGGCAGCCACGTGGCGGGCATCGCGGCGGGCAAGATGACCGACGGCGCGCCCGCCAACGGCGTCGCCCCCGAGGCCCGGCTGCTGCCCATCCAGGTGTTCAGCCGGGTGGACAACGCCCTGACCTGCGCGCTGCGGGGCAGCACCGCGCCCTGCTTCCTCAGCTACACCTCCGACCAGAAGCTGGCGCTCGAGTACGTCTCGCGGGTGGTCAGGAGGCACAACGTCGCCGCGGTGAACATGAGCCTGGGCGGCGGGACGCCGTACTCGGAGGCGTGCGACGGCGACCCGACCGCCGCGGCCGTCAAGCCGGAGTTCGACGCGCTGGTGAACCTGGGCGTGGCGCCCGTGGTCGCGGCGGGCAACAGCGGGTTCGCCAACGCGGTGGCCTCGCCGGCCTGCATCTCCACGGCCATCGCCGTGGGGGCGACCGACGACGGTGACCGGCTGGCCTCGTTCACGAACAGGGGGCCGCTGCTGGACCTGTTCGCGCCGGGCGTGACCATCAACTCGGCGGTGCCGGACGACGCGTACGGGGACAAGAGCGGCACCTCGATGGCCGCGCCGCACGTCGCGGGGGCGTTCGCGCTGCTGCGGCAGGCCAACCCGGACTTCACGGTCGCGCAGAGCCTGCAGCGGCTGCGGGACACCGGGACGGCGATCCAGTTCGACGCCTCGGGCACGCCGGTGGTCACCTCCAGGATCGACCTGGAACGCGCCACCACCACGGCCCAGGCCAGCATGGACCCCCGGCTCTGAGCCCGGAGCAGCTGCCCCAGGCGCTCAAGCGCGCCGGCGACGACCGGCGCCGTCACCTCGCCGCCGGGGGCTGAGACCCCCCGGCGGCGCGCGGGAACGTACGATGTGCACGTGCCCGGCTTCTTACGCTCCATCTGGAGCGAGCCCCGCCCGCCCGATCCCCCGTGCCGGGTGTGGCACGACTGGGTGCTGGTGGGCCTGCTCGTGCCGGCCATCGTGCTGGAGGGCCTGCTCAGGGACGACCTGCAGCACCGCCCGCTGTCCATGATCTTCGCGCTGGCGCTGCTGCCCACCCTGCTGATGCGGCGCACCCATCCGCTGCTCGCCCTGGCCGTGCCCATCGTGCTGACGGGCCTGATCCAGCTCACCATCGGGGCCGACCTGTCGGAGCTGACCGCGTCGGCGTACGTGCTGCTCCTGCTCCACGCGCCCGCCCGCTGGGGCAGCGGGCGTGAGGCCCTGGCCGCGCTCGGGCTGATGGTGCTCGCGGTGCTCACCGCCACCGTCTCCGGGGTCATCGCGCCGGGCGACGTGCTCGGGGCGTTCAGCGCCGTGTTCGCGGTGTTCGCGCTGGGCGCGACCTTCCGCTTCCTCACCCGGGCCAGGATGCGCGAGCTCGACCAGGTCAAGCTGCTCGAACGCGAGCAACTGGCCCGCGACCTGCACGACACCGTGGCCCACCACGTCTCGGCGATGGCGATCAGGGCGCAGGCGGGCATCGCGACCGCCACCACCGATCCGGGAGCGGCCGTTGACGCGCTGCGGGTGATCGAGGCCGAGGCGTCGCGCACGCTCGCCGAGATGCGCGCCATGGTGCGGGTGCTGCGCAGGGACCAGGTCGCCGAGCGGACGCCCAACGCGCGCCTCGCCGACCTCGAACAGCTCGCGGGACGGTCGTCCGGCACCGGGCCCGTCGTGGTGCTGGAGATCGACGGCGACCTCGGCGGCGTGCCGCCGTCGGTGGGCGCGGCGGTCTACCGGATCGCCCAGGAGTCCGTCACGAACGCCCGCCGCCACGCCAGGCACGCCACCAGGATCGACGTGCGGGTGACGGTGGACGACACGTCGGTGCGGGTGAAGGTGAGCGACGACGGCGACAGCACCGCCGGCCGTCCCGTGATCTCGTCCGGGTACGGCCTGCTCGGCATGGCGGAGCGCGCCGACCTGCTGGGCGGCACCTGCGAGGCGGGACCCAACCCGGGCCGCGGCTGGACGGTCACCGCCGTGCTGCCGCGCTCAGGACCTCAGGCGGAGCTCGGCAGGCGACCGGCCGCGAGCCGGACGGAGCGGTGGGCGGGAGGACAGGCGTGAGCGAGCCCATTCGGGTGATCGTCGCGGACGACCAGGAGATCGCGCGTACGGGGCTGCGGATGATCCTCGACGCGCAGCCCGGCATCGAGGTGATCGCCGAGGCCGGGGACGGCGCGCGGGCGGTCGAGCTGGCCAGGCGGCTGCGGCCGGAGGTGTGCCTGTTCGACATCCGCATGCCGAGCTGCGACGGCATCGAGGCGACGGCGCGGCTGGCCGGGCCCGACGTGGCCGACCCCCTCGCGGTGGTCGTCATCACGACGTTCGACCTGGACGAGTACGTCTACGCGGCGCTCAGGGCCGGCGCCCGCGGATTCCTGCTCAAGGACGCCGGGCCCGACCTGCTGGCCCAGGCCGTACGCGCGGCCGCGGCCGGCGACGCGCTCATCGCCCCGAACGTCACGGCGAGGCTGCTGTCCGCGTTCGCCGGCACGGGGCCCGCCCAGCCGCTCGCGCAGCCGGTCGAGCCGCTGACCGAGCGGGAGGAGGAGATCCTGCTCACCGTGGCACGCGGGCGGACGAACAGCGAGATCGCCGACGAGCTGCACATCTCACTCAGCACGGTCAAGAGTCACGTCGCCAGCCTGATGACCAAGCTCGGGCTCCGCAACCGGGTGGAGATCGCCATGTGGGCGTACGAGACCCGCCGGGTGCGGCGCTGACCTGCGGATCCCCCACTCGGCGACGGCCAGGTTGATCACCCAGCCGGCGGCCTGGAGCAGGGCGCGGGCGAAGGCGTCCGGCGGGCCCGCCGCCGCCTCCCAAATCCCCAGGGTGAACGCCTGCGTGCCGGCGCCGAGGCCGATCGCGTACGCGCGGGTCATCCAGGCGCGGTGCCGGCGGACGTCCCTGCGCCGGACGGCGGCGAAGCCGCGGACGAGCGCGACCGCCATGAGCGTCCCGAACACCAGCCGGAACGCGGTGAGCAGGCCCGCGTCGCGCGGCGGGAGCGGCGCGAACAGCGTCATCCACACCGCCGACAGCGCCGCCACGAGCCCCGCCACGACCAGCACCCGCCCGGCCGCCCGGTGCCACCCGCGCCTGCGCCGGCGGAACCCCGACGCGAACTGGAAGGCGCCGAGCACGGTGTAGAGCGGCGAGGCCGTGACGTGCAGCGCGAGCGGCACCCCGTGCGCCGCCTCCCCCGGCAGGTCGCCCACCCGCAGCACCCCGGCCACCACGGGCACGAGCCCCAACGCGATCAGCCCGGCGGGCACCGCCCATCCACCTGGAGTTCTCATGCTGCGATGGTGACCGCGCGGACCACACCGGGGCATCGGTCCAGGGGTCCGTTCCCTGGGGCCGTCCGGCGGGCTCGCACGTCGTACTTTCGGCTGCCGGACGGTCCCGCTTACGGCCGTTACGCCGCCCCTGCTCCCGCGCCCACACTGAGGCCGTCAGCGCAGCGAACCAGCAGAAGGAGATGCGCGATGAAGGCCTGGGTCCTCCGCCGGTACGGCTCCCCCGACGTGCTCGATCTCACCGACCTCGACCGCCCAGCCCCCGGCCCGGGCGAGGTCCTGGTCCAGGTCAAGGCCGCGTCCGTCCAGCCCTGGGACTGGCACCTGATGCGCGGCGAGCCGCTGATGGCCCGCCTGGTGGGCCCGCTCGGCCTGCGCCGGCCGCATCTCAGCGTCCTGGGCGCGGACGTCTCCGGCGTCGTGGTCGCGGCCGGCGAGGGGGTGACGGAGTTCGCGCCGGGCGACGAGGTGTGGTCGATGCCCGAAGGCGGCGGGTTCGCCGAGTACGTCACCATCTCCGCGGACAAGGTCGCGCGCAAGCCGCACCACCTGTCGTTCGCGGAGGCGGCGGCCGTGCCGCTGGCCGCCATGACGGCACTGCTCGCGATCCGCGACCACGCCAAGGTCAGGCCAGGGCACCGGATGCTGGTGAACGGCGCGTCGGGCGGGGTGGGCACGTTCGCGGTGCAGCTCGCCAAGGCGTACGGGGCGCACGTCACGGCCGTGTGCGGCGGCAGGAACGCGGACCTGATGCGCACGCTCGGCGCCGACGAGGTGATCGACTACGCCAAGGAGGACTTCACCAGGGGCGGCCGGCCGTACGACTCCCTGCTCTACATCGCGGGCAACAGGAAGTTCCGCGAGTGCCGGCGGGTGCTGCGGCCCAAGGGCGTGTGCGTGCTCATCGGCGGCTCGCCGGGGCGGTGGGTGCAGCCGATGGGGCAGCTCATCGGGACGATCGCGGCGTCGGCCTTGGTCTCGCAGCGGGCCGTCGTGGCGAACGTCGTCGGCTGCCCCGACATCCGCCGCAACCTGGACGAGCTGGCCGGGCTCATGGACGACGGCAAGGTGCGGCCGGTGATCGACAGCACGTACGCGTTCGACGAGCTGCGGCCCGCGATGCGCTACCAGGAGGAGGGGCACGCGACCGGCAAGGTCGTCCTCACGATGTGAGCCGGGGAACCCCTCGTCCGGCAAGGCCGCATTTCGAATTGTGTCGCTTAGGGTGGCTTCTATGGACGCAGGCAAGGCGATCTTCGAAACCGTCGGCAAGCTCCGCCAGCGGCGTACGGCCCCGCTGGTGCTGGAGCTCGATCTGACCGAGGGCCTCACCGAGGGCCCGCCGTCCGATCCGCTCGCCGCGGTGCTGTCGATGCGCAAGCCGCGCCTGGCCGACATCCTGTCCGGGCTCAAGCGGGCCCGCCAGGATCCGAAGGTCAGGGCGCTGGTCGTGAAGGTCGGCGGCAACCCGCTGGGCCTCGCCATGGTGCAGGAGCTGCGTCAGGCGGTGATCAGGTTCCGGGCGTCGGGCAAGCTGACGGTCGCGTACGCGGAGACGTTCGGCGAGTTCGGCGGCGGCACCGTCCCCTACTACCTCGCCACCGCGTTCGAGCGCCTCTACCTGCAGCCGAGCGGCGACGTCGGGCTGACCGGCCTCGCCATGGAGCAGCGGTTCGTCAAGGGCGCGCTGACCAAGCTCGGCATCGGCTACGAGGCCGGCCAGCGGCACGAGTACAAGACGGCGGTCAACACCTTCACCCAGGACCACATGACCGAGGCCCACCGCGAGTCGGCGGCCCGCATCCTGGAGTCGGTGACCGAGACGGTCGTCGCGGGCATCGCCGACGGCCGCCGGCTCGACCCCGGCAAGGTGCGCGAGCTGATCGACCGCGGGCCGTTCACCTCCGCCGAGGCGAAGGAGGCGGGGCTGGTCGACGGGCTGGCCTACCGCGACGAGGTCTACGACGAGCTCAAGCGCGCCGCCGGCGAGGACGCCCACCTCCTGTACGTCTCCCGCTACGCCAAGGGCGCCTCCGTACGCAAGCTGCCCCAGCCCATGGCCGACGGCATCGCGCTCGTCCACGGCACCGGCATGATCAAGAGCGGCCGCAGCGGACGCAGCCCGCTCGGCGGCGGCGGCGCGATGGGCTCCGACACGATCAGCGCCTCGCTGCGCGCCGCCCGGCGGGACGAGCACGTCAAGGCCGTGGTGTTCCGGGTCGACAGCCCCGGCGGCTCCTACGTGGCCAGCGACACCGTCTGGCGCGAGGTCACGCTGACGAGCAAGGTCAAGCCGGTGATCGTGTCGATGGGCGACGTGGCGGCCTCGGGCGGCTACTTCGTGTCGATGGCCGCCGACGTGATCGTGGCGCAGCCGGGCACGCTGACCGGCTCGATCGGCGTCTACGGCGGCAAGGCGGTGCTGGCCGAGCTGCTGGAGAAGATCGGGGTCAACTCCGAGCTGCTGGCCGAGGGGGCCAACGCCGGGATGTTCTCCTCCTCGCGCGGCTTCTCGCCCGAGCAGTGGGAGCGGGTGAACGCCTGGCTCGACCGCATCTACGACGACTTCGTGGGCAAGGTGGCGCGCAGCCGCGACCTCAGCCCCGAGCGGGCGCACGAGCTGGCCAAGGGCCGCGTCTGGACGGGCGCCGACGCGCACGCCAACGGGCTGGTGGACGAGCTGGGCGGCCTCGAGGACGCGCTGGCGCTGGCCAGGAAGCGCACGGGGCTGACCGACGACGCTCCCGTACGCACCTATCCCCGGCTCAACCCGCTCGAACGGCTGCGCGGGCCGGAGTCCAGCGAGGACAAGTCGGCGGCGCTGGCCAGGATCCGGCTCGACGCGTGGGGGCCGCTCGCGCGCCTCTCGGCCGAGCTGGGCCTGCCCGCCGGCGGCCCGCTCCTCCTGCCCTCGTGGTACCGGATCAGCTGATGCGGTCCCTCAAGGCAGGCTCTCAGCCGGTGGAGCGGTAGCGGCCGCGCAGGCGTACCAGCGGCTGCTTGGCGGCGTCGACGTAGTCGACGGCGAGGACGGCGGCGATGAAGATCGTGTGGTCGCCGGCCGCGACGACCTTGGTGGTCTCGGCCTCGACGGCGGCCACCCCGCCCTCGACGACCAGCGCCTCGGTGTGCGGTCCCCGGTGGTGCGGGGTGCCGGCGACGAGCAGGCGGGCGCTCGGCCGGCCCGCGGTGGCGAAGCGGCTGGCGACGGCCGCCTGCCCGGACGACAGCAGCGAGGCGGCCCAGCGGTCCTGCCGCAGCAGCACCTCGTTGAGGTAGCCGCGGCTGGCCAGGCTCACCAGCACCAGCGGCGGCTCCAGCGAGACCGACATCAGCGCCGACACGGTCGTGCCGATGTCGTCGCGCCCGTCGCGCGCGGTCACCACCGCCACGCCGGCCGCGAGCTGCGCCATCGCCTCCGTGAACAGCTCGCTCACCGCGCCGCCCGCCCCGGCGAGCAACTGGCCGGGCCTCCGCGCGTGCGGAGGCCCCTGACGTGAGTGACGGCGCTCAGGCGAGGCCGTTGCCGGTCAGCCATTCCTTGGCCACCGTAGCGGGCTCGTCCTTGTTGACCGAGATCTTCTGCATCATCTGCAGCAGCGAGTCGGTGGTCAGCTTGGCCGAGATGCCGTTCAGGGTGGTCTTGATCGTGTCGTCGGCGGACGCCTTGTGCAGCAGCGGGGTCACGTTCTGGGCGGCGAAGATGTTCTTGGTGTCCTCGAGCGGCACCAGGTCGTTCGTCGTCATCTTGGGGTCGGTGGTGAAGACGTTGCCGACCTGGATGGAGCCGTCCTTGAGCGCGTCGGCCGTGGTGGGGCCGGTCGGCTTCCACTCCTTGAACTCCAGCCCGTAGACCTCCTTGAAGCGCGACTCCCAGCGCTTCTTGAACTCGGGCGGAGCCCCCAGCACCATGTCCTTCGAGACCTTGGCGAGGTCTTCGATGGTGGTGAGCGACTGCTTGGCCTGGGTGTCCTTGGTGACCGAGAGGCTGTCCTTGTCCTCGGCGGGCGAGGAGTCGAGCACTTCGAGCTCGGCCGGCAGCTTCTGCTTGAGCGCCGCGTTCACCTCGTCGGTGGTCACCGAGGTGTCCTTGATGTCGACGAAGGCGAGCAGGTTGCCGTTGTACTCGGGGACGATCGTCAGGCCGCCGCTCTTGACCTGGTCGTAGACGACCTCGCGGCTGCCGATGCGCGGCTTCTCCTCCACCTGCACGCCCTTGGCCTCAAGCGCCTGGGCGTAGATGGAGGCGAGCAGCACGCTCTCGTCGAAGTCGAAGGAGCCGACGATCGCCTTGCCTCCCCCGCCGGAAGCCGAGCCGGAGGGGGCCGCGCTCGTCGTGTCGAGCGGGTTGCCCCCGGTGGAGCCACCCCCACCGCAGGCGGTCAGCGCGAGCATCGCCGACAGGAGCACCCCCGCGATGCCGTACGTGCGTCTCATGACTTTTCCCTTCTTAGCGGGAGGTTATACAGCAAAACCTAGCGAACCTTCAGGCGCCGGCTCACCCCCGGAGAGACCGCCACTCTCTGGGCGAGAGCGAACAGCACCTGCACAACGAGCGCGAACAGCACAATCAGTACGGAACCACCGACGACGCTCGCGTAATCCTTGGTCGCGAAACCGTCGATGACATAACGGCCGAGTCCCCCGAGCCCGGTGTACGCCGCGACCGTCGTGGTGGCCACGACCTGGATGGCCGACAACCGGCAGCCCAGCAGGATCAGCGGCAGCGCCACCGGCACCAGCACCCGCCCGAGCACCTGCCCGCCGCGCAGCCCCATCCCGTACGCGGCGTCGCGCAGCTCGGGATCGACCCCCTTGATCCCCTCGAAGGTGTTGACCAGGATCGGCGGCACCGACAGCAGGACCAGCGGGATGATCACCGGCCAGATGGAGGCGGTGCCCAGCAGCAGCAGCACGAACATCACCAGCAGCCCCAGCGTGGGCAGCGCCCTGGCCAGGTTCGCGGTGACGACGACGAGCACCTCGCCCCGCCCGGTGTGGCCGATCAGCAGGCCGAGCGGCACCGCGATCACCGCCGCGAGCAGCAGCGCGAGGGCCGAGAACTCCAGGTGTTCGAGCAGACGGGCGGGGATGCCGCCGGTGCCCGACCAGTTGGCCGGGTCGCCGAAGAAGTCGCCGAGCCAGCCGAAGAAGGAGGTCAGCCAGGTCACGACGCGGTCCCCTTCCGTGCGCGCACCCAGGGGGTCAGCAGTCGCTGGGCGAGGACCAGCAGGCCGTCGGCGACCAGCGCCAGCGCGACGATGAGCACGATGCCGGTGATGACCGGCGGCATGAACGGGTTCTGGTAGGCCCGGGTGAACAGGCCCCCGAGCCCGCCCTGCCCGATGAGCGCGCCCACGCTGACCAGGCTGATGCTGGAGACCGCGACCACCCGCAGGCCGGCCAGCACCACGGGCACCGCGATGGGCAGCTCGACCGCCAGCAGCCGACGCAGCGGCGTGAAGCCCATGGCCACGGCCGACTGGCGGACGTGGTCGGGCACCGAGTCGAGGCCGTCGACCACGGCGGGGATGAGCACCGCCGTGCCGTAGAAGGCCAGCGGGATGATCACCGTGGTCTGCGACAGCCCGGTCACCGAGATCAGCAGCATGAAGACCGGCAGCGAAGGCAGCGCGTAGACGACGTTCATCAGCCCGGAGGTGGGCTGGTAGAGCCAGCGCCAGCGCGCGCAGGCCAGGCCCAGCGGCAGCGCCACGACCAGCGCGAGCAGGATCGGCATGAACGACATCACGAGGTGGTCGGTGAGCAGGTTGCTGATGCTGTCGACCCGGCCGGTGTCCCAGTTGCGCCCGATCCACTCCCACAGGGAGGGAGGACCGTCACCCATCTGCGGCCTCCGCCAGCGCCTCGTCGAGCGCCTGCCGGGTGGCCACGCCGGCCACCTTGCCGTCGGCGTCGAGCGCCACCGCGTAGCCGGACGGCGACAGCAGCGCGGCGTCGAGCGCGGTGCGCATGCTGTCGTGGCCGTGCCGGAAGGTGCCGAACGGCTCCAGCTCGCCGCCCGGCTCGCCGGTGCGCCAGCCCACCGGCGAGCCGTCGCCGGTCACGACCAGCAGCCAGGGCTCGGGTGACGCCGCCGTCGAGTCTTCGGGCACGGTCAGGTCCGTACGCAGCCGCAGCCCTTCGGTGGAGACGAACTGCAGCCGCCTGATGCCCCTGTCGTGGCCGAGGAACTCCTGGACGAAGTCGTCGGCCGGCGCGGCGAGCAGCGTCTTGGGGTCGGCGAGCTGGGCCAGCTTGCCGCCCACCCGCAGCACCGCCACCCGGTCGCCGAGCTTGATGGCCTCGTCGATGTCGTGGGTGACGAACACGATCGTCTTGTTCAGCTCGCTCTGCAGCCGCAGCAGCTCGTCCTGCAGGCTCGTACGGACGATGGGGTCGACCGCGCTGAACGGCTCGTCCATGAGCAGCACCGGCGGGTCGGCGGCCAGCGCCCGCGCCACGCCCACGCGCTGCTGCTGCCCGCCGGAGAGCTGGAACGGGTAGCGCTGGCTCAGCGCGGGGTCGAGCCCGACGCGTTCGAGCAGTTCCATGGCCCGGGAGCGGGCCTTCTTGCGGTCCCAGCCGAGCAGGTAGGGGACGGTCGCGACGTTGTCCACGATCTTGCGGTGGGGGAAGAGACCGGCCTGCTGGATGACGTAGCCGATGCCGCGCCGCAGCGTCGGCGGGTCGATGCCCTGCACCGGGACGCCGTCGAGGAGGATGCGGCCCTCCGAGGCGTCGATCATCCGGTTGATCATGCGCAGGGACGTCGTCTTTCCGCAGCCAGACGGGCCGACGAGCACGGTGATCTCGCCCGTGGGCGCCTCTAGGTCGAGGTGATCGACGGCTACCGTGCCATCGGCATAGCGTTTGGTGACGGATTCGAATGTGATCACGCGCGAACTCTCGCTTCGGGCTTCGGGAGGCAGCGCCGCAGCCCCCGTGCCACGACCGCCGCATGATCTGCTGGACCCACAGACTACGGTGACTCTGACCGGCCTGTCCTCCCGGGTTTTCCTGAAACGCTTCACTTGCCGCATCACAGAAAACCTGCGTAAAGACCGGATATTCCTGGCAATTCCGCATCTGGTAGTGCGCCGGACCACGCCAGTTGGCATGATTACCCTCACGCATCCTGACGCATCAGCTCACAACCTCCTGACGCGCCTCTCACCCCCCAGCGTCCGCATCCAGCAAGGGACCGGCCACGTGTCTCAGCCGCTCACCGATCAGCGCCAGCGCGCCGAACTGATCGCAGAGCTCTACGACCGCCACGCCGCCGGGCTGTTCGCGTACTGCGCCGACCAGCTCGGGGATCTCGGCGCGGCGTCCGACGTCCTGGCGTCCGTGCTCAACGGCGTCCCGGCCACCGCTCCGCCGCGTGCCGCGCTCTACGCGTTCGCGCGCCGCGAGATCCACCGCAGGGACATCGTCTACTCTCCCCCCACCGTCGACCCGCTCATCGACCCGGCCACCGCGCTCGTCGAGCGTTCCCTGCGCGAGCTGCGCCCGCACCAGCGCGAGGTGCTCGTGCTGTGCGCGGTGTGCGGGCTCAGCAAGGCCGAGCTGGCCTGGGTGCTCGACGTCGCGCCCGACACCGCCGAAGAGCTGGCGATCGGAGCGGGACACCAGCTCAGGCAGGCATTGGGCACCGCGCTCGCCTCCACCGGGGCCCGGCTGCCCAAGCCGATCGCCGACGTGTACGGCGCCCTGCGGGTCGCGCCGCTGCCCGACGTGCTGGGCCGCCTGCCGTGGCCGCAGCCGCCAGGTGCGCTGCGCATCCACTTCGCCGGCTCGCGCCCCGCCGCGCCCGGCCCGCTGTTCACCAAGCCGCGCTGGCCGAGCCCGCCCGTCTGGCCGCAGCCGCTGGCCGACGCCGACCCGGCCACCAGCACGGTGATCTTCCCGGCCGAGCTGCTGACGCCGCCCGCGACATCGCACCGGCCCGAGCACGACGCCACCACGGCGCCGATGCCGAAGCTGCGCGATCCGCTCAGGCCGCCGGGCGACGTGCTCGATCCCGGCGTGCCGCTGCGCGACCCGCTCGGCTCGACCCGCGCCTTCAAGGACCCGCGGGCCGGCCGAGGTCCGCTCGGCGGGTCCGCGCGTGATCCGCGCGACGCCGGCGACGTCCTCGCCTGGTCCGGTACGTCGGGCGGGCAGCCGGTCGAGCGGCCGTTCTACCTGGCCGAGCCCGAGCCCCACGCGGCCGACCCGTTCGCGACGGGTGACGTGATCCTGCCGAAGGACGCGCCCGATCCGTACATGACGGGTGACGTCCTCCTCCACAAGGGTCCTGCCCGGCCGGTCCCGCCGCCTCGGGGCGACCGGCGCCAGCCGTCGCTGGAGCCGCAGCCCACGCCGGAGGAGTTCCGCCGCCTGCCCGAGATGCCTTCAGGGGCGGCTCTGACGGACGAGCCGGTCCGCGAGCCCGCCGCGCCGCTGTTCAAGCCGCGCTCCCGCCCGTCCGAACGGCCCCAGAAGTCCGGCGGGACGGGCAAGCCGGGCCACCGCGCGACCGGCGGCAAGGCCCCGGACAGGCCGGCCAAGGGCAAGCCCGCGAGCGAGCCCGTCTACCGCCTGCCCGAGCGCCCCGCCACCCCTGAGCCCTCGGCCCAGCCCGCCCGCGAGACCCCGTGGAGCAGCGGCCAGAAGACCAGGACCGCGCAGGAATCCGCGCAGGAACTCGGGCAGGAATCCGCGCGGGAATTCGGGCAGGACGCTCTTCGCGGGGCCGAGCGGCGGGGCGGGCGGCAGGCCGCGCGGGAGACCGGCTGGGAGGCCGGGCAGCGGGCCGGGCGGGAGGTCGGGCTGGAGGCGGGGTGGCAGGAGGCGTCGCTGATCGCGCCGCGTCCCGTACGCGCCCGTCCCGTCACCAAGCGCCGGCCCGAGGTGACCCCGCGCCCGCAGAAGCAGCGCCGCCGCAAGAACCGCCACTACGACTGGGTGTGGGAAGTGGTCGGCTTCCTGCTGTGCGTGGCGATCGCGATGATCGTCTTCTTCTCCATGCCGGTCTTCGTCAACCCCTGACCGCCCCAGGACGGTCAGGGGCGGTCAGCCGCCGGACAGGATCAGCCCGCTCGTCGGCACTCCTGTCCCGGCGGTGACGAGGACGTTGGCGACGTTCGGCACCTGGTTGGCGGCCGTCCCCCTGATCTGGCGGACGGCCTCGGCGATGCCGTTCATGCCGTGGATGTACGCCTCCCCGAGCTGCCCTCCATGCGGGTTGACCGGCAGCCGCCCGTCCAGCTCGATGCCCTCGTCCCGCACGAAGCCCGCCGCCTCGCCGCGCCCGCAGAAGCCCAGCTCCTCCAGCTGGGTCAGCACGAACGGGGTGAAGTGGTCGTACAGGATGGCCGTCTGGACGTCGGCCGGCGAGAGCCCCGACTTCGCCCACAACTGGCGCCCGACGACGGACATCTCGGGCAGCCCGGTCATGTCATCGCGGTAGTAGCTGGTCATCATCATCTGCTCGGCCCCGGCGCCCTGCGCGGCGGCCGCGATCAGGACGGGCGACCTGCGCAGGTCGCGGGCCCGCTCGGCCGAGGTGACGACCAGGGCCACCGCGCCGTCGCTCTCCTGGCAGCAGTCGAGCAGGTGCAGCGGCTCCACGATCCACCGGGACGCCTGGTGCTCCTCCAAGGTGATCGGCCGGCCGTGGAACCAGGCGGCCGGGTTCGTGGCGGCGTGCCGGCGCATGGCCACCGCCACCCGGCCGAAGTCCTCGGAGGTGGCGCCGTACACGTGCTGGTAGCGGCGGGCGAACATG
This sequence comes from Nonomuraea salmonea, assembly GCF_042428605.1. Lineage (NCBI taxonomy): Bacteria > Bacillati > Actinomycetota > Actinomycetes > Streptosporangiales > Streptosporangiaceae > Nonomuraea > Nonomuraea salmonea. The sequence goes on from NZ_JBHMCF010000064.1 coordinate 56,206, forward strand.
GCGACCCAGGCGGCGGGCGTCATCAGCCCGTACGGCACGTGCCAGCTCATCTCCAGCCCTTGCGAGGTGGGCTGCCCGCTCAGCCCCGAGTTGGGCTGCCCGAACCGGCGTCCTGAACGCTCGTTGAAGGCCCGGTAGCAGACCACCGTGCTCGCCATGCCCGTCGCCACCGCCATGGCCGCGTGCGCGACCGTGCCGCAGGCCGCGCCACCGCCGTACTCGACGCGGGAGAAGAAGGTCAGCTCGCCGATGCCGGTCTCCCTGGCCACGGCGATCTCCTGGTTGCTGTCCTGGGTGAAGGTGACCAGGCCGTCCACGTCGGAGGGCGACAGGCCCGCGTCGTCCAGCGCCGCCAGCACGGCCTCGGCGGCCAGGCGCAGCTCGGAACGTCCCGACCGCTTGCTGAACTCGGTGGCGCCGATGCCCGCGATGGCGGTGTTCACTGGCTCTCCCCCTGGAGGAACGTGACGGTCGCGGTGGCGTGGTCGCCGAGGCTCACCCGGCCGCGCACCCGCACGGCCGGCGCGCCGTCCGCGCCCTCGACGACCGTGCCGCTGAAGGTCAGCCGGTCCCCCGCGTACGCCGGCACGCCGAGCCGTACGTCGATGGCCTTGATCACCGCTCCGGGTCCCGCCCAGTCGGTGACGTACCGCTCGACCAGGCCCATCGTGGTCAGGATGTTGAGGAAGATGTCCTTCGAGCCCTGGGCGCGGGCCAGCGCCGTGTCGTGGTGGACGGGTGTGAAGTCCATCGTGGCGAGCGCCGTCGAGATCACCATGGTCGGCGTGAGCTCGATCGTCAGCTCGGGCAGCGTCGTCCCGATCATGCGGGCTCCCATCTCGGCAGCACCAGCTCGGCGTCCATCGCGTCGAACCGCACCCGTAACCGCATCCCGACCTCCACGTCCCCGGGCGGGCAGCCCACGACGTCGCCCACGACCCGTACGCCCTCCGGCAGCTCCACCACCCCCACCACGAACGGCGTCTCCCGTCCCGGCACCGGCGGATGGTGGTGCACGACGTAGCTGAACAGCACGCCCTCACCGCTCGCCACCGTGTGGCCCCGGTTGGCGGAGCGGCAGCGCGGGCAGAGCGGGCCCGGCGGGTGGCGCCGCTCCCCACAGTCGGCGCACGCCTGAATGCGCAGCTCGCCCTGCTTCGCGCCCTCCCAGAAGAACGCGGTGTCCTCGTTCACGGCCGGCCGCAGCGGGTACGGCGTGCGCTCCTCGGCCTGTTCCCTGTCCGGGGGGCGGAACTTGAGTACGCGGAACATCATCGTGGCGACCGGCTCGTCCTCGTCGGTGTACCAGGTGACGTTCCAGGTGGTGAAGTAGCCGGTGCCCAGTGCCGTGCGCTTCGGCCCGGCGAGCCCCGACAGCCGGGTGGCGGGGGTGAGCCGCTCGCCCACCCGTACGTAGCGGTGGTAGGTCTGCTCGCAGTTCGTCGCCACCACGCCCGTGTAGCCGGCGCGGTCGAGCGCGGCCAGCAGGTCGTCGACCGGCGAGCGGTCCCTGCCGCCCGGCCCGCGCATGGTCCACACCTGCGCCATCGCGGGCGGGGCCAGGCCGCGGTCGAGGTAGACGGGGTTCGTGTCGCCCATGGCGGTCAGCCAGTGCCGGATCATGGGGACGTTGACGGGGTCGTCGGCCGGCGTGCCGCGCACCTCGCCGAGCGCCGCCTGCTTGGCGGCCAGCTCGTGCAGCTCCTCGTCGCCGAGTACCGCGCTCATCGAGGCGGCCTCGGCAGGCTCAGGCCGAGCATGGCGATCAGCTCCCGCTGCACCTCGTTCACCCCGCCGCCGAAGGTCAGCACCACCGCCCCCTTGGTCGCGTGGTCGGTGCGCTCGATCAGCTCGGCCGTCTCGGGGTCGGCCGGGTCGCCGTACCTCGCCAGCACGTCCCCCACGATCCTGCCGACCTCCTGCATGCGCTCGGAGGCGTAGATCTTGGTCGCGGACGCGTCCGGCGCGCCCAGCCAGCCGAGGTCCATGTTGGCCGCGACCTGCCAGTTGAGCAGCTCGTTCGTACGGAACGCGGCCCACACCGCGGCCAGCGCCCGCCGCACGCCCGGCTCGGCGTCCAGCCCCGTGCGCCGCGCCCAGGCCAGGAACCTGTCGTAGGTCTGCCCGATGTTGCCCGCCGGGCCGAGCGTGACCCGCTCGTGGTTGAGCTGGTTGACGATGAGGTCCCAGCCGCGGTCCACCTCGCCCACCACCATGTCCACCGGCACGCGCACGTCGGAGTAATAGGTGGCGTTGGTGTGGTGGCGGCCGTCCATGGTGACGATCGGCGTCCACGAGAAGCCGGGGTCGTCGGTGGCGGCGATCATCATCGTGATGCCCTTGTGCCGCTTGGCCGTCGGGTTCGTGCGGGCGGCGAGCCAGATGTACTGGGCGTAGTGCGCGCCGCTGGTGAAGATCTTCTGGCCGTTGACGACGTAGTGGTCGCCGTCCAGCACCGCCGTCGTCCGCAGCGCGGCCAGGTCGGTGCCCGCCTCGGGCTCGCTGTAGCCGATCGCGAAGTGGCACTCGCCGGCCAGGATGCGGGGCAGGAAGAACTCCCTCTGCCGCTGGGTGCCGTACTGCATGAGCGTGGGGCCCACCGTCTGCACGGTGATGATCGGGTACGGCACTCCCGCGCGGGCGATCTCGTTGGCGAAGATCTGCTGCTCCAGGGGGCCGTAGCCGCCTCCTCCGTACTCCTTGGGCCAGCCGAGGCCGAGCTTGCCGTCCCTGCCGAGCCGACGGCAGTGCTCCATGTACGCCTCGCCGAACGGATCATCGGCGATCTTGGCCCGGTCCTCGGCGGTCAGGCAGGAACCGAAGTACTCGCGCAGCTCGTCGCGGAGCCTGCGCTGCTCGGGGGTCAGGTCGATGAGCATCAGACGAGCGCTCCGATCAGGTCGAGCTGGGCGTCGGCGCCGCCGAGCAGGTGGGACAGGTGCTTGGCCTGGGCGAAGTAGCGGTGCAGCGGGTAGGTGACGTCGAGTCCGAGCCCGCCGTGCAGGTGCTGGCAGGTGTAGAGCGCCTCGACCGCCTCCCCCACCTGGTACGCCGCCAGCGCCAGGTCCTGCTCGGCCGGCAGCCCCTCGGCCAGCCGCCAGGCCGCCGACCACATCGCGACGTCGAGCGCCCGGCCCGCGATGTAGACGTCGGCGATCTGCATCGTCACGGCCTGGAACTCGGCCAGCGCCCGCCCGAACTGCCTGCGCTGCTTGATGTAGCCGGTCGTCAGCTCCAGCGCCCCCGCCAGCACCCCGCTCGCCTGGGCGGCGACGGCGGCCATGAACACCTGGACGGCGTCCCGCGCCCCCTCGGGCCCTGCCACGCGCTCGGCCGGAGTCGCGTCCAGCACGATCGTGGCGGCCGGCTCGCCGGTCGAGGTGTGCTCCGGCGTGCCCGCCTGGCTCTCCAGCAGGAACAGCCCCTCGTCCGCCGTCACCAGCACCCCGGCGCCGTCCGGATGGAGCACTCCCGTCTTGCGCCCGCTGACCTCCCACCGGCCGCTCACCTCGCGGGCGGTGGTGCGGGGCGGCTCGGCCAGGGGGACGCCGGGCTCGCGCAGGGCGAGGGTGAGCCGGGCGCCGGGCGGCGGCTGCCGGTCGGGGGCCGCGTGCCGGGCCATCAGCAGTTGGCCCGCGAGCACCGGCAGGGCGGGCACCGGGGCCGCGCGGGCGCCGACCTCGCGCAGCACCACGGCCATCTCCACCGGGCCGAGCCCCGCGCCGCCCGCCGCCTCGGGCACGCACACGCTGAGCAGCCCGGCCTGCCACAACCGCTCCTCGTCCCCTTCCTTCGACCCTTCCTTCGACCTCTCCATCGACAGGACATCGGCCGCCAGCTGCTTCAGCTCCCGCTGGGTTTCGTCCAGGTTGAAATCCACGTCTACGTCTCCAAGAGGTGTCGCCTGCCGTGCCGTACGAAGTCGTCCTCGATGCCCTCCACGTCCGCGTCGGTGAGCGGACGGAAGCCGTGCCGCGTGCGCCACCAGACGGGGTCGGCCGTGCGCCACGCCTCGCGGGCGAGGTGCCGCTTGATGACCTTGTGCGAGGGCGTCTGCGGCAGCTCGCGGGCGATGCGGACGTAGCGGGGCAGCGCCTTGACGCCCAGGTCACCGCGTCCGGCCAGGAAGGCCGCGAACGCCTCCGGGTCGAAGCCGCCCGCCAGCACCAGCGCCGCCATCACCTGATCCCCGGCCGCCGCGTCGGGCACCGGGTAGACCGCCGCCTCCACCACCCCGGCGAACTCGCGTAACACCGCCTCGATGGGCGCGACCGCGAGGTTCTCGCCGTCCACGCGCAGCCGTTCCGTGCCTCTTCCCGCGAAGAAGACGTGGCCGTCCGCGTCGGCGTAGGCCAGGTCGCCGGACCAGAACGCGCCGTCCCTGACCCGTTCCGCGTCCGCCTCCTGGTCGTTGTAGTAGCCGTCGAACAACCCGAGCCCTGCCGTGTTCACCAGCTCGCCGACCGCTTCCTCCGCGTTGAGCAGGCGGCCGTCCTCGATCCTGGCGGGCGGGCAGGGGCGGCCGGTGAACGGGTCGAGGATGTGGACGCCGTCGGGCAACCGGCCGAGGCAGCCCGGCGGGCCCGTGGGGTCGGGGGTGAGCGAGATGGCCGTCTCCGTCGATCCGAACGCGTCGATGACCCGGCACCCGAACCGCTCCCCGAACCGCCTGGTCGCCACCGCGCTGCCCTCGTTGCCGAACGCGATCCGCAGCGGGTTGTCGGCGTCGTCGGGGCGCTCCTCGGTGGCCAGCACATAGGAGAGCGCCTTGCCGACGTAGTGCAGGTACGTGGCGCCGTACCGTCTGATGTCGGGCAGCAGCCCCGTCGCCGAGAACCGCCGCCGCAACACCAGCCTCGCCCCCGACGCGACGGCCGGGGCGTAAGCGGCCATGAGCGCCCCCGAGTGGAACAGCGGCATCGAGCAGTAGACGGCGTCGTCGGGGCCGAGCATGGCCGCCAGGCTGACCCCGGGCACAGCCAGCTTCCGCTGCGTGACCCGGACAGCGCGTGGCCGCCCCGACGTCCCCGAGGTGAAGATCAGCATCACCAGCTCGCCACCCTGCGGGTCAGCACGCTCGTGCCTGGCGGGCCGCTCATGGCCGGCAGAGGGCGGGTGCGGAGGCGTGTTCTGGGCGAGCGGCGGGTCCTGGGCGAAGGGCGAGCCCGTATGCGCGCCCGTGGCGAGCGGGCGGGACTCCACCCCCAGCTCCCTGGAGACCTCGGTGGCCAGGTTGGTGAAGGGGGTGTCGGCCAGGAGCAAGGTGACGTCGGTGGCGCGGGCGTCGCGGATCAGCTCCGGGGCCGGACGGGTGGGGTTGAGCGCCACCACGACGTGACCGGCCAGCGCCGCGCCGCCGATGAGGAAAACCAGGTCGGGAACGTTCTCACTCAGCACACCGGCGTGCGTGCCGGGACCGTGCGCGGACAGGCGGGCGGCGGCCTCCTGACAGGCGATGACGTGCTCGCGCCACGTCCACACCCTGTCCTCGAACACGAGCCCGGGGCGGTCGTCGTGGGCGCGTGCGGTCAGCAGGGAGGCGAGCGTGTCCGCGGTCATCGCTCCTCCAGCAAGCGCTAGGTAAGCCGATTCGCAAACTAGAACAGATTCTAATGTCTGTCCAGCGGCCACCTATCTACATAAGGCCGGATATATCCGTGTAACGCCGGAGACATGGGCCTATAGGGCTGGTTTGTGACCCGCGAGTAACAAGCCGCGTCAAGAAGAAATCAGATAACGTGTTCTCATGCGTTCCACGCACGCCACCCCCGCGGCGCCCCCCAGCGACTCCGAGGGCACCATGGAAAACGGTTCCACCCCGGGCGGGCACAGCGTCCGCACCCGCAGCCAGCACCAACGCCGCAAGCGCATCGTCCAGGCCGCGGCGGCGCTGGCCTCGCGCGGCGGTGTCGAGGCCATGCAGATGCGGACGGTGGCCGAGCGCGCGGGCGTGGCGCTTGGCACGCTCTATCGCTACTTTCCGTCCAAGATGGACCTCGTCGTCGCCGTCGTCGGCGAGGAGATCGACCTGCTGGAGAGCAGCATCGAGCGGCGCCCGCCGGGTGCCGCGACCCCCGCCAGCCGCGCGGTCGACGTGCTAATGCGGGCCACCAGGGGGCTCATGCGCGAGCCCGAGCTGGCCGACGCGCTCATCCGCTCCCTCATCATGGCCGAGGTCCAGACCCCCTTCGGCGACCGCATGACCGGCCTGCTGCTGCGCGTCTCCGCCGACGGCCTGACCCTGCAGGAGGCGAGCGAGGAACAGATCGACCTGGCCGGCTCCCTGGCCAGCGTCTGGGTCCAGGAGCTGCTGGAGATGCTGCGCGGCCGCCGCACGTACGACCAGATCCAACGCCGCATCGAAACGGCCGCCACCCGCCTCCTCGCCGACATCTGACCCGCACCCCCGGAAAGGTGTTCGCGGGATTCTGTCGGTGGCGGGGGCTATACAAGGGGGTATGACCGACAAGCCGACGAGCGAGGACTTCCTCCGCCAGGCTGATCCCATGCGGCGCGAGCTGCTCGCGCACTGCTATCGCATGATGGGTTCGGTGCACGACGCCGAAGATCTCGTGCAGGAGACCTACCTGCGCGCGTGGAAGGCGTACGAGGGCTTCGAGGGGCGTTCGTCCCTGCGCACGTGGCTCTACCGCATCGCGACCACCACGTGCCTGACGGCGCTCGACAGCCGTTCCAGGCGCCCCCTGCCGACCGGGCTCGGCGCTCCCAGCCAAGAGGCCGCCGCGCCGCTCGCCCGCGACGACGAGGTGCCCTGGCTGGAGCCCGCGCCCGACGCCCTGACGGGCGCCGGCGCCGACGACCCGGCCGCGATCGTGACCTCGCGTGAGAGCATCAGGCTCGCGCTGATCGCCGCGCTGCAGCACCTCCCGCCCCGCCAGCGCGCGGTGCTGGTCCTGCGCGACGTGCTCAGGTGGAAGGCCGCCGAGGTGGCCGAGGCGGTCGGGGTCTCGACGGCGGCGGTCAACAGCCTGCTGCAGCGGGCCCGCGCCCAGCTCGACGAGGTGGCGCCGAGCGTCGACGACCCGGTCGAGCCGCTGACGTCCGAGCAGCGCGACCTGCTCGACCGCTACGTCGCCGCGTTCGAGAACTACGACGTCGACGGCCTGGTCCACCTGTTCACCGAGGACGCGGTGTGGGAGATGCCGCCGTTCACCGGCTGGTACCAAGGGCCCGAGTCGATCGCCGAGCTCACCAGGACGCAGTGCCCGGCAGAGCGCGCGGGTGATCTGCGGCTGGTCCCGGTCGCGGCGAACGGCCAGCCGGCGTTCGCCGTCTATCACCGCAAGGACGGCGTCTACGGCCAGTTCGCCATCATGGTGCTCACCTTGTCGGGCGACCGGGTCAGCCACGTCGGCATGTTCTTCGAGGAGCAGCTGTTCGAGACGTTCGGCCTGCCGCCGAAGTGGGAGGGTTCCGCAACCAAGTAGAACCAGTTACAGTCGCGCCAGAGCTTAATTCTGGAGGCGGCTATGGGCACACCCGTGATCGTCGAGGCCGTACGCACACCGATCGGCAAGCGGGCCGGCTGGCTGGCGGAGCTGAAACCGCAACAGGTTCTGGCCACGGCGCTGAACGGGCTCGTCGATCGGGCGGGCATCGACCCGGCGATCGTCGAGCAGGTGTTCACCGGCTGCGTGACGCAGGCGGGCGAGCAGGGCGGCCACGTCGGGCGGCACGCCTGGCTCTATGCCGGGCTGCCGTACCAGACGGGTGTCACCACCGTCGACGCCCAGTGCGGCTCGTCGCAGCAGGCGGTGCACCTCGCGGCGGCGCTGATCGGCGCGGGCGTGATCGAGGCGGGCGTCGGCTGCGGCGTCGAGGTCATGAGCCGGGCGCCGCTGGGCAGCAACGTGCGCCCCGCCAAGCCGCGCCCCGACGACTGGACCATCGACCTGCCCGACCAGTTCACGGCGGCCGAGCGCATCGCCGAAAGGCGCGGGCTGACGCGTGAGCGGCTCGACTGGTTCGGGGCGCGTTCGCAGCGGCTGGCGGCCAAGGCGTGGGCCGACGGGCGGTTCGAGCGGGAGATCGTGCCGGTCGGCGACGTCCGCAGGGACCAGGGCCTGCGCGAGACGACCGTCGAGGGGCTGGCCGCGCTGAGGCCGGTGGTGGAGGGCGGCCTGCACACGGCCGGCACGTCCTCGCAGATCTCCGACGGCGCGGCGGCCGTGCTGGTGATGAGCGAGACGGCGGCGCGGCGGCACGGCCTGCGGCCCAGGGCCCGCATCCTGGCGCAGGCGCTGGTGGGGGCGGAGCCGTACTTCCACCTCGACGGGCCGGTGGCGGCGACGGCCAAGGCGCTCGCGTCGGCCGGGATGACGATCGGCGACATCGACAGGTTCGAGGTGAACGAGGCGTTCGCGTCGGTTGTGCTGTCGTGGGCGAGCGTGCACGAGCCCGACTTCGACCGGGTCAACGTCAACGGCGGCGCGATCGCGCTCGGCCACCCCGTGGGCGCGACGGGCGCCCGGCTCATCACCACGGCGCTGCACGAGCTCGAACGCTCCGATTCCAGCACCGCACTCGTCTCGATGTGCGCGGGCGGCGCGCTGGCCACCGCCACCATCCTGGAACGCATCGGCTGAACGGGTATCCGGGCCTCGCAGCAGGCGCTCTTACCCACGAACCACCACGAATCGGGGGCACATGAAGACCAGGCGCAGACCGTACGCTGAGCAGCGTCCGCAGGATCTCGGCGGCGGCGTGTGGAGCGTGCCGGTGCCGATTCCCGGCAACCCGCTCGGCTACACGCTCGTCTACGCCGTCGAGTCGCCCAGGGGCCCGGTGCTGATCGACGCCGGCTGGAACCACCCCGACGCGTGGGACGCGCTCACCGGCGGCCTGGCCGCGCTCGGCATCGACGTGAGCACGGTGAGCGGGGTGGTCGTCACCCATTTCCATCCCGACCACGCCGGGCTCGCCGGGCAGGTGCGCGAGGCGTCCGGCAGCTGGATCGCCATGCACGAGGACGACGCGGCGCTGGTCAGGCTCATGACCGAGTACGCGGCCGGCGAGCACGACGACTTCCAGAGCGACATGCTGCGCCGCGCGGGAGCCGACCCCGGCGAGGCCAGGCAGGTCATGGGCACCAGGCCCGCGCCGCCCGCCCTGCCCGACCGCGAGCTGCGGGACGGCGACCTGGTGGACCTGCCGGGCCGCAAGCTGCGGGCGTTCCACACGCCCGGCCACACACCAGGACACATCTGCCTGCATCTGGAGGACGCGGACCGGCTGTTCACCGGTGACCACGTCCTGCCCGACATCACCCCGCACGTCGGGATCTATCCGTACGATCGCGACGACGTCGATCCGCTCAGCGACTTCCTGAACTCGCTGGACCGGATCGGCGATCTCTCGGCGGCCAGTGGCCCACTCGACGCTCTCCCCGCCCATGAGTGGATATTTCCGGATGTTGCGGCGCGTGCTGCCGAGATCCGCCACCATCACGAGGAGAAACTCGAACGGCTGCGCGCCCTCCTGGCCAGGCAGGCGCAGCCGCTGACCATCTGGGAGGTCGCCGCGATGATGACGTGGAACCGGCCGTGGGACGAACTGCCCCCGGTCCTGAGGGGCATGGCGGCCGGTGAGGCCGCGGCCCATCTGCGTACGCTGGAGGCGCGCGGTCAGGTTCGTCGCCACGCGGGGGTCGATCCGGTCCGCTTCCAGGCTCTAGACTCCTAGACATCCGATGTCTAGGGAGAAGAGCGTGGCGGTCACCGACGCGGCCATCGACAAGATCAAGCAGATGATCGTCTCCGGCGAGCTGGCGCCAGGAGACCGCCTGCCCAAGGAGGCCGACCTGGCCGAACGGCTCGGCCTCTCACGCAACTCGCTGCGCGAGGCCGTCAGGGCGCTGTCGCTCATCAACGTCCTCGACGTACGCCAGGGCGACGGCACGTACGTCACCAGCCTCGAGCCGCGGCTGCTGCTCGACACCATGTCGTTCGTGCTCGACCTGCACCGCGACGACACCGTGCTGCAGTTCTTCGAGGTCCGGCGCATCCTCGAGCCGGCCGCCACCGCGATGGCCGCAGAACAGATGACCGACGCCGACGTCGCGGAGCTGCGGGTGATCCTCGACAAGCTGCCCGAGCGGCCGACGGTCGAGGAGCTGGTGGCCAACGACCTCGAGTTCCACCACCGCATCGCGCAGGGCTCGGGCAACAGCGTGCTGTGCTCGTTCATCGAGAGCCTGTCGGGGCCGACCACCCGGGCCAGGATCTGGCGCGGCCTCACCCAGGAGGGCGCGATGGACAAGACCCGCGAGCAGCACAGCGCGATCTACGAGGCCATCGCCTCCCGTCAGGCCGACGTGGCACGCTCGTGGGCGACCGTGCACGTCGCGGGGGTCGAGGCGTGGCTGCGGCGAGCTCTGGACATGGACTGACACATCGGAGGATTAGCCGCGATCAGCCTGCGTGGCAGCGGGTAGTACCGGTTCTGTGCCCGACAAACTGACGCAGTATCGGAGCAAACGCGCCCCCGGCCGCACGCCTGAGCCCATCCCCGATGCCCCCTCCGGCACCCCCGGCGGCAACGCGTTCGTCATCCAGGAGCACCACGCCCGGTCCCTGCACTGGGACCTGCGGCTCGAACGCGACGGCGTGCTCGTCTCGTGGGCGGTGCCCAAGGGGCTGCCCGCCGACCCGGACACCAACCATCTCGCCGTGCACACCGAGGACCATCCCATGGAGTACCTCACCTTCCACGGCGAGATCCCCAAGGGCGAGTACGGCGGCGGCTCCATGAGCGTCTGGGACACCGGCACGTACGAGACCGAGAAGTGGTCGGACCGCGAGGTCAAGGTCGTGCTGAACGGCGAGCGGGCCTCCGGCCGGTTCGTGCTGTTCCGTACCCGGGGCAAGAACTGGATGATCCACCGGATGGGCTCGGCCGTCCGCGACCCGTTCCCCGGCCTCGCCCCCATGGAGCCGACCCCGCGTTCCCGGCCGCCCAGGGACGTCTCGGCGTACGCCTTCGAGTTCGCCTGGGGCGGGCGGCGGCTGCTCGTGCCGATCGACGGCGGGCGTACCGAGGCGGCCGGCGAGCACCCCTGGCTGCGCGGGCTGGCCGAGTCGTTCGGCAGCCGCACGGCGGTGCTGGACGGCGAGCTGGTCACGCTCGGCGGCGCGGAGCTGCTCGTCTTCTACGACCTCCTGTACGACGACGGCCACACGCTCACCGGCGAGCCCTACACCGTGCGGCGCGCCGCTTTGGAGGCGCTCGATCTGACCGGCGCCCACTGGCAGACCGCCCCATCGTGGCCCGGCGACCTGGCCCCGGTCCGCCAGGCCGCCCGCGACCAGGGCCTGCCAGGCGTGGTGGCCAAACGCCTCGACTCCCCGTACGAACCGGGCCCGTCGAAACACTGGCTCTTCCTGAAGTCCTGACCGAGAGCCCGCGCCTTGCCCTGGCCGGAAGGCCGGAAGGCCGGAAGGCCGGAAGGCCGGAAGGCCGGAAGGCCGGAAGGCCGGAAGGCCGGAAGGCCGGAAGGCCGGAAGGCCGGAAGGCCGGAAGGCCGGAAGGCCGGAAGGCCGGGGCGTGCGTGCCCGCCGCCACCCCACCCTTCCCCCTTTTCAGGGGCGAGGCCGGAGGCGAGCCGTCATAGCAGGCCTTCTGCCGCGAGGTCCGTCCACAAGGACTCGGGGACCGGGCGGTCCAGGAGGGTGGTGTTCTCCTGGACCTCCTTGGGGGTGCGGGCACCCACCACGATCGTGGCGACCGCCGGGTGGCGGAGAGGGAAGGCCAGCGCCGCCTGGGGCAGGGTGACGTCGTGGCGTTCGCAGACCGCGGCGATGCGCCGCGCCTTCACCACCAGGTGCTCAGGGGCGGGCAGGTAGTCGAAGGTGCCCGCTGGCTCGTGCGTGGCGAGCAGGCCACTGTTGAAGACGCCGGCGGCCAGCACCGCGACGCCCCGCTCCGCGCACTCCTCCAGGAGGGGCAAACCGGACTGGTCGAGCAGGGTGTAGCGACCGGCCAGCATGACCACGTCGATGTCTGTCTCGCGGACGAACCGCAGCGGCACCTGCCACTGGTTCATGCCGACGCCGACCGCCCGGATCCGCCCCTCGGCACGCAGCTCGGCCAGCGCCGGATAAGCCTCCTTGATCGCCTGCTCGGCGTGGTCGTCGGGGTCGTGGATGAAGGCGATGTCCACGCCGGGCAGGCCGAGGCGGGTGAGGGACTCGGTCAGCGACGTGCGTACGCCATCGCCGGAGAAGTCCCACACCCGTTCCAGGTCGTCGGGCTCGTCGAAGCCCAGCTCCGCGCGCCCGCCCCGCTCGGAAGGGGTGACGGTGACCGGCCGCAGCAGCCTTCCGACCTTCGTGGACAGCAGGTAACCCGACCGGCCGGTCAGCGCCGCGCCGATCCGCCGCTCCGACACGCCGAGCCCGTAGTGGGGCGCGGTGTCGTACAGGCGGATGCCGCTCTGCCAGGCGGCCTCGACGGTGGACCGCGCCTGGTCCTCAGTCACCGCGTCGTAGAGGTTGCCGATGGGCGCGCCACCGAAGCCGACGCGGGGCAGGTCGATCCGGTCCATCAATCTTGTGCCTTTCCGCCGGCGATCCTGCTGATCATGAGGGCGACGAGGATGATCGAGCCGTAGATGACCGGCTGCCAGAAGCCTGACACCCCGATGAGGGTGAGGATGTTCTGCACGAGGCCGATCACCAGCACGCCGGTGAGCGCGCCGAGGATGGTGCCCTTGCCGCCGTCCATGCTGACACCGCCGATGACGGCCGCGGCGAACACCATGAAGATCCAGCCGACGCCCTGCTGGTTGCCGATGGCGCCGAGGCGGCCGGTCTCCAGCACGCCGGCCAGCGCGGCGAGCGTGCCCCCCAGGATGAACACGCCGTACAGGACCCGGTCGACCCGGATGCCGGCGGCGCGGGCGGCGTCGAGGTTGCCGCCGATCGCGTAGAGCGCGCGGCCGAGCCGCAGGTAGCCGAGGCCGAAGATACCGGCCGCGAACAGCGCGCCGGCGATCCAGATGGCGGCGGGCAGGCCCAGCCACATGGCGCTGCCCAGGTAGAGGATCGAGTCGGGGAGCTCGAACAGCGTCTTGCCCTCGGTCGGCCCCTGAAGCAGCCCGTGCACGATGATCAGCATGGCCAGCGTGACGATGAACGCCGACAGCTGGAACCGTACGATCAGAAAGCCGTTGAACGCGCCGATCGCGGCTCCGACGAGCAGCGCCAGCGGGATCACCAGCACCCCGGGCAGGCCGATGCCGAAGCCGCCCGCCGACACCGGGATGACCAGCATCACCGCGATCGCCGGCGCGGTGCCGACCGTCGACTCCAGCGACAGGTCGAACTTGCCGGCGATCAGGATCATCGCCTCGGCCAGCACCAGCAGCGAGATCGCGGCCTGCTGCTGGAGCACGTTCGTCAGGTTGCCCGCCGTCAGGAAGGTCGGGTCGAGGAACGCGCCGACGACGAGCAGAAGCACGATCACCGGGACGAGCGTCAGATCGCGGAACTTGGCCAGCCGCACCCGGGGGGCGGGAGCCGTCAAAGCAGTCACTCTTCTATGCCTTCCATCACGGCCACGAGCTCGTGGTCACTCCAGCCACGCGGCACCTCCTTGACGACCCTGCCGTGGAACATCACCAGCACCCGATCGCAGATCCGCAGGTCATCGAGCTCGTCGGAGACCACCACGGCCCCCGCGCCGCGCTCGACGGCGTCCTCGACGGCGCCGAGCAGGGCCTGCTTGGCCTTGACGTCGACGCCGGCGGTCGGGTTGATCACCACCAGCACGGCCGGGTCGTCCACCAGCGCCCGCGCGAACACCACCTTCTGCGCGTTGCCTCCTGACAGGTCGCCCACCGGCTGGTCGGGCCCCTCGGTCTTGATGTCGAGGGAGCCGATCAACCGCTCGGCCTCGGCGCGGCGCCGCGCGGGCGAGACCGTGCCGAAGCGGCCGAGCTTGCGGGCGATCGGGAACGTGGCGTTCTCGCCCACCGACAGCAGCGGGACGAAGCCCTCGTGGTGGCGGTCCTCCGGGACGAACCCGAGCCCGGCCCGCATCGCGGCGGGCACGTCGCCCGCCCTGACCTGGGTGCCGTTGACGGTGACCGTGCCGGCGTCCGCTCTGCGCAGCCCGACCAGCGTCTCCGCCAGGCCGACCTTGCCGCTGCTCGCCGATCCGGCCAGGCCGACGACCTCGCCCGACCTGACCGCGAGATCGACGCCGGTGTAGCGGCCGGCCAGCGACAGCCCGGCGCCCTCCAGCACGACCCGCTCGGCCGGCGTGTGCTGGCGGGCCTCGTACGCCGCCGTCGCCTCGCCGGTCATCGCGGCCACCAGCTCGTCGTGCGGCAGCCCCGCGACCGGCCTGGTCAGGACGTGCCGGGCGTCGCGGAACACCGTGACGCTCTGGCAGATCTCGTAGACCTCGTCGAGGTGGTGGGAGATGTACATCATGGTCACGCCCTGCTCGCGCAGCGAGCGCATGCGCGCGAACAGGCGCTCGATCGCCGGGCCGTCGAGCCGCGCGGTCGGCTCGTCCAGGATGATGAACCGGGCGCCGAACGACAGCGCGCGGGCGATCTCCACGAGCTGGCGCTGCTCGACGCTCAGGTCGCCGGCCAGCGCCTGCGCGTCGACGTCCACCTCGTACGTGTCCAGCAGCTCCCTGGCCCTGGCCCGCAGCGCCCGCCAGTTGATCGTGCGCCCTTCCGACTGGCGGTTGAGGAACAGGTTCTCGGCCACCGTCAGCGCCGGGATGATCGTGGACTTCTGGTAGACGCACGCCACCCGCCGCCGCCAGGCGTCCCGGTCGCCGAGCGCGGGGGCGGGCTCGCCCGAGAAGCGCACCTCGCCCTCGTCCGGCCGTTGCAGCCCGGTCAGGATCGACACCAGCGTGGACTTGCCGGCGCCGTTCCTGCCGACCAGCGCGTGCGTCTCACCCTCGGCGATCGTGATGCCGGCGCCGTCGAGCGCGGTCGTCGGGCCGAAGCGTTTGACCACGTTCCTGGCTTCGACGTGGGTGCTCATCACTTGACCTGGTTGCCCCAGAGGGCCTGGTCGTCCACGTTCTCCTTCGTCACGAGCGGCGCGGGGAGCTGGTCCTCCAAGCCGTTCGGCAGCTCGATGATCGTGCTGTCGTGGTCGGTCGGGCCGGGCTTGAACGTCTTGCCCTCGGCCGCGGCCTTGGCGTAGAAGAGGGCGTACTTGGCGTACAGGTCGGCCGGCTGCGAGACCGTCGCGTCGATGTCGCCCTTGCGGATCGCCTCGAACTCCTGCGGGATCCCGTCGTTGGAGATCACGAAGATGTGCTTGGGGTCGTCGGTGGGGAGCAGCAGGCCCTTCTGCTTGAGCACCTGCAGCGTCGGCGCCAGGTGCACGCCGCCCGCGTGCATGTAGATGCCCTTGATGTCGGGGTTCTGCTCCAGGCGGGTCTGCAGCATCGACGCCGCCTTCGTGCCCTCCCACTCGGTCGGCTCACTGAACACCGTGATGCCGGGGAACTTGCTCTTCATGCAGTCGAGGAACGCCTCCGACCTGTCGCGGCCGTTGATCGAGCCGAGCGAGCCCTGGAGCTGCACCACCTTGCCCTTGCCGCCGAGCTTCTCGCCGAGGAACTCGCACGCCTTGGTGCCGTACGCGCGGTTGTCGGCGCGGACGACCATGTAGACGTTGCCCTTGTCGGGGCGGGTGTCCACGGTGACGACCGGGATCTTCTTGTTCTCCAGCTGCTGCAGCGTGGTGGCGACGGCGCCGGTGTCCTGCGGGGCCATGACGATGACCTTGGCGCCCTGGCCGACCAGCGCCTGCACGTTGTTGACCAGCTTGGCCACGTCGTTCTGCGAGTTCGTGGCCGGCATGAGGTCCACCTTGAGCTCGCCGGCCATCTGCGGGACGTACTTGATGTAGGAGTTCCAGAAGTCGGAGTCGGCGCGGGGATGGTCGATGCCGACCTTCCCGCCGCCGCCTCCTTCCGCCGTCGTGCCGCCTGAACCGCACGCGGTCACGACCGCCAGCATGGCCGCTGCCGCGACCGCCCGTCCGAACTTCATGGGGGGTACCTTCCTTAGTTGCCTGGCCCTCTGGTCGGAGGGCCGTCGGCCGGCGGCCTGCGGGGCCGCCGGCCATCGGTCGGCGCATTTACGGCCGTGCCGCCCTTCGGCGGCGGCTGTTCAGTTGGCGGGGCGCAGTCGCAGGCCCTGCATGCCGCCGTCCACCGCGAGCGCGGTGCCCGTGGTCGAGGCGGACTCGGGGCTCGCGAGGTAGGCGATCGCCGCGGCGACCTCCTCTGCGGTGACCAGGCGGCCCATCGGCTGCCTGGCGTTGAGCGCCGCGCGTTCGGCCTCGGGGTCCTCGGCCGCGTCCAGCAGCCTGCCCACCCACGGGGTGTCGGCGGTGCCCGGATTGACGCAGTTGACCCTGATGCCCTCGCGGATGTGGTCGGCGGCCATGGCGAGCGTCAGCGACAGCACCGCGCCCTTGGTGGCGCTGTAGAGGGCCCGCTGGGGCAGCCCCGCGGTGGCCGCGACCGAGCAGGTGTTGACGATCGCGGCATGCTCCGACCTGCGCAGGTACGGCAGCGCCGCCCGCGCGACCCGGACCATGCCGAGGACGTTCACGTCGAACGCCCGATGCCACTCGCTGTCCGGGTTGTCCTCGATCGTGCCCTGGGCGCCGATGCCGGCGTTGTTGACCAGCACGTCGATGCCGCCCAGCCGCTCGGCCGCCTCCGCCACCGCGGCGCGTACCGCGGCGTCGTCGGTGACGTCGGCCTTGATGCCGATGAACGGCTCACCCGGCGGATTGAGGTCGAGGCAGGCGACCCGCATGCCGCGCACCGCCAGCGCCGACGCCGCCGCCAGGCCGATCCCCGAGCCGCCGCCGGTCACGACCGCCTTCAGCGCGTCACTCATGCGTCCCTCCAGACCTCGCCGCCGGGGAAGGTGTGGGCGGCGATCGACTCCTCGCGCAGCTCCGCGCTGAAGCCGGGGCGCGACGGGGCCGCGTATCTGCCGTCCTTGATGACCACCGGGTCGACGAAGTGCTCGTGGAGGTGGTCGACGTACTCGATGACGCGGCCGTCCATCGTGCCGGTCACCGCCACGTAGTCGAACATCGACAGGTGCTGCACCAGCTCGCACAGCCCCACGCCGCCCGCGTGCGGGCACACCGGCACCCCGAACTTGGCCGCCAGCAGCACGATCGCGAGGTTCTCGTTCAGCCCGCCCACCCTGGCGGCGTCGATCTGCACGTACGACAGCGCCTCGGCCTGCAGCAACTGCTTGAAGACGATGCGGTTCTGGACGTGCTCGCCGGTCGCCACCGGGATCGGCGCGATGCCCCGCGCGATCGCCGCGTGCCCCAGCACGTCGTCGGGGCTCGTCGGCTCCTCGACCCAGTGCGGCTCGAACTCGCGCAGCGCGTTCACCCACTCGATGGCCGAACCGACGTCCCAGCGCTGGTTGGCGTCGATGGCGATCGGGAAGCCGGTGCCGCAGACCTCCCTGGCCACCCTGAAGCGCCGCCTGTCGTCCTCCAGGTCCGCGCCCACCTTGAGCTTGATCTGGCCGAAGCCCTGCTCAAGCGCCTCCTTGCAGAGCCGGCGCAGCTTCTCGTCGTCGTAGCCGAGCCAGCCCGGCGACGTCGTGTACGCCGGATAGCCGGTCTCCTGCAGCCGCGCGACGCGCTCCGCCTTGCCGCCCTCCGCCGCGCGCAGGATCTCCAAGGCGTCGTCCCTGGTCAGCGCGTCGCTCAGGTAGCGGAAGTCGATCAGCTCGACGATCTCCTCCGGCGACATGTCCGCGAGCAGCCGCCAGAGCGGCTTGCCGGCCCGCTTCGCCTTCAGGTCCCACAGCGCGTTGACCACGGCGGAGATCGCCATGTGCATGACGCCCTTCTCCGGGCCCAGCCAGCGCAGCTGCGAGTCGTTGACCAGCTCCTTGTAGAGCGCGCCGAGGTCCTCGACGTCCTTGCCGATCACGTACGGCCGCAGCGCGCCGATCGCCGCCGTCTGCACGTCGTTGCCCCGGCCGATGGTGAACGCGAACCCGTGGCCCTCGTACCCGTCGTCCGTCTTGAGCACCACGTACGCGGCGGAGTAATCGGGGTCGGGGTTCATCGCGTCGGAGCCGTCGAGCTCGCGGGACGTCGGGAAACGCACGTCGTGCGTCTCCATGCCCACGATCCGGTACGTCGAGGTCGTCATGCCTGTCCCACCGTCTGCCGCTGCCGGCCGAGGCCCTCGATCTCCAGCTCCATCACGTCACCCGCGCGCAGGTACGGCTGGCCCGGCATGCCCATGGCGACGCCGGCCGGGGTGCCCGTGTTGATCACGTCTCCCGGCTCCAGCACCATGAACTGGCTCAGGTACCGGACGACCTCCGCCACGTCGAAGATCATGTTCTTGGTGTCGCCGTCCTGGCGCAGCTCGCCGTTCACCCACAGGCGCATCGCCAGGTCCTGCGGGTCGCCCACTTCGTCGGCCGTCACCAGCCAGGGGCCCAGCGGGTTGAACGTCTCGCACGACTTGCCCTTGTCCCACTGGCCGCCGCGCTCAAGCTGGAACTCCCGCTCGGAGACGTCGTTCGAGATCGCGTACCCGGCGACGACCTCCAGCGCCTCCTCCCGGCTGCCGAGGTAGCGGGCCTCCCGCCCGATCACGATCGCCAGCTCCACCTCCCAGTCGGTCTTCACGCTGCCGCGGGGCACGAGCACCTCGTCGTACGGGCCGACCATGGTGTTGCTCGCCTTCATGAACACCACCGGCTCCGCCGGCACCGCCGCGCCCGACTCGGCGGCGTGGTCGCTGAAGTTCAGCCCGATGCATACGATCTTTCCCGGCCGCGCGATCGGCGCCCCGACCCTCAGCCCCTCGGCCTCCACGACGGGCAGGTCGCCCCGCTCCAGCGCCTCTCTGACCCGCGCCACTCCCCCGGAGGCGAGAAAAGCCCCGTCGATCTCGGGTACGCCAATGTCACGCAGGTTGCCGGCGTCGTCCATGACCACCGGCCGCTCCTGGCCGACAGGTCCTACTCGCAGCAGCTTCACACCGCATCCTTCACCTATACATCGGATGTCTCGCCTCACGATGCTGGTGCGGCAAAGTGCAACGTGTCAAGAGGCGCAGTGTCGTCCGATGTTTCCCAGCGAGCTTTGGACCGATACCTGAGAGGCAGTTGAGGCGCCACACATTCCGACAAACCACCCACTCCCTCCGACCCCGACCACCAGGCACCAGGCACGGGGCACGGGGCACGGGGCACGGGGCACGGGGCGCTGAGCACGGGCACGGGGCGCGGGGCGCGGGGCACGGCGGGGCGCGGGGCGCGGGGCGCGGGGCGCGGGGCACCGGGTACCGGCCACTGGGCGCTGGGCACTGGGCACCGGGCACCGGGCACTAGGCACTAGGCACCGGCGACCCACACACCGGCAACCCGCGACCCGCGACCGAGCATCAGCCGAGCCACCTACCTGAACCCAGGCCCCCAGGCCCCCAGCCCCGCCCCCGCCCCCGCCCCCGCCCTCGCCCTCGCCCTCGCCCTCGCCCAAGGAACATCCGGATATAACCGAAACGCCACCCGATATACCCCTTTCGCCTTTCCTTCCCGCCATCACATTCACCCCCTACCAAGCCCGCCACCAGCACCAGCGGGAGCACAGCGAAAGCCCATCGGAAGCGCACCGGGAGCACATCCGGAGCCATCCCCACTCCTCCTTGACGGGCGTACAGTGGCGTAATAGAACACGTTTCAAGTACGGTGTCGATTACCCAACCAAGCGCTTGACCTACGAGGTGACCCCGCGTGCACATCGACCTGGTCGACAGGGACCTATACGCGACCGCTGGACCGCCCCACGCCCAGCTCGCCTGGCTGCGCGCGAACTCCCCGGTCCACTGGCACGAGGGCGACCCGGGTTTCTGGGCCGTCACCCGCTACGACGACGTCGTCCACGTGTCGCGCCACTCCGAGCTCTTCTCCTCCCACCGCAGGCTCGCCCTCTTCGACGAGCTGGAGGAGGACCAGATCGCGCTGCAGCGCCTCATGATGCTCAACCAGGACCCGCCCGAGCACACACGACGGCGCGCCCTGGTGAACCGGGGCTTCACCCCGCGCACGATCGGCGCCCTCGAGCAGCACATCCGCGACATCTGCGACGACCTCCTCGACAAGGTCACGGGCGAGGTCGACTTCGTCACCGAGGTCGCCGCACCCCTCCCCCTGTACGTGATCTGCGAACTCCTCGGGGCCCCCGTCGAAGACCGCGACAAGCTCTTCAACTGGTCGAACCGCATGATCGGCGCCCAGGACCCCGACTTCGCCGACACTCCGGAAAAGGGCTCGGGCGCGGCCATGGAGGTGTACGCGTACGCCAACCAGCTGGCCGCCCAGCGCAAGGCCAACCCCAGGAACGACATCGTCACCCGGCTCCTCCAGCCCAACGAGAACGGCGAGACGCTCGCCGAGGATGAGTTCGACCTGTTCGTCCTCCTGCTGGTGGTGGCCGGCAACGAGACCACGCGGAACGCGGCCTCAGGCGGCATGCTCGCCTTCTTCGAGCACCCCGACCAGTGGGACCGGCTGGTCGCCGACCCCGCGCTGGCGAAGACGGCGGCCGACGAGATCGTCCGCTGGGTCTCCCCCGTGAACCTCTTCCGCCGCACCTCGACCGCCGACCAGGTGCTCGGGGGCCAGGAGATCAAGGCGGACGACAAGGTCGTCGTCTTCTACGCCTCCGCCAACCGCGACACCTCCGTCTTCCAGGACGGCGACGTCTTCGACATCGGCCGCGACCCGAACCCGCACATCGGCTTCGGCGGCGGCGGCGCCCACTTCTGCCTCGGCAACCACCTCGCCAAACTGGAACTCCGCATCCTCTTCGAGCAGTTGGCCCGCCGCCACCCCCACATCCACCAGTCAGGCGCCCCCCGCCGCCTCCGCTCGAACTTCATCAACGGCCTCAAAGAACTGCCCGTGACCATCGGCTAGTGGACGATCGGCAGCCCTTCGGCGAACCGTCACTCGCTCAACCCTGGAGCCAGAACACCGGGCAAGGGGCCCACGAACAAGCAACCTGCGGCTCGACGACCTGCCGACGGACGACCCTCAAGTGGCCGCCCGCGCGCGGGCGGCCTACGCGCGGGCGGCCTACGCGCGGGCGGTCCACGCGCAGGCGACCCCCAGGTGGGCCGCCTGAGCGTGGACGACCCACCGGTGAGGACTCGCAGGTATGTGGCCGATGCGTGGAAGACCCACAAGCGAGCGAACCACCATGCACGGATCGTCGGCTAGCCGAACTGTGGACCGGGGGCGTCGGCTATGGGATCCGTCGGTGGGTGGCGCTGGGTCAGCGGTAGCGGGGTTTGCGGCGGGCGGCGCGGATTCGGGAGAGGATGCGGGTCGTTCCTTGGGGGCCGGGTTGCCAGCCTTGTTCGATCAACGTGTTGGCCACCTGGTGGAGGAGGTCGGCTATTTGGGCGGGGATGACGTCTCGGCGGACGGCTATCACTCGCCAGCCCCGGCGGCGCAACTCCTCTCGCCTGTCCGTGTCGTGTTGCTGGTCGGCGGGTGAGGTGTGGTGTTCGCGGCCGTCGTACTCCACGGCGACCTTGTACTCCTCCCAGCCGAGGTCGAGGTAGGCGGAGCGGTCTTCGCTCAGTTGCACCTTGATCTGGGTGGTCGGTCTGGGGAGGCCGCCGTCCACGAGGATCACCCGTAGCCAGCTTTCCCTGGGTGAGGCGGCTCCTCTGTCGGCGAGGCTGAGGGTGTCGCGCAGGCGCCAGGAGTTGAGGGGGCGGTGCCACAGGGCTTCCAGGTCCACGCCTCGGCGGGCGAACCGGTCGAGGATGGCGACCGCTTCCGTGCGGGGTAGCCAGCGGGCGCAGTCGAGGGCCGTGCGTTCCATAGTGGTGAGGCGGACGCCTTTGTGGCCGGTGATGTCTTCTTGCGGGAGTGGGATCAGGTAGGTCACGCAGCCGGGGATCGCCAGGTGGGTGGGGGCTATCACCTCGACGGGCCACTCGTGGTCGGGAGTGGCCGTGATCTGGAGGCCCCAGATGTGGGCGGCTGTCTGACCGCAGGCGACGGCGTGCGGGACGGCCATGGTGATGGTGCGGGCCCGCTCGATCAGTGGCACGAAGGCGGGTGTCCGTCCTGAGAGTGAACGTGGCCGGCCCGAGAGCTCTTCTGATCGACCCGCTGGCTCCTCAGGTCGACCCGCTGGCTCCTCAGGTCGATCCGCTGGTGCCGCCGCTCGCCTCGTGAGTGCTTCTGGTCGGTTCGCGAAGGTCCGTGGTCGCCCCATGGGTGCCTGCGGTCGCCCAACAGCAAGTGGCTGTTCTGTGGGCGCGAGTGGTCGTGCCGCAGGCGGTAGGGGTTGAAGTGTCTTGGCTGGTTGTGGGCGGCTGGTGGTGGGCTGGGGTGTGTGGATGGTGGGGCGGGTCATGGGTTGAGGATGGCGGCTCGGGGCCGTGGAACCAGGGCCGAATGCGGTTCTGTGGATAAGGGGGTCATCCACAGGACCGCATTCGGTTCGAAGGTCCTGCCGCCGGGAGCGGCTGCTCCCTACGACCAGCCCCTGCGCCGCCCTGCGACCAGCACCTGCGCCCCCTGCGGCCGGTTCCTGCGGCCGGTCCCTGCGGCCGCTCTACTGACGGCCTTTCTCCCGTCAGGGGTGGAGGGTGAGGCCCTTCAGGGATTTGTCCATCGGGGTTTTGGGGCCGTACAGGGCTAGTCCGACCAGGTTGAGGTCCCCGCCCAGGTACGCGCGTACGGCGGCCCGGTTGTCCTCGTCGTTGCCCGTCTTGAACATGTCCTCCGTGTAGACGGCCACGCCCAACCCCCGTCCCACGGCCTTCTCTCGGACCTTGCGCAGCGTGGCGAGGTCCGCCTGGTAGATGACCACAGGCTGGCGGAACATCGGCAGGTACGTGTTCCCCGACCCGTCCTCGTAATCGTCCCCCATCGCCTCCGGCCGCCCACCGGCGATGGCGCTGGCGAGGAAGGCGGTGACGTTCAAGCGTTGCCAGGCGGCGAGGTCCGAGCGGACGACGATGCCGATTTTGGTGTCGAAACGCATGGCCAGCAGCATTCCGGGCCGATAAGGCGGTGTCTTGAACGCTCGTGCGCCGGCCCAGAGACCCGGCACAACTACGCGGTGATGATCGGCTGCCAGCCCGGGATCTCGTGGTAGCGGCGCAGCTCCGCCAGCCCCGACACGAACCCGCCCCACGCGGCGTACGGCGGCCGCGACTCGTCGAAGCCGCTCTGCACCAGCGTCAGCCGCGTCCTACCGCCGGATCCCTCCAGCTCCCACGAGCCCACACCGTTCTCGCCCCAGCCGACGGAGAGCTTGCGGTCCGGCTCCAGCTCCAGGATCCGCGCGGGCTCGGGGTCGTTGTCGAAGCCGCCCATGGCGAACCGCCCGCCGACCTGCGGCTCGATCTCGATGGGGAAGCCGAACCACTTGGAGACCGCCTCGGACGAGGTGAGCGACTCGAAGACCCGCTCGGGCGAGGCCGCGATCTCGACGGTGGTGCGCATCTCCGCCGAGGTGAAGTCGATCTTGTCGGTGAGCGGGCGGCCTTCGAGGTGCTCGGCGAGGTTGGTGAGCACCAGGCACCAGTACGTCTGCAGCACGCCCCTGATGCTCTTGCCGGTGATGACGTCCTGGAAGTCGAAGTGCGTCTGCGACAGCGTCACCACGGTGTGCTCGCCGTCGGCCTCCCAGGTCAGCTCGGTCGTCGTCTCCTCGCCGTCGAGCAGCCAGGCGAAGCGCAGCGTACGCTCGTCGGCGTGCAGCAGCCGCTGGTGCGGCGCGTCGCCCTCGGGCGTCGTACGCCCCCAGAAGCAGAAGCGCCCCTCGGCGAGGTTCACGTCCACGTGCTCGGCCAGCCACCCGCGCAGCGCCTCGGGATCGGTGAGCGCGCTGCGCACCTCCTCGACGCCGGCGGGGATCCGGGCACGCACGATCAACGGCTCAGACATCGTCTCGTTCTCCTTCTGGCTGGGGTGCGGCATGGGGGTAGCAGGCGATGGCCAGCTTGAAGGCGTCGCCTTCGTCCCCGCCGTATCGGGTGAAAAGGTCCTGCAGCAGGGTCTGCAGCTCGTTCAGGAACTCCTGCCGTCGCTCAGGGCGCACGTGGATCTCGCCGGACAGCCCGATGGACGGCAGCTCGGGGGCGCTGCGGTCGAGCGCCGCGATGTCGGCCTGCACCTCCTCCATGAGGTCGAGCAGGTAGCCGAGGCTCAGCTCGTCGCGGGCCTTGCGCAGCCCGATGCGGCCGACGAGGCGGGGCGACAGCCAGTACGACCGCGCGCCCGCCTGGTAGATGCCCTCGTGGACGCCGCGCACCTTGCGCTCGGCCACCTGGTCCACCAGGCCCGCCTCGACCAGCCGCTTGACGTGGTAGTAGACCCGCTGCGGCGTCTGGCCGAGTCGTTCCGCCACCTCTGAGCAGGTGCGGGGCTCGGCCAGCTGCCGCAGCACCTCCACGCGCTGCGGCTTGAGCAGGGCCTCTGCCTGCTCGATCTCTTCCAAGTACAGGACGTCTCTCATCGCAAAAGGAATCCTTTACGTAAAAACTCTCTTTGTCAATAGAGTGGAAGGGTGACGCACGACTGGTCCCGCTACTGGAGGTCGCCCGACCGGCCGCTCGAGGCCATGCACGCCCACTTCGAGCGGCACGTCTACCACCGGCACAGCCACGAGACCTACTCCTTCGGGGTCACGGAGCACGGGGCACAGGCGTTCACGTGCCGGGGGGCGGCGCACACGAGCGCGGCCGGCATGGTCATGGCCTTCAACCCCGAGGACCCGCACGACGGGCACGCCGCGAACGCGCTCGGCTTCACGTACCGGATGGTGCACATCGGGCCCGCCCTGGTCACGGACGCGCTGGAGGACGCCACCGGCCGCCGCGCGGGCCTGCCGCTGTTCGCCAGCCCCGTGGTGGACGATCCGGCGCTCGCGGGCGCGCTGCGCGCCCTGCACGCCGCGCTCCTCGACGACCGCGCGACCGCCCTGCGCCGTGACGAGCTGCTCACCGCCACGGTCGCGGCCATCGTACGTCGCGCCGCGGCCTCCCCCGTGGCAACTGCCCGCGTAAGCACCGGCGCCATGGCCGCCCGCGCCAGGAGCGTCCTGCACGAGCGCCTGACCGACGACCTCACCATCGACGACCTCGCCACGTCGGCGGGCGCCAGCCGGTACGCCGTCTACCGCGCCTTCCACGCCGCCTACGGCATGGCACCCAGCGACTACCAGCGCCAGCTCAGGCTGAGGAGGGCCCGCGACCTGATCGCCACCGGCACGCCCATCGCGGGGGCGGCCGCCGCGTCCGGCTTCGCCGACCAGAGCCACCTGACCCGCTGGTTCACCCGCTACTTCGGCCTGACCCCGGGGGCCTACCGGGCAGCGATCACCCACTGAGCGCCGTAAGGGGCGAGGCGCGGTGAGGAGCCAGGAACGACAGGAGAGGGAGAGGTCATAAGGGGGAAGAAGGGAACGCCGCCGCGCGGCCGGACCAGACAGGGCTGCGCCGGGGGCCGCCCCCGGATCAGGGCCAGGAGCTGTCGTCGTGGGGGTCGCCGCCGTCCCTCAGCAGGTGCAGATCAGCCTCGACCATCATGGCGACCAGTTCGTCGAACGACACCTTGGGCTCCCAGCCGAGCTGGGCCCGTGCCTTCTTCGGGTCGGCGCAGAGGAGGTCGACCTCGGCGGGGCGGTGCAGGGTCTGGTCGGTGACGACGTACTGCTCCCAGTCCAGGCCGGCCGCGCTGAACGCGGCCTCCACCAGTTCCCTGACCGACTTCATCCGGCCGGTGCCGATGACGTAGTCCTCGGGGGTGGCGGCCCGCAGCATCAGGTGCATGGCCTTGACGTAGTCGCCGGCGAAGCCCCAGTCGCGGCGCGCCTCCAGGTTCCCGAGGCGCAGCTCGTTCGCCAGCCCGAGCTTGATCCGGGCGACGCCGAGCGAGACCTTCCTGGTGACGAACTCGGCCCCGCGCCGCGGCGACTCGTGGTTGAACAGGATGCCGGAGACGGCGAACATCCCGTACGACTCGCGGTAGTTCTGGGTGAGGAAGTGGCCGTACGCCTTGGCGACGCCGTACGGGGAGCGCGGGTGGAAGGCGGTGCGCTCGTTCTGCGGGGTCTCGCTGACCTGCCCGAACATCTCAGAGGACGAAGCCTGATAAAAACGGATCTGTCCGGACGCCGACCCGCCCCGCGACACCCCGGAACACACCCGGATCGCTTCGAGCATCCGCAGGACGCCCATCCCGGTCACCTCGGCCGTGAGCTCCGCCTGCTCCCACGACATCGGCACGAACGAGATCGCACCCAGGTTGTAGACCTCATCGGGCTGAACGCGTTCCACCGCCGAGATCAGCGACCCCTGATCGAGCAGATCACCCCGCACCACCTGGACGTCGGCGAGCAGCTTGCGCATCCGCGACACGCGCGGGTTCGCCTGCCCGCGGGCCAGCCCCCACACCTCGTACCCCTGCTCCAGGAGGTGCTCCGCCAAGTAGGAACCATCCTGGCCGGTGATGCCGGTGATCAGCGCGCGCCTGGCCAAGGGGTCCTCCAACGATCGCCTGCCCCATCCCTTAGGGACGGAATGTACCGCCAAGCACCTCTTTGAGGTACCGAGCCGCCTAGAACACGTTCCACCGAACCACGCTCGGTCACGGCAACGTCGCAGTTCGCACGACCTGTGAGCCCGGTTGTGAACAATTCCAGCCGACCTACCGAATGGTAGCCTTTTCGGACTAAGGTCATCTTTCACGGTACACGCCCGACTCAGGGCCCTACCGGCGGAGAAAGGGGTGTCCGTGCGGGAGCCAAAGCTGCGGATCGCGCTTCTGTCCTACCGCAGCAAACCCACCTGCGGTGGTCAGGGTGTCTACCTCCGTCATCTGAGCCGGGAGCTCGTGGCGCTCGGGCACCACGTCGAGGTCTTCTCCGGCCAGCCGTACCCCGAGCTGGACGAGGGCGTCATCCTGCGGGAGGTGCCGAGCCTCGACCTCTACCGCGACGAGGACCCGTTCCGGACCCCCAAGCTGCACGAATACCGCGACTGGATCGACTGGCTGGAAGTCGGCACGATGTGGACGGCCGGCTTCCCTGAGCCGCTGACGTTCACCCTGCGGGCCTACCGCGAGCTGAAGAAGCGCGTCGGCGACTTCGACGTGGTGCAGGACAACCAGACGCTCGGCTACGGCCTGCTCGGCATCCAGCGCCTGTTCCCCGTGGTCGGGACCATCCACCACCCGATCAGCGTGGACCGCCGCATCGAGCTGGAGGCCGCAGAGGGCGCCAAGAAGCTGAGCCTGCGCCGCTGGTACGGCTTCGTGAAGATGCAGTCCCGCGTCGCGCCCAGGCTCAGCCCCATCCTCACCGTCAGCGAGTCGTCGCTGGCCGACATCCACCGCGACTTCAACGTCCCCCAGGCCAACATGCGGCTGATCCCCCTCGGCGTGGACACCCGCTACTTCCACCCCCGGCCGGACAAGCCCCGCCGCAAGGGCTCGATCGTGGCCGTGGCCAGCGCGGACTCCCCCATGAAGGGCGTCGCGACGCTGCTGCGCGCGGTGGCCAAGCTCGCCACCGAGCGCGACGTGAACCTCACCGTCGTCAGCAAGCCCACCCCCGGCGGTCCCACCGAGCAGCTCGTCCAGGAGCTGTCGCTGCAGGACCGGGTGCGCTTCGTGCACGGCATCTCCGACGACGAGCTGGGCGAGCTGATCGCCACCTCGGAGATCTCCGTCGTGCCCTCCCTGTACGAGGGCTTCTCCCTGCCGGCCGTCGAGCACATGGCCTGCGCCACGCCGCTGGTCGCCAGCCGTACGGGCGCGCTGCCCGAGGTGGTCGGCGACGCCGCCGTGCAGGTGCCGCCGGGCGACGCCGAGGAACTGGCCGCGGTGCTGCGCCGGCTGCACGACTCCCCCGAGGAGCGCGAGCGCGTGGGCAAGGCGGGATACGACCGCGTCATGGAGCGCTACACCTGGCACGTCGTGGCCAAGCGGACCGTCGAGGCGTACCACGAGGCCATCGACAACCACAAGAGGAGAGGCTGAGCAGTGCTGACCGTGGACTTCGCCCGGCTTCCCGTGGGCCCCGGCGTGCGCGTACTCGACCTGGGCTGCGGCGGCGGCAGGCACGCGTTCGAGGTGCTCCGCAGGGGCGCCGACGTGACCGCGTTCGACATGGACCAGGCGGAGCTGGACGGCGTCGCGGCCATGTTCACGGCGATGGACAAGGCGGGCGAGGTGCCGGACGGCGCCACCGGCGAGATCGTCCAGGGCACGGCGCTGGACATGCCGTTCGAGGACGGCAGCTTCGACCGGGTGATCGCGGCCGAGGTGCTGGAGCACATCCCCGACGACATGACGGCCATGCGGGAGATCTTCCGCGTGCTGCGCTCCGGCGGCACGGCGGCGGTCACGGTGCCGAGCTTCCTGCCCGAGCGGATCTGCTGGGCGCTGGACGAGGCGTACCACACGGCGCCCGGCGGCCATGTGCGCATCTACACGCTGGCGGAGCTGTCGGCGAAGCTGAAGTCGGTCGGGTTCGAGATCGGCCCGCACCACCACGCCCACGGCCTGCACGCGCCCTACTGGTGGATCAAGTGCGCGGTCGGCGTGAACAACGACGACCATCCCCTCGCCAAGGCCTACCACCAGCTGCTGGTGTGGGACATCATGAAGCGCCCGGCCGCGACCAGGATCGCCGAGAGCCTGCTCAACCCGGTCATCGGCAAGAGCGTGGTCCTCTACATCAGGAAGCCATGATCTCCCGCGCGCAGGTCGTGCGGACGGCCGAGAGCATCGCCGCGATCCAGCAGGACGACGGCGGCGTTCCGTGGCCCGAGGGCCACGTCGACGCGTGGAACCACGTCGAGTGCCTGATGGCGATGTCCGTGGCGGGCCTGCGCGAGCCGGTACGCCGCGGCTACGCCTGGCTGGCCCGCCACCAGCGCCCCGACGGCTCCTGGCCGATGAAGCTCATGGACGGTGTTGCGGCCGAGCGGGGCGGCGAGAGCAACCACGCCGCCTACGTCGCCGTGGGCCTGTGGCACCACCACCTCGTCACCGGCGACCAGGGCTTCACCGAGGAGCACTGGCCGATGGTCAAGGCGGCACTCGACTACGTGGCGGGGCTGCAGACCGAGCGCGGCGAGATCGTCTGGGAGCGCGACGCCGAGGGCAGGGCCGCCTCGTACGCGCTGCTGACCGGCTGCTCCTCCATCCACCAGGGGCTGCGCTGCGCCGTACGGCTGGCCGAGCACCTGGGCGACCCGCAGCCGCACTGGGAGCTGGCCGCCGGCCGCCTGGCGCACGTGGTGGCGGCGCACCCTGAGGCGTTCGCCGACAAGAGCCGCTTCTCGATGGACTGGTACTACCCGGTGCTGGGCGGCGCCGTACGCGGGCGGCAGGCGCTGGAGCTGCTGGAGCGCGAGTGGGCCACGTTCGTGGTGCCGGGGCTCGGCATCCGGTGCGTCTCCGACCAGCCGTGGGTCACCGGTGCCGAGACGTGCGAGCTGGTGCTGGCGCTCGACGCGCTGGGCGACGGCGAGCGGGCCGGCGCGCTCTTCGCCGACATCCAGCACCTGCGGCACGAGGACGGCTCGTATTGGACGGGCTGGCAGTTCGCCAACCGCAGGCATTTCCCGCACGAGCGCTCCGGTTACACCGCCGCCGCGGCGGTGCTGGCGGCCGACGCCCTGCTCGGGCTGTCGCCGGGCGCCGGGATCTTCCGCGACGTGGACGGGACCGCGGTGTCGGATCCCGAGGTGTGCGGATGCGCCGCCGTACGCGGGGCCGAAGAAGGCCGCTGACCGGGGCACAAGCGCTTTTGCCGGTTCTTTGCCGGGGAAATCCGGTGCGCCGCCGCCGAACGCCGCAATGGGGTTACTAGCTTCGTGTCTGGCCGTACGAGGCGTCTTCGGGGGAAGCGTGGGCGACACGGGCACAACTTCGTTCTTGGACCAGGTCGGGACCGAGCCGACAACCCTGCCGGCACTCTCGCGCCCGAAGGGGCTGCTGAGATGGCTGGCGAAGGATCCGCTGGAGTCCGATCTGAGCCGGCGCAGGTTCCGGCTCAGGGGCGGCGCTCCCCGTACGGCCTTCGGCAAGGCCGAGCAGTCGTACGTCTTCGGCTTCAACGCGGCGATCTCCCGCGAGGTCGAGAAGGTCGAGGAGATCCCGCAGGAGCAGCGGCCCTTCGGCTACGAGGGAGCCGCCGCCGCCTGCACCGTGCTCGACCTGCTCACATTGACTCGGGGCCGGCGCCTTCACGAGCTACTGGCCGGCCCCGCCCAGCATCACCGCCACGCCGCGTACGTCGGCGCCGGGCGCGGCTACGCACTGCTGCGGCTGCGCCCGGTGTGGGGCGCGCGGCGGGCGCACCCGCTGCTGCGCTGGCTGGCCGTGGACGGGTTCGGCTTCCAGTGGGGCCTGTCCAGGACCGACCGCATGGTGGGCGAGCGCACGATGCCCGACCTGCTGACCAGGGCGCACTGCGCGGTGTTCGACCAGGGGCTCGGGCGGCTGCTGTGGTATCACGACTGCGCCTCGCCCGACGACGTGGCGGCGCGCGTCGCGAGCTACCCGCCCTCGCGCCGGGCCGACCTGTGGAGCGGGGTCGGGTTCGCGGCGACGTACACCGGCGGCGCCGAGGCCGACGAGCTGTGGTGGCTGACCGAGCACGCGGGGGGCGACGGGTTCCGCGCGTACCTGGCGCAGGGCTGCGCGTTCGCGGTGAGCGCGCGGCTGCGCTCGGGGCTGCTGCCGGACCATCTGGCGCAGGCCGTGCCGATCCTGGCGGGCGCCGAGCCCGACGAGGCGGCCGCGTGGACGGACGAGGCGCTCATCGCGCTCGGCCACGAGGCGCACACCCACGAGGACTTCCAGAAGTGGCAGTCGCGGATCCGCGGCGCCTGGACCCGCCGCCACCGCTACTGAGCGCTCAGACGCCGGGTGCGACGCGCTCCAGCACGCGCAGCGACCCGGTCACCGACACCTCTTTGAACGCGCCGGAGGCCAGGGCACGCAGGTAGACCCGGTAGGGGGCCTGGCCGCCGTCGGCCGGGTCGGGGTAGATGTCGTGGAAGACGAGCGCGCCGCCCTCCATGACGTGGGGCGCCCAGCCCTCGTAGTCGCGGGTGACCGGCTCGTCGGAGTGGCCGCCGTCGATGAACAGCAGGCCGAGCGGGGTGCTCCAGAGCCGGGCCACCTGCTCGGAGCGCCCGACGACGGCGATCACCTCGTCCTCGAGCCCGGCCGCGGCGATCGTGGCGCGGAAGACCGGCAGTGAGTCCATCTTGCCGAAGCGCGGGTCGACCAGGCTCGGGTCGTGGTGCTCCCAGCCGGGCTGGATCTCCTCGGAGCCGCGGTGGTGATCGACGGTGACGACGACGGAGCCGGTCTGCCGGGCCGCCGCGCCGAGGTAGACGGCCGACTTGCCGCAGTAGGTGCCGATCTCGCCGATGGGGCCGAGCGGACCGTAGTGGCGGGCCGCCTCATAGAGGGCCAGGCCCTCGTCGTCGGGCATGAATCCCTTGGCCTCGCGGGCCGCGCGCAGCAGCTCTGGCGGCATCGTCATAGCCTCTGACCCTAGCCGAACCGAACAACATTCCGCCGGGCTCTTGCCGGGCCGTTCTGGAACCTGTTCTACTTGGCACGTGAATCAGCGCGCTCGCATCGCGATGCCGGACGACGACGTCACCGCGTTCGTCGAGAACTCCGGCAAACTGCAGCTGGCCACCATCAATCCTGACGGAACACCACACCTGGTCACCATGTTCTACGGCCTCGACGAGGGCCGCATCGCGTTCTGGACGTACGCCAAGTCCCAGAAGGCCAGGAACCTCGCCCGCGACCCCCGCGTGAGCTGCCTCGTCGAGGCCGGCGAGAGCTACGACGAGCTGCGCGGCGTGCTCGTCTACGGCACCGCCGCGCTCGTGGACGACCGCGAGCACGTCATGGCCATCGGGCTCAAGGTCGCCCGCCGCACGACGCCGGGCGTGGCCGACGAGCTGCTGCTCCCGTACGTGGAGAAGACCGGGCTCAAGCGGGTTGCGTACGTCGTCGAGAGCACCAAAGTGGTCTCATGGGATCACAGGAGGCTCAGATGAAGGTGAAGGTCGACGAGCTGGTCTGCGAGGCCAACGCCGTGTGCATGGGGCTCGCGCCCGAGGTGTTCGAGGTGGACGACGACGACCAGCTCCACATTTTGCTCCCCGAACCGCC
This sequence comes from Nonomuraea salmonea, assembly GCF_042428605.1. NCBI lineage: Bacteria > Bacillati > Actinomycetota > Actinomycetes > Streptosporangiales > Streptosporangiaceae > Nonomuraea > Nonomuraea salmonea. The sequence goes on from NZ_JBHMCF010000064.1 coordinate 88,454, forward strand.
CCCCGAGTTGCAGGACCGCGTCCGCCACGCGGTCAGGTCCTGCCCGAAAGCCGCCCTGTCCATCGAGGACTAGCCCCCCAGGCACGAGGAGGAACCTCATGCGCGCCGCGATCCTGCACGCCGTAGGCACCGACAGCAAGCTCGACCTCCGCGACGACGTCACCCTGGCCCCCGTCGGGCCGACCGATGTGCGCGTCAGGATCCGGGCCACCGGCGTGTGCCACTCGGACCTGTCGGCCATGTCCGGCGTGCTGCCGCAACCGGTGCCGCTCATCCCTGGCCACGAGGGCGCGGGCGAGGTGGTCGAGGTGGGCGAGCACGTCAGCACCGTCGAACCGGGCGACCACGTGATCATCAGCTGGCGCCCGGCGTGCGGCGAGTGCGACCTGTGCGTGGGCGGGCAGCCGTACCTGTGCATGAAGTACGTGATCGAGTCCTTCAGCAAGGGCAACTTCCGCTTCGGCGGCGACGGGGCGACGGCGTTCGGCATGGCCGGCTGCGGCACCTGGGCGGAGGAGGTGATCGTGCCCTGGCAGGGCGCGATCAAGATCGACGAGGACGTGCCGTGGGAGGCGGCGGCGCTGATCGGCTGCGGCATCACGACCGGCGTCGGCGCCGCGATCAACACCGCGAAGGTGCGGCCGGGCTCGACGGTCGTGGTGATCGGCTGCGGCGGCGTCGGCCTGTCGGTCATCCAGGGCGCCCGCGTCTCCGGCGCCAGGACGATCCTGGCGGTGGACCCGCTGGTGTCCAAGCACGAGCTGGCCAGGAAGGTCGGCGCCACCCACACCGCCACCCCCGAGCAGGTGCCGGAGTCGCTCAGCGAGCTCACCGGCGGCGCGGGCTTCGACTACGGCTTCGAGGTGGTCGGCAAGTCCGCCACCATCCAGAGCGCGTGGCAGCTCACCCGCGCGGGCGGCGACGTGATCGTGGTCGGGGCGGGCGCGATGGACGACATGGTGTCGATCTCGGCGTTCAGCCTGCTGTTCGACGGCAAGAACCTGCTGTCCAGCCTGTACGGCGAGGCCGACGTGCGGCACGACTTCCCGTACTTCGCCAAGCTCTACAAGGCCGGCCTGCTCGACCTCGAGTCGATGATCAGCTCTCGCATCCGGCTCGGCGACCTCAACGAGGCAGTCGAGGCGCTGCGCGGCGGCGAGGTGCTGCGGCAGATCGTCATCATGGACTGACACCCCACGACATACGCCGGCCGGCGCCCCCCGGAGGAAGGGAGGCGCCGGCCGGTTCGGTCCCCCGCCGCTCAGGTGGTGGAGAAGGCGGCGTCGAAGGCCGTGGTGGGCGGGGTGATGGCGTTGAGCGTGCGGATGTAGCCCAGCGCCTCCTTGGCCCCGTCGAGCCGGTCCATGCCGGCGTCCTCCCACTCGACCGAGATCGGCCCCTCGTAGCCGATCGCGTTGAGTGCGCGGAAGCAGTCCTCCCACGGCACGTCGCCGCGGCCGGTCGAGACGAAGTCCCAGCCCCTGCGCATGTCGGCCCACGGCAGGTGCGACGACAGGCGGCCCTTGCGGCCGTCGCCGACGCGGAGCCGGGTGTCCTTGCAGTCGACGTGGTAGATGCGGTCCTTGAAGTCGAGGATGAACCCGACCGGATCGATGTCCTGCCACACCATGTGCGAGGGGTCCCAGTTGAGGCCGAACGCCGGCCGGTGGCCGATGGCCTCGAGGGTGCGCACGGTGGTGTGGTAGTCGTAGGCGATCTCGCTCGGGTGCACCTCGTGGGCGAAGCGCACCCCGACCTCGTCGAACACGTCGAGGATCGGGTTCCAGCGGTCGGCGAAGTCCTGGTAGCCCGCGTCCACCATCGAGGCGGGCACCGGCGGGAACATCGCGACCGTGTGCCAGATCGACGAGCCGGTGAAGCCCACCACGGTGTCCACGCCGAGCGCCGCCGCGGCGCGCGCGGTGTTCTTCAGCTCCTCCGCCGCCGCCTGGCGCACCGACTCGGGGTCGCCGTTGCCCCAGATGCGGGCCGGCAGGATCGCCTTGTGCCGCTCGTCGATCGGGTGGTCGCAGACGGCCTGGCCGACCAGGTGGTTGGAGATCGTCCACACCTTCAGGCCGTGCTTGTCGAGCTGGGCCCGCTTCTGCTCCACGTACGAGGGGTCGGACACCGCCTGCGCCACGTCGAAGTGGTCGCCCGAGCAGGCGATCTCCAGGCCGTCGTAGCCCCACTCGGCCGCCAGCCTGCACACCTCCTCGAAGGGCAGGTCGGCCCACTGTCCGGTGAACAGCGTGACTGGTCTCATCAATCCTCCACGTTCGTGTAGCGGCTGCCGTCAGCCGCGCTGCGCTCGACCGCCTCCAGCACCCGCTGCACCCGTAGCCCGTCGGCGAACGAGGGCGTCGGGTCGGCGCCGGTGGCGACCGCCTCCAGGAAGTCCCTGACCTCGTGGGTGAAAGTGTGCTCGTAGCCGAGGCCGTGGCCGGGCGGCCACCAGGCGCCGACGTACGGGTGGTCGGGCTCGGTGACCAGGATGCGCTCGAACCCGCCGCCGCCGGCGCTGAACCACAGCTCGTTCATCGACTCGAAGTCGAACGCGAGGCTGCCGAGCGAGCCGTTGATCTCGATGCGCATCGCGTTCTTGCGCCCGTTGGCGAAGCGGGTGGCCTCGAAGGAGGCCAGCGCGCCGCCGGACATCCGCCCGATGAACAGGGCGGCGTCGTCCACCGTGACCTCGCCCCTGGCCGACGAGCCGGTGGCGCCGAGCCCGGCCGACTCGGTGGCGAGCGGACGCTCCTTGATGAACGTCTCCGTCAGCGCGGAGACGCCCACGAGGTTCTGGCCGGTGATGAACTGGGCGGCGTCCACGATGTGGGCGCCGATGTCGCCCAGCGCGCCCGAGCCGGCCTTGTCCTTCTGCAACCGCCAGACCAGCGGGAACTCCGGGTCGACGATCCAGTCCTGCAGATAGACCGCGCGGACGTGCCGGATCTCGCCGATGCGTCCTTCCTCGACGTACCGGCGGGCGAGCGCGACCGCGGGCACCCGCCGGTAGTTGAAGGCCACCATGCTCTTGCCCGGCGCCGTGGCGGCCGCCGCCGCCATGGCCTCGGCCTCGGCGACGGTGTTGGCCAGCGGCTTCTCGCAGATCACGTGCTTGCCTGCGGCCAGCGCGGCGATGGCGATCTCGGCGTGCGAGTCGCCAGGCGTGCAGATGTCCACGATCTGCACGTCGTCACGCTTGATGACCTCTCTCCAGTCGGTCTCGGCGTCGGCCCAGCCGAGCTGCGCCGCGGCCGCCGCGGTACGTTCCTTCGACCGGCCCGCGAGCACCGCCATGCGCGGCGCCAGCGGCAGGTCGAAGAACGCTCCGACACTGCGCCAGGCCTGGGAGTGGACACGGCCCATGAAGGCGTAGCCGATCATGCCCACGCCGATGGTGGTTCTGTCTGACATGCAACCCCCGATCAGGATCAGGATTCGAAGCCGAGCGCCAGGTACTTCTCGACGTTCTCCTTGGTGATGGTCTCGGACGCGAGCGTGATGGACTGGGGAACCTGGTTCTCCACCAGATCACTCATGCCCTTCCCCTGTGCTATCAGACGCGCCAGCTTGATCGCCGAGGAGGCCATGGTCGGGCTGTAGGTGACCGTCGCCTGCAGCACGGAGTTGCCCGACTGGATCTCCCGCATCGCGTTCAGCGAGCCGGCGCCGCCGACCATGATGAACTCGTCGCGGCTGGCCTCCTTGATCGCGGCCAGCACGCCGACGCCCTGGTCGTCGTCGTGGTTCCACATCGCGTCGATCTTCTTGTGCGCCTGCAGCAGCGAGGTGGCGACCTCGTTGCCGGTCTCGACGGTGAACTGCGCGTCCTGCTTGGCCGTGACGCTGAACCCGTACGTCTTCAGCGCGTCCTCGAAGCCCTTGGTGCGGTCCTGGGTGAGCGGCAGCGTGGCGATGCCCTGGATCTCGACGATCACCGGGTTCGACACGCCCTTGTCCTTGAGCTGCTTGCCGATGAAGTGACCGGCCGCGACGCCCATGCCGTAGTTGTCGCCGCCGACCCACGTCCGGTAGGCCAGCTTGTCGGGGAAGATGCGGTCGAGGTTGACGACCGGGATGCCCGCCTCGGTGGCCTGCAGCGCGACCTGGTTGAGCTGCTGGCCGTCGTTGGGCAGGATCACCAGCGCGTTCACCTTGGCCGCGATCAGCGACTCCACCGCGGAGATCTGCTGGTTGATGTCGTTGGTCGGCTCCACCGGCTTGAACTCGATGTCCGAATACTGCTTCGCGGTCGCCTCGGCGTTCTTGGCGATGGCGGCGATCCAGCCGTGGTCGGCCGCCGGGGCCGAGAAGCCGATCACCACCTTCTCGCCCGGCTGCTCGTTGCCGCCGGTGGCGGCGGGGGCCGGCTGGGGCGCCGCGCTGCTCGGCGCCGCCTCCGGCTCGTTGCTGGTGCAGCCCGCCGCCAACAGCACGGCTCCGCCGACGAGGAATCCCCTGCGCGCGACGTTGTCACTCATGGTGCTCTCTCCTTCAGGTTCCGCCGCTGGAGAAGGACGGCGACGACGATGATCAGGCCCTTGGCGATCAGCTGGTCGCTGGTGTTGAGGCCGTTGAGGATGAAGAGGTTGGTGATCAGGGTGAAGATCAGCAGGCCCAGGATCGAGCCGATGATCGTGCCCCGGCCACCCGTGAGCAGCGTGCCGCCGATGATGACGGCCGCGATGGCGTCCAGCTCGTACAGGTCGCCGTGGGTGGACGAGCCCGTCGTCGTACGCGCCATGATGAGGATCGCGGCGACGCCGCAGCACAGCCCCGACAGGGCGTACAGCAGCATCGTGTGCCTGCGTACGTCGATGCCGGCCAGGCGGGCGGCCTCGGGGTTGCCGCCCACCGCGTACGTGCGCCGCCCGAAGGTCGTGCGGTTGAGCAGGATCCAGCCCAGCACCACGACCAGCGCGAAGATGTAGACCAGCAGCGGGATGCCGAGCAGCCGGGTGGTCGACAGGTCCACGATGGCCGTGTTGTCGGCCTGGATGAGCTGCGTCTTGCGGTCGGACATGCGCTGGGCGAGCCCGCGGGCGGCCACCAGCATGGCCAGTGTCGCGATGAACGGCACCAGCCGCCCGTACGCGATGAGCCATCCGTTGACCAGCCCCGCCCCGGTGCCGACGAGGATGGCGCAGATCGCCATCACCACCGGCCCGTACGACTGGGTGGCGAGCGTCGTCGCCCACACGCTGGCCAGCGCCATGACCGCGCCCACCGACAGGTCGATGCCCCCGCCGATGATGACGAACGTGGCCCCGACCGTGATGACGCCGATCGTGGCGGCCAGCGACAGGATGCTGACGAAGTTGGAGGCGGTCGCGAAGTTCTCGTATCTGGTGACCAGGCCGACGACCACCAGCAGCGCGAGCGCGCCGATCAGCCCGAGGTGGCGCATCTCGCTCACCCCGCGGATCGACGGCAGCGCCGGCAGGCTCGCCTTCCCGGCACGCCGGTCTGTTGCGGGCTCGCTCATCACGCCGCCCTCCCATTCATGATCATGTCCAGTACGCGATGCTCGTCCAGCTCGGCCGCCTCCCCTTCGTGGATGACCTGGCCCTCGCGCAGCACCAGCACCCGGTCGGAGAGCCCGAGCACCTCGGGCACCTCGCTGGAGACCAGCAGCACACCGATGCCCTGCTCGGCGAGGTCGCGGATGACCGCGTACAGCTCGGCCCTGGCGCCCACGTCCACGCCTCTGGTCGGCTCGTCGAGCAGGAGCAGCTTGCGGCCGCCGAGCAGCCAGCGGGCCAGCACAGCCTTCTGCTGGTTGCCGCCCGACAGGGTCCTGATCGGGCGTTCGGGGTCGGGTGGCCGGATGTCGAGCATCTCCGACAGGCGGCGGGCCTCGGCGCGCTCCCGTTTCCTGTCCAGCCAGCCGAACGTCGCGAAGTCCGGCAGGGTGCCCAGCGTGATGTTCGCGGTGACGCTCTGGTCGAGGAGCAGGGCCTGGGCCTTGCGCTCCTCGGGGGCGAGCCCCATGCCGCGGCGTACGGTGCCGACCACGCCGCGCCGCGTCCGGCGGCCGTCCAGCAGGACGCGACCGGTGGCGGGGCGGGCGCCGTAGACGGCTTCGAGAATCTCCGAGCGGCCCGACCCGACGAGCCCGGCGAGGCCGACGATCTCGCCCGCCCGCACCGAGAACGACACGCCGGAGAAGACGCCCGGAGAAGCCAGGTCCTCCACCCTGAGCACCTCCTCCCCCGGTTCGCGGCCGGCCCTGGGCGGGAAGACGTACTCGACGTTGCGGCCGGTCATCAGGGAGACGATCTCGGTGGTCGGCGTGTCGCGGGCGGACAGGCCGACCGCGACCGTGCGGCCGTCCTTGAGCACCGTCACCCGGTCGCCGATCTCGCGGATCTCCTCCAGGCGGTGGGAGATGTAGACCACGGCGACGCCCTGGGCGGTCAGCTCGCGGATGATGCGGAAGAGGTTGTTCACCTCGTCGTGGGCGAGCGCGGCCGACGGCTCGTCCATGATGATGAGGCGAGCGTCGTGGGAGAGCGCGCGGGCCATCGAGACGACCTGCTTGGCGGCCGGCGACAGCCGCCCGACCTCCACCGACGGGCGGATCTCCGGGTGGCCGAGGCGCTCCAGCACGGCCGTGGCGGCGCGGCGGCCCGCCGCCCTGTTGACGAAGCCGAGGCGGGCGTGCTCGTGGCCGAGGAAGATGTTCTCGGCCACGGTGAGCCCGTCGACCAGGTCGAGCTCCTGGTAGATGGTGGCGAAACCGAGCCTGATGGCGTCGATCGGGCTGCCGGGGCGCACGTCCGCGCCGTTGAAGCTGATGGTGCCCTCGTCCGGCTGGTGCACCCCGGCCAGTACCTTGATCAGGGTGGACTTGCCGGCGCCGTTCTGGCCGAGCAGGCAGTGCACCTCGCCCGCCCGTACGTCCAGATCGACCCCGTCGAGCGCGCGCACGCCGGGGAACTGCTTGACGATGCCCTTCATGACCAGCATCGGGGAGTCCCTTTCAGGCGTTGACGATGCGGTTGATGTTGTCCGGTGACAGGTAGTGCTCGATCGCGAGGATCCCGGCGCCCAATGCGGCGGCGTTGCTCCCCGTACGACTCGGCGTGATCGACAGATGGTGGGTGGCCAGCGGCAGCGACCGGCGGTAGACGGTCTCCCTGATGCCGGCCACCAGATGCTCGTGCACCCGCGACAGTGCGCCGCCGATGACGATGACCTCGGGGTTGAAGAAGTTGACCAGGCTGGCCAGCACCTCGCCGATGAGGCGGCCGGCCTCCCTGACCAGGCGCAGCGCCTGGGTGTTGCCCGACTGCACGAGCGCCACCACGTCGCCGCCCGACTCGGCGGGCAGGCCGAGCTCGCTCAGGCGGCGCGCGAGGGCGGCGCCGCCTGCCACGGCCTCCAGGCAGGCGCTGTTGCCGCACCGGCAGCCGGCGTCGTCGTGGCCGCTGACCCTGATGTGGCCGATGTCGCCGGCCGAGCCCTGGGCGCCCCTGTGCAGCCGGCCGGCGGCCATGATGCCGCAGCCGATGCCGGTGCCGACCTTGACGAACAGCAGGTGGCGGGTGTCGGGGAAGGCGTTGCGGTGCTCGCCCAGCGCCATCACGTTGACGTCGTTGTCCACCAGGACCTCGACGCCGTCGAAGTACTCGGGGACGGGGTAGTCGTTCCAGCCGGGCATGATCGGCGGGTTGTTGGGCCGGCCGGTGGCGAACTCGACCGGGCCGGGCACGCCTATCCCGAGCGCGCGCAGTGCGCTGCGGGGCCGTTCCGCCTGGTCGAGCAGGTGGTCGAGGCGCTGGTCCACGTGGGCGAGCACGCTCTCAGGGCCGTCGCCGATGAGCAGGCCGTCCTCGCACTCGGCGAGCACGTTGCCCGAGATGTCCATGAGCGCGACCCGGCAGTGGGTGGCGCCCAGATCCACGCCGGCGAAGGCGTGGTCCTCGGTGTGCAGGCGCAGCTGGCGCGGCGGCCGGCCACCGGTGGACTCGCCGCTCTCGGTCTCCTCGATCAGGCCGCGCTCGATCAGGGCGTCGACACGCTGGGAGATGGTGGATCTGGCCAGGCCGGTGAGCCTCGCCAGATCGGAACGGGTCGTCGCCGAGCCCGCGCTGATGAGCGTCAGCACGTCGCCGGCGGAACCCGGCTGGGGGGTCATGCCGCGACAATAAGATCACCGATGCGGCAAATCAAGAGCCTTAATCGACCGAACTCGCCTAACTTCCGCCGAAGATCGAACAAAGACCTGTTTGTGTCGAAAAAGCCACCGTTTTGACACATAGGCCCTGTCACCGCGCGGCGCGGTGACAGGGCCCCCGAGCGAGACGTGCGAAAGAACTAGAGCATGGCCTTCATGGAGTCGCCCGCGGTCAGCACGTACGGCTGCTCGGCCATCACCGACTCCCAGTTGCCCGCGATCACCTCGGGCGTGACGTCGTCGGTCTTGAAGCCGGGACCCTCCGCCACGAACACCCGCGCCACCCTGCCGCCCCCGACCGTGAACACCTCGCCGCTCGTCTCGCACGACTCGTGCACGAGGTAGGCGACCAGCGCGCTGACCCGCTCGGGGGTGAACTTGGCCTCGAACTCGGCCGGCAGCAGCGCCTCGGTCATGCGGGTCCAGGCGATGGGCGCGATGGCGTTGGCCCTGATGCCGTTGCGCGCGCCCTCGATGCCGATCGTCTTGGTCAGGCCGACCAGGCCCATCTTGGCGGTGGAGTAGTTGGCCTGGCCGAAGTTGCCGAACAGGCCGGCCGGGCTCGAGGTGTTGACGACGCGGCCGTAGCCGGCGGCCTTCATCAGCGGGTACGCGGCCTGGCTGACGAGGTAGGAGCCGCGTACGTGCACGGCCAGCACCTGGTCGAAGTCCTCGACGGTCATCTTCCCGAACGACCTGTCGCGCAGGATGCCCGCGTTGTTGACGACGATGTCCACCTTGCCGAAGGCGTCGACGGCGGTCTGGACGATGGCCCTGGCGCCCTCGGGGGTGGCGACGTTGTCGGTGCTGGCCACGGCCTGGCCGCCGTTCTTGACGATGAGGTCGGCGACCTCGGCGGCGGGGCCCGCGGACGCGCCGGTGCCGTCGAGCGCGCCGCCGAGGTCGTTGACGACGACCTTGGCCCCCCGCTCGGCCAGCAGGAGCGCGTGCGACCTGCCGAGGCCGTGCCCGGCCCCCGTGATGATCGCGACCCTGTCATCGAACCGAAGCATCGAACCTCCCAGGCAGGAGAACAACATTCTAGTACGCTTACGATAACCGGCTCAGGGCGCGCGCCACAGGTCCGGCTCGCCCGGCTCCCTGACCACTCTCCCCTTGGCCTCCAGCCACGCCAGGTGCGCCAGCGTCTCGTTGTTGGCCGAGCGCCGCATGAACGGCGGGATCGTCTCCCACGGCCGCGACCAGGTGAGCCGGGTGGCGACGTCCCAGCAGGCCGCCGCGCCGCCCTCGGCCAGCACCTGCTCGATCTCGGCCAGCCGGGCGTCGTGGTGCGCCATCACGGTGTCCACCCGCTCGGCCAGCTCCAGGAAGCGGTACTCGTGCGCGGGCAGCACCTCGTCCACCTCCAGCTTGCGCACGGCGGCCAGCGCGTCGAGGTAGTCGGCCAGCGGGTTCGGCCCCGACTGCGGGTGCACGGCCACGATCGGCGTGATCTTGGCGAGCACGTGGTCGCCGGAGAACAGCACCCGCCGCTCCGGCGAGACGAAGCACAGGTGGCCAGGCGAGTGTCCCGGCGTCCAGACGGCGCGCAGGTCCCAGCCGGGCAGCTTCAGGTCGTCGCCGTCCTCGACCAGGCGGTCCGGCTTGGCCATCGTGACCACGTGCCTGATCATCATGGAGGCGCCGGCCAGCTCGTCCAGGGTCAGGTCGGGCACGCCGCAGCGGCGCAGCAGCGCGCGCTCGCGCTCCACCAGGGAGTCGATGAGCGCGTCGTCGTAGCGTTCGCGGATGAGGCGGGCGTCGGCCGGGTGCAGCGCGATCCAGGCGCCCGACGCCTCGCGGACCCGCCCGGCCAGGCCGTAGTGGTCGGGGTGGATGTGGGTGACGAGCACGCCCTTGACGTCGGTGATCGCGTATCCGGCCACGCCCAGGCCGGCCACGAGCGCGTCGTACGCCTCGTCGGTGTTCCAGCCGGCGTCGATGATCGCCACGCCGTCGGGGAGTTCGAGTGCGTAGACCAGCACGTACCGGAGGGGGTTGATCGGGATCGGGACCGGGATGGACCACAAACCGGGACGTACGCGCTCGACGCCGGGGACGGCCCCGCCGAGCCACGCCTCCCGCTGTGCCACGTTCGCAGGGGTCACCATGAATTTCGCCACGTGCCGAATATAGTTCTGTAGCAGAATCGTGTTCTACTAGGGGTCATGAAGCTGAGCCGCGAGCTCTCGAATGATGGCCGCTTCGTCCGCCAGCCGAACCGCTTCACGGATCGGCTCGGCCCGCCCGAGCCCGGCCGCTATCGCCTCTACGCCTCCTACGCCTGCCCGTGGGCCCAGCGCGTGCTCATCGTCCGCGAGCTGCTCGGCCTCGAAGAGCTGCTGGACGTCGCGATCACCGACCCCATCCGCGACGAGAAGGGCTGGCGGGTGCCCGGCGGCGACCCCGAGTACCTCTCGGAGCTCTACCACGCCACCGACCCCGGCTACGTGGGCCGCTACACCGTCCCGTGCATCTGGGACACCCAGGACGAGCGCATCGTCACCAACGACTTCCCCCAGATCACCCTCGATCTGGAGACGTCATGGGGCACCTCGCCCAACCTCTATCCCGAGCGCCTGCGCCCCGACATCGACATCATGAACGACCGCCTCTATCACGGCCTGAACAACGCGGTCTACGAGGCGGGCTTCTCCCGTGACCAGCAGGTGTACGAGGAGGCGGTGGCCCGCGTCTTCACCACCCTCGACTTCCTGGAGGTGCGCCTGGCGGAGTCGGAGTTCCTCTTCGACACCCTCACCGACAGCGACGTGCGCCTCTACACCACGCTGGCGCGCTTCGACACGGTCTACCACACGCACTTCAAGTGTTCCGTGCGGCGGCTGGTGGACTATCCGGCGCTGTGGGCGTACGCCAGGCGCCTCTATGCCATCCCGGCCTTCCGCGAGACCACCGACTTCGACCAGATCAAGCGTCATTACTACCTCACCCAGACGAACATCAACCCGAGCCGGATCGTGCCGGTAGGGCCTGAGCTGGACTGGAGCCTCTAGCGCCGCCGGCCGGCATCCGGACGAACAGCGTCGTCGAGGCCAGCAGCACCACGACCACGACCCCCCAGGCCGTGGCCAGGCCCGCCTGGGCGGCCAGCGCGCCGAGCGCCAGGTTCGCCGCCGCGCCGCCGCCCTGCAGGGCCAGCGAGGAGGTCGAGGTCACGGTGGTGCGGTCGGCCGCGGTGACCGCCTTGTGCGTCAGCTCCAGGCAGAGCACCGAGGCGATCGCGAGGCCGACGAACAGCACGACGTAGGCCACGCCCGCGCTCGCCGTGCCCGCCGGGCCGTCCAGCTCCGCCGTGGCGGCCAGCGCGGCGACGGCCAGGGCGCTCAGCACCGTTCCCGCGATCGCTCCCCGCGCCGAGCTCCCGGTCAGCCGGGCCGCGCGAGGCGCGAGCGCGCTGCCCGCCGCGCTGCCGGCGAACCCGAGCGCCGCCACCACCGCGTAGAACAGGCTGCCGCGCTCGGCCGTGCCGGCCAGCTCGGCCAGCCGGCCCGGCGTGAGCAGCTCGACGCTCGTCAGCATGACGCCCGAGACCGCGGCGGCGCCCATCATGCGGCGCAGCACCGGCCTGCCCGCCGCCAGCCTGACGCCGGAGGCGATCGTGGCGGGCACCTCGCGCAGCACGTCCGCGAACGTCCTGCGGGCGTGCGCCGGCTCGGGCAGCGCGAACAGCACCACGACCAGCAGCACCGCGGCGGCCACCGCGCCCGCCAGCGGGGGCGCGGCCAGCGGGAACATCAGCGAGGGCGGCACCAGCAGCGGCAGGCAGCCGCCGGCCAGCACGCCCGCGCACAAGGCCACGGACTCCATCACCGCGCCCCTGGCCAGGCCCGGCCTGAGGTCGGCGTCGTGACCCTCGACGGCGTGCAGCGTGTCGACGTACCAGGAGGTGGCGGGGCCGCTGGACAGCGCCCTGGCCACGCCCTTGAGCACGCCGCTCACCAGGAACATCCAGAGCGTCGTCGACACGCTGAGCATCGCGAGCGAGACCACCGTGAAGGCGGCCGACGCGGCCAGCACCACGCGGCGCCCCACGACGTCGGACAGCCCGCCGGTGGGCAGCTCCAGGCTCAGGGTGACGATTGAGAACACGGTGGTGACCAGCCCGATCTGGGCCAGGCCGAGCCCCCGTTCGCTCATCAGCAGCACCATGCCGGCCACCATCAGCCCCATGGGCAGCCAGGTCAGGAAATTGACCAGCATGTAGCGACGCAGTGCCGATCGTGCTGTCATGACTCGTCTCTCCGCTTCTGGGGGAAGCCCCCCACGAAAACGTGGACCGGCTGCACGCCGGGGGCGCCCTCGTGGCGGGCGGCGAGCTCGTTCAGCAGGTCCTGGGCCCGCCTCAGGAACTCCGTCAGCGCCGCGGGGGGCAGCTCGAAGAGGTGGTCGTCGATGCCGGCCGCCTCGACCCACTCCGGCGACCAGGCGTCCTCGTCGAAGCCCAGCGCCGCCTCGGCCAGCACCTCGGCCTGCCGCGTCCTGATGACCTCGACCGCCTCGCGCCCGCCCGGCATCTCGACCATCTCGCGGCTGTTCCACGAGGTGTAGCGGTGGCGGGCGCGCCAGCGGCGCTCGCGGCCGTCGCGGCCTTCCGTGTCCTCCTCGATGAAGCCGTACTTGAACAGCTCGCGCAGGTGATAGCTGGTCGAGCCCGAGCTCTCGCCGGTCCTGCGGCCGAGCTCGCTGGCCGTGGCGGGGCCTTCCGAGCGCAGCAGGCCGAGCAGCCGGCCGCGCAGCGGGTGCGCGGCCACCTTGAGCGCCTGCGGGTCACTGATCTTGTACCGGTCCTCCATGTCCCTGACGATAGGCCGCAAAGACATTTTTGCAAAGGGATTTTTGCGGTTTTTCCGGCTCCTAGACTGTGGGGATGCTCGACGACATCTGGGTTGACGACTCCGTCTTCGCACTGCGCCCCGACTTCGCGGTGCTGGTCATGACCGCACACGGCCTGCGCAACGGGCCCACGGACGACCGGTCGCGCGCCTGGCTGAAGGCGGCCGGCGAGGAGGAGATCCAGACCGCCAAGATCGACGCCTGGAAAGAGGCCTACCGCGCGTTCGGCGCCAAGCCGCAGCGCACCCGCCCCTCGGTCGACGCGCTCACCCGGCGCATGCCGCTGCCGGAGATCAACCAGGCGGTCGACGCGTACAACTCGGTGAGCGTCAAGCACGCGCTGCCCATCGGCGGCGAGGACCTCGACCACTACGCCGGCCCCGCGCGGCTCGTACGGGCCGCCGGCGACGAGCCGTCGGAGGAGGCGCTCGGTCAGCCCGAGCCAGGTGAGGTCATCTGGCGCGACGACGAGGGCGTCACCTGCCGCCGCTGGAACTGGCGCCAGGTCGTGCGCACCCGGCTCACCGAGGACACCACCAACGCGATCTTCCTGCTCGAACGCCTCGAGCCGATGTCGCTGGAGGAGCTGGAGCAGGCCGGCGACGAGCTCGCCGCGCTCCTCGCCGAGCTGTCGCCTGACGTGCGGATCGCCCGCAGACTGCTGACGCCGGGGAAATAAACCTCCCCCACAGGTGTTGATACCAAAGAGTAATAAAGGCTGCACCACCCGGATTGACTAGGGGGGCGTGACGTCTTTGCACGGTCCTGGGACGATCGTTCGAGGCGGCACGCCCTCTTGGGCGCGCACTGCCGGTCCGGGCGAGTAGCCTTGGACAGGTTCTCTAACATCAACGCCGATCTGCGGAAGAGGGCGATTTCCGCCGTGTCGTCTGAGTCGTCGCGGACAAACCCGCTGGCAAGCTTTGGTCAGAACGAATGGCTTGTCGACGAGCTGTACCAGAAGTACCTCCAAGATCCAGAGTCGGTCGACAAGGCCTGGTGGAACTTCTTCGCTGACTACAACCCTGATAACGGACCGGGCCGACCCCCGGTCAGGGAGGCGGCGAACGGCACTGTGACCGCGCCCGCGCCTCCCAAGGCGCCGCCGAAGGCGCCACCCTCGGCTCCCGCCGCGGCTGACAAGCCGAAGCAGCCGGCCACCCCGGTGCCCAAGGGCGCCGAGGAGGTCAAGCTGCGCGGTGCGGCGGCCCGCACGGCCGCCAACATGGACCTGTCGCTGTCGGTGCCGACCGCGACCAGCGTCCGTGCCATCCCGGCCAAGCTGCTCATCGACAACCGCATCGTGATCAACAATCACCTCAAGCGGGGTCGAGGCGGCAAGATCTCCTTCACGCACCTGATCGGGTTCGCGATCGTCAAGGCGCTGAAGGCCATGCCGGAGATGAACTACTCCTACGCCGAGATCGACGGCAAGCCCACCCTGGTCAAGCCCGAGCACGTCGGCTTCGGCCTGGCCATCGACGTCCAGAAGAGCAACGGCGACCGCCAGCTCCTCGTGCCCTCCATCAAGGGCGCCGAGGAGATGGACTTCCGCCAGTTCTGGATGGCCTACGAAGAGGTCGTACGCAAGGCGCGGGCCGGCAAGCTCGGCGTCGACGACTTCTCCGGCACCACGATCTCGCTGACCAACCCCGGCACCATCGGCACCGTCCACTCCGTCCCGCGCCTGATGCCCGGCCAGGGCACCATCATCGGCGTCGGCGCCATGGAATACCCGGCCGAATACCAGGGCGCATCGCCCGACACGCTGTCGCGCCTGGCCGTCTCCAAGGTCATGACGCTGACCAGCACCTACGACCACCGGATCATCCAGGGCGCCCAGTCGGGCGACTTCTTGCGCCAGATCCACCGGTTGCTGCTCGGCGAGGACGGCTTCTACGACGAGATCTTCGAGGCGCTGCGGATCCCGTACGAGCCGGTCCGCTGGGTCCAGGACATCTCGGCCTCCCACGACGACGACGTGGCCAAGTCCGCTCGCGTGATCGAGCTGATCCACGCCTACCGCGTGCGCGGCCACCTCATGGCCGAGACCGACCCGCTGGAGTACAAGCAGCGCAAGCACCCCGACCTCGACATCCAGAGCCACGGCCTGACGCTGTGGGACCTCGAGCGCGAGTTCGCCACCGGCGGTTTCGGCGGCCGCCCGCTGATGAAGCTGCGCGAGATCCTGGGCGTGCTGCGCGACTCCTACTGCCGCACGGTCGGCATCGAGTACATGCACATCCAGAACCCCGAAGAGCGGGCCTGGATCCAGGCGCGGGTGGAGAAGCCGCACAAGTCGCCCGAGCGCGACGAGCAGCTCAACATCCTGTCGCGGCTCAACACCGCCGAGGCGTTCGAGACGTTCCTGCAGACGAAGTTCGTCGGCCAGAAGCGCTTCTCGCTCGAGGGCGGCGAGTCCCTCATCCCGCTGCTCGACTCGGTGATCAGCGACGCCGCCGACGAGGGCCTCGACGAGGTCGTCATCGGCATGGCCCACCGCGGCAGGCTCAACGTGCTGGCCAACATCGTCGGCAAGTCCTACGCGCAGATCTTCGGCGAGTTCGAGGGCAACATCGACCCCCGCACCGCCCACGGCTCCGGCGACGTGAAGTACCACCTGGGCGCCGCCGGCACGTTCACCGCGCCGAGCGGCAACACGATCACCGCCTCCGTGGTCGCCAACCCCTCCCACCTGGAGGCGGTCGACCCGGTGCTGGAGGGCGTCGTCCGGGCCAAGCAGGACCTTCTCGAGCGCGGCGAGGAGGGCTTCACCGTCCTTCCCGTCCTCGTCCACGGCGACGCGGCCTTCGCGGGCCAGGGCGTGGTGGCCGAGACGCTCAACCTGTCGCAGCTGCGCGGCTACCGCACCGGCGGCACCGTCCACGTCGTGGTCAACAACCAGGTCGGCTTCACCACCTCGCCCGCCTCCTCCCGCTCGTCGGTCTACGCGACCGACGTCGCGCGGATGATCCAGGCGCCGATCTTCCACGTCAACGGCGACGACCCCGAGGCCGTCGTGCGGGTGGGCCAGCTGGCCTACGAATACCGCCAGGCGTTCCGCAAGGACGTCGTCATCGACCTCATCTGCTACCGCCGCCGCGGCCACAACGAGGGCGACAACCCCGCCTTCACCCAGCCGCTGATGTACGACCTCATCGACGCCAAGCGCTCGACCCGCAAGCTCTACACCGAGGCCCTGATCGGCCGCGGCGACATCACGGTCGAAGAGGCCGAGCAGGCGCTGCGCGACTACCAGGCCAAGCTGGAGCAGGCGTTCACCGAGGTCCGCGAGGCGGCGAAGAAGCCCAAGGAGGCGGCCGCCATGCGGGTGCCGCCCGCCGAGGTCGTCAAGTGGTCCCACGCCGACACGCCGACGGCGATCAGCGACGAGACGCTCAAGCGCATCGTCGACACCCAGCTCAGCCTGCCCGAGGGCTTCACGCCGCACCCGCGTCTCGCGCCGGTGCTGCAGCGCCGCGGCCAGATGGTCGAGCAGGACTCGATCGACTGGGCGATGGGCGAGACGCTGGCCTTCGGCTCGCTGCTGATCGACGGCCACCCGGTGCGCCTGGTCGGCCAGGACTCCAGGCGCGGCACGTTCACCCAGCGCCACGCCGTCCTCGTCGACCGCATGACCGGCGCCGACCACACGCCGCTCAAGACCTTCAACCAGGGCACCACGAAGTTCTACGTCTACGACTCGCTGCTCAGCGAGTTCGCGGCGCTCGGCTTCGAATACGGCTACAGCGTGGTCAGGCCCGACGCCCTGGTCTGCTGGGAGGCGCAGTTCGGCGACTTCGTCAACGGCGCCCAGACGATCATCGACGAGTTCATCTCGTCGGGCGAGCAGAAGTGGGGCCAGAGGTCCTCGGTCGTGCTGTTGCTGCCGCACGGCTACGAGGGTCAGGGCCCCGACCACTCCTCGGCCCGCATCGAGCGCTTCCTCCAGGTGTGCGCGCTCGACAACATGACCGTCGCCCAGCCCACCACGCCGGCCAACTACTTCCACCTGCTGCGCTGGCAGGTGGAGTCCGAGCGGCACAAGCCGCTGGTGGTCTTCACGCCGAAGTGGCTGCTGCGCCACAAGGCGGCCACGTCCAAGGCGTCCGACTTCACCTCGGGCACCTTCCAGCCGGTCATCGGTGACACCACCGTCGACCCGGCCAAGGTGACCAAGGTGGCGCTCACGTCCGGCAAGCTCTACTACGAGCTGCTCGCGCAGCGCGAGAAGAGCGGGCGTGACGACGTGGCGCTGGTCCGGCTCGAGCGGCTCTACCCGTTCCCGGCGGAGGAGCTGGCGGCCGAGCTGACCCGCTACGGCGCGCAGGCCGAGCTGGTCTGGGCCCAGGACGAGCCCACCAACATGGGCCCGTGGCCGTACCTCACGCTCAAGCTGGCCGAGGACCCGCAGGTGCTGGGCGGCCGGTCGCTGCGCCGGGTGTCGCGGACGGCCAACAGCTCGCCGGCGACCGGTTCGCACAACGCGCACGACCGGGAGCTCGAGGAGATCCTGCACCAGATCTTCGGCTGAGCATTCAGGTGATCGACGGTGAGCCCCCTGCCCCTCGTGGCCGGGGGCTCACTGCTGTCAGTCAGACGGGGCGGCGTCGCCCCGGGTAGTCGAGGGAGAACGATGTACTTCACCGATCGGGGGATCGAAGAGCTGGTCGAGCGGCGTGGCGAGGAGGAGGTCAGCCTGCTGTGGCTGGGCGAGCGGCTGCGTGAGTTCGTCGATCTCAACCCCGAGTTCGAGACGCCGATCGAGCGGCTGGCCACGTGGCTGGCCCGGCTCGACGACGACGAGGACGACTGAGCGGCCGCCCGCCTGAGGGGGTGCGGCGGTAGTCTCGAAGCAGAACGCGATACATCTTGAGTCTCGGGCGAACGCGACATATCGTGTCTTGTGTAGGGATGACGTCAGGGAAAGGGCGGGAGCATGCAGCAGTGGACGATCGACGCGCCGGACCGGCTCACCTTCGACCAGGTCGACGACCTCGACGTACGCATCGTCGCGGGCCGGCTCGACGTCCTGGCCAGTGACGGGCCACCCACCCTGGAGATCGCCGAGATCGCGTCGGCCTCGCCGCTCCTCGTCACGTACGACGAACTGGCCCGCACGCTCACCGTCGCCTACCGCGACCTCACCTGGGACGGCCTGCTCGGCTGGCTGCGCCGCGACCAACGCAGAACCGTGCTGTCCATCGCCGTCCCCAAGACCTGCCGGGTCAAAGCGGGCGTCGTCACGGCGCCGGCCGTGGTCGCCGGGTTCGAGCGCGTAACGGACGTCAAGAGCGTCTCCGGCGAGATCGTGCTCGACGGCGTCAGCGGCGAGGTGACGGCCAACACCGTCTCCGGCCCGGTCGAGACCCGCGCCATGGACGGCGACCTGTCGTTCATCAGCGTCTCGGGCGACCTCACCGTGGCCGACGGCACGCCGCACCGGCTCAAGGCCAACACCGTCTCCGGCCGCATCACCGCCGACCTGTCACTGCGTCCCACCGGACACGTGACCATCAACAGCGTCTCCGGTGACATCCTGATCAGGCTGCCCGAGAACGTGGAGGCGGACGTCACCGCCCGATCCACCTCCGGACGGCTCGTCAGCACGTTCGAGGAACTGTCCACCAAAAGCTCCCCCGGCATGAAGTCGATGTCCGGGCGGCTCGGCGGCGGCATGGCCTCGCTGTCGGCCACCACGGTCTCCGGCGAGGTCACGCTGCTCAAGGGAGAGAAGGAATGAGCCCTGTCTTCGGTCACGGCCGGCTCCGGCTGTACCTGCTCAAGCTGCTGGACGAGAGCCCGCGCCACGGCTACGAGGTCATCCGGCTGCTCCAGGACCGCTTCCTCGGCGTCTACTCGCCCTCCCCCGGCACCATCTACCCACGCCTGGCCAGGCTGGAGGAAGAGGGCCTGGTGACGCACGAGGTGGTCGAGGGCAAAAAGGTGTTCTCCATCACCGACAAGGGCCGCGAGGAGCTCAACGACCGGCTCGACGAGCTCGCCGACCTGGAGCAGGAGATCTCCGCCTCCGTCCGCGACATCGCGCGCGAGGTCAAGGAGGACGTCCGCGACACCGTACGCTCGCTGCGCGACGAGCTGACCAGGATGGCCAAGGACGTGCGCACCGGCGCCGCCGAGGACACCAGGCGGCTGCGCCGCCAGCAGAAGGAGGACCTCAAGCGGCTGCGGGACGAACAGAAACGCCAGTGGATGGAGCACGCCTACCACTGGCAGGACGAAGGTGAGCGGCTCAGCAGGGAGTGGCGCAGGATCTGGCAGGAGGCGTGGAGCACGCTCGGCGGCCCACCGCCCGGCGGCCCCGCCGGGCGCGCCGACCTGGACGCCGAGCTGGGCGAACTGCTCGCCGACTTCGTCGGCCAAGCCCGCCGCGACGCCTCCGAGGCCCGCCTGACCCCCGACAAGCTTGCCGAACTCCGCACAACCCTCACCGAAAGCGCCACCCGCATCCGCGAAATCCTCGACCGCTGACCCACCCACCCCTCTGGCCGGCGCGGGTCTCCTCCGGCGAACGTGGAGTCAGGCGGAGCGGACGTGCCGAGGGGCCGGGCGGTGGGTGCGGCGGGCGGCTCGGCGGGCCTGGTAGGCGAGCGGCATGTAGCGCAGGCGTTCCGGGAGGCGCGGGTGGAGCATCGCCACCGCGTGGCCCAGGTGGCGTAAGCGGCGTTCGTCGCGGGCCGTCCAACGTAAGCCGAGCGTGCGCCGGACAGCCGGTGGCAGGGTGCCGACCGTGAGGAAGGACGTCAGCTCCCCCGCTCCGGCCCCCACCGGCCGCCACAACCGCCGCAGCGGAGCGGGCAGTCCGGGCGGCGCGGGGGTGCCGCGCATGGCGGCCAGCACGTCGAGGGCGGTCGGGTGGGCTTCGAGCCGCTCGGCCACCATCCTGTCGAAGTACGCACGGAACGCCGGCAGATCGGCGGGCACCTCACGCTCGGGCACCCGCAGGATCGCCCCGAGCTGCCGCGACTCCTCGTAGAACCGCTCCAGCTGACCCGTCGTGTACGGGGTGCCGAAATAGCGGTTGAGCGTGATGAACCGCTCGAACAACGTCAGGTGCACCCAGGCCCACGCCTCACCGTTCAGGGCGTGGTAGCGCCGGCCCTGCTCGTCCACACCGCCGATCGGCTCGTGCAACCGTCTGAGCCGCTGCCCCTCGGCCGGGCCCTCGGCGCCGCCGTACACCCACTTCTGCACGGAGATCAGCGTGCGCTGCAGCCGCCCCCACGGATCCTGCTTGTACGTCGAGTGCTCCCCCACCGCGGCCCCCACGGCCGGATGCATGGTCTGCAGCACCAGCGCACTGCCCGCGATGAGCAGGTTGCGGTACTCCCCGGCGGTGTCCCAGTGCATCGAACCCGGGCCGAACGGCACAACGTCCACGCTGATCACTCCTGGGTGAGACGCCTCATCCTTCTTGTATCACCCAGGAGTCAGCAAAAGTAACTTGTCACTTATCTAACGGGTGAAAACGATCTTCCCGAAGATCTCCCCCGACGCCAGCGCGGAGAACCCGTCGCGTGCCTCCGCCAGCGGCATCGCCCGGTCGACCACCGGCCGCACCCCCGTCTGCTCCAGGAACACCGCCAGCCGCCGCAACTGCTCCCGCGTCCCCATCGTCGAGCCGACCACCGACAGCTGCAGGAAGAAGACCCGGTTGAGGTCGGCGGGCGGCACCGCGCCACTGGTCGCCCCGCACACGACGATGCGCCCGCCCGGCTTGAGCGACTTGAGCGAGTGGTCCCACGTGGCCTGCCCGACCGTCTCCATCACCGCGTCCACCCGCTCGGGCAGCCGCGCCCCCGGCTCGAACACCTGGTCCGCGCCCAGCTCCAGGGCCGCCGCCCGCTTGCCCTCCGTCCGGCTGGTGGCCCAGATCCGGTAGCCGGCCGCCCGGCCCAGCGCGATCAGCGCCGTCGCCACGCCGCCGCCGGCCCCCTGCACGAGCACGGTCGAGCCCGGCTCCAGCCCAGCCTTCTCGAACAACATCCGGTACGCGGTCAGCCACGCCGTCGGCAGACAGGCGGCGTGCTCGAAACTCAGCGCCGCCGGCTTGGGCACCAGGTTTCGCCGCGGCACCGCCACCCGGTCGGCGAACGTGCCGTCGTGCACCTCCGACAGCAGCGAACGCTTCGGGTCGAGCGTCTCGTCGGGACCGGAGCCGATCACGGAGTGCACGATGACCTCGTTGCCGTCCTCGTCCACGCCGGCGGCGTCACACCCCAGCACGATCGGCAGGCGGTCCTGGCGGATGCCGACGCCCTTGAGCGTCCACAGGTCGTGGTGGTTGAGCGCGGCGGCGCGTACGGTGACGGTCGTCCACCCGTCCGGCACCTTCGGCTCGGAGTGCTCGCCCAGCGTCAGTCCGGCGAGCGGGTTGTCGGGATCGATCTGCGTGGCGGTAACGGCGAACATGGCCGCACCCTACTTCAGCCCACCCCCACACACCCACCTACCGAGCCGCAACCATCAGCGGAAAGGAGGGGAGAGAGAGCTAGCCCACCACCGGAGATCACCGCCACGTGTCCGGCGATCAGGTCACGAATCCGGTTACGGGTGAGCACCCCGGAACTGTCAGACCCTACGGGGAAGCGCTCACCCCTCACCCCCTCTGTCAGGTGGCGCGATGGGAGGTGATGAGCCGGACCCTCTCGAAAAAGCGCTCACCTCCCGCCGCCTCCGTCAGGTGACGGTGACCTGGGGGTCGGGGCCCTGTGAAAGGAGGTGGTCAGCGCAGGGTGACACGAAGGTCGTTGAGGACGGTGCGGCGGAACTCGGGTGGGCCGGTGACCGCTACCAGGACGTCGCCGCGGCAGACCATCTCGCCGCGCCGCCCGGGGCCGTCGGTGACCGCCGGCATCTTGGCCTTGGACGCGCAGCCGGGCGTCGGGACGAGTGCCACCAGCTCGCCCATCCCGCCGCCGAACCACAGTTGCGGCCCCGCGGGATAGCCCTGCACGACCGTGCCGGGCGGGGCCAGCCGGACGTCCTTGCCGGCCGCCAGCACGAGGTAGCCGTCCTTGGTCACCCGGCCCTTCATCTGGCGGGCCAGCGTCATCCGCTGCTCGAACGTCAGCCCCGGCCCTCGGTCATAGACGGCCAGCCGCCACGGCCCGAACGCGAACAGCAGCACCTGCCCGTAGGACCCGCCACCGGCCTGCCGCGGCCAGAGGGTGACGTTGGAGGTGAAGCTCCTGATGGGCTGCCCGCCCCGGGTGATCTCGACCTCACCGAGGTAGGGAGCGACGAACTGCCGGAACCGCCCGTCGACCCACCCGCCCCAGAACGGCCGCGACCCCATCTCAGCGAGCCCCAGCTCGGCCGGATAACGCACCTCACCCCGCGCGCCGTCGGGGAACACGACCCGCAGCACCCGGTCGCCGCCCTTGCGGGTGGCGGGCGCGGTGAGGATGTTGGGCTCGCTCTGCACTCTGGTGAGGGACCGGATCGGCGCGGGCGTCGGCCCCTCGGCGTCGGTCATGGGGGCGGGCTCGCGCCGGTTGAGCAGGTTGACGGCACAGATGACCACGAGCGCCACCACCACCGTCACGCCGACCCACCGGCGGCGGCCGCGCCCCCCTGCCTCGATGACGTCGAACCGGTCAGCCACCGACGTTCCTAGCCGAGTAGTGCTGGCTTGCGCCCTTTGTCCTCAGTTCAGTTGAGCGGCGACCGCCAGCGCAACCCCTCGAACCGGGCGAAGTCGGTATCGCAGGTCACAAATTCACAACCGTGCTCGATGGCGAGCGCAGCGAGATAGGCGTCAGGGACGAGGTTGCCCTTGGCCCCGACCTGGCGACTGAGCCGGGTGAAGATCTCCCAGTGCCGGCCCGCGGCACTGATCACCGTCGCCTGCTGCCGGTTGCGATAGGCCTCGGCGAAGGCCAGGGCGCTTTCCAGCGGATCGGGCTTCTTGTAGATGCGCGAGTGGGTGACGATGCGGATGAAGCCGTTGACGACGAAGTCGCTCACGGCGTAGGCGGACTCGCCGTTGACCATCTCCTCGAGGAAGGCGTGGCAGAGCTTGTGGTCGGCCGACTCGGGCCGGAAGGCGTTGACGAGGACGTTGGTGTCAGCGAGCAGCATCGCGCGCCTCCTTGAGAATCCGCTCCTCGTCGTCGAGGTCGTAGACGATGTGCTCCAGCTTCTCGCCGGCGTCGAGCCGCTCCTGAACCCAAGGCTGGAACCCGGCCGGAGCCGTTGACGTGACGAGCTCCACGCGGGGCCGTTCGGCCGCCTCCGTGGAGCGGTTGAGCAGTTGGCGCAAGGCGTCCTCCATCACTGAGGTGAGACTTCGTCCGTTTCTGGCCGCGTACGCCTTCGCCTCGTTGAGGAGCGCTTCGTCGATGCGCACTGTTGTCCTCCGCATGGCTCCAGCGTGGGCCGGTGACATAAAAATGTCAAGAACAGATAGTAGTCGCATCGTCACAGCTTTGCGCTCACTTTACGTCACCACGACGCCACATTGACCTTGCCGTCCGTGACCACCCGCACCTCCTGCCCGACCAGCTCCCGCGACTCGGCCTCGGCCAGCAGCTCCTCCTCCGTGACCACCGCGTAAGCCCGCCCGGAGCCCGGCACCTCCACCACGACGAACCCCTTCTCGAAGCCCCCGTCCCGCCCGTGCGCCACCGTGTACCCGGCCACCACACCAGGCCCCGAATAGGCCGGAACCAGGGGCACCTCCTTGCCGACGTGAACGGGCGCGGAGTCCCCCGCCCGTCCGCCCGGCGAGCTGGACCACACCGCGCTGCTGTGCTTGGTCAGGTGCATCCCGACTCCGGTCACCAGCCCGTGCCCCGGCTGGGCGCGCAGCAGCCCGGCCATGGTGGCCGTCGAGTGCAGCACGTAGTCGCTCGCGGGCCCGCCCGCGTACGGCAGCCCGCCCGTGACGGTGAGCCCCCGCCGGTCGAGCGGGTCGAACCCGAGCGCGTCACACGCCTGCCGGAGCGCGACCGCGAAGCAGCTGTAGACGTCGAGCGCGTCCATGTCGCCGAGCCCGAGCCCGGCGCGGTCGAAGGCGGCGCGGGCGGCTGCGCCGGCGGCCGGCGACAAGCCCAGCGAGGGCCGCGCCGCCACCTCCCAGGTGTCCTCCGCGTACGCCCACCCCCGCAGGTACACCCGCTGCTCGGCGGGCACTCCCAGCCGGTCGGCGAGCCCAGAGCCGGCGAGCACGACGGCCGCCGCCTGGTCGACCTCCAGCACGGCCACGGTGGAGCGCGTGTACGGCCAGCCGACGTACCGCCGGTCGGCGGCGAGCTCGCCGGCGGTGCGCACGGTCCGCCGCCACGCATGGGGGTTGGCGGCGGCCACTTCCGTCATCGGCGCCATCATCAGGGCCCGTTCGCGCACCTCCTCCTCGATCGTCACCCCGAGACGGGCCCGCCGGGCGGTCTCCATGATCGGGTAGGTGTGCACGGGCAGGAACAGCCCGTGCGCCAGCGCGGACGGGTGCGGCGGGCGCTCCCACCCGTACGGCGGTTTGGGGTCGGCCGGATGGCTCCACGGCACGTGCTCCCCCGCCTTCCTGTACGCCCGCCGCGTCGCCAGCGCCTCGGCTCCGGCCACGAGCGCGCTGTC
Organism: Nonomuraea salmonea; assembly: GCF_042428605.1. Taxonomy (NCBI): domain Bacteria; kingdom Bacillati; phylum Actinomycetota; class Actinomycetes; order Streptosporangiales; family Streptosporangiaceae; genus Nonomuraea; species Nonomuraea salmonea. The sequence continues at coordinate 113,088 of NZ_JBHMCF010000064.1, forward strand.
GAACTCGCCCGCCGCGATCCCGGCCGCCGCCGCCCCGATGAGGAGCTGCGGCGCGGTGCCGCCGACGGCCGAGTACGCGCGATGGCGTGGCGCGGCCCCGAGCCGCTCCGCGAGCCGGCCGACGGGCGAGTCGTACTGCCAGGAGTCGGTCCAGACGACCTGGAGCGAGCCGAGCCGCGAAAGAGGCAGCCGCGCGTCGTCGGCGGCCTCGCGCGCGACCGACTCCCACAGATCGAGCGGTTCGGGGCCGGGTTGTTCGCGAATGGTGCGTTGCGCGATGCCGATGAGACAGGGGGTGCGTGGATCCATGACCACAGCTAACCAGAACATCGCTCTGTTGATAAGCACCGTACGTCGAGTGGCGCGTGATAATAACGGTTACCACTGATGTTCAGGACCATAAAACACGGCTCTGACCAGCGAAGATACCTACAGACGAGACCAGCGACTTAGCTATTCGGATAACGGAACGGAACCGTCCCATGCTTTTTCTCGTCGCTTTATGGCGACCCAGGAGCGCCATTCATTAGCGTTTCGAACGTTTTCCTGGCCCACCGGGGCGCAATACCCCGCTCTGGGCCGCCGAAAGCCGAGAGGAGCTCCATGTTTTCCCGAGCAAGGCGCATCGCGATCCCCCTGGCCGGCCTGATGGCCTTAGGGCTCACGGCAGGGACGGTCAGCAGCGCCGCGGCCAGCACCGCGACAGGCACGACGAGCACGACGGCACGCTCCGACGTCATCTCCAGGAACGCGGCCACCCCCGCGGAGCAGGCCGTCCAGTTCTGGACCCCCGACCGCGTCAAGCGAGCCACCGACCACGACGACGGCGTCGACGTCTCCACCAGGGGCGTCAAGGGCAGCAACGACACCCCCGACGGCCCGCCCGGCTCCGTCCCGCCGATCGGCGGGGAGAAGAGCGGCAAGACCAAGAAGAGCAAGCAGGTCAACCTGCCCAACACCGTCGGCCGGGTGTTCTTCACCCTGCCGAAGACCGACCCCCGCAACCCGAAGAACTGGCGCTACTGCTCGGCCAGCTCCGTGCAGGGCAAGTACCGCAACCTCGTGGCGACCTCGGCCCACTGCGTGTACGACACGAAGAAGAACACCTTCTACGACAACTGGGTCTTCATCCCGTCGTACTGGGACGGCGACACCGCCTGGACCGGCAAGGCCCCCTACGGCATCTACGCCGCCAAGACCTTCAACGCGCACGACGACTTCGTGGTGAAGGAGGACTACGACTACGACTACGCGTTCGTCAACGTCTACAACGGCATCAAGGTCAACTGGGAGAAGTCCGGCAACCGGTGGCGGTGGACGGTCAAGAACGTCGGCAGGCTCGGCGACAACGTCGGCGGTCAGGGCTTCACCTGGAACAGGAGCACCAAGCTGAACGTGTTCTCGTTCGGCTACCCCGCGGGTGAGCACCCCGACGGCGACAAGCCGTTCACCGGGCGCACGATGAAGTGGTGCTACGGCAAGACCAAGGCGATGCCGGAGGCCAAGAAGTACAACCTCCAGGAGCACATCGGCGTCAAGTGCTCGTTCACGGCCGGCGCGAGCGGCGGCCCGCTCCTCTACAACTACAAGAGCGCGTCACGCACGGGTTACCTCGTCGGCGTCAACAGTGTCGCGTGGGACACCGACGGCAACGACCGCTACGACCACATCTCCTCGCCGTACTTCAACGGCGACACCTACAAGGTCTACAAGGCCGCGGCCAACCGCTGGACCGGCAACATGCCGCGGTGATCGAACGGCGCCCCGGGCCCCGGTTCCCCTGGTTCCGGGGCCTCCAGCCATGCCCAAATGCGATCGCGCCGAGCACCGGCGCCCCGGGCCGCGCCACACACAATTCCAGGTACGCCAAACCCGCCCCCGACCTGCGGAAACACGGCAAGTTAATGATCATTTACGCGTATGCCTGACGGAGTCCTTATACCTCACGGCACACTCTTGATCAGGTAACGAATCTCTATCCGAGCTGCAATACAGTCAACACTTCTGGAAAAATCCACCCTTACGACCCGAGAAAGGCATTTGATGATCCCCCGAGCCAGGCACCTAGCGGCCGCTGCCCTCAGCAGCGCGCTGCTGATGCTGCCTGCGCTGACCCTGTCCACATTCACGGGGATCGCCCATGCCGCCCCGGCGAGCAAGGTCTACGCCGCCCCGCTGGCCAAGACCGCCGCCGACGTCCAGCGGGTCGCCGAGTACTGGAAGCCCGACCGCCTGAAGAAGGCCGACAGCTTCAACCCGGCGACGCCGGGCACCTCGGAGAACGTCGCCGCGACCACCACCGCCTCCGCCGCCCCCGTGGCGGCGGTCAGGCGCTCGCTCGCCGCGCAGAGCGTCAACGCCGTGCCGCCGCGCAAGGGCGGGGCCGCCGCCACCATGGGCAAGGTCTTCTTCCGGTTCGGCGACAAGGAGTACTGGTGCTCGGCCAGCTCGGTCGCGGCCAGGAACCGCAGCGTCGTCGCCACGGCGGGACACTGCGCGTACGACTCCCGCCAGGCCAAGCCCGCCGACTACTGGATCTTCGTCCCCAACCCCGGCCCCAACGGCGAGACGCCGTACGGCATCTACGTGGGCTCATCGATCAGCCTGCACGAGGACTGGTCGGGCCGGGCCGACTACGACTACGACTACGCGTTCGTCACCGTGCACCGGGGCTTCACCTGGACGGCCAAGGACGGCGGCTACGTCATGCAGGACGTCGGCCGGCTCCAGGACAACGTGGGCGGGCTCGGCATGGCCCTGAACAAGAAGCCGGGCACGTACACCTCGGCCGCCTTCGGCTACCCGGCGGGCGTGCAGCCCGACGGCTCGACCCCGTTCAACGGCAAGAAGCTGATGAAGTGCAGGGAGCGCACGACGCGCTTCACCGTCGCGCCCAGCCGCGACCTGCAGAAGGGCGTGGAGCTGGCGCCGTGCGACTTCAGCCCGGGCGCCAGCGGCGGCCCGTGGGTGATCGGCTACGACGACACGCGCCGGCTCGGCAGCCTCAACGGCGTCAACAGCCTGACCTGGAACAGGGACGCCAAGGGCGGCTATGACGCGGTGTCGTCCCCTTACTTCGACACCACCACCGGGGAGGTCTACCGGCACGCGGCCGGGCTGACCACGCCGGCAAATGTGACGTAGATCATAGAAACCGATCGGCACCCTCAGACGTCCAGCAACTTCTCTGTCACGAGACGATCACGGCACGCTTGGAGACCATGGGGATGATCTACAGCAAATTCCCAGGAAGAGGATCAAAGCTGTAGGTTCCGGGCTGTCCATTTGCTGAGTTCAGGAGGGCCACGAGGCGCCTCCTCGCCAGCGCAACCTGGAGTTACGTTGAAGCGAATCCTCCTGCCCGCCGGCGGCGCCGTCCTGGCCACCGGTCTGCTCGCCACCGGCCTGACCGGGACATCGCAGGCCGCCGCGCGTGTCGCCCACGACCCGATGGCCCGCAACTCCTCGGCCGCGGTCTCCATCGCCTCCTTCTGGCTCGCCTCCAACGGTGCCGCGCTCCGGTCGGCGACCCAGTACACGTGGGACTCGAAGGAAGTCAGGAAGGTCGTCTCCAAGGGCGGCTACACCCCTGACGGCCGGCCCGGCACGACCGCGCCCACCGGAGGCACGAAGGCGGCCGGCGGCCAGAACGTGAACCTGCCCAAGACCGTCGGCAAGGTCTTCTTCGTCGACGCGCACGGCAAGTTCCGCTGGTGCTCGGCCACCTCGATCCAGTCGAACTACCGCAACCTGGTCGCCACGGCCGGCCACTGCGTGTACGACACCGACAGCAACAAGGACACCCTCGACAAGTGGGTCTTCGTCCCCGGTTACTACCAGGGCAAGGCTCCTTGGGGCATCTACGTGGGCAAGCAGGCCTTCACCCACTACGACTTCGACGTCTACGAGGACTACGACCGCGACTACGCGTTCGTCACCGTCTACAACGGCATCACCCTCCAGCGCGTCAAGCCGGTGAGCAAGCGCGACTACCAGCGCTTCACCGGCCCCAAGCGCTCCTGGGGCGGCCGCTACCACCTCCTGGTGGTCAAGGACGCGGGCCGGCTCGGTGACAACGTCGGCGGTCAGGGCTTCGCGTGGAACCAGCCCACGGGCAAGCCGGTCCGCACGTTCGGCTACCCGGCCGCGCCGCACCCCGACGGCGACCGGCCGTACAGCGGCGTGACGCCGAAGCACTGCTACGGCAAGACCACCGGCAAGAAGCTCGGCGCCTCCTGGCTGAAGATCGAGGAGCACGTCGGCCTCAAGTGCGCGGTGACCCCGGGCTACGACGGCGGCCCGTGGCTGCTGAACTACAGCAACGGCAAGCGCACCGGTTACGTCAACGGCGTCACCAGCACCTTCGCCGACCAGGACGGCAACGACCGCATCGACTACATCACCTCGCCGTACTTCGACGGCGAGACGGCCTCGGTCTACAACGCGGCCAAGAACGTGTGGTCGGGCAAGATCGTCGGCCCGAACGGCGAGCTGTACAAGTAAGCCCTACCAGGGGAAGCGAGGGCCTCGGTCTCCGAGGCCCTCGTCTTGTTTTCACGGGCCCAGAAAGGCCCCTGGCGCCCTCAGAAGACCTCCGGCCGGCCAACGGCACGGAGGTCTTCGCATGTCGGGAACCTGTCGGGCACATGCCGGGAACGCGTCCAGAACCCCCGTGCGGACGGGCTTCCTGAGAGGTCAATAGGCCGAAGCTGAAGATCACCTGGGAGCGAGGGTGAGCTTAGACGGGCTGAGGCTCCAATTCGGTTCCTGTGATCTGAGTCACGATCAACCGGTCACAGAGAGTATCGGGGCACTAACGAAACTTCCGTACCAAGAGCATCACCCCACGCGTATCCTGCAAAAACGTGATCTCCCCGTCACGCCGCGCGAAGATCTCTGACTGGTAACGGAAAGGTCACGGCGGTAAGGGTGGCTACCGGATCTTCTCAAGCGGGTTTCACCTGCGGAGATCACCACGCTATGTTCCTTGCTATCCCTTTACTGACGCATGGGACGCAAATTGCGACCCACGACAGAGCAAGGAGCAGTTCCCTTGAAGCGCATCCTCATCCCCGCCGGTGGCGTTATCGCCGCCACCGGTCTGCTGGCCGCCGGCCTCGCCGGTACGGCCTCCGCCGCGTCTGACGTCGCCAAGGACAACCTGGCGACCTCTGCGGCCAACGCGAACGCGATCGCCTCTTTCTGGGCCGAGAACAACGGTGCCGCCCTCAAGGCCGCCACCGAGTCCAACGTCTGGGAGAAGAGCGACGTCGCCAAGCTGCAGAGCAAGGGCGGCTCCACCACGGACACCAAGCCGGGCTCCACCTCGCCGATCGGCGAGGAGAAGAAGACCGCCGCCAAGGTGCAGAACGTCAACATGCCGAAGACCATCGGCAAGGTGTTCTTCGTCAACGGCAAGGGCGAGAAGAAGTGGTGCTCCGCCACCTCGATCCAGTCGCAGTACCGCAACCTGGTCGCCACGGCCGGGCACTGCGTCTACGACACCGGCGCCAACGCTGACGTGATGGACAAGTGGGTCTTCGTCCCCGGTTACTACCAGGGCAAGGCTCCTTGGGGCATCTACGTGGGTAAGCAGGCCTTCACCCACTACGACTTCGACGTCTACGAGGACTACGACCGCGACTACGCGTTCGTCACCGTTTACAACGGTGTCAAGGTCGACGGTTCCGAGTCCAGCAAGAACGTCTCCAAGGCCGAGTGGGACAAGTACACGGGCCTGAAGGACTCCAAGGACGTCGAGATCAGCAAGGAAGAGTACCTGAAGGGTTCGGTTGACCCCACGTCGACCGAGTCCTACTGGGTCAAGCGTGGCTCCGCCCCCGAGGCGACGGGCCCCGACTTCCCGGGTGCCACCGTCGGCAAGGTCGAGGTCTCCGAGGGTCGTTACAACCGCGCCGGCATCGGCAAGGGCAACGGTCGCAAGTTCGGTGAGCCCGTCACCGAGAACGTGACCGCCAACGACGCCGCTGCCTACAAGGCCAAGCAGCGCCGGAACTCCTTCAAGTACCCGGCCAAGGTCGAGCGCGACCGTCGCGGCAACTGGACCATCACGCACTACTTCGTGCAGCAGTGGTACAAGCCGGGCTCGGACACCAAGTTCTTCAAGACCGTCTTCTACATCATCGACCACAAGTCCCTGGACGCGGGTCGGCTCGGTGACAACGTCGGTGGTCAGGGCTTCGCGTGGAACCAGCCCACGGGCAAGGCCATCCGCGTGTTCGGCTACCCGGCCGCTGCTCACCCCGACGGCAACAAGAACTACACCGGCATTACTCCGAAGTGGTGCTACGGCAAGACCACCAAGAAGCTGGTCGGTTCGGCTGCCAAGAAGATCGAGGAGCACGTCGCCCTCAAGTGCGCCATGACCGAGGGCGCCGACGGTGGTCCGTGGCTGTACAACTACAGCAACGCCAAGCGTCTCGGCTACGTGAACGGTGTCACCAGCACCTTCAACGACCAGGACGGCAACGGCCGTGTGGACTACATCTCGTCGCCGTACTTCGACGGCGAGACCAACACCGTCTACAAGGCCGCTGCGGCCTCGTGGTCCGGCAAGGTTGTCTAAGTAACGGCCAGCGACCGGTTCTGAACCGTTCGTAGACCTGTTACACGCGAAGGGCCCGGCATCTGCCGGGCCCTTCTGCGTTCCGCCCCCGGATGTGAAGCCCTTTGGACGCACGGGAGCCCGATACGGTGCCATCAACCCAATGTGATGTGCGTCACATCATCCACGCCGACCGGAACGGCCGAACGCCTCGCTCCCCGGACCCGCCGCTGACAACTTCTTTATGTTGATCAGGGCAAATGGGAGAGAGATCGCCTTCTTCTGAGCTTCTGCGCCAACGCCTCTTAAACATCACAGATCGATCACGCCCGACGAGTCGCCTCTTTTCCTTCCAAAGCGGCTACCGGACCTCAAGATCGACACTGTATGTTCCTGCCATCCCTTTACTGACGCATGGGACGCAAGAGGCGTTCCACGACAGCGCAAGGAGTTACCGTGAAGCGCATCCTCCTCCCCGCCAGTGGCGCCGTTCTGGCCACTGGTCTCCTGGCTGCCGGCCTGGCCGGCACCGCTCAGGCCGACAACACCGTCGCGAACGCCGAGCTGGCCAAGACCGCCGCTCAGGCGGCCGAGGTCGTCGAGTTCTGGACCAAGTCCAACAACGCGGCGCTCAAGGGCGCCGTCGCCTTCAACCCCGACTCGCTCGAGGTCAAGAAGACGGTCTCCGGTGGCGGGTATACCTCTGACACCAAGCCGGGCTCCACGCAGCCCATCGGCGAGGAGAAGAAGTCCGCCGCCAAGGTGCAGAACGTCAACCTGCCGAAGACCATCGGCAAGGTGTTCTTCGAGGGCCGCGACGGCAAGCTGTACTGGTGCTCCGGCACCTCGATCCAGTCGCAGTACCGGAACCTGGTTGCGACCGCCGGTCACTGCGTCTACGACGTGGTGTCCAACCAGGAGGTCGTGAGCCGCTGGGTCTTCGTCCCCGGCTACTACCAGGGCAAGGCTCCGTGGGGTCTGTACGTGGGTAAGCAGGCCTTCACCCACTACGACTTCGAGGTCTACGAGGACTTCGACCGCGACTACGCCTTCGTGACCGTCTACGACGGCATCGGCGGCTCGCTCAACAAGCCCACCAAGGTGGACATCGCCACCTTCAGGGCCCACCAGGGCGAGAAGTTCACGAAGGAGGTTGAGGTCTCCTTCGACGAGTACAAGAAGGGGCGCCTCGACCCGAAGACGGCCGACTACTACTCGCTCAAGCGTGGCACCCGCGCTGAGAAGACCGGCCCTGACTACCCCGGCGCCGTCGTCGAGAAGGTTCCCGCCAGCAAGTGGGAGTACTTCCGTGCCGGCGTTGGCCAGGGCAACGGCAACAAGTTCGGTGAGCCCGTCACCAGCATCGTGACCAAGTCCGAGTACTACGCGTACAAGGGCAAGGGCGACAAGAAGGTCGACGCTCGGGGCAACTACACCATCACCGAGTACTTCACGCAGCAGTGGTACAAGCCCGGTACGAAGCACGCCTTCATCCGTACCGACTTCTACACTGTCGCGCACGAGCTCAAGAGCGTTGGCCGCCTCGGCGACAACGTTGGTGGCCAGGGCTTCGCGTGGAACCAGCCGTCCGGCAAGTACGTCCGGACCTTCGGTTACCCGCAGGGCCCGCACCCCGACGGCAACAAGCCCTACTCCGGTGTCACGCCGAAGTGGTGCTACGGCAAGACCGCGCACAAGGCCCTGCAGATCCCGTCCCGCAAGGTCGAGGAGCAGCAGTCCTTCAAGTGCGCGGTGACCGCCGGCTACGACGGTGGCCCCTGGCTGTACAAGTACAGCAACGCCAAGCGTCTCGGCTACGTCAACGGTGTCACCAGCCTCATCGCCGACACCGACAAGAACAACCGCTACGACACGATCACCACGCCTTACTTCGACGGTGAGACCAACGTCGTCTACAAGGCCGCTTCGGCCTCGTGGTCCGGCAAGCTCGTCCCGTAGTAAGACGCGGCTTCGTGGACAGCGACTTGTTCCTGTCCAGCAGCTAGGAACCGAAGGGCTCGGCAGCCAGCCGGGCCCTTCGGCCTTTTTCGGCCCAATTTGGGAATATCCCTTACCAGAGTGACTGGTGGGTCGATAGGGTCTTTACACCCTTTTTGACAACAGTGGAGCCCCCGTTGAAGCGCCTGCTCATCCCCCTTGTAAGCGCCGGCCTCAGCGCTGCAGTACTCGCCGCACCCGCCTCAGCCCAGCCGAGCTGGGCTTCCGAGAACCTCACGCCGAAGCCGGCCGACGCGTACGGAGACGCCTTCTTCTGGCTGGACGCCAACGGAGCCGCGCTCCGCAAGGCGACGCAGTACACCCTGGACACCAAGGACGTCCCGAAGCTCGTCTCCGCGCAGAGCAAGACCGTGCCGGACGGCAAGCCGGGCATGACCGGCCCGACGACCACCAGCAAGGCCACCACCAGCAAGAACGTCAACCTGCCCAAGACGATCGGCAAGGTCTTCTTCCTTGACGAGCAGGGCCGGTACCGGTGGTGCTCCGCCACCTCCATCCAGTCGAGGAACCGCAACCTCGTCGCCACCGCCGGCCACTGCGTGTTCGAGCACGGCAAGGACGACACCTTCGACAAGTGGGTCTTCGTCCCCGGCTACTACCAGGGCAAGGCCCCCTGGGGCGTGTACGTCGGCGCGTACGCCTTCACCGCCTACGACCTCGACACCTACGACGACTACGACGGCGACTTCGCGTTCGTCGCGGTCCACAACGGCTTCTCCCTGGCTCCCGAGCGGGCGGTCTCCCGCAAGGAGTTCAACGAGTGGCTCGGCGACAAGTGGATGAAGCCGCGCGAGATCACCGCGCAGGAGTTCGTCAAGTGCAAGCTCAACCTGGGCGAGTGCTGGTCGCAGGGCCACGGCACGCCGTCGCTGGTCGGTCCTGACCACCCGGACGCCGCGCTCGAGCGGGTCGAGGTCAGCAAGGCGACCTACGACCGTGCCGGCGTGGGCAAGGGCCAGGGCTACAAGTTCGGCGAGCCGATCGTGGAGCAGGTCACGGCCAACCAGTACCAGGCGTACAAGGGGCTGGGGACCAAGGGCAAGGACAGGCTGGGCAACTACACCATCACCCACTACTACACGCAGAAGTGGGTCAAGCCCGACAGCGGCCGTAAGTACTACCAGGCGCAGTGGATGGTCGGCATCGCCAAGGACCTCGGCGCGCTCGGCGACGTGGTCGGCGGTCAGGGCGTGGCCTGGAACCAGCCGCTGGGTCAGAGCGTGACGGCCTTCGGCTACCCGAGCGCCCCGCACCCCGACGGCAACAAGCCGTACTCCGGTGTGACGCCGAAGTGGTGCTCCGGCAAGACCTACACCAAGTCCGTGCAGGTCAACACGTTCAAGGTCGAGACGCACCAGATGCTGAAGTGCTCGATGACCGGCGGCGCCGACGGCGGCCCCTGGCTCATCAAGTACAACAACAGCAAGCGCACCGGCTACGTCAACGGCGTGACCAGCGTGTTCGCCGACAACGACGGCAACAACCGGATCGACCACATCAGCTCGGCCATCTTCGACGGCGAGGTCGCCGACGTCTACAACAAGGCCAGCTTCAAGGACACCGGGGCCATCGTGACCCCCAAGGGCGAGCTGCTGACGTAAGCACCCGCCACCGACGGCCCGCACCCCGGCGTTTCGCCGGAGTGCGGGCCGTTCGCGCGTTCGTACGGCAGGTCATACGGCGGTGAGCTCGCGGGTGCGCTCCCGCAGCACCATCACCGGCCGCTCGTTCTTGTACGGTTCGAGCCGCCGCCGCAGGTCGGCCGCGTACGACCGGGACCGCGCCGACTGCAGCTCACCCGCCAGCGACAGCGCGCTGCCGGCGGCCGAGCACGCCTCCTCCAGCTCGCCGCACTGGAGCAGCCCCGCCGCCAGCAGCGACAGGTTGAACATCCGCCCCCGTACGTAACGGCCGTCCATGTCGAGGGACCGCCGCGCCTGGCGGACGACCCGCTCGCCCTCACCGAGGTCACGGAAGCAGTGGGCGAACTTGGCGGACAGATAGGCCTCGTCGAAGTAGCCGAGCCAGGTGGGCTCGTCGGCGGGCCTGCGGGTCTCGAAGGCCCGCTCCGCCTCGTTGAGCGAGGCGCCGCAGGACCGGGAGTCGCCCAGCCCGGCGTGCGCGTGCGCCTCGAGGACGTGGGCGGAGGCGAGGAGCGTCTGCACGCCGGCCTTGCGCGCCGCCAGCTGGGAGGCCCTGGCGAGGTCGAGCGCGTGTGCCGGCTGGCCCATGTAGATGGCCTGGTGAGCCATCCCGGCCAGGATCTCGCCGCCCAGGGTCTGGTCGTCGGCGCCCCTGGCCAGGCGCAGGGCCTGGATGAGGTAGCGCTGGGCGAGACCGTGCTGCTCCATGTCGTAGGCCATCCAGCCGGCCAGCCTGGTCAGCTCCGCGGCTGCGGAGGCCAGCTTGCGGCCGGTGGCCTCGTCGTAGGCGCCGTCCTTGAGCAACGGGGAGACGGCGGTGTCGAGGTATTTGATCACGGACGAGCGGACCCTGCCGCTGCCGAACCGGTTGTCGAGCTCACTGAACGAACGGGTGACCTCGTGGATCGCGGCGATGTCGGCGCGGCCTATCCGCCGCGTCCCCATGCCGCTCATGCGTCCCTCCTGCGGGGACGTCAGCCAGCGTACGGCTCCAACGGAGCCGGCTCCTATCGCGAACGTCGAGTCGATCAGGAACCTCCGTCTCTCTACATCGGCCCGCCACAGTGCCGTCACGGTCGCGACCCCCTCCTGCCACGTGTGCGTGAACTCCTGCCCGAGATCGAGGGGCGTGATGGTGGCCGGCATGCCGAGGTCCTCAGGGGTGACCGGCCTGCCCAGCCGCAGCGCGAAGATCTCGCTGAGCAGGCTGGGAACCGGGTCGCGCGGCCGTTGACCGCCGATCCAGCGCAGCACGGAGCTGTGGTCGTACTTGAGGCCCGGGGTGCCACGGGCGGCTCCGAGATCATTGAGGCGCCTGGCCAGTCCCTTGTGGGAGAAGCCCGCCTCTGCGATGAGCTGCTGCAGCAGTCGGTTCGGCTCGCGTTCCATCGCTCTCCTCGTCACAGGAGTCGGCGCCCACATCCTTACAGAGAGCTACTGTTATAGCACCTTGAGTAAAGGATTTTTGACGGTTCCCGAAGGTCACCCCAACTCCATCCCACCCCACCGCCGGTGTCGCGCCTGGTCGTACCGGTGGCCCTGCTCCTGGACGGCGACTTCACCTACCCGCGAAACGGTCGGGTAATCAGCGCGCCGACGAGCGCGAAAAGGGGCGGGCGCGGGCCGAAAGGCCCGCACCCGCCCCTAGCGGAGGTCAGAGGCGTGCGACGCCGTCCGCCCTGGCCTGTGCGGCCACCGCGGCGATGACGGCCGGCGCCACCCGCTCGTCGAAGGGGCTCGGGATGACGTACGTCGCCGACAGGTCGTCGCCCACGACGCCGGCCAGCGCGTCGGCGGCGGCCACCTTCATGTTCTCGGTGATCGATCCGGCCCGCACGTCGAGCGCGCCGCGGAAGACGCCGGGGAAGGCGAGCACGTTGTTGATCTGATTGGGGAAGTCGGAGCGGCCGGTGGCCACCACCGTGGCGTGCCTGGCGGCCACGTCGGGGTGCACCTCGGGCGTCGGGTTGGACAGCGCGAAGACGATGGAGCCCGGCGCCATGGACGCGATGGCCTCCTCGGAGACCGTCGAGCCCGACAGCCCCACGAACACGTCGGCGCCCGCCAGCGCCTCCTCCGTCGAGCCGGTGTGCCCCGCCTTGTTGGTGTCGCGGGCGAGCGCCTGCTTGACCGGGTTGAGCCCGTCGCGGCCGTCGTAGATGAGGCCCTTGGAGTCGGAGACCGCGATGTCGCCGATGCCCGCCTCCAGCAGGATGCGGGTGACGGCGACGCCGGACGCGCCGGCTCCCGCCACGACGGCACGCAGGTCGCCCAGCGTGCGGCCGGTGAGGCGGGCCGCGTTCTTCAGCGCGGCCAGCACGACGATGGCGGTGCCGTGCTGGTCGTCGTGGAAGACGGGGATGTCGAGCGCGTCGCGCAGCCGCTGCTCGACCTCGAAGCAGCGGGGGGCGCTGATGTCCTCGAGGTTGATGCCGCCGAACGAGGGCGCGAGCCTGGTGACGGTCTCGACCAGCGCGTCGACGTCGGTGCAGTCGAGGCAGAGCGGGACGGCGTCGACGTTCGCGAACTCCTTGAACAGCAGCGCCTTGCCCTCCATGACCGGCATGGCGGCCGACGGGCCGATGTCGCCGAGCCCGAGCACGGCGGTGCCGTCGGAGACCACCGCGACCACGCGGGAGACCCACGTGTAGTCGGCGGCGAGCGCGGGATCGTCGGCGATGCCTGAGCAGACCCGGGCGACGCCCGGCGTGTAGGCGAGCGACAGGTCGTCCGCGTCGCGGACGGGCACGGTGGAGCGGATCTCGATCTTGCCGCCGCGATGCAGCGCGAAGGCAGGATCGGCGTCGAGTGCGGTGGAATCAGAAGCGGGCGTGGCAGCCACAGCGACCCCTGTAGTGATTGGTAGCGGAGAAACCTTCGGCGTACGAGCGCGAGCGGGCTGGCTTCGGTAGCTGCCAGAGTCCCCTCGCCGATCGTCTCGTTGAGGGGGTTCGGGGGTCACCCGTGTCCCCATAGTGCCACATGGTGAGGTGACTCCCCCGCTCCCTGAAGGGAGCGGCTTCTCGCTAAGCCGCTTCCGCAGCCCGGCGAAGGGCAAGCCCTGCCCTGAGGATGTTGACCGCCGCGTTCACGTCGGCGTGCGCGGCATGCCCGCACGCCGTACACGCGAACGCGGCCTGGCTGACGCGGTTCTCCTTCGCGCCGTGCCCGCAGCAGGCGCACGTGCGGGAGGTGCCGGCGGGGTTCACCGCGATCAGCTCTCGACCGGCGCTTTCAGCCTTGTACGCGAGGATCCGCAGGAACACCCCCCAGCCCGCGTCGAGAATCGAACGGTTGAGACCGGCCTTGGCAGCGACGTTGCGGCCGGGCTGGCCGACGGTGCCCGCGGCCGAGCGGGTCATGTTCGCGATCCGCAGGTCCTCGTGCACGATCACGTCGTAATCGCGGACCAGCACGAGCGCAGCCTTGTGTGCGTGGTCGAGGCGCTGGCGGCGGACCTTGCCGTGCAGGGCGGCTACCCGTGCGACGGCCTTGCGGCGGCGCTTGGACCCGCGTTTCTTGCGGGCCAGGTCGCGCTGAGCTTCCGCGAGACGATCAGCGGTCGCGGCCAGGTGGCGCGGGTTCGCCAGATGCACACCGCCGGAGGTGGTGACCAGCGAGGCGACGCCCAGGTCGATCCCGGCCACCGCGCCCGTGGCGGGCAGCGGCCCGGCGGGCACCTCATCGCACGACAGGACCACATACCAGCGCTTTCCCTCCCGCTTCACGCTGATCGTCTTCACCCGGCCGAGCACCGGGCGGTGCTGATGGACGCGGACGTGCCCGATGCCTTGAAGCCGCACGAACGTGGCCGAGGGGTGCTCGGGCTGGGAGTCCCACCGGCAGCCATCGCCGTCCTTCGGCCACTCCACGCTGTCGAACCAGCCCCGCCCCTTGAAACGCGGATAGCCTGGGGTACGCCTGGCCTTGACGCGGTCGAAGAACGCGCGGAACGCCTTGTCCAGGCGGCGCAGCGTGGCCTGCTGGGAGGAGAACGACCACCGGCCCTGCCCACCGGGGTCATCGGCGCGGATGTGCTTCAACTCGGCCGACTGGTCACCGTACCGGACGCTCACCCCGGCCTTGGCGTAGGCCGTACGGCGGTGCTCCAGCGCGGCGTTGTACAACATGCGGTGGTTCTCCAGGCACGCCGCCAGCGCGGCGGCCTGCTTGCTGGTGGGGCGCAGCAGGAACCTGTACGACCTACGCACGGCCACCACCCTTGGACGGCCGCTCGTCCCGCGTCTCGAAGTAGCGCTGCACCTTCTCGGCCGGCACCGCGCCGGCCGTGCAACTCCTGGAAGGCGGTCGTTCACCCGACCGCCAGGGACCGGGCGGCGGTACTCGGGCCCGCACCACGTGGTGCCCGAGGTCATACGCCGCACCGGGAGAAGTGCGCACCTGCCGAGTCACACGATCGTTATAACAGCGCCCTCCCTCTCATGCCCGACGAACGGAGATCTCTCATGTGCAGACCAGACAGGTCACTGCACGCTCAGGATTTCGGCGACCCACCCAGTCCCGATTCCCCCGTCGCCCGAAGGCGATGGCCCTCTGGGAGAACCTGATGGTGATCGATATCGTTGGCGGGTACGCCGGGGCCGGTTGGCCGGTCGCGCCGGGCCTTCGGCATTGGAACACGGCCTGGTGTCGGCTCTGACGCCGTTCCGTTGACGCATCGTTAAACGTCCGATGACAGATACGCACAAAACCCCATTTAAACTGCACAAAACGCACGTCAAGGCATTTCACTTCTCGAGGAGGCCGTACATGGCCCTCAGCCCCAAGGGCCGCCGCGGCTACGCCGCCGGCGCGCTCGCCCTGACCGCCGCCCTCGCGCTGTCCGCGTGCGGCGGCGAGAGCGGCTCGAGCTCCGGCACCACCAGCGCGAGCGCCACCGGCGCGGCCGCCGGCGTCAAGCTGGTGCAGCCCGGCAAGCTCACCGTCTGCACGAACATCCCGTACGAGCCGTTCCAGTTCAAGGACGACAGCGGCAAGGTCGTCGGCTTCGACGTGGACATCGTCGACCTGGCCGCGAAGAAGCTCGGCGTCGAGCAGAACATCGTCGACATCGACTTCGCCGTCATCAAGAGCGGCGCCGCGATGGCCGCGGGCAAGTGCGACGTCGCCGCCGCCGGCATGACCATCACCCCCGAGCGGCAGCAGAACATCGACTTCTCCGAGCCCTACTTCGACGCCACGCAGGCGCTGCTGGCCAAGAAGGGCACCGGCGCCAAGTCGCTCGAGGACGTCAAGGCCAAGGGTCTCAAGCTGGGCGCGCAGGCCAGCACCACCGGCCTCGACTACGTCAAGAAGCAGGGCTTCGACCCCACCGAGTACGCCGACTCCGCCAAGGAGCTGCTCGCCCTGCAGGCGGGCCAGGCCGACGTCGTCGTCCAGGACCTGCCGGTCGTGCTCACCTGGCTGAAGAAGTCCGACATCGCCGAGAAGTTCGAGCTGATCGCCAGCCTCGACACCGGCGAGCAGTACGGCATCGGCCTGAAGAAGAACGCCGACCCGACCCTGCTCAAGACGATCAACGAGGAGATCGCCAAGGCCAAGCAGGACGGCACCTACGAGAAGATCTACGTGAAGTGGTTCGGCAAGAAGCCCGGCGAGCTGGGCAGCTGATCCATGGCCGAGCAGCCCAAGACGGCTGAGCCTGCTCGCGCCAGGCTCAGCCCGCGCAAGAAGCAGCGGATCAGCCGGGGCATCCAGTACGCCGTCCTGGTTCTAGCGCTGGTCGGCGTCGTCCTCTACGCCGACTGGGGCAGCCTCGCCCAGAACTTCGCGAAGGGCGACGTGGCGCGCGAGGCCCTGCCCGACCTGTTCACGGTCGCGCTGCGCAACACGATCATCTACGCGGTCGGCGGGTTCCTGTTCTCGTTCCTGCTGGGTCTGGTGCTGGCGCTGATGCGGCTGTCGCAGGTGCTGCCGTACCGGTGGATCGCGATCGTCTACATCGAGATCTTCCGCGGCCTGCCCGCGCTGCTGATCTTCCTGATGATCACGTTCCTGCCGCTGGCGCTGCCCGGCTTCGCCGTCCCCGGCGGCACGTACGGACAGGGCATCCTGGGCCTCGGCCTGGTGGGCGCGGCCTACCAGGCGGAGGTGTTCCGCGCGGGCCTGCAGGCCGTGCCCAAGGGGCAGACGGAGGCCGCGCGCTCGCTCGGCATGTCCGCCACCAGGGCGCAGGTCACGGTGGTGATCCCGCAGGCGATCAGGATGGTCATCCCGCCGACGACCAACCAGTTCGTGGCCCTGCTGAAGGACTCGTCGCTGGTGCTGTTCCTCGGCGTCTCCGGCGAGTACGTCGAGCTGGCCAAGTTCGGCAACGACCTGGCCTCCCAGTTCGCCAACGCCACGCCCATCATGGTCGCCGGCGTGACGTACCTGATCGTCACCATCCCGCTGGGCTACCTCGCGTCCCGGCTGGAGGGACGTAAGGGGAGGACGCGATGACGCACGCCATCGAAGTGCGCGACCTGCACAAGTACTTCGGCCAGAACGAGGTGCTCAAGGGCATCGACATGACCGTGGACACCGGCCAGGTGGTCTGCGTGATCGGGCCCTCCGGCTCCGGCAAGTCCACGCTGCTGCGCTGCGTGAACCTGCTGGAGACGCCGACCAGGGGCAAGGTGTTCGTGGAGGGCGTCGAGGTGACCGACCCCGACGTGGACATCGACGCCGTACGCCGCCGCATCGGCATGGTCTTCCAGCAGTTCAACCTGTTCCCGCACATGACCGCGCTGGAGAACGTGATGATCGCCCAGCGGCGGGTGCTCAAGCGGGGCAGGAAGGAGGCCGAGGTCATCGCCCGGGAGAACCTGGACAAGGTGGGCGTCGGCGCGAAGTGCGACGCCCTGCCGACCCAGCTCTCCGGCGGCCAGCAGCAGCGGGTCGCCATCGCCAGGGCGCTGGCCATGAGCCCCGACCTGATGCTCTTCGACGAGCCCACCTCGGCGCTCGACCCCGAGCTGGTCGGCGACGTGCTCACCGTCATGCGCAAGCTGGCGGAGGAGGGCATGACGATGCTGGTCGTCACCCACGAGATGGGCTTCGCCCGCCAGGTGGCCGACCGGGTGGTGTTCATGGACGGCGGCGTGGTCGTCGAGGACGGGCCGTCGTCCCAGGTGATCGGCGATCCGCAGCAGGAGCGCACGCGGACGTTCCTGCACCGCGTCCTGCACCCGGAGGACTGACGTCTTTGTCAGGGCCGGAGGGCGGGACGCGCGCGGCGCGCCCGCCCTTCTGGTGTAATACACCGGCATGGACCTGACCTCTTACGCGGAGTGGGCGGTCCGGCTGGCCAACGACCCCGCGCCGCCGGCCGAGCTGCGCGGGCTGCGCGACGAGCTGGCCGCCGTGTTCGACGCCGCCGGTGACGAGCGCGCGGTGGCGTCGCGGCTCAACGCCCTGCTGGAGCGCTATCCCGTACGCCCGCAGCTGTCCGACCACGACGGCCACGGCTGGCACCTGCACCTGGCCGACGACCCGGCGGCGACGGCCGTGATGGGCCTGGCCGCCGTCGTGGCGGAGCTGGGCGTCGACCGGCTGGGGCGCTGCCACGAGCCGCGCTGCCGCCATGCCTTCCTCGACACCTCGTCCAACCGCTCGCGCCGCTACTGCTCGGCCCGCTGCGCCAGCCGCGCCAACGTGGCCGCCTACCGCGCCCGCCGCCGCGACGCCGCCCGGCCGGCCGGCGGGCGGCGGATCAGCGGCCAGTAGCGCAGCACGACGCGGCCCACGACGTCCTGGACCGGCCCGAAGTCCCAGCTGTCGCGGCGGCCGCTGGCCCGCTGGTTGTCGCTCTCCAGCCACCAGCCGTCGGCGCCGTGCCATTGGGCGCGTTTGACGATCAGCCGGTCGGGGTCGCCGGGCAGGCGGGCGACGACGAGGTCGCCAGGACGTACGGCGGCGCCCCGCCGGACCAGCAGCCAGTCGCCCGGCTGCAGCGCGGGCCGCATCGAATCCCCTTCGACACGCACTCTCATCGGCTGTGACCCCCTACTCCGCAGGCGTCGGGACCCGAGTAAGGTCGGTTAGTGGACCAAGCTGATTCAGCATCCAGGAAGGACTTTCTGATGCTCGCACGACTGCTACGACCCAAGCATGTCGCTTCCGCACACTGCGACCTGCCCTGTGGGGTCTACGACCCCGCTCAGGCCCGCATCGAGGCCGAGTCGGTCAAGGCGATCATGGAGAAGTACGCGGCCAACGAGGACCCGGTCTTCCGCGCCCGCGCCATCAAGATCAAGGAAGAGCGCGCCGAGCTGGTCAAGCACCACCTCTGGGTGCTCTGGACCGACTACTTCAAGCCGCCGCACCTGGAGCAGTACCCGCAGCTGCACCAGCTCTTCTGGGACGCCACGAAGCTGGCCGGCGCGGCCGGCGCCAAGGGCACCGTCGAGGTGGCCAAGGCCGAGGACCTGCTGGGCAAGATCGACGAAATCTCCAAGATCTTCTGGGAGACCAAGGCCGCCTAAAACGGCACATAAGGCTCTGTGCGGTCCCCGGCCGCACAGAGCCTTTTCCGTTGATGGCGAGTCTGAATCGTCCAAGCACCGCTCAGGGGCGGTAAGTTGCAGTCAGCGGCGGATTCGCGAGGAGGAACGTGACCGAGGAAACCGAGACGCGCGCGGAAGGCGTGGCCGGCATCCGCGACGTGGTGAGCATCAGGCTCCCCGCGGCGAGTGCCTACCTGTCTGTGCTGCGTACGGCTACCGCCGGCCTGGCCGCGCGGCTTGACTTCACCCTGGACGAGATCGAGGACCTGCGCATCGCGGTCGACGAGGCCTGCGCCATGCTGCTCAGCGAGGCGGTGCCGGGCACCGACCTGACCGCCGAGTTCGAGCTGACGGGGCAGGAGATGCAGGTCAGAGTGGAGGTGACCACCGTCGGCAGCTCCGCGCCCAAACGCGATGACTTCGCCTGGATGGTCCTGACCGCCCTGGCCGACGACGTCGACGCGGTGACCGGCTCCCCCGACCGTATGGCGATCGTCCTGCGTAAGCGCCGAGGCGCTGCCCAGAATGCGGCGGGGCCGGCGTGACGGAAAGGACTGGAGCCATGGCCACCAGCGAACACGCCGTGCCCGACCGGGTGCGTGCCCGCATGCTCTTCGCCGAGCTGGCCGAGCTGGGCCCCGAGGAGCCGCGCCGCCAGCGCATCAGGGACGAGCTGGTCGAGCTTCACCTTCCCCTGGTCGAATACCTGGCGCGCCGCTTCCGCAACAGGGGCGAGTGGCTCGACGACCTCACCCAGGTCGCCACCATCGGTCTGATCAAGTCCATCGACCGGTTCGACCTCAACCGCGGCGTGGAGTTCTCCACCTACGCCACGCCCACCATCGTCGGCGAGATCAAGCGGCACTTCCGTGACAAGGGCTGGGCGGTCCGCGTGCCGCGCAGGCTGCAGGAGCTCAAGCTCTCGCTGACCAAGGCGATCAGCGACCTGTCGCAGCGCGAGGGGCGCGCCCCGACGGTGGCCGAGCTGGCCACCTACCTCAAGATGACCGAGGAGGAGGTGCTGGAGGGGCTCGAGTCGGCCAACGCCTACTCCACGGTCTCGCTCGACGCGCCCGACTCGGGCGACGACGACGCGCCCGCGGTCTCCGACTCGCTCGGCATCGTGGACGAGTCGCTCGAGGGCGTCGAATATCGCGAGTCGCTCAAGCCGTTGCTGGAGCGGCTCCCGCCGCGCGAGAAGCGCATCCTGCTGCTGCGCTTCTTCGGCAACATGACGCAGTCGCAGATCGCCACCGAGCTGGGCATCTCCCAGATGCACGTCTCGCGCCTGCTGGCCCGCACCCTGGCCCAGCTGCGCGAGGGCCTGACGGCCGACGACTGACCGGGTTTTCCGCACCCGCCCGGCGCGACGTGCGGAAAACGCGGCTAACCGTCGCCGTAGAGCGCGTGGGTGGTGGGAGGAGCGAGCAGCGTCACCAGCCCGGCCAGGGCCACCACGATCAGCGGGATGCCGAGCTGCAGCTGGTCCGACTGGATCAGCGTGACGGAGACCGGCAGCATGAAGATCTGGGTCAGCACCGCGGGCGACCTCCCCCACCGCTCCATCCTGAACAGCCCGCCCCAGGCCACCCAGAGCAGCCCGGCGCCCACCAGCAGCCCGAAGACCGCCTCCGCCACGGCGGTGGTCATGTCGTCCGGCGTGCCGGTCAGGGTCTCCACGGCGACGAAGACGCCGAGCCCGAGCGCCACGAGGCCCTCGACGGCGACGACCGCGGCGGCGATGAGGAGGGTAAGCGGGCGACCGTTCACGGTCCGTACCCTACCTCCCGGGACGCGCGGCGCGGGAAACAGGACGTTCGGCCGATAAGCCGGACAAGCTCCACCGGATACGCTGGCGGCATGCGCGCCATGCTGCTGGTCAACCCCAAGGCCACGACCACGAACGCCCGTACGCGCGACGTGCTCATCCGCGCACTCGGGGCGGCCGTGGAGCTTGCCGTCGAAGAGACCCGCTACCGGGGTCACGCGGCGTCACTGGCGGCCACCGCCCGCGCCAAGGGCTACGACGTGGTGGCCGTGCTGGGCGGCGACGGCACCATCAACGAGACCGTCAACGGCCTGCTCAATCCCGTCAACGGCGGCGAGGCTCCGCCGCTCGACGACCCCAGCACCGGACGCCCTGGGGTGATCGTCATCCCCGGCGGCAGCGCCAACGTCTTCGCCCGCGCGCTCGGCCTGCCCAACGACCCGGTGGAGTCGACGGGCCAGGTGCTGGAGGCGCTCAGGGAGGGCCGGCGCAGGACCGTGGGTTTGGGGCAGGCCCTGTGGGAGGGCCAGAGCCGCTACTTCACGTTCTGCTCGGGCATGGGGTACGACGCCGAGGTTGTACGGGCCGTGGAGGGCCTGAGGGGCACCGGCCGTAAAGCAACCCCCACACGGTATGTGAACACGGCTCTGAGGCACTATCTGGCCACGGACAAGCGGCGTCCCGCGATGACGGTGACCGGTCCTGGCATCCCGGCGGCCGGCGGGGTGTTCATGGCGATCATCTCCAACACCTCGCCCTGGACGTACGTCGGCAGCCGCCCCGTGCGCCCCACCCCGTGGGCGAGCTTCGAGACCGGCCTGGACCTCCTCGGCCTGCGCAGGATGAGCCCTATCACACTCGCACCGGTGATCAGGCACATCCTCACGGAGAGCGACGCCCTTCCGTCCGGCCGGAACCTCGTCCAGCTCCACGACGAGGCCGAGTTCACGCTCACCGCCGACCGTCCCGTGGCCTTCCAGCTGGACGGTGACTACCTGGGCGAACGCGAGCGGGTGACGTTCCGGTCTACACCGAACGCGTTACAAGTTCTGGTCTAGCCGGTTACATTCGGTCATTGTGTGACGCATCCGACATCCATAACCGCCAAAACTTACCGCCAACCCCCTTGCGTGCACTCTGCGTGGCTGACAGGCTCAACCATGACGTCCGAACGTAGGACCTTTAACAACCCCAGGGTCCTCGACGGGCGGCGGGCAACCCCGGTCCTCACAGGATGCGGGTCATTGTTCGCGCGAGTTAGTGAAACTCTTCACAAAGTAGCCGCACGGAGCCCGACCGAAGGCTCCATCTACTAAGGAGTGGACGCATGGACTGGCGCCACCGAGCTGCCTGCCGTGACGTGGACCCCGAGCTGTTCTTCCCGATCGGCAACACCGGCCCGGCACTCATGCAGATTGAAGAGGCCAAGCAGGTCTGTCGTTCCTGCCCGGCCGTCGACGCCTGCCTGAAGTGGGCCCTCGAGTCCGGCCAGGACGCCGGCGTCTGGGGCGGCCTGAGCGAGGACGAGCGTCGCGCGCTCAAGCGCCGCACCGCCCGCGCCCGTGCCCGCGCCACCGCCTGAAGACCTTCATAGTCTCCCCACCCTACGACGGCGCTGTCAGCAGGGCGGAAGCGGGATCGACAGAACGACCTCCGTGCCGCCTTCCAGGCGCGGCTCGACGGTGAGCCGCCCGGACAGCTCCCCTTCCACCAGCGTGCGCACGATCTGCAACCCCAGGCTGGTGGAACTGTCGAGATCGAAGCCGTCGGGCAGCCCGCGGCCGTCGTCCCAGACGGTCACGTTGAGCCGCTCGTGCGCGGACTCGACCATCACCTCCAGCCGCTTGGGCCGCCCATGCTGCAACGCGTTCTGCAACAGCTCGGTCAGCGCCATCGCCAGCGGGGTGGCGATCAGCGACGGCAGCACGCCGAACTCCCCCACCCGCCGCGGCGTGACCGCCACCTCGGGGGACGAGACCTCGCCCGCCATGGCGATCACCCTGTCGGCGATCTCGTCGAAGTCGACGAACTCCTCCGGCGCGTGCGAGAGCGTCTCGTGCACGATCGCGATCGAGCCGACCCGGCGTACGGCCTCCTCCAGCGCCTCGCGGCCCTCCGGCACCTGAAGCCGCCTGGCCTGCAGGCGCAGCAGCGCGGCCACGGTCTGCAGGTTGTTCTTGACCCGGTGGTGGATCTCGCGGATGGTGGCATCCTTCGTCATCAGCTCGCGCTCGCGCCTGCGCAGCTCGGTGACGTCCCTGATGAGGACGAGCGCGCCGATGCGGCCGCCGCCGACGATCAGCGGGATCGCGCGCAGCTGCACGATCGTGCCGCCCGACTCGACCTCGGTCTCCTTGGCCGCGCGCCCGCTGGCCACGATCATGAGGTCTTCGTTGATCGGCTCGTCGGAGTAGCACAGCTGGGCGGTGACCCGGCCCAGCTCGGCCCCCACGAGGTCGGCGTGCAGGCCGAGCCTGCGGTAGGCCGACAGCGCGTTGGGGGAGGCGTACGTGACGCGTCCGGCCCTGTCGAGCCTGAGCAGGCCGTCGCCCACGCGCGGCGAGCGGACCAGGATCGGCTCATCGCCCGAGAAGGGGAAGCGCCCCTCCGCCACCATCTGCGCCAGGTCGGAGGCGCTCTGCAGGTAGGTCAGCTCCAGGCGGGAGGGGGTGCGGGCCGAGGAGAGGTTCGTCGAGCGCTGGATGACCGCGAGGAAGCGGGCCTCGCCGTCCTCGACCGCCCGGCGTACGGGGATGGTCTCCTCCCTGACCGGCACGCCCGTGGACCAGTCGGGGTCGCCCTCGCGGCAGATGCGCCGCTCGTTCCATGCGGTGTCGATGAGCTGGCGCTCGCCCTTGGCCGCGACCGTGCCGACGATGTCGTCGTGGTAGACCGTCGGGCCCGTCGTGGGGCGCATCTGGGCGATGGCGATCCAGCCGTTCTCTCCCAGCAGCGGCGCCCACAGCACGAGGTCGGCGAACGACAGGTCGGCCAGCAGCTGCCAGTCGGAGACCAGCGAGTGCAGCCAGTCGAGATCCGCTTCGTCGAGCGCGGTGTGGCGGGCTACGAGGTCGCTGAGAGTCGGCACGAGTGCATCATGCGTGCTTTCCCCCGCAACAACCAAACCGACCCCCGGGCAGGCGGGCATGTTTGACGACAAGGGTGACGACATCGCCCACATAGCTGGACTTGTCACGAAATCTCATACTGTGAGAAGCGTCATACCGCCGAAGCCGCGAGCCACCGAGAACGAGCCGCTCCGCGGCGAGCCGGAGGTGATCCACACGAGCGCGACGTCCTCCCGGCACCGGCGCGACACGGCGCGCGAGCCCGTCTCGGTTGCGATCGCGCACGCTGCTGTGGATATCCTTCACCATCAACCTGAGCTGCCCGGATCCGCGCGTGCCCACACCCGCACGCGCCCGGCGCCGGTCGGCCGCCGCGGCCCGCGGTTGACCACTCGGGCCGAAGTGAGTTCCGATGATCTCGCGGTGACCAGACACGCCCTCACCGCCGTGGCAGAAGTGAAGGTGAGAGCGTGAGCGACGACAGCCCCCGCGTGCCGAAGTACTACGACGTGAAACGGGCCCTGCTCGAACTCACCAAGACCCTCTCCCCCGGCACCGCGCTCCCGCCGGAACGCACGCTCGCCGTCCGGTTCGAGACCTCGCGCACCACCGTCCGCCAAGCCCTGACCGAGCTGGTCGTCGAGGGGCGGCTGCTGCGCATCCAGGGCAAGGGCACCTTCGTCGCGCAGCCCAAGGTGGCCCAGGTGCTGCAGCTCACCTCGTACATCGGGGACCTGCGCACCGCCGGCCTCGAACCCGACACCAAGATCCTCGAGATCGGCTACATCACCGCCGACGAGGCACTCGCCCGCCGCCTGGCCATCAACCCCGGCGGCCGCGTCCTGCGCATCCACCGCCTCCGCCTGGCCAACGGCGAGCCCGTCTCCATCGACACCACCCACCTGTCCGCCCGCCGCTTCCCCCGCCTGCGCCGCGAGCTCGAAGTGCACGCCTCCCTGTACGAGACGCTGCACAACGCCTACAACGTGCGCCTGACGGACGCCGAGGAGATCATCGAGACCGTCCTCGCCACCCCCTACGATGCCAAGGCCCTGGGCGTGGACGTCGGCCTCCCCATGCTCCTGCTCACCCGGCACGCCTTCGACGCCGACGGCAACCCGGTGGAGTGGGCCCAGAGCCTCTACCGCGGCGACCGCTACAAGTTCGTCACCCGCCTCCGCCGCCCCTGACCGCCCTTTCCCTACGCTTGAGTCATGAGCGTTCTCGTCGTCGCGGGTACCGGCAGCGGTGTGGGGAAGAGCGTGGTGACCGCGGCGGTGGCGGCGCTGGCGGTCGCTCGGAAAGCCGAGGTGGCCGTGGTCAAGGCGGCGCAGACCGGAGTCGGCGCCGGGGACGACGGTGACGTCGATCGGGTGATGCGGCTCTCCGGGGTCAGGACGACGTTCGAGCTGGGGCGGTTCCCCGACGCGTTGCCGCCCGCCGCGGCCGCTCGGGCCGCCGGGCTGCCGCCCGTGTCCATGTCGGCGGCGGTCACCCTCGTGCGGGAGCTGTCGGAGAGCAACCGGCTGGTGCTCGTGGAGGGGACGGGCGGGCTGCTCGATCGCTACGACGAGGACGGCGCCACCGTGGCCGACCTCGCGCGTACGCTGCGTGCCCAGGTGCTCGTGGTGGTGAGCCCCGGCGCCGGCACGGTGAACGACACCGCGCTCACCCTGGAGGCGCTCGCGCATCGGGGGCTCGACCTCGCGGGGGTCGTCATCGGGCGGTGGCCCGCCGCGCCCGGGCTCGCGGAGCGCTCCGCCGTCGCCGACCTGGAGATGCTGGCGGCGCGGCCCCTGGCCGGCGCGCTGCCCGACGGGGCCGGTGCGCTGCCCGGGCCTGAGACGTTCCTGGACGTGGCCAGGCGGGGCCTCGGTGCCGCGCTGGGCGGCGCCTTCGACCCGGCCCGCTTCCGCCAGACCGCCTGATGGGTGGGGTTAGCCCTACCATCCACCGGCACACCAGGCCCATTTCACGGCCCCGCCGCCGATCATTACCGTTGACGACATGAAAGTCCCCCGTCCCTGGTCGGCCCGTGCCTGGCTGGACACGGCGCACGTGATGGTGGGCCTGCCCCTGGCCATGCTGCTCGGCGCGCTCACGCTGGCCCTGGCCGTGGCGCCGCCGCTGCTGGTGCGGGCGGTCCCGAGGTTCACGGGGGTGCAGCGGTCGAGGTTCGAGGCGTTCCTGGGCTCCCGCATCCCGCCCGTACGCTCTCCTGCGAACCTGCGCGCCACCGCGACGTGGCGGCAGATCTGCTACCACCTGCTCTCCCCCTGGGTGAGCCTGGTGGGCGTGTTCCTGGTGGCGCTGGCGTGGGGTGGCGCCGTCGTGGGGCTGCTGGCGTTTCTGCCGCCCAAGCTGCAGCCGCCGCCGCTGGAGTTCGAGTTCGACCTCAGGGACGGCAAGGTCGTGTTCGTCTACATGCTCGTGGGCCTGAGCCTGGCGCTGCTCGCGCCGCTGCTGGCGCGCGGCATGGCGGTGCTGGACCTGTCGGTGGCGCGTGCGCTGCTCGGCCCGAGCCGCAGCGAGCTGGGCCAGCGCATCGAGACGCTGACCGAGAGCCGGGCCGGCGTGATCGACGCGGCCGACGCCGAGCGCCGCAGGATCGAGCGCGACCTGCACGACGGCGCCCAGCAGCGGCTGGTGTCGCTGGCGATGAACCTGGGCCTGGCCAGGGCGACGCTGACCGACCTGCCTGACCCGGCGCGCGAGGCCATCGAGCAGGCCCACGAGGAGGCCAAGCAGGCGCTCAAGGAGCTGCGCGACTTCGTCCGCGGCCTGCACCCGGCGGTGCTCAACGACCAGGGCCTGGACGCGGCGCTGTCGGGCGTGGCGGCCCGCGCGCCGTTCCCGGTGAAGCTGCGCGTGGACATCGAGCGGCGGACCACGCCGACGATCGAGGCGGTGGCGTTCTTCATCGTGTCGGAGGCGCTGACGAACATCGCCAAGCACGCGGCGGCCACCAAGGCCGAGGTGAGCGTGCGGCGGGAACGAGACCGCCTGCATCTGCTCGTGTGGGACGACGGCTGCGGTGGTGCGAGGATGGACGGCGGCACCGGGCTGCGCGGCCTGGCCCAGCGGGTCGACTCCGTGGACGGCGCCCTGCGGCTGTCCAGCCCTCTCGGGGGACCGACGACGATCGAGGTGGAGCTGCCGTGCGAGTAGTGCTCGCAGAGGATTCCGTGCTGCTGCGCGAGGGGCTGATCCGGCTGCTCGACGCGGCCGGCATGCAGGTGGTGGCGGCCGTTGACGAGGCCGAGGGGTTACTGCGCGCGGTCGAGGAGCATCAGCCCGAGCTGGTCATCACCGACGTGCGCATGCCGCCCACGCACACCGACGAGGGCCTGCGCGCCGCGCTGGTGCTGCGCCGCCAGCAGCCGAAGCTGGCGGTGCTGGTGCTCTCGCAGTACGTCGAGGAGCGCTACGCCGCCCAGCTGCTGGCCTCGGCCGCGACCGGCGGGGTCGGCTACCTGCTGAAGGACCGGGTGGCCGACGTGACGGAGTTCATCGACGCGCTGCGCCGGGTGGGGCAGGGCGGCACCGCGCTCGACCCCGAGGTGGTCTCCCAGCTGCTGCTGCGCGGCAACAACGACCCGCTTGAGCGCCTGACGCCGCGCGAGCACGAGGTGCTCCAGCTGATGGCGGAGGGCCGCTCCAACGCCGGCATCGGGCAGGCTCTGGTGCTCAGCGAGGGCGCGGTGGGCAAGCACATCGGCAACATCTTCACCAAGCTCGACCTGTCGCCGGCCGAGGGCGACCACCGGCGGGTGCTGGCGGTGCTGCAGTTCCTGAAGATCAGGAGCCTGCCGTGAGAGCGGTCTGGCTGATGGCGGGCGCGGCGGCCACGGTGATCGCGCTGACGATCTCGACGGCCGTGCTCTGGCGGGGGTTCGCGCGGGCGCGCACGCCGACGGAGGTCACGATGCGCTCGATCCCGTTCGAGGGCGAGAGCCTGCGGGTGAAGACCGGCAAGGGCAGGGTCGGCCTGTACGTGCTGCCGGGCAAGGCGGGCGAGCTGCTGCTCGAGCGCTCACTGCGCTGGACCAGGGACCGCCCGACGGTGACGGAGGAGTGGGACGCCGGCTCCCGCACGCTCCTGCTCGACGCGGTCTGTCCCGGAGGCGACCAGCCCGACGGGCCGTTCTGCCACGCCGACTACACGTTGTTCGTGCCGCCGGAGACGAACCTCGACGCGAGCACCAGGGGCGGCGGTCTGGCGGTTTCCGAGCTGTTCGGCGACGTACGCCTGACCTCGGTGTCGGGTGACCTCGACGTGCACGCGGTCGCGGGCGACCTGTGGGCGCGCACGGGCACGGGCAGCGTCGACGCCGACGACCTCGGCGGCCAGCGGGCCGACGTCGAGGTCGGCACCGGCGACCTCGACCTGCGCTTCGCGGGAGCGCCGTCGCAGGTCAAGGCCGTCGTCCGCACCACCGGCGACGTGATGGTGAACCTGCCGCCGCAGGCGGGCCGCGACAGCGCGTACGACGTCACCGCGACCGGCACCAACACCACGGTCGACGTCCGGCAGACCACCGGCTCCCCCAAGACGATCGTCGCGACCACCGAGGACGGCTTGGTCACGATCTGTTGCCAATGACCGATCAACGCGTCGGTCGAGACCTGTTTACTCGGGTGACTGGTTGGTAAGTTCCCGGCATGGAGTCTGCGAAGCACGCCGGTGACGCCGCCGTCGCCGTGTCCAAGGCCTATGGCGTCGAGACGATGTTCACCCTGTCGGGAGGGCACGTCTTCCCCCTCTACGACGGCGCGGTGCACGAGGGCATGCGCATCCTCGACGTACGCCACGAGCAGAGCGCGGTCTTCGCCGCGGAGGCGACCGCCCGGCTGACCAGGAGCCCCGGCCTGGCCGTGCTGACGGCGGGCCCCGGCATCACCAACGGGGTGAGCGGCGTGGCGACGGCCCACTTCAACGGCTCACCGGTGGTGGTGCTCGGCGGGCGGGCGCCCCAGTCGCGCTGGGGCAGCGGCGCGCTCCAGGAGATGGACCATCCGCCGCTGCTCGACCCGATCACGAAGCTGGCGTTCACGGCGAGCGCCGCCGACTCGGTCGGGCAGGACGTCGAGGTCGCCTTCCGTACGGCGGTGGCGCCGCGTCGCGGGCCGGTCTTCCTCGACGTCTACATGGACCACCTGTTCTCGCCCTCCCCGGTGCACGAGGTGCACACGCAGACGCCGTCCCCGCTGGAGCCCGACCCCGACGACCTGGCGAGCATCGCGCGCCTGCTGGCCGAGGCCGAGCGCCCGGTCCTGGTCTACGGCTCCGACGTGTGGATGGACCGCGCCGAGGAGGCGGCCCGCGACTTCGCGGAGACCTGGCGGCTGCCGGTCATCCCCAACGGCCAGGGCCGCGGCATCCTGCCCGCGGGCCACGAACTGCTGGCGACCAGGGCGAGGGGCATGGCGTTCGGGCAGGCGGACCTGGTGATCGTGGTGGGCACGCCGCTCGACTTCCGGCTCGGCTACGGCTGGTTCGGCGGCAAGGACGGCGCGCCGCTCGCCAGGGTGGTGCACATCGCCGACGCGCCCTCGCAGCTCGCCACCCACATGCAGCCGGCCGCGTCCGCCGCCGGTGACCTGTCGGTGGTGTTCTGGAGCCTCGGCACGGCATGCGGGGAGGCGGGGGTCAAGCCCGACGCGTACGCGTCGTGGGTGACGAAGCTGTCCGGCACGGCCGCGGCCGCCACCGCGAGCGACGCCGAGCTGCTGGCCGCCGGCTCCGACCCGATCCACCCCATGCGCATCTACGGCGAGCTGGCCAAGGTCCTCGACGACGACGCCGTGGTGATCGGCGACGGCGGCGACTTCGTCTCGTACGCGGGCAAGTACGTCGAGCCGAAGCAGCCGGGCAACTGGCTCGACCCGGGCCCGTACGGCTGTCTCGGCACCGGCCTCGGCTACTCCATCGCCGCCCGCCTGGCCAGGCCGTCCTCCCAGGTCGTGCTGCTGCTCGGCGACGGCGCCGCGGGCTTCTCGCTGATGGACGTCGACACCCTCGTCCGCCACAGACTGCCCGTCGTCATGATCTGCGGCAACAACGGCATGTGGGGCCTGGAGAAGCACCCCATGCAGTTGCTGTACGGCTACGACGTGGCCGCCGAGCTGCAGCCGCAGTGCCGCTACGACCAGGTGGTGACCGCGCTGGGCGGCGGCGGCGAGCTGGTGACCAAGCCGTCGGAGATCGGTCCGGCGCTGCGCAGGGCGTTCGACTCGGGGCTGCCGTACATGGTGAACATCGCGACGGACCCGCAGGTCGCCTACCCCCGCAACACGACGGGGGTCTGAGCCGTCACTGGTTCTTGGAGGGTGTGGGGGTCGGCGTGGGGCTGGGCGGCGGCTCGTCCTCGGGGCAGGCGCTGTCGACGATGACGAGCACGACCTCCGTGCCCTTCTCGACCCTCTTGCCCGGGCCCGGGGTGGTCTGCTTGATCCGCCCGCAGCGCCGCCCGTCGGTGGTGGTGGTGCGGTCGTCGGTGCGCGGCAGGAGCCCGGCCGCCTCGATGATGCCCTGACCTTCGAGGAAACGCTTGCCGACCACGTTGGGCACCGGCACCTTCTTGTCCGTCGGGGTGCTGGTGGGCGTCTTCGACGGCGTGGGGCTGCTGGACGGCGTGGTGGTGGGCGTCTTCGTGGGCTCCGGGGTGGTCTTCGTGACCGAGGGCCTGGGGGTGTGCGGCCGGTTGACCGTCTGCTCCCGGGTCGGCACGGGCTCAGGCTCCTCGGTGACCTCGGGTTCCTTGGTCGTCGGCTTGGGAGGCTTGCTGGTCTTGGGCTTGCCCTCCTTGCCGTCGCCCGCGTTGGCGGCGGCGCTGATGGACTGCGTCGGCTCGGCCGGGGTGGTGGCGATGCCGCTCAGCGCGACCGCGCCGGCGCCGGCGCCGAGCACGACGGCCGCCGCGATGCCGGCGACCAGCCCGGTCCTGCGCGGCGCCTTCGCGGCGCGCCTGCTCCCGCCGCGCCGCTCGGACAGCGCGGTGTCCTCGTGGGCCATCCGGGCGCCGGTCTGGTAGGGGTCGGTGTCGCGCTGCTGGTAGGACTGGCCGGATTGCTGGTACGCCTCCGGCGGCGGCGCCATCGTGGCCCCCGTGGCGGGCGCGGCGGAGGGCGGCTCCGGCAGGGCGGCCGGGGTATGCCCGCTGGCGATCGCCCTGGCGGCCTCGCTCATCGCGCGCGCGTTGGGGTAGCGCCGCGCCGGGTCCTTCGACAGGGCGATGTCGACGAGCGTGCGTACCGACTGCGGGATGTCCTGGGGCAACGGCGGCGGCGCCTCGCGGATGTGCTTGAGCGCGATCGTGACCGCGCTGTCACCGTCGAAGGGCCGCTGGCCGACCAGGCACTCGTACGCCACGACGCCCAGCGCGTAGATGTCCACGGCGGGCGTGACGGGAGCGCCTTCGGCCTGCTCGGGGGCGCAGTAGGCGGCGGTGCCGAGCACCATGCCGGCGTCGGTGAGCCGGCTCGCGATGTCGGAGCGCGCGATGCCGAAGTCGGTCAGGACGAGCGTGCCGTCACGCTGCACGAGCAGGTTGCCCGGCTTGACGTCGCGGTGCACGATGCCCTGGTCGTGGACGGCCTGCAGAGCCGATGCGGCCTGCGCGATGAGCTCCATGGCCGCCTGCGGCGGGATACGGCCCAGCCGGGCGAGCAGCCGGTCGAGCGGCTCGCCGTCGACGAACTTCATCACCAGGTAGACGGTGTCGCCGCTGACGCCGTAGTCGTAGACGTCCACGACTCCTGAGTGGTTGATGGTGGCCATCGCCCGCGCCTCCCCCTGGAAGCGGGCGACGAAGCCGGGGTCCTGCATGCGGCCTGGGAGCAGCACTTTGACGGCGACGGTGCGGGCGAGGACGGTGTCCTCACCTCGCCACACCTCGCCCATGCCACCGGCGCCGATGCGGGTATCCAGTCGATACCGCCCCGCCAGCGTCGTCCCTTGGGCCACCATGATTCCCCCGCTACCCCCCTACGTCCGAAACCTCTCCCACCCCGCGGATCTCCAACAAAGCGAAGTTTTGTCGCGGTGAGGTAACACAGTGGTCACGGAACTCAGAGAGTGTACGACTCACCTGTCCCACATGCCACTCAAATGCCTCAAGCCGTACAAAGCCTATCCTGAGGCCTTGCAACCGCACTTGTCCGCGTTTCCCGGGAAGTCAACAGGCCCATTCCACCACCCGTAGGCTGACCCCATGACGCTCGCACCAGGCCTGCGCGCCCAGCTCCCGACCGTGGTCGAGATGGCCGACACCGCCAAGGAGATCGGCAGCGGTGACGTGCCGGTGCTGGCCACGCCCAGGTTGCTCGCCCTCGCGGAGGCGGCCACCGTACGCGCCGTCGCCAGGCACCTCGCACCGGGCGAGACCTCCGTCGGCACCCGGGTCGCCCTCGACCACCTGGCCGCCAGCCCGCTCGGCGCCCGCGTGCAGGTCGGCGTCGAGCTGACCGAGGTCGACGGGCGGCGGCTGGTCTTCGCCTTCGAGGCGCACGACGAGCGCGGCTCCGTGGTGGGCAAGGGCACGATCGAGCGCGTCGTGGTCGACCGTGCCAGGTTCCTCGCCCGCACTACTCGATGACCGCGATCAGGTCGCCTTCCTGGATCACGTCTCCCTCGGCGACCTTGAGCTGCGCCACCACGCCGTCGTCCTCGGCGATCACCGGGATCTCCATCTTCATGGACTCGAGGATGACGAGCGTGTCGCCGTCGGAGACGGTGTCGCCTTCTTTGACGACCACCTTCCACACGTTCGCCACCATCTCAGCGCGTACCTCAGCCACCGGGACTCCCCTCTTTCACTGAACCAACAATCTCATGGGCCTCAGGCGCGCATCCGCGCGACCAGGCCGGTGTCGTAGTCGCCGGTGGCGAACTCCGCGTTCTCCAGCAGCTCCGCACAGAACGGCAGGTTGTTCTTCGGGCCCTCCACGACGAACTCCGCCACCGCCTTGCGGCCCTTCTCCAGCGCCTCTGCCCGGTCCGAGCCGTATACGCACAGCTTGGCCATCAGCGGGTCGTAGAACGGCGTGACGG
This sequence comes from Nonomuraea salmonea, assembly GCF_042428605.1. Classification (NCBI taxonomy): domain Bacteria; kingdom Bacillati; phylum Actinomycetota; class Actinomycetes; order Streptosporangiales; family Streptosporangiaceae; genus Nonomuraea; species Nonomuraea salmonea. The sequence goes on from NZ_JBHMCF010000064.1 coordinate 145,710, forward strand.
TGTTGCCCGCCGTGTAACCCGAGTCGACGCGGACGCCGTCGCCCGCGGGCTCGTCCCAGGCCGTGATCGTGCCGGGGCCGGGGAAGAACCGCTTGGGGTCCTCGGCGTAGACGCGGAACTCGATCGCGTGGCCGCGCGGCTCGGGCCGCACCTCGGGGCTCTCGCCCGCCGCCACCCGCAGCTGCAGCTCGACCAGGTCGAGGCCGGTGACCAGCTCGGTGACCGGGTGCTCCACCTGGAGCCTGGTGTTCATCTCCAGGAACACGAAGTCCTGGGCGTCGGCGTCGACCAGGCACTCGACCGTGCCCGCGCCGACGTAGCCGACCGTCTCGCCGGCCCGCACCGCCGCCGCCAGCATGCGCTCGCGCAGCTCGGGGCTGATGCCGGGCGAAGGAGACTCCTCGACGACCTTCTGGTGGCGGCGCTGCACCGAGCAGTCGCGCTCGCCCAGCGCCACCACCCTGCCGTCGGGCAGGCCGAGGATCTGCACCTCGACGTGGCGGGCCCGCGCGATGTAGCGCTCGAGCAGCACGGCGGGCCCGTCGAGCGCGTCGCCGGAGAACCTCGCCGCCGCCCGCGCGGCCTGCTCGTACGCCTTGGCCAGCCCCTCGTCGTCGTAGGCCACGCTCATTCCGATGCCACCGCCGCCGCCCGCGGTCTTGACCATGACCGGGTAACCGATGGACTCGGCGGCCCTCAGCGCCAGCGACAGGTCGGTCACCGGCTCGCGGGTGCCCGCCGCGACCGGCACCCCGGCGGCCTCCATGAGGTTACGGGCGTTGATCTTGTCGCCCATCTTGTCGATGGCCTCGGGCGACGGCCCGATCCACACCATGCCGGCCTCGATCACGGCCCTGGCGAACGCGGCGTTCTCGGCGAGGAAGCCGTAGCCGGGGTGGACCGCCTTCGCGCCGGTCGCCCGCGCCGCCTCCAGCACCTTGACGATGTCGAGGTAGCTCTGCGCCGGGTTGGCCGGTCCGAGCAGCACGGCCTCGTCGGCCTCGCGGACGAAGGGCAGGTCGGCGTCGGCCTCGGAGTGAACCGCGATGGCGCGCAGGCCGAGCTGCTTGACCGTGCGGATGATCCGCCGCGCGATCTCCCCTCGGTTGGCGATCAGAACGGGTCCGAGCGTCTCAGTAAGCACGCCGACCACCCTACGACCGCCGACGCCCTGACCCCTTTCCCCCGAAACCACCGATCCGGCCAGCGCGATCTGTAGGAACCCCACAAAAGTGCACGCCCGGAAACCCCCGCGGCGTACGCCCGGCTGTAGCTGCTAGATCCGGCCGCGGTCGATCACGCGGGCCAGCGCCTCCACCGCATGGGCATCGTACGCGCTCCCCGCCGACAGGCGGATGCGCTCCAGCGCCGCCCCGCTCCTGTCGCGGTCGGTCGAGGGCCCCACCAGGTCGTCGTAGGCGTTGGCGACCTTGATGATGCGGCTCGACAGCGGCGGGTCGTCGGCGATCGCGTCGCACTGCCTGCTGACCACCTCGGCCACCCGGTCGAGCACGCCGGTCTGCCTGATCACCTCGGCGCCCAGCTCGGCGATGCGGCGGGCCTGCTCGGGCTCGGTCAGCACGGTCGCTCCTCCCGGGATGGGGTCGCGCAGCGAGAGCTGGCCGATGTCGTGCATGAGCGCGGCGTACTCCAGCTCCAGCAGCTCCGGCTCGGCCATGCCCAGCTCCCTGCCGACGGCGACGGCCAGACGGCTGACCCGGCGCGAGTGGCCCGGCTCGACGTAGCCGCCGACCTCGGTGACCCTGGACAGGGCGCGTACGGTCTGCAGGTAGGTGGCGCGGATGCCGGCGTACTTGCGGAAGGCCACCTGCGTGACCAGCAGCGGCGCGGCGAACACCAGCAGCGCCACGAGGTCCATGCTGTGCGTGGCGAGCGCGAGCAGCACGCCCGACGAGCCCACGGCGGCGCCCAGCGGGAAGGCCATGTTGAGCTCGTCGCGCACGGCCACCCTGAACGCGGTGCGCACCTGCTCGGCCCGGAGCAGCGCGGCGATCAGCACGTCGATGAGCAGCGTGATCGTGATGAGCGTCACCATCACGGCCAGCGCCGGCCACCAGGTGCTGGTGGGCGGCTTGGTGAGGTGGTAGAGCGGGTCGGCGAGCGGCCGGAAGGCGAAGGCCAGCAGCGCGCTGGTGAGCAGCCGGCGCGCCATCGCGTCGAGGCGCGGCGGCCGGCCCACGGCGAGGTGCGGCAGCGCCCCTGCCAGCATGCCGACCGCGATCACCGCGACTACCTGCAGCGCCGAGTGGCGCAGCTGGTTCTGGCTGAGGTCGAGCAGCAGCGTGTAGCCCAGCGCGGCGGCGGCCCCGATGGGCGCCACCTCCCTGTTGCCCGGCATGGTCAGCCTGGCCAGCTCGCCGACCGCGATCAGCGCGCCGAACCCGACCGCGATCTCCGGCTTGTCCAGCCCTTGGGCCGCGGTGTACGCCACTCCGGTCAGCGCGACCAGCCCGGCCGCGCAGATGAGCAGCAGCTGCCCCGAGTCGAGCCTGCGCAGGACCTTGTGCAGCGAGCGGTCCCGCGGCCTGACGCGTTCGGTGGTGATCATGGCCCGGTCACGACCTGGATGGGCATGGTCGGGTCGTCGTGGTCCTTGATCTGCGTCTCGGCGACCTCGGGAGGCGGCGGGTCGACCCGGCGCGGCGGCTGCCACGGCTCACGCTCGAGCGCGCGGATGAACGCCGCCACCATGACGGGGTCGAAGTGCGTGCCGGCGCTCCTGCGCAGCTCGTCGAGCGCCACCGGCACCGGCCGCGCCCCCCGGTAGGAGCGGTCGGACGTCATCGAGTCGAACGCGTCGGCCACCGCGATGACCTTGGCGAACTCGGGGATCTCATCGCCCGCCAGGCCCATCGGGTAGCCGGTGCCGTCGTGGCGCTCGTGGTGGTGCATGATCCCGGCGTACGCCTCGTCGAGGAAACCGATGCCGCGCACGATCTCCAGCCCCCGCATCGGGTGGAGCTGGATCGCCGCGAACTCCTCCTCGGTCAGCGGCCCGTCCTTCTGCAGCACCTTGGTGGGCACGCCGAGCTTGCCGACGTCGTGCAGCATGCCGGCATAGCGGATGGCCCGCACCCGCTCGTGGCCCATGCCGATCTCCTGCGCGATCATGGACGAGGCGTGCGAGACGCGCGTGCAGTGGCCGCGGGTGTAGTAGTCCTTCGTCTCGACCGCCTGGCAGAGCGCGGCGATCGTGGCGTCGTACGAGCGCTGCTGCGCGTGATACTGCCCGAACGCCCACCGCGCCACGAACAGCGGCACCAGCACCAGCACCGCCGAGATCGACGCCACCGTGGCCCACAGCCCGGCCACGAGCAGCCCGAACGTGCCGTAACCCAGGTAGGAAAGCAGGAACTGGGCCATGCCGCGGCGCGGCATCTCGGTGGCCCGCACGTGCGTGGCCAGCCCGATCATGGTGAGCGTGAGCGCGATGTTGAGCGGCACGAAGACGGCGGTGGCGGCGACGTACGGGCCGATGAGGTCGTCGAAGGCGTTGACGTCGGGCACGCCGACCCGGCCGTCGAGCGCCTCGTAGACCCGCCCCGCGGTGTAGCCGCAGATGGCGAACTGCGCGCCGTTGAACAGCCGCTTGACCAGCGGCAGGCCGGGCCGGACGCTGACCATCGCGGTCAGCCCGACCAGCGCCGCCCCCTCCGGCCCGATCAGCACCACGGCCGCCAGCGAGGCGGAGAAGCTGACGGACACGGCGGTCTGCTCCATGTTGAGCAGCGTCGGCATCGACTCGCAGACCAGGAACAGCAGGGCGAGCACCAGGAGGATGTCAAGGTCCTCCGTGGCCACGGGCGCGCCGGACACGATCACGCCGCGAACGATGAGAGCGGCCGCCGCACCGATCACGGCGACCAGATAGACCCTTGCGGGCCACGGCAGATCACGCATGGCGGCCCCCCATAGTTATCAGGTCCAGGACACCCCAGGTGGCACCACGCCACCGCTCATGAGCACGACCACAGGGGCGATCAGCACGAGGGCGGTGAGCAGCCGGGCGACCGTAACCTTCGACATCCACATGCCTCCACGTCGACTTGTGGGATTCACGCTACAGAAGACGGGGTGGCCGCATGGGGAGAGTCGGAAATCGCAAGCAAAGCGTAATCAAGTCACTACTTGCCGCGACGCGTGGCGGCCCACTCGACGGTCTTCTTCACCCCGGTCGCCAGGTCGACCCTGGGCTGCCAGCCGAGCCCCTCGTGGGCCGGCACCGGGTCGACCGCCATCGCGGGCAGGTCGCCGGGGCGCGGCGGCGCGAAGCCTGGCTTGTCCTGGGCGCCCGCGGCGTCGGCGATGAGCGAGTGCAGGCGGCGGTCGGTGGTCTGGATGCCGGTGCCGAGGTTGAAGCGGCGGCCGTTGCCCTCGGGCCCGCACGCCCGCACGAAGCCGTCGACCACGTCTTCGACGTAGACGTAGTCGCGGGTCTGGGTGCCGTCGCCGAAGACGACCGTGGGCCGGCCGGTGAGCAGCGCGTCGGTGAAGATGGAGACCACGCCCGCCTCGCCCTCGGGCGCCTGGCGGGGGCCATAGACGTTGGACAGCACCAGCGTGGTGTATTCGAGGCCGTAAAGAGCCTTGAACGTGGCGAGGTAGATCTCGCCGCTCAGCTTCGAGGCCGCGTACGGCGAGCGCGGATCGGTGGCCGCGTCACCCGGCACCGGGATCGTGGCAGGACGCCCGTAGACGGCCACCGACGAGGCGAACACCACCTTGCGCGTGCGCCCCTCGTGGGCCGCGGCCAGCACCGCGGCCGTGCCCTCGACGTTGAGCCTGGCGTCGTGCGCCGGGTCGGCCACGCTCTTGCGCACGCTGATCTGCGCGGCCAGGTGGCAGACCACCTCCGGCTGCAGCTCGGTCATCAGCTCCACGAGCGCGCGGTCGCGGATGTCCATCTCGTGCAGCCGGAACCGGTCACTGGTCACGGCTCCGGCCAGGTTGTCGCGACTGCCGGACGACAGGTCGTCGACCACATCGACCTCATGGCCGTCGGCCAGCAGGCGATCGACGAGATTCGATCCGATGAACCCGGCACCCCCGGTGACCAACACGCGCATGAAGTGAATCTTAGTCGGCCAGCTCCGACCTCACTTGCGCGATGCGATCGAGCACCTTGGAGCGCAGGTCGGCCGGGACCGGGTCGCAGCCGCAGTGCTTGTGGACCAGCGCCTTGATTGCCTTGTCCAGGTCGTATTCCTTGAGGCACGGGCTGCACTCGTCAAGGTGCACCTTGATGTCGGCGACGTCCCCCTCCGTCAGCTCGCCGTCGAGGTAGGCGTAGACCTTGTCGAGCACTTCACGACAGTCGGTGTCGTGCGGCTTGCCACAGCTCATTTCGATCCCTCCGACGGGACCAGGCCACGCTCGCGGGCGTAGTCCTCAAGGAGGCCCCGCAGCTGCCTGCGTCCTCTGTGCAGCCTCGACATCACGGTGCCGATGGGAGTGCCCATGATGTCGGCGATCTCCTTGTAGGGGAAGCCTTCGACGTCGGCCAGGTAGACCGCGATCCTGAACTCCTCCGGCAGAGCCGCCAGCGCCTGCTTGATGTCACCGTCGGGCAGGTGCTCCAGCGCCTCGACCTCGGCGGACTTCAGGCCACTTGAGGTGTGGGACTCGGCCCGCGCCAGCTGCCAGTCCTCGATCTCCTCGGTGCCGGACTGCCTCGGCTCCCGCTGCTTCTTGCGATAGCTGTTGATGAAGGTGTTGGTGAGGATCCGGTAGAGCCACGCCTTCAGGTTCGTGCCCTGCTGGAACTGGTGGAACGACGCGAACGCCTTGGCGAAGGTCTCCTGCAGCAGGTCCTCCGCGTCCGCGGGATTTCGGGTCATCCGGAGCGCGGCGGAGTAGAGCTGCTCGAGATACGGCATGACGTCGCGCTCGAATCGCTCGCTTCGCTGCTCCAGCGTCTCCGCGCCTGTCGCGGGCACCGGACCCACCCCCCTAAGATCACCGGTGGCCGGCTGTGGCGGTACACCGTACTCAGGGGAGGATACCCGCTGGCTCGCGACCACCCGGTCAGCGGGCTGGGGGTGTGCCAATGTGAGCATGCTCGTCGCAACACGCCCGCGCCCTTGTCTGTTCCCGCAAGATAGAAGGTACGAAGGACCCGGTGCGGGGAACGTCATACGTACCGGCTGGTAGCCCTTTTTCCGGAACCCAGGAGTCGCGTGTGCTGCCCATTCCGGCCGAGGAACTGAACGGCTCAGGGACGCTCGGGCCGTACTGGACCTTCTACCGCGCCGTCGCCGCCGAACAACTCAACCGATGGCTCCCCGCCCAGCCCTCCGTCATCCTCGACCTGTCGGGCGGGCGCGGGCGATGGTCAGGCCAGGCCGCCAGAGCCGGACACCGGGTGATCGAGGTGCTCGACTTCCGCCGTACCGTCGACGGGCAGTCGCGGCTGCGCGACGCCGACCGCGTACGCCACGTGCGCGCCGACGATCTGGCCTTCCTGCCCGACGAGAGCGTCGACGCCGTGCTCGCGGAAGAGCGCGTGATGTCGATCGAGCTCATGGCCGAGTCCGCCATGAACGACGTCGCCCGGGTGCTCAAGCCCGGCGGGCGCGCCCTGGTGTGCGTCGACTCCCTGGTGCTCGGCATGGCGATCCTGGCCGAGCAGGGGCAGTGGCAGCACCTGCGGCAGACCGGCGAGGTCATGCTCGTGCCGTGGCCCGACGGCAGCATCACCCGCTGCTTCAGCAGCACGCAGCTGCGCGAGCTGCTCCAGGGCGCCGGCCTGGAGATCGAGTGGATGCGGCCCCGTACGGTGCTGTCGCCTTCCACGGTCGACCACGTGCTCGGCTCCGACGCGCGGGCGCTCAACTACCTCGTGCGCACCGAGCTCGAAGCCCACCCCGACGACGACGACACCGTCGGCATCCACCTGGTGGCCAGCGCCCGTAAGAAGTGAGCCCACCTCGCCGTTCTTCGTGTCCGGCGAGTGCGCCCTCCGCACCGGTCAGCGGCGGCGTTCGCGCTTGCCCTGGCAGGGCACGCAGCGCGCGGCCTCGGGGCGGGCCTCCAGCCTCCCCTCAGGCACCGGCTTGGCGCAGTCGACGCACCGGCCGTACGCGCCCTCGTCGATGCGCCTGATCGCCTCGACGATCGCCTGCCGCTGGCTGTTGGCCACGGTCAGCATGGCCTGGGCCCGGTCCGCGTCGGTCAGGTCGGAGCCGGCGTCGGCGGCCGAGCGGTCGCGCACTCCGACGGGCTCGCCGCGCAGGACCCCGATCGAGCGATCGAGGTCGGCGAGCATTTCTTCCAGCCGCTCACGAGCGGTCGTGACGTCCACGAATCCGCACCTCCGGGTAAGAAGGGGGCAAACCCGCGGCCAGGACTCCCCGGATGTCCCGCCCGGTGGATCAAGGGGCAATGTTGGCGGTGACACCGAGTGAACGGTTGCATCGCTTTCCTCACCGGATGCCCACTTGCCGAGCTTTTTACACCTTTAGAAAAGCGCGGTTTCCTCCTCCTCCGGGAGAGGTTTGATGAGGTCGGGGCCGTTGTTCCGGACGTTGTTGACGTCCGTGGAGACCGCGTACGCGGTGAGCCGTCCCGGCTCGGCGGGCACCAGCAGCCGCCCCGCCTGCGTGGTGTCGGTGAGCTTGGGGTCGAGCCACTCCGCCCAGTGGTCTCTATCGATCATCATGGGCATCCTGTCGTGGATGCGGCCGAGCTGGTCCTCGGCGTCCGTGGTGATGACGGTGCAGGTCACCAGCCACTTGAGCGGGTCGTCGTCATCTCTGGACGGGTCCTTCCAGAACTCGTACAGGCCCGCCATGGCCAGCACCCCGCCGTCGGCCGGATGGATGAAGTACGGCTGCTTCTTCTTCTTTTCTCCCTCGACCGGCATCCACTCGAAGTAGCCGTCGGCCGGCAGCAGGCACCTGCGCTTGGCGAACGCCTGCCGGTAGGACGGCTTCTCGGCCAGCGTCTCGGCCCTGGCGTTGATCAGCCGGGAGCCGATCGACGGGTCCTTGGCCCAGGCCGGCACCAGGCCCCACTTGACGATCCTGAGCTGCCGTACCGCCCGCGCGGCCTCCTTGGGCACCCGGCTCAGCACGGCGTAGACGTTCTTGGTGGGCGCGACGTTGTAGTCGGCGCCGAGCTCCTTGTCGGGGTCGCCGTCCTGCTCGACCTGGAACTCCTCGAGGAGCTCGTGCTTCTTGCGCGCCGAGGCGTATCTACCGCACATGCCCCCACACTGCCATCTCTTCGGTACGTCCATCCACAGGGAGCGACCGCACGGCAGCCGTCATCCACAGGCTGTGACCCCCGCCGCCGACGGCCAGTACTCTTTGACCATGCCCGCCACCACGCCCGCCGCCACGCCCGCTCCGCACTGGCCCGCACCGACGGCGACGGCTCCCGTCGCCGCCACCGTCCCGCTGCCCGGCTCCAAGTCGGTGACCAACCGCGCGCTCCTGCTGGCCGCGCTCGCCGACGGTCCAGGAGCTGTCCGGCAGGCCCTGCGCAGCCGCGACGCCGACCTCATGGTGGCGGCCCTGCGCGCGCTGGGCACCACGCTGGAGGCCGTGAGCGAGACCTCGGCGGGGGTCGACTGGGCGGTGACGCCGGGCCCGATCCGCGGCGGCGCGCGCATCGACGCCGGCCTGGCCGGCACGGTGATGCGGTTCGTGCCGCCGATGGCGGCGCTGGCCGACGGGCCCGTCTCGTTCGACGGCGACCCCCATGCGCGCAAGCGCCCGATGGGGCCCATCCTCGACGCGCTGCGCTCGCTCGGGGCCCGCATCGACAACGACGCGCTGCCGTTCACCATCAGCGGGCCGCCGGCGGGCGGCGAGGTGACGCTCGACGCGTCCGGTTCATCGCAGTTCGTCTCGGGGCTGCTGCTGACCGCCGCGCGCTACGAGAAGGGCGTGACGATCCGTCACGTCGGCCCGCCGGTGCCGTCGCAGCCGCACATCGAGATGACGGTCGAGATGCTCAGGGCGGCGGGCGTCACGGTCGATGACCACGAGCGCGACGTGTGGCGGGTCGAGCCCGGGCCCATCGCCGCTAGAGACGTGACGGTCGAGCCCGACCTGTCCAACGCGGCCCCGTTCCTGGCGGCGGCCCTGGTCACGGGCGGCAAGGTGACGATCCCTTGCTGGCCTGAGCGCACCACGCAGCCGGGCGACGCGCTGCGCGGCCTGCTCACCGCCATGGGCGCCACGGTCACCCGCTCGGGCGCCGACCTCGTGGTCACCGGCACTGGCCAGGTCACCGGCCTCGACGCCGACCTCCACGAGGTGGGCGAGCTGACCCCCACGATCGCCGCCCTGGCTGCGCTGGCCGGCACTCCGAGCCGCATCAGGGGCGTGAGCCACCTGCGCGGCCACGAGACCGACCGCCTCGCCGCGCTGGCCACCGAGATCAACCGCCTGGGCGGCGACGCCGAGGAGACCGACGACGGCCTGCTCATCCGGCCCCGGCAGCTCCACGGCGGCGTCTTCCACAGCTACGACGACCACCGCATGGCCACGGCCGGCGCGGTGATCGGCCTCGCGGTGCCGGGCGTCGAGGTGGAGAACATCGCGACCACCGCCAAGACCCTGCCGGAGTTCGTCCAGATGTGGACGGCGCTGCTGGAATCGCGATGAGCTGGGCAGACCTTCGCCTCGGCGGTATGACGGGTTTCACCGGTGAAGCGCCGGGCACGTCGGAAAAGGGTGACACGTGATAACGCGCCGCCCCCCGCTCGACCATGCGCACGACCATGAGATCCAACAGCACGACACCACCCGCCCGATCACGGGCGGCGAATCACGACCGGAGCACGGTCCCGCCACTGGCTTGGCTCCCCATATGACCCTGCATATGACCCTGCCGCCCGGCGGATCCGTGCTGCGGCCGTCCGAGCGCGGACCCACGGCACACCGATGACCTCGGAAATGGCCGGCCGGCACACGGCACCCGTCAGGGCGTGGGACGTCTGCCCACTGTCAGCAGCAGCAACGAGGAGCGAGCGTATGGGAGCGGACCGCTGAGGAAGCGGGAGTACGACGAGGACGACGTCAGGGTCCGGCCGGGCAAGGGCTCCAGGCCGCGGACCCGGATCCGTCCTGCGCACGAAGACGCCGTCGAAGGATTCGTGGTGGCCGTCGACCGTGGCCGCTACACCACGCTGGTCGAGCCGGAGCGCCCCAAGGGCTCGGCACAGAAGCGCAAGCCGCCGCAGCGCCGGCTCGTGGTCGCCATGAAGGCCCGCGAGCTGGGCCGCAAGGGCATCGTCGTGGGCGACAGGGTCGCGCTGGTGGGCGACGTGTCCGGCAGACCCGACACGCTGGCCCGCGTGGTCCGGGTCGAGCCCCGCACGTCGATGCTGCGCCGCTCGGCCGACGACGTCGAGGACACCGACGGCATCGAGCGCCCGGTGGTGGCCAACGCCGACCAGCTCGTCATCGTGACCGCCCTGGCCGACCCGCCGCCCAGGCCGCGCATGATCGACCGCATCCTGGTGGCGGCGTTCGACGCCGAGATCGACACCCTGCTCTGCCTCACCAAGTCCGACCTCGCCCCGCCCGACGAGCTGGTGGCCCTCTACGAGCCGCTGGGCGTGCCGCACGTCGTCGTGCACAAGGGCGGCTCGCTCGACGCGTTGCGCGACCACCTGGCCGGGCGCATCAGCGTCCTGGTCGGGCACTCGGGGGTGGGCAAGTCCACCCTGGTCAACGCTCTGGTGCCCGACGCCAACCGGGCCGTCTCCCAGGTCAACGCCGTCACCGGCCGCGGCCGCCACACCTCCACCTCGGCCGTCGCCCTTGAGCTGCCCGAGGGCGGCTGGATCATCGACACGCCCGGCGTACGCAGCTTCGGCCTGGCCCACGTGTCCGTGGAGACGGTGCTCGCGGCCTTCCCCGACCTGGTCGAGGGCACGGTCGACTGCCCGAAGGGCTGCACCCACCTGGGCGAAGGCTGCGCCCTCGACGCCTGGGTGGCGGCCGGCAACGCCGACCCCGCCCGCCTGGAGTCGTTGCGCCGCCTCCTGTGGAGCCGCGAAGGCACCGCCGACGACCCCCGCCCCGCGGAAGAACCCGCCGACACCCCCTGACCGTGATGATGGAGGGGAGCGCTTCCCCGCCAGGGTCTGCCCCGCCCCCTGACCACGACCACCGCCGTGCACCCCGGACACGTCCGCAAGGACGCAGCGACACTCCCTGACGGCGCCAGCGCGACCGCGCCCGCCGGTCCCCGCCTTCCCCCAACGGCGCCCGCTGGTCCGCGGACCGTCACACGCGGCTGGGGCGGAGGGTCCAGGTCACGGTGAAGGTGGAGACGACGGTGCCGTCCGGGTTCGTCAGGTCCACCGTCACGTCGAACTCCGGCCGTTCCCCCGCGTCCAGCCGCGCCAGGACGTCCGCGCGGGAGACCGTCAGCCGGGCCTCGGCCCTGATCTCGCCCAGAGCGACCTTGCGAAAGGCGATGGTCGCCGTGGTGGGCAGCGGCACCGCGCGTACGAGCTGGTCACCGAAGACGGACAGTACGGCGGCCCCCGACGCCGACTCGGCGAGCGTGAAGAGCACCCCCGCGTGCGGCCCGCCGACGTGATTGGCCAGGTCGGCCCGCTCAGGGACGCGGCAGACCGCCCGCCCGTCCCCCACCGACTCGAAGACGATGCCCAGCGTCCGGGCGAACGGGACCGACCCCAGCAGAAGCTCACCGACATCTTGCGACATGCGAGACATGCTACTGGTCAGTAACTGGAAGCAGAGTTACCAGAAAAGGGGCGTTGGTAACTGATGTCCGTATGGCCGACGCGGTAGCGTGGGCGACCGTGCAGGGTTATAACGATGATCTTCGCCTCGCGCATGTCATGGCGGACGCCGCCGATGACCTGACCATGCGGCGGTTCAAGGCGGTCGACCTCAAGGTCGAGACCAAGCCCGATCTGACGCCGGTCAGCGACGCCGACCGCGCGGTGGAGGAGGCCATCAGGGGTACGCTGCGCCGTGCCAGGCCGCGTGACGCGGTGGTCGGCGAGGAGTTCGGGAAGACCGGCTGGGGCGCCCGCTCGTGGATCATCGACCCCATCGACGGCACCAAGAACTACGTACGCGGCGTGCCCGTCTGGGCGACCCTGATCGCGCTCATGGAGTACGGCAGGGTCGTCGTCGGCCTGGTGTCGGCCCCCGCGCTGGGCCGCCGCTGGTGGGCCGCGACCGAGGGCGGGGCGTGGACGGGCAGGAGCCTGACCAAGGCGTCCCGCATGCGGGTGTCCTCGATCTCCTCCCTGGAGGACGCGTCGTTCTCGTACTCGAGCTTCGGCGGCTGGGAGAAGACCGGCAAGCTGGACAACTTCCTCGACCTGAGCCGCGCCTGCTGGCGGACCCGCGCGTACGGTGACTTCTGGTCGCACATGATGGTCGCGGAGGGCTCGGTCGATGTGTCGGCCGAGCCGGAGCTGTCGCCGTGGGACATGGCGGCGCTCACCGTGATCGTCGAGGAGGCCGGCGGCGTCTGGACCGACGTCGCCGGCGTCAAGGGCCTCGAGGGCGGCAGCCTCGTCTGCACGAACGGTCACCTGCACGCCGAGGTCATCGACCGCCTCAACGGCACCACGGTCAGGACCTGACGCCCGCCCTGTCCTGGATGGTCTGGGTCGCGGCGGTCAGCGCGCCTTCGTCGGCGATCGTGACGTTCCCCTCGTACGTCACCCCGCTCGGCGGATCGTCGTGCCCCACCGGGTCGGCGTCCCAGAAGTTGCCCCGGTAGGTGACGTTCTCCAGCGGCGGCCCGACGTGCAGCACGGCCGTGTTGTCTGCCCGCATGACGACGTTCTCCTCGACGAGCACCCAGCTGGCGCCGTAGTCGGTGTAGAGCCCGAAGTTGTACGGCGTCACGGTGTCCTTGATGACGTTGCCCCGGATGACGGCGCCGGTGTCCGCCGAGTCGCCCTGCGGCCCCGACAGGTAGACGCCACCCCCGTCGGCCAGCACCTGCAGGGTGCGGGCGGTCAGGTTGTGCAGGATCCTGGTGCCCTCGCCGGGGCCTGCCACGATGCCGCAGTGGGGCACGTCGGTGACCTCGTTGTGCGCGACGACGCAGCCCCGGGTGCCGGAGATGGCGATGCCGGGCGACCCGCTGAGCTCCAGCCCGGTCCCGCGCACCCGGTTGTCCTCGATCGCGGCGCCCCGGGTGCCGGTCACGGTGACGCCGCCGCCGGCCAGCGTGTCGAAGGCGCACCGCCGTACGGTGACACCGCCGCCCCCGCTGACGCCGAGCCCGGTGGCCCCGAGCCGGGTGAACCGGCACCCCGTGACCTCGACGCCGTCGGCGTCCTCGATCTGCACGCACGCCGGAACCGTGACGGAACTCAAGGGATACGTCACGTACGACCCCTCGCCCAGTTCGGCCCGCTCGACCGGCCCGCCCTCGTAGAACCCGCTGCCGTGATAGTGCACGAACCCCTCGGGCCGCTCCGGCCGCAGCCACGTGGCCTCGGCGAACACCAGCCCGCGCAGGGCCACCTCGCGCGCACCCGCCAGCCGTACCAGCGTCTCCAGCACCGGCGCGACCACCCGCGCGGACGCCGGCTCCTCCCCCGGCAGCGGCAGGTACATCAGCACGTGCGCGCCCGGCCGCGACCGGTCGAGCACGAAGGTGCCCGGCTCGCGCAGGAAGCTCGGGTCGTTCTCGACGGACGTGGGCAGGCCGGGGCCGACGGAGGCGTTGCCCTCATAGACGGACCGGTAGAGCGCGTACGCCCACGCGTACCCGGGCCGCGCCATGGTGATCACGGTGGAGCCGCCCGCACGCGCGATGCCGGCCACCTGGAGCCTGGCCTCGGTCCACGGGTAGACGCCGCGGTGCACGAACTCGACGTTCTGCCAGCTCAGCGGCTCAGGGCTGTCGGTGACGTAGCCGGTCTCGGTCGCCGTGACCGTGCCGGGCAGGCCGGGGACGGCGGCGCGCGGGGCCCGCCGGCCGTTCACGTAGAGCTGCCGGGTGTCGAGGTCGCCGACCTCGGCCAGCCAGACCCCGTCGCCGCGCACCCGCCAGCCGGTGATCTCCCGCCCGCCGCTGACGACGGGCTCCTCCTGCTCCAGGGTGCCGTAACCGGCCGCCTGATAGACCGTCCCCGAGTCGTCGGCCCCCAGCTCGAACGGGCGGGTCAGCACGTGGACGCCGCCCCGCAGGTGCACGACCGCCTTCCCACCCGCCGCGCGAGCCGCCGCGCGGGCGCGTTCGAGCGTGGCGAACGGCCGGTCCTGCGAGCCGGGCCAGGAGTCGTCGCCGGCGGGCGAGACGTGGATCTGTTCCATGAGTCACCTCTGCTGTCGTTTATGCCGTACACGAATTTGTACACCATAAACTAGACCCATGGACGACGGTGTCGAATTGTTGTGGCGCGACAGGGACGACGAGAGCGCACCGCGCGCCGGGCTCAGCCTCGACCGGATCGTGCGGGCGGGCATCGAGCTGGCCGACGCCGAGGGGCTCGACGGCCTGTCGATGCGCAAGGTCGCCGACCGGCTCGGCTTCACCACGATGTCCCTCTACCGCCACGTGCCAGGCCGCGACCAGCTCGTCGCCCTGATGCGCGACGCCGCCATCGGCGAGCACCTGAATGAAGAGCCCGCCGAAGAGCCCGCCGAAGAGCCGTCCGGCGCGGGCTGGCGCCCGAGACTCGAGGCCATGATCAGGCAGGGCTGGCGCTGCCGCCGCCGCCACCCGTGGCTCGCCGAGGTCAGAGGCACCCGCAACGTCCCGGGCCCGAACGCGGTGGCGCTCTTCGACCGCATGCTGAGCACCCTCACCGGCACCCCGCTCCACCCCCGCGAGGTGATCGCCGCCGTCAACCTGGTCGGCCGCTTCATGGACGCCGAGGCGCTGACCCTCGTCGAGACCCTGCGCGAGGAGCGCAGCAGCGGCGTGTCCGAGGAGGAGTGGTGGGGCGCCAGAGACTCCCTGTACGAACGCCTCCCCGCCTACCCCACGATCACCCGCCTCTGGGAGACGGGCGGCTGGGACGCCCCCGAGGACTCCTTCGAGTTCGGCCTGCGCCGCATCCTCGACGGCATCGAAGCCCTCATCCACAAACGTGACGAAAAGCGTGACGAAACATGTGCGGAGTGCGGCAACAAGCTGGACCCCGCCCCGTCGGGCCGCCCCCGCGTCTACTGCTCCCGCGCCTGCCAGCAACGCGCGTACCGCCGCAGAAGAACCCCTTAGAGCGAGAGCACCCGCCGCACCGCCGCCATCAAGCTGTCCCGATAGCCGCCCCCGTACAACACCACATGGACGAGCAGCGGATGCAGCTGATGCACCGGCACCCGCTCCCGCCATCCCTCGGCGAGCGGCCACTCCTCCCGGTAAGCCCCCAGCACCCGATCGAGCCGCGGCAGCCCGAACAGATCGAGCATCGCGAGATCCGTCTCCCGGTGCCCGCCGTGCGCCGCCGGATCGATCAGCACCCCCTGCCCGCACGACCACAACACGTTCCCGCTCCACAGATCCCCATGGATCCGGGCGGGCGGCTCGGCCGGCCCCGCCACCTCCGGCAGCCGCGCCACGGCCCGCTCGACCAGCGCGACGTCCGAGGCGGGCAACCGTGCCTCCCGCAGGAACGGCAGCACCCGCCGCTCCCCGTAGAACGTCGCCCAGTCAGGGGCGTCCGCGTTGTCCATCGGCAACTCCGCGATGAACCCGGGCCACGGAGCCCCGAACCGCTCGGCCCCCGCCCGATGCATCCGCGCCAGCATGCGCCCGAACCGCTCGGCCGCCGCCCGATCGGGCCGCTCCTCGCGGACCCAGGCCAGCACGAGCCGATCAGGCTCGGCCTCGATCACCTCGGGCACCGCGGCCACCTCGCCCAGCCAGCGCAGCCCGGCGGCCTCCGACACCAGCACCTCGGAGGCGGGCCCGCTCTTGACGAACACCGCCCGCCCGTCGTCCAGCACGCCCCGCCGCAGCCGCCGCCCGTGCGACGTGCCGAGCTCCTCAGCGAATCTCATCGGCGATGTGCTTGGCGACGCCCTCAGCGGCCGACTCGACCAGCTCCAGCACCTCCTCGAACCCCTCACGCCCGCCGTAGTACGGATCAGGCACCTCCGCCCCCTCAGGCGCGGCGGGATCGAACGACCGGAACAACCGCACCTCCACCCCAGCAGGCGCCAGCCGCCGCAGATTGGACAGGTTGTCCCGATCCATGGCGAGCACCAGGTCGTACCGGTCGAACCAGTCCTTGGTGAACTGCCTGGCCCGGTGCGCCGACCCGTCGTAGCCGCGCAGGGTGAGGATCTCCAGCGCCCGCTCGTCCATCGGATCGCCCACGTGCCACCCGCCGGTGCCGGCGGAGTCGACCACGACCTGCGCGCCGAGGCCGCGGTCCGCGAGCACCTCGCGCAGCACCACCTCCGCCATCGGAGACCGGCAGATGTTCCCCATGCACACCACGACCACGCGATACGTCATGCCTCCATTCTCACCAATGATCCGTGGTGAGCCGTTCACCAAGAGGCACCTGACGGTGAATCGGTGCAGCACACCGACCCGCAGCGTTCACCGTCCGTTCATCCGCTCTCGGGAGGCGAGTCACCTTCGCTGCATAGCTTCATGGCGACTAAGGATCAAGTGGGAGGAACCCAACCGTGAAGTATGCAGGCCGGCTCGCCGCCGTCGCCGTCGTCGGCGCGCTCTCGCTCGCTGCGTGCGGCACAGACAACAACAACCCCTCGGGCAGCGGCACGACCTCCGCGACCGCCGCCGCGCCCGCCGCGGGCAACGACAACGGTCTGAGTGGCTCGATCAACGCCGCAGGCTCCTCTGCCCAGGCCAATGCGATCACCGAGTGGACGAAGAACTTCACGGCCACGAACCCTGGTGTGACCCTGAACTACCAGCCCAGCGGCTCCGGCGCGGGCGTGCAGGCGTTCATCCAGGGCACGGTCGCCTTCGCCGGCTCCGACTCGGCGCTGAAGGACGACGAGCCCGCCCAGGCCGACGCGCGCTGCAAGACCGGCAAGGCCATCAACATCCCGATGGTCACCGGCCCGGTCGCCGTTGTCTACAACCTCCCCGGCGTGGACGGCCTGCAGCTGTCGCCGAAGACGCTGGTCGGGATCTTCAACAGCAAGATCACCAAGTGGGACGACCCGGCCATCAAGGCCGAGAACCCGGACGCCCAGCTCCCGTCCACGCCCATCCAGGCCGTCCACCGCTCAGACGAGTCGGGCACCAGCGACAACTTCACCAAGTTCCTCAAGGCCACCGGCGACTGGCCGTACGAGCCGGGCAAGGCCTGGCCCGCCGAGGCCAAGGGTCAGGGCGCCAAGGGCTCCGACCAGATCGCCGCCAGCGTGAAGGACTCCGAGGGCGCGATCAGCTACGTCGAGCTCTCCTACGCCGAGAACTCCTCGCTGCAGAAGGCCAAGGTCGCCAACGGCGCCGGCGAGTACGTCGAGCTCACCCCGGAGAGCGCGGCCAAGACCGTCGAGACCGCCGAGGTCAAGGGCACCGGCAACGACCTCGCCCTGTCCATCGACTACGCCACCAAGACCCCGGGCGCCTACCCGATCGTCCTGGTGACGTACGAGATCACCTGCGAGAAGGGCCTGCCGGCCGACCAGCAGAAGATCGTAAAGAGCTTCCTCACCTACACCGCCAGCGACGAGGGTCAGGCGGCGCTGAAGGAGCTGGGCTACGCCCCGCTCTCGGGCGAGCTGCTCACCAAGGTCAGGACCGCCGTCGAGGCCATCTCCTAGGCAGCTGATGACGACCGACGTACGTACCCGTGAGGGCGGACCGGACACCAGCCGGTCCGCCTCGCGGCGCAGCCTCGGTGAAGGCCCCTTCCGCTTCGCCTCCACCGCCGCCGGCGTCGTCCTGCTGGGGATCATGGCGGCCATCGCCGTGTTCCTCATCGGCGAGGCCATCCCGGCGCTCCAGGCGAACAAGGCGTCCTTCCTCACGGAGCTGACCTGGGACCCCAACGGCCAGCAGGTGTTCGGCATCGCCGCGCTGGCCTTCGGCACCGTGCTCAGCTCCGCGCTCGCCCTGGTCATCGCCACCCCGATCGCCGTCGGCGTGGCGCTGTTCATCTCGCACTACGCCCCCCGCAGGCTCGCCGCACCCCTCGGCTACCTCATCGACCTGCTCGCCGCGGTCCCCAGCGTCGTCTACGGCCTCTGGGGCCTGGCGTTCCTGGTGCCGCTCATGCGGACGCCGTCGCAGTGGCTGAACGAGCACCTCGGCTGGTTCCCGCTGTTCGCCGGCGAAGGCGTGATCGGCGGCAAGACCATGCTCGCCGGCGGCATCGTGCTGGCCATCATGATCCTGCCGATCATCGCGGCCATCTCGCGCGAGGTGTTCCTCCAGGCGCCCAAGATGAACGAGGAGGCGGCGCTCGCGCTCGGCGCGACCCGCTGGGAGATGATCAGGATGGCCGTCCTGCCGTTCGGCCGCCCCGGCGTCATCAGCGCCGCCATGCTCGGCCTCGGCCGCGCCATGGGCGAGACCATCGCGGTCGCGCTCATCTTCCCCGCCACCTTCGACATCACCTTCGAGATCCTCACCCCGCACGCCAACAGCATCGCCGCCAACATCGCCAACGGCTTCGGCGAGGCCACCGAGATCGGCAGAGGCGCGCTGATCGCGTCCGGCCTGGTGCTGTTCCTCATCACGTTGCTGGTCAACATGGGCGCGCGCGTGGTCATCAACCGCCGCAAGGAGTACGCGAGGGCCGGCGCATGACCTCGATCCAACACATCTCCACCGGCCGCCGCATCAAGGACCGGGTCGTCCAGGGCCTGGTCTACCTGGCGTTCGCGCTCGCCGTCGTGCCGCTCGTCTCCGTGCTGTGGCTGGTCATCTCCAACGGCCTGGCCCGGTTCGACCTGGAGTTCCTCACCCACTCCATGAACGGCATCGGCGCCAGGGACGCCGGCGGCGGCGCGTACCACGCCATCGTCGGCACCCTCGAACAGGTCCTGCTCGCCTCCGTCATCTCGGTCCCGATCGGCTTGTTCACCGCCATCTACCTCGTCGAGTACGGCCAGGGCGGCCGCCTCAGCCGGGCCATCAGCTTCTTCGTGGACGTCATGACCGGCATCCCCTCGGTCGTCGCCGGCCTGTTCGTCCTCGCGTTCTGGATCCTGTTCCTCGGCTTCCCCTACTCCGGCTGGGCGGGCGCGCTCGCCCTGTCCATCCTGATGATGCCGACGGTCGTCAGGTCCGCCGAGGAGATGCTGCGCCTGGTGCCCGGCGACCTGCGCGAGGCCGCGTACGCGCTGGGCGTCCCCAAGTGGCGCACCATCGTCAAGGTCGTGCTGCCGACCGCGTTCACCGGCATCGTCACCGGCGTCATGCTGGCCGTGGCCCGCGTCGCCGGCGAGACCGCGCCGCTGCTGATGACGGTGTTCTTCACCAACTCCATCAACAACGACCCGTTCAACGGGCCGCAGATGGGCCTTCCCCTCTTCGTCTTCGACCAGGCGGCCCGTCCCAACGACACCGCCATCGACCGGGCGTGGACCGGAGCCCTCACGCTGATCCTGATCGTCATGCTGCTCAACCTGGTGGCGCGTCTCATCGCCTGGTGGCGTGCGCCCGCCAAGGGCCGATAGGGGGTAACCACCACAATGTCCAAGCAGATCCAGGTATCGGGCCTCGACGCGTACTACGGGTCGCACAAGGCGATCGAGGACGTGTCGATGACCATCGAGCCGCGGTCGATCACCGCGTTCATCGGCCCTTCCGGCTGCGGCAAGTCGACGTTCCTGCGCACGCTCAACCGCATGCACGAGGTCATCCCCGGCGCGCGCGTGGAGGGCAAGGTACTGCTCGACGGCGACGACCTCTACGCCCCCACCGTCGAGCCCGTCTCCGTCCGCCGCATGATCGGCATGGTCTTCCAGCGCCCGAACCCGTTCCCCACGATGTCGATCTACGAGAACGTGGCCGCCGGGCTCCGCCTCAACCGCCGCGTCAGCAAATCCGAGACCGACGCCATCGTGGAGGAGTCGCTCAAGGGCGCCAACCTCTGGAACGAGGTCAAGGACCGCCTCAACAAGCCCGGCGCCGGCCTGTCCGGCGGCCAGCAGCAGCGGCTCTGCATCGCCCGCGCGATCGCCGTCCAGCCCGAGGTCCTGCTCATGGACGAGCCCTGCTCGGCGCTCGACCCGATCTCCACGCTGGCCATCGAGGACCTCATGGCCAAGCTGAAGGACCAGTACACGATCGTCATCGTCACCCACAACATGCAGCAGGCCGCCCGGGTCAGCGACCGCACCGCCTTCTTCAACCTCGCCGAACAGGGCAAGCCCGGCAAGGTCATCGAGATGGACGAGACGTCCCGCATGTTCACCAACCCCTCAGAGAAGGCCACCGAGGACTACATCACGGGGCGCTTCGGCTGATGACCCCCCAGCAGGCGGCGCCCACGATGAACGGGGACACGAGGGCCAAGCCCGTACTGCTCATCGCCGACCCCGACGGCTCCGTGGTGGACGACGTCGCCACCGCCCTCGAACGCGAGGGCGTGGCCGTCACCGGGGCGCCCGACGGCGCCCAAGGGCTGCTGCAGGCCGGAGCCCTGCAGCCGGACGTGGTGCTCGTCGCGGCCACACTGCCGGTCATCGACCCGGTCGAGTTCGTCCGCGCCGTACGCCGCGCGCGCACCGTACCCGTCCTGCTCGGCGTCGGAGAGGGGCATGCCGAGCAGGCCGTACGCGCGCTCGCGGCCGGCGCCGCCGCCTGCGTGGCCCGGCCCTACCGGGTGCCGGAACTGCTGCCGTTCATCCAGGCCAGCTCCCCCGAGTCGCGCAAGGTGCTCACCGTCGGCGGCGTCGAGCTGGACGTCCACGCCTACCAGGTACGCGTCGCCGGCCGCGCCGTCCACCTGCCGCTACGCGAGTTCGAGCTGCTGCAGTACCTCATGCGCAACGCCGACCGCACGGTCACCCGCGAGCAGATCATGCGCCACGTCTGGCACGCCGCCGCCAACACCTCGACGAACACCATCGCGGTCCACGTCAAACGTTTGCGAGCGCGCCTGGGCGACGAGGACGACCAGGTCATCCAAACGGTCCGCGGCGTCGGCTACCGCCTCGTCACCCCAACCACCTCGAAAACCCTCACCTGACAGCGAAAACTCGGCACCCCAGGCACCTCCGAAAACCCCGCACAGCGCCGCACCCCGATACCCATCACCCCGGGAAGGCCCGCGGACCCCGCACAGCGCACCCGGCCGCGCAGCCCGTCAGGCTCAGGCAGTCCCGTCACTCCGGGCAGTTCCGAAAAGCCCGCATGACGCGCTCGGCGACGCCTTCGACGGTCGCTATGCCGTACTCCACCTGAGGGCTGCCCTCACTCAGCACCGCGAGCGCGAAGTCCCGCCCGTCGCTCCTGATCAGCCCGACGCTGGCCGTCGCCCAGCGCTTGTTGGACACACGCTTGAGCCAGCCGTTCTTCAGCACCACCCCCTCTCCACCGCACGCGGCCGCACTGACCCCCCAGTTCTGCCCGTCCACAACGGCGCCCATAAGGCTCAGCACCCGCGCGCGATCCTTCTCCTTAAGCGGCCCCTTCTTGGAGACCAGCGCCCCCATGAGCAGCACCTGATCGTCGACGGACGTCGGGGTGATCCCCCAGCAGTACAGATCCACGCACGTCCCCGCCACCCCCCGCGTGTCCCGCAGCCCAAACTTCCTGCCCACCGCATCGAACCCCGACACCCCGCCGATCCGCTCCCACAACCGATCGGCCGCATGGTTGTCGCTGTACCGGATCATCCGCTCAGCATCCCGCCGCACCCCGGCCGGCAACGCCTTCCACCTGGTCCTGAGCAACACCCCGAGAAGTATCTGCACCTTGGCCACACTGGCGGTGATCATCCGCTCACCCGCGTGATACCGATAACTGCGCCCAGCCCCCAGCTCCTCGACCATCACCGCAACCCGCCCGACCCGCCCCGCGAGATACCGATCAAGCCGCTCCGAAATAACCCTGGCCGGCACCTCCGGCCTCTCAACAACCCGCCGCCGCCCCACCACCAGTTGCCGCGCCGCCGCCCTCTTCCCTAACCCCACCCAAGCACCCCCAACCCGCAACACCGCCTCGCCTTCCACCCCCACGCTCACCCGGCCATCAACCTGACCCACCCCTACACCAACTTGATTCGCCCGAGCACCCATCTGACCTGGCACAGCCCTCACTGAACTCGGCCCCTTACTGCCCCGAACCGGCCCCACACCCACCGGCGCCACTGGACCCGTACTCACCGGCTCCCGCTCCCCACCAGCATTGGCCGCCCTCACCTCACCAGCCACCGCTAAGGGCACAACCAACCCCACCACCCCAAAAAGCAGCCCCACCACCTTCACCCAAACCCCGGCCATTCGAGCATTATCACGACATCACCAACCAACCCGCCACCCCAACCGTCTCCAGCACGGTCGGCCCCAAGCCCAGCACCACCGAAGAAGTCTCGGCCCTCGAAGAGAATGAGCGGCCATCCGAAAGACCCCAGCCCCCAAAAGACCCCGGGGCATGCGGAAGAAAAAAGGGGGGCCGGACATGCGGAAAGGGCCCCAACACCAGAACCTGGTGTCGGAGCCCTTTCCTTGAAAG
>NZ_JBHMCF010000065.1:0-7331 GCF_042428605.1 Nonomuraea salmonea
GGGTGATCGACCGGCACGACATCTTCCGCACGGCGGTGAGGTGGGAAGGGCTCCCCGAGCTGGTCCAGGTGGTGTGGCGACGTGCGGTGCTACCCGTGGCCGAGGTCACCGGCGATCTGGTGGCCACGGTGGGGCTGTCGATGGACGTGGGCCGCGCGCCGCTCCTGGACGTGCACGTGACGCGGGACGATGACCGCTGGCTTGCTCTGGTGCGGGTGCATCACCTGGTGCAGGACCACCTGGGCTTGGAGGTGGTGCTGAGCGAGGTGGCGGCCTTCCTGGACGGGCGTGGCGACGAGCTGCCCGAGCCGCTGCCGTTCCGCGACTTCGTGGCCCAGGCCCGCAACAGCGCGAGCACCGAGGAGCATGAGCGCTTCTTCGCCGGCCTGCTCGGTGATGTCGAGGAGACCACCGCGCCGTTCGGCGTGGTGGAGGTGCGCGGGAGCGGGGCCGGCGTCAGGGAGGTTCAGGCCGCGATTCCCGGTGAGGTGGCGGCCGGGGTGCGGCGGGTGGCGCGCGGGCTGGGGGTGAGCCCGGCGACGGTGCTGCATGTGGCGTGGGCCCGGGTGCTGGCGGCGGTGTCGGGCCGGGATGACGTGGTGTTCGGGACGGTGCTGTTCGGCCGCATGAACGCGGGCGCCGGCGCGGACCGCGTGCCCGGGCCTTACATCAACACGCTGCCGGTCCGGGTCAAGGTGGGTGAGACCGGGGTCGCGCAGGCGGTCACCGGGATGCGGGGGCAGCTGGCAGAGCTCCTGGCGCACGAGCACGCCTCGCTCGCGGTGGCGCAGCGGGCCGGCGGAGTGCCGGGGGATGCGCCGCTGTTCACCTCGCTGTTCAACTACCGGCACAACGGCGGTGACGACCAGGCGCCCGACGCCTTCGACGGCATCGAGGTCGCCTACTCCCAGGAACACACGAACTATCCCCTGCTGGTCTCCGTGAACGACGACGGCGACCGGCTCCGGGTGGTGGTCGGCGCGGTGGCGCCCATCGACCCCGCGCTGGTCGCCGAGCTGCTGTGCACGACGGTCGGGAACCTGGTGAACGTCCTGGAGACGGACGCGGGCACTCCGCTGGCGGTGGTCGGGGTGCTGGGCGAGCGCGAACGGCGCGTGCTGGAGGAGTGGAACGACACCGCCGCGACGGTGCCGGACGTGACCGTGGTGGATCTGTTCGAGGCGCAGGTCGCGCGGACGCCGGATGCGGTGGCCGTGGTGTGTGGCGGCGTCGAGGTGAGTTATGCGGAGCTGCACGCTCGGTCGGATCGGCTCGCGAACGTGCTCGTCGAGCGTGGGGTGGGGCCGGAGTCGATCGTGGGGGTGGCGCTCGAACGCGGCATCGAGTTGATCGTGGCCGTGTTCGGCGTGTTGAAGGCGGGCGGTGCCTATCTTCCGATCGATGTCGGCTATCCCGCCGAACGCATCGCCTACCTCATCGAGGACGCGCGGCCGGTGACGGTGCTCGTCTCTGCGGAGACGGCGGCCGTGGTGCCGGGTCCGGTGCTGGTCGTGGACGACGCGGTTGGCGCCGAGGTGCCGGTCCGCAGGGTGGGGCTGCGGCCGGAGCACCCGGCTTATGTGATCTACACGTCGGGCTCCACCGGGCGTCCGAAGGGGGTGCTGGTCGAGCACCGGTCGCTGGCCAATCTGCTGCACTGGGCCGCGAGCACGTTCAGCGAGTTGTCGCGGGTGCTGGCGGCGACGTCGCTGAGTTTCGATGTGTCGGTCTTCGAGATCTTCGCGCCGCTGGTGTCGGGTGGCTCGATCGAGGTCGTCGGTGATCTGCTGGCGTTGGCTGATCGTGGCCGGTCGTGGGAGGTGTCGCTGGTCAGCGCGGTGCCCTCGGCGCTGTCGCAGGTCCTGGCGGAGACGACGGCGCGGCCCGGTCGCGTGGTGCTGGCCGGTGAGGCGCTGAGTGCGCCGGTCATGCGCGCGGTGACGGAGGCGCTGCCGGGTGCGCGGGTGGACAACATCTACGGCCCGACCGAGGCGACGGTGTATGCAGCCGCTTGGCATGGGGACTCCTCGGGCGCGCCGCCGATCGGACGGCCTCTCACCAACACCCGCCTGCATGTCCTCGACAGCGGGTTGCGGCCGGTCCCGGTGGGCGCGGCGGGTGAGCTTTATATCGCCGGTGCCGGGTTGGCGCGGGGTTATGTGGGCCGGCCGGGTCTGACGGCGGAGCGGTTCGTGGCCTGCCCGTATGGCGGTCGCATGTATCGGACCGGTGACCTGGCCCGGTGGAACGCCGACGGTGAGGTGGAGTACCTCGGCCGGGTGGACGAGCAGGTCAAGGTGCGCGGGTTCCGGGTGGAGCCCGGGGAGATCGAAACCGTGCTGGCAGCGCACCCTTCGGTGGTCCAGGCCGTGGTGGTGGCCCGTGAGGACACACCAGGCGACAAGCGGTTGGTGGCCTACATCGTCCCCGACCAGCCCGGTGTGGCGGAGGAGGTGCGGCGGTTCGCCGCCGACCGCCTGCCCGGCCACATGGTGCCGGCGGCGGTGGTGGAGCTGGAGGCCCTGCCGCTGAACGCCAACGGCAAGCTGGACCGCCGCGCCCTGCCGGCGCCCGAGATCTCGGTGTCGGCGGCCGGTCGGGAGCCCGCCGACGCGCGCGAAGAGATCCTGTGCGGCCTGTTCGCCGACGTCCTCGGCCTGGACCGGGTGGGCGTGGACGACGACTTCTTCGCTCTCGGCGGCCACTCCCTCCTGGCCGTACGGCTGATCAGCCGGATCAGGTCCGTGCTCGGCACGGAGGTGGCCGTCCGCACCCTGTTCGAGCGCCCGACGGTCGCCGGTCTGGCCGCCCGCCTCACCGACGGCGACCGGGCCAGGACGCCCCTGACCGCGCGGCCACGTCCGGAACGGGTGCCGCTCTCGTACGCACAGCGCCGCCTCTGGTTCATCCAGCAGCTGGAGGGCCCGAGCGCCACGTACAACGTGCCCGTCATGCTGAAGTTGACCGGCCACCTCGACCGCGAGGCCCTGGCCGCCGCCATGCGGGACGTGCTCGACCGCCACGAGTCCCTGCGCACGATCTTCCCCGCCCACGACGGCGAGCCGTACCAGCACGTGCTCGGCATGGACGAGACCGGCTGGACCCTGCACACCATGGACGCGGGCGCCGACCTCGACACGGCGGTGGACGCCGTCGTCGGCCACGGCTTCGACGTGTCGTCCGAGATCCCGGTACGCGCCGCGCTCCTCTCCGCAAACCATGACGAGCACGTCCTCGTCATGGCCGTGCATCACATCGCCGGTGACGGCTGGTCGATGGGCCCGCTCGCGCAGGACGTCTCCACCGCGTACGCGGCCCGCCGCGAAGGGCGCGCCCCCGCCTGGCGGGACCTGCCCGTCCAGTACGCCGACTACGCGCTCTGGCAGCGCGACCTGCTCGGCGACGAGGACGACCCCGGCAGCGTCATCTCCCGCCAGGTCGCCTACTGGCGCGACACGCTGGACGGCGCGCCACAGGAACTGCCGCTGCCGTTCGACCGTCCACGCCCGGCCGTCGCCAGCCACCGCGGCCACCAGGCGGGCGCGCGGGTGAGCGCCGAGGTGCACGCCCGGCTGAGGGAGGTGGCGCGGGCCGAGGGCGTCACGCCGTTCATGGTGCTGGAGGGCGCGCTCGCCGTCCTGCTGTCCCGCCTCGGCGCCGGTGAGGACATCGTGGTCGGGTCGGCCAGCGCGGGACGTACGGACGAGGCGCTGGACGGGCTGGTCGGCTGCTTCGTCAACGCGCTGGTGCTGCGCACGGACCTGTCGGGGAACCCGACGTTCCGCGAGGTGCTGGCCAGGGTGCGGGCGGCCAACCTGGGCGCCTTCGCCCACCAGGACGTGCCGTTCGAACGCCTGGTGGAGGAGCTCGCACCCTCCAGGTCTCTGGCGCGGCACCCGCTCTTCCAGGTCGTCTTCACCAAGCAGGACACCGTCGAAGCGGTGCTCGACCTGCCGGGCGTCGAGGCGAGCGGCATGCCGGCGGGGCTGTCGTCCGCCAAATTCGACCTCGACGTGCTGGTGGGGGAGTCGTTCCGCGAGGACGGCGCCCCGGCCGGCGTGTCCTGCTCGGTGACCGTCGCGGCCGACCTGTTCGAGGCGGGGACCGCGCGGCGCATCGCCGAGCGGTGGGTCCGCGTGCTGGAGGCGCTGACCGCCGACCCCGGGCTGCGGGTGGGCGCGGTGGACGTGGCGGGACCCGCCGAGCGGGAACTGATGCTGCGGGAGTGGAACGGCCAGGCCGTGGACGTGCCGGCCGCGTCCGTGGCGGAGCTGTTCACGGCGCAGGCCGCCCGTACGCCGGGCGCGGTGGCCGTGACCTGCGCGGGCACCGACCTCACCTACGCCGAGCTGGACGCCAGGGCGAACCGGCTCGCCCGGTACCTCGCGGCACAGGGCGTCGGCCCCGAGTCGGTGGTCGGGCTGTGCCTGCCGCGCGGCGTGGACGCCGTGGCCGCGATGCTGGCCGTCTGGAAGGCCGGTGGCGCCTACCTGCCCATCGACCCGGGGCAGCCCGTGGAGCGGACCGCGTACATGCTGGCCGACAGCAGGGCGATGCTGCTGCTGACCGTCGAGGAGATCCTGGAGGAGCTGCCCGCGGGACGGCTGCGCATGGTCGCCCTCGACGACCCCATGACCACCGCCCACCTCGCCGCCATGCCGGAGAGCGCCCCTGACACGGTGACGAGGGCCGGCGGGACCGCGTACGTGATCTACACCTCGGGCTCGACGGGCCGCCCCAAGGGCGTGGCCGTCACCCACGGCGCGCTGGCCAACTACGTGACCTGCGTGCCGCCGCAGGTCGGGCTCGGCGCGCCGGGCGCCGCCTACGCGCTGCTGCAGGCGCCGACCACCGACCTCGGCAACACCATGCTGTTCGCCTGCCTCGCCACCGGCGGACGCCTGCACATCCTCGACGCCGACCAGGTCACCGACCCGGCCGCGGTCGCGTCCTACCTGGCCGAGCACCGCATCGACCACCTCAAGGCGGTGCCCTCGCACCTCGCGGCGCTGGGGACGCGGAACCTGGAGGGGGTGCTGCCCGGCCGGTCACTGGTGCTGGGCGGCGAGGCCGCGCCGCCGGAATGGGTGGCCGACCTGCTCGCCGCCGCCGGCGAGCGCGCGGTGTTCAACCACTACGGGCCCACCGAGACCACGATCGGCGTCGTCACGGGACGCCTCACGCCCGCCCTGGTCGCCGGCGGGGTCGTGCCGCTCGGCCGGCCCATCGGCAACACGCGCGTGCTGGTGCTCGACGGCAACCTCGCGCCGGTGCCCGTGGGCGTCGCGGGCGAGCTGTACGTCGCAGGCCCCGCCCTGTCCCGCGGCTACGTCGGCCGTCCCGGGCTGACCGCAGAACGGTTCGTGGCCTGCCCCTTCGGCGGGCGCATGTACCGGACCGGCGACCTGGCCAAGTGGACCGCCGACGGGCAGCTCGTGTTCGCCGGCCGGGTCGACGACCAGGTCAAGGTACGCGGCTTCCGCGTCGAACCCGGCGAGATCCAGGCCGTCATCGCCGCGAGCCCGCTGGTGGCCCAGGCCGCCGTGATCGCCCGCGAGGACGCGCCGGGGGAGGTGCGGCTCGTCGCGTACGTCGTCCCGCACGACGACGGCCCCGACCTGCCGGACGAGGTCCGCCGCCACGCCGCCGCCCGGCTGCCCGAGCACATGGTGCCGTCGGCGGTGGTCACGCTCGCGGAGCTGCCGCTGACCTCGAACGGCAAGGTGGACCGCAAGGCCCTGCCCGCCCCCGAGTACTCCGGCGGCGGCGGCCGGCCGCCCGCCAATGCCCGCGAGGAGCTGCTGTGCGCGGCGTTCGCCGAGGTGCTGGGCCTTGAGCGGGTGGGCGTGGAGGACGACTTCTTCGCGCTGGGCGGCCACTCGCTGCTGGTGGTGTCGCTGGTCGAGCGGTTGCGGGCGCGCGGGGTGTCGGTGTCGGTGCGTGCGCTGTTCGAGACGCCGACCGTGGCCGGGCTCGCGGAGGCCGTCGCTGAGGAGGCCCGCGTGGAGGCGCCGCCCAGCGCCGTCCCCGAAGGCGCCGATGAGATCACGCCCGAGATGGTGCCGCTGGTCAGCCTGTCTCAGGCGGAGCTCGACCGGATCGCTTCTGGGGTGCCGGGCGGCGCGGCCAACGTCGCCGACATCTACCCGCTGGCGCCGCTGCAGGAAGGGCTGCTGTTCCACCACCTGCTCGCGGGTGGCGGCGGGGATGTCTACATGCGGCCGGTAGTCCTCGAGTTCGAGTCAAGGGAGCGGCTGGACGAGCTGGTGACGGCGTTGCAGCGGGTCATCGACCGGCACGACATCTTCCGTACGTCGCTGGCCTGGGAAGGGCTGCGGGAGCCTGTCCAGGTGGTGTGGCGGCGGGCCGTGCTGCCGGTCGAGACGGTGGAGCTGGACGCCTCCGGCGGCGACCTCGTCGATCAGCTCATCGCCACCGCCGGACTGTCCATGGACCTCGGCCGCGCGCCCCTGCTGGATCTGTGCACCGCCCGTGTCCCCGGCTCCGAGCGATGGCTGGCCATGGTCCGCATGCACCACATGGTCCAGGACCGCACCGGCACCGACGTGCTGCTCACCGAAGTGGCCGCGTTCCTCGGCGGGCGCGGCGGTGAGCTGGCCGATCCGGTGCCGTTCCGCAACTTCGTGGCTCAGGCCAGGAGCGGGATCCGTGAAGAGGAGCACGAGCGCTTCTTCGCGGGGCTCCTGGGCGACGTGGAAGAGCCCACGGCGCCGTTCGGGCTCCTGGACGTCCGCGGCGACGGCACCGACGTGCGGCGCGCCGTCGCGGAGATCGACGCCGGCCTGACCACCCGCGTACGGGACGTCGCCAGACGCCTGGCCGTCAGCCCGGCGACCGTGATGCACGTGGTGTGGGCCCGGGTGCTGGGGGCGGTGTCGGGGCGGGATGACGTGGTGTTCGGGACGGTGCTGTTCGGGCGGATGAATGCGGGGGTGGGGGCTGATCGGGTTCCTGGGCCGTTCATCAACACGCTGCCGGTGCGGGTGCGGCTGGGTGGCGGGGTCGGTGAGGTGGTGTCCGGGATGCGCGGGCAGCTGGCCGAGCTGCTGATGCACGAGCACGCGCCGCTGGCCGTCGCCCAGCGCGCGAGCGGGGTGCCCGCCGACGCGCCGCTGTTCACCTCCATCCTCAACTACCAGCGCAGCACCCACGACGAGACGGAAGAGACGCCGGAGCTCGACGGCGTCCGGGTCGTGCGGGTGATCGATCGCACCAACTATCCGCTGTCGTTGGCGGTGGATGACCGGGGCGACGGGATGTCGGTCGTGGTGGACGCGGTCGCCGGGGTGGACGCGGAGGTCGTGGCCGGG
>NZ_JBHMCF010000066.1:0-97980 GCF_042428605.1 Nonomuraea salmonea
TGGTCCACCCGCACCGGCCACGGCGACGCCCAGCACCTCGGCGACTTCGACCCCGCCAGGCCGGGCCTCGAATACTTCAAGGTCAGCGAGTCCACCTCCCAGCCCGGCTCCCTCTACATCAACCCGCGCAACGGCGGCATCCTCTGGTCCACCGCCTCGGGCAACGACAACGGCCGGGGAGTGGCCGGCGACATCTCGGCGGCGAGCGGGGCGGGCGAGTTCTGGTCGGCGGCAGAGTCGAACCTGCGCGGCGTCACCGGCGGCAACGTCGGCCGCAAGCCGTCCTCGGCGAACTTCCTGGCCTGGTGGGACGCCGACCCGGTGAGAGAACTGCTGGACCAGACCCGCATCGACAAGTACGGAACCGGCGGCGACACCCGCCTGCTCACGGCCTCAGGCGTGCACTCCAACAACGGCACCAAGGCCACCCCGTCCCTGTCGGGCGACATCCTGGGCGACTGGCGCGAAGAGGTCATCTGGCCGACGAGCGACGACCGCGCCCTGCGCATCTACGCCACCCCGCACGCCACCGCCACCAAGATCCACACGCTGCTGCACGACCCGCAGTACCGGGTGGCGCTGGCCTGGCAGAACACCGCCTACAACCAGCCGCCGCACCCGAGCTTCTTCATCGGCGCCGGCATGAGCACCCCGCCCAGGCCCGACGTGTACGTACGCTGAGCCGCTACGACGCCTCGCCGCCCACCGCAGCAGGGGTGGTGCGGCGGGTGTCGACGGCGGAGGCGAGGAAGGCGGCACAGGCGACGAACGCGAGCACGACCAGCATCGCCGGCCGCAGCCCCCAGTGATCCCCGAGGAAGCCGAGACCGGGCGGTCCGACGAGGAAGGCCACGTAGCCGATGGTGGCGACCAGGCTGACGCGGGCGGTCTCGTCGGGCCCGGTCTCGCCCGCCGCCGACAGCGCGACGGGGAAGCCGAGTGACGCGCCGAGCCCCCAGAACAGCACCGCCGCCCCGGCCAGCACGGCGCTGTCGGAGAAGATCACCAGCAGCAGGCCGACCGCACCCGACACGGCGCTCGCGCGGACCACGAGGGTGCGGCCGAACCGGTCGAGGACGTACGTGCCGCAGAACCGGCCGATCGTCATCGCGGCGGCGAACCCCGTGTAGACGAGCGACCCGGACGCGGCGTCCACGCCGTGCCCGTCCACCATGAGCAGCGGCAGCCAGTCGTTGGCCGCGCCCTCGGCCAGCGCCATCGCGAGCACGATCGCGCCGATCATGAGGAGCTTCGCGTCCTTCCACAGCTTCGGCCGCTCGCGGGGCCCGCCGTCCTGCGCGGCGGCGCGGCCGGTGCCGGCGGGGATGGCGCGGACGGCGTACAGCATCAGCACGACGGCGATCACCGTGACGGCGGCCAGGTGCCAGTGCACCGGCAGCCGGGCGGCGGTGGCCGCGATGCCGGCCCCGGCGCCGGCCACCGTGCCCAGGCTGAAGCAGCCGTGCAGCATGGGCATGGTGGTCCGGCCGGTGGCGCGCTCGATGTCGGTGGCATCGACGTTCACCGCGACCTCGCCGGCGCCCACTCCCATCCCGAACGTGAACAGCCCCGCCACCACCAGCGGCACCGACGACAGGAGGGTGCCGCCGCTCAGCATGGCCAGCGCGGCGACGAGCAGGGCGGTGCCCACCGCGATGACCGGGCGGGTGCCGAAGCGGGAGGTGAGCCGCCCCGAGCAGAGGATGCCCGCCATCGAGCCCAGCGAGAGCCCGAACAGGATCCACCCCATCTCGCCGGTGGAGGCCTCCAGCCGGTCACGGATGTCGGGGGTGCGGGTCACCCACGACGACAGGGCGATGCCGGGGAGGAAGAAGAGCAGGAAGAGGGCCTGCCGGCGCCGGCGGGTGGCGAGGTCCATACAGCGGGGGTCTCCTGTCCGTGGCCGGGGATACCCCTGCATGCTAAGGGTGATCTCTTTGGACAATTCGGGCGGGGTGGTCAGGAGGGCGCCGGACTCGTCGCGCGGGCCCGCAGCAGGTCCGCCACGTCCGCCAGGGCGAGCTCGACGCGTCCGTGGACGCGCGGGTTGAGGAGGAGTGTGCCGTCGAAGTCGCCGGCCGAGGCGAAGATCGCCACCGGGACGGTCAGCGCCTGGAAGAAGCCGAACAGCGGGCGCAGCGCGTGCTCCAGCATGAGCGCGTGGTGCTCGCCGCCGCCCGTCGCGGCCAGCAGCACCGGCTTGCCGGCCAGCGCGTACTGCTCCACGAGGTCGAAGAAGTGCTTGAACATCCCCGGGTACGAGCCCCTGAACACCGGCGCCGCCGCCACCAGCAGGTCGGCCTCCTCGGCCAGCCGCAGTTCGGACTCGACCTCCGGCGTGACGTCGTCGCGCTCGACCGCGCCGGTGAAGCCGGGGCCGAGCCGGTAGACGTCGATCCGCGCCACCTCGATCGGCATCATGCCGTCCAGCGTGGCGAGGACGACGTCCACCAGCCCCATCGTCTTGGACGGCTCGTTCGGGCTGCCGTTGACCACCACGACGCGCAAGGTCATGCCGCGCTCCTCTCCACCTCGCGGCGCACCAGGGGAGCCACCTCGGTGCCGAGGCGTTCGATGGCGGCCAGGTGCTCCTTCTGCGGCATGCCGCCGAAGCCCATCTGGATGATGGCCCGCGTCACCCCGTACAGCTCGTGGTAGGCGAGCAGCTTGTCGGCGACCTCCTGCGCGCTGCCGACCAGCAGCCCGGCCGCGGGCGTCGCCTGCGCGTCGAACACCGGCCTCGACAGCGGGAAACCGGCCCCGCGCTGGTGGTTGTTGTCCAGCATGCCCCTGGCGAAGTAGGGGTACATGGTGTCGCGGGCGGCCTGGCTGGTGCGGCCGACGTACCCGTGGGCGTTGATGCTGACGGGCATCGCGGCGGCGTCGTGGCCGGCCTCCGCCGCGGCGGCCCGGTAGAGCCGTACGGTCTCCTCGTGCGTCGTCATCGGCCCGAGCAGCAGGGCCAGCGCCATCGGCAGGCCGAGCCTGCCGGTGCTGATCGCCGACGCCGGTGACCCGCCGACCCCCACCCAGATCGGGATCGTGCCGCCGTCGGCGCGCGGCGCGACGTCCGCCTCGTACAGGGGCGGACGGAAGCGGCCCCGCCACGTGAGCGGGTTGCGGTCGCGGATGGCGAGCAGCAGGCCGAGCTTCTCGCGGAACAGCTCCGCGTAGTCGTTCAGGTCGTAGCCGAACAGCGGGAACGACTCCGTGTACGAGCCGCGCCCCGCGATGATCTCCGCCCGCCCGGCCGACAGCAGGTCGATGGTGGCGAACTGCTCCCACACGCGTACCGGGTCCTCCGAGCTGAGCACGGTGACCGCGCTGGTCAGCCGGATCCGCTCGGTGCGCTCGGCGGCGGCGGCCAGCAGGATCGACGGCGCCGAGCCGACGAAGTCGGACCTGTGGTGCTCGCCCACGCCGAAGACGTCGAGGCCCACCTGGTCGGCGAGCTGCGCCTGCTCGATCGTCTCGCGGACGCGCTGCCTGGGGGAGGGGAGCCGCCCCGTCGCGGGGTCCTCCGTCAGCTCGCCGAACGTCATGATGCCGATCTCGAACGACATGTCGTTCTCCTAGTCTCTGGGTTCGGTCATTGTGCTCTAATCTGCTTGCGCAAGCAATTATTCCGGGTGATTCCGCTGGTGGTCGCTTGGGCCGGTGGTGAGGCTCCTTGGTTGAGCTTTGCTGTGCAGGCAGGCAAGTGCGGCTGGCGCGGCCGCACGCGGGCCGATACGGTGCTGCCCATGGCGACGGAGAGGCTGTCAGAGCTCGAGGACTCGGCGTGGCGCGGGTTCCTGGTCACCCACGACCGCATCTGGCGCGAGATCGAGGCCGGGCTCGCGCCCCTCGGGGTGAGCATGGCCGAATACAGCGTGCTCGCGCTGCTCGGCGAGGCGGGCCGCAAGGGCATGCGCATGTCGGAGCTGGCGCAGCAGCGGCTGATGTCGAGCGGCGGATTCACCCGGCTCGCCGACCGGCTGGAGCGGCGCGGCCTCATCGAGCGGCGGCGCTCGGCCGACGACGGGCGCGGCTTCGAGGTCTACCTGACCAAGGAGGGCCGCGCCCTGACGCGCAAGGCGTGGCGCCGCCAGCACAGCGACCTGCGCCGGCTCTTCTTCGACCGGCTCGACGACGACGACCTCGAAACCCTCGCCGCCATCTGGACCCGCCTCACCCCGCCGGACGACGCCCGGTGACGCCGACGGGGGGAACATTCGTCCAATACGCCGCCACCCGGCCGGCGACACCGTGACGGCATGACTGTTTCCGACAGCGGGCCGCGCGTGCAGGGCGCGGGCCCCACCGAGAGATGTACGCCGTCACAGGACGCCGGATCCAGCGAGAGACATGCGCCGTCACAAGACGACTCCGGCGAGGGACATGCGCCGTCACAGGACGCCGGCACCACCGGGAGCCGCACGCTGTCGCTGGACGACGGGGACATCCACGTCCGCCAGGACGGACCGCGCGACGCGCCCGCGCTCCTGCTCGTCCACGGCTCGGCCTCCTCGCTCCGCTCGTGGGACGCGATGGTCCCGCTGCTGGCGGGGCGGCACCACGTCATCAGGATCGACCTGCTCGGACACGGCAGGTCGGGCAAGCCGGACGACCGCAGTTACGCGACACCCGACCAGGCCCGCCGCGTCGGCGAGGCACTCGACCGGCTCGGCATAGAGCACGCCGTCGTGGCCGGCCACTCCAGCGGCGGCGTGGTGGCCACCGCCCTCGCCGAGCTGCGGCCCGGCCTGGTGGACGCGCTCGCGCTCATCAACACGGGGCCGAGCCTGGAGGCGTACATCCCGCAGGAACCGCTGCCCCTGGATCCGGCGCGGTGGCCACCCGAGGACGAGCAGATCCTCCGCTTCGGCCGCACCGCGTTCAGCCGTCCCGGCTTCGAGGTGCCCCAGGAGCTCGTGGACGAGGTCCGCCTGATGACCTTCCACACCCTCACCACGACGATGCGGGAGACCACGGAGTACCTGCGGCAACGCGCACTGCCCGAAAGGCTGGCGAGCCTCGGCGAACCGCTGCTGGTGCTGTTCGGCGCGGACGACGGCAGATGGCGCTCGTCCTCCGCCGCCGACTACCGGAAGGTGCCGGGCGCGACGGTCGAGCTGCTGCCCGGCCTCGGACACACCCCCATCCTGGAGGACCCCCAGCGCACCGCCGCCCTCCTGCTGGACTTCACCACACGGAGGCGCTGAGAGGGCATAACACGCGCCTGCCGGGCAGGAGGACGGAGGCGACCGGCCACGCCGCCGGTCCACGAGGGGGACCCGACCGTCCGAAGGCTAGGAGGAGACACATGAATCCGTCAGGCCAGGAGACCGGCAAGGTCACCGGCACCCAGGACAAGGACTACAACCTCATCTGGTTCGTCGAGCAGTGCCTGAGCAACGTGCTGCGGCTGGAGAACTACATCGCCGACGCCGAGCGTACGGGCGACGACGAGCTGGCCGGCTTCTTCCGCCGCGCCCAGGCCGAGAGCCACAAGGGCGCGGAGCAGGCCAAGGAACTGCTCCGCAAACGCCTGGTCGCCTGACATTCCGCAGACGCCCCCGGCCGCGCCCGGGGGCGTCCTCATGCCGGCGCCGCGAGCAGGAGGTCACGCTCGGCGGCCCCATGCGTGCTTCTCGGTCACGCTTCAGCACGGCCGATGAGTTTCCGGGGCGTCGCCGGTCCGTACGGGTATGACGACTTTCGCTCTCATCCACGGCGGCGGTGGCAGCGCGTACGACTGGCACCTGCTCGAACCCGAGCTGCGCGCCCGCGGCCACGACACCGTCGCCGTCACCCTGCCCATGTCCGACCCAGAGGCGGACCTGTGGACCTACGCCGACGCCGTCGTCGAGGCGGTCGGTGAGCGGCGGCCACTGGTCGTGGTGGCGCACTCGTGGGGCGGCTTCGTGGGGCCCCTGGTCTGCGCCCGCCTCGAAGTGGCCGCGCTGGTGCTGGTCACCGCCATGATCCCGAGCCCGGGGGAGTCGCCAGAGGACTGGTGGGAGCGCAGCGGCCGGCCCGCGTCCGGCACCGACGACGAGTACGAGCTGTTCTGGAACGACGTCCCGCGCGACCTGGCCGACCGGGTGACCGCCGAGGACGCGGCGGCGGCCGGCGACCTCAGCATGGACCGGGCCACCGGCGCGCCGTGGCCGCTGCCCGCCTGGCCGGACGTCCCCACCCGGTACGCGCTCTGCCGCGACGACCGCCTCTTCACCCCCGACTTCGTCCGCCGGCACGTCAAGGAACGGCTCGGCATCGTGCCCGACGAGCTGCCCGGCGGCCACATGGTGATGGTCTCCCGCCCACGCGAGCTGGCCGACTACCTGGCCCAGGTCAGTGGCGAGCCGGCTCGCCCGGTGAGCGCCACTTGAGCGGGTCGTGGCGAGCCGGGTCGCTGGGTGCGCGCACTTGAGCGGGTCGTGGCGAGCCGGCTCGTTCGGTGGGCGTCACTTGAGCGGGTCGTGCCCCCAGTTCATCAGCGAGTAGCGCCACTTGGTCTCCTTGACGTCACCCGAGGGCCGCTGCGCCAGGTGCCGGTGGACGTAGCCGACCACCTTGCGCATGTGCGCGAAGTCGTCATCCGTCAGGTCGGACTTCTTGGCGCGCAGCAGCTGGACGATCCGCCGGCCCGACTCGTGGCCGGTGGACTCGCCGCCACCGTCCTTCTGCCCGACCGCCTTGGAGTCGTCGCTGTCCAGCCAGTGCTCCAGCTCCTTGGCGGTCATGTTCACCGCCTCGCCGAACTCCTTGGCGACCGTCTCGTGATCCTCGCTCACCGCGACCCCTTGCCCTTGCGCAGCGCCGACGGCTTGTGCACCGCCTTCTTGCCGCTCTTCTCGCTGCGGACGACGTACTGGGGCTCATCGGGCGAGGCGGCGACCGTGCGGCCCGCCTCCTCCTGCCTGCCGGTGACCTTCTTCTCGACCTTGCCGTGGGCGGTGGAGCCGTGGCTCTTCCAGGTGACCTCGTCGCCGACGGACGGCTCCTGCTTCCGCTTCTTCGTCATGAGCTGCGCCCTACCCGGCCAGACCTGCGCAGGCCCCACGGCGGGCACGGATACCGCCATGGCGAGGTCAAGCCCCCTCAGAACCGGACTCGGGGGCCGGGCTCGGGGGCCGGGCTCAGGGCCGGACTCAGAGCCGGACCATGACGGTCTTGGTCTCGGTGTAGGCGTCCAGGACTTCGAGGCCGTGCTCGCGGCCCAGCCCCGACTGCTTGAACCCGCCGAACGGCAGGCTCCCCGCGCTCATCTCGCCGAAGGTGTTGATCCACACGGTGCCGGCGCGCAGGCGGGCGGCGGCGCGGTGGGCGCGGCCGAGGTCCCTGGTCCACACCGACGCCGACAGGCCGTAGATCGTGTCGTTGCCCTGGGCGACGGCGTCGTCGAGGTCGGTGAAGGTCAGCAGCGCCGCGACGGGGCCGAAGATCTCCTCCCGTACGACGCGGGCGCCGGGACCGGCCTGCTCCACCAGCGTGGGCGGCATGTAGAGGCCATGGCCGAGCTCGCCGGCGGTGTGCAGGACGCCGCCCTCCTCCCTGGCCACGTCCAGGTACGCCGCCACCCGGTCGAAGTGCTCCCGCGTGGCGAGCGGCCCGGCCTTGGTCCCGGGATGGAACGGGTCGCCCAGCGCGTACGAGCGCATCTCCCGTACGAGCAGCTCCCGGAACCGCTCACGGACCGGCTCCTGCACGAAGATGCGGCTGCCCGCCACGCAGCCCTGGCCGCTGCCCTGCGCGAACCCCGCCACCGCGCCCTTCGCCGCCGCCTCCAGGTCGGCGTCGTCGAAGACGATGGTCGGCGACTTGCCCCCCAGCTCTAGCGTGACGCGCTTGAGGTCCCTGCTGGAGACCTCCAGGATGCGCCGGCCCACGGCGAGCGAGCCGGTGAAGGAGATCTTGTCGACGTCCGGGTGGCCGGTCATGGCCTCGCCCGTCGGGGCGCCGCCGGTGACGATGTTCACCACGCCGGCCGGCAGCCCGGTCTCCGCCAGCAGCTCGCCGACGCGCAGCGCGGACAGCGGCGACCAGGCGGCGGGCTTGGCGACGACCGTGTTGCCGGTCGCCAGCGCGGGGGCCAGCTTCCAGGCGAGCTGCAGGATCGGGCCGTTCCACGCGGTGATGGCGGCGACCACGCCGAGCGGCTGGCGGACGGTGTAGGCGAGGGTCGAGGGGTCCGACGGCCCGGACCGCCCGTAGATCTTCGTCGGCCAGCCCGCGTAGTGGCGGAACACCTCCACCGCGTGCTCCACCATCCAGCGCGTCAGCCACAGCGGCCCGCCCATGTCGAGCGAGTCGAGCACGGCCAGCTCCTCGGTGTGCGTCTCGATCACGTCGGCGATGCGCAGCAGCACTTTGCTGCGCTCGTACGGGGTGATGTCCGCCCACGAGGGCGCCTCGAAGGCGCGGCGGGCGGCGGCCACGGCGGCGGCGACGTCGTCGGGGCCGGCGGCGGACACGTCGGCCAGCACCTGACCGGTGGCCGGGTCGCGGGTCTCGAACGTCTCGCCCGACCGCGCGGGCACCCAGGCGCCGCCGATCAGCAGCCGCTTGGGGGTGCCGTCGCCGAGGAAGGCGGGCGCGGGACGCTCGGAGGGGCTCAGGGTGAGGGGAGCAGTCATCAGGGTTGTCTCTCCAAAACGAACTAGTTTGTTCTGATGCGACCGACCGTAACCCCATCCGGGCGGTTCGCGCAAACGAACCAGTTCGTTCTAGAATCGCCCGCATGGGGAGAGGAGAGGCCAGCAGGCGGCGCCTCCTCGACGCCGCCGCCGCCGAGTTCGCCGCCTACGGCATCGCGGGCGCCCGCGTCGATCGCATCGCCGCCGAGGCCAAGGTCAGCAAGGCCGTCATGTACGCCAAGTACGGCAGCAAGGAGGACCTGTTCGACGCCGTCCTGGCCGACCAGGTCCAGGGCGTGCTCGACGTCGCGCCGCTGACCCCCGACGACCTGCCCGGCTACGCCGTCCGGCTCTACGACGCCTACCTCGACCGGCCGCAGCTCGTCCGCCTGGCCACCTGGGCCAGGCTCGAACGCACCCCCACCGGCTACCTGTTCTCCGCGGCCGATGAGGTGCCCAAGGCCGGCGCCATCGCCGAGGCCCAGGCCGCCGGCCACATCGATCCCGCGTTCGACCCCGCCGACGTGCACGCCATGGTCATCGCCCTGGCCATGACCTGGTCGCCGGCCGGCATCATCTACACCGCGACAGAAGACGACCCCGAGGCGGAACACAACCGCCGCCGCGCCGCCCTCGCCGCCGCCGTCCACCGCGCCTTCACCCCCACCAAGAGGCCCTGACCAGCACCGCCCGCCGCGCCTTCGCCTCCGCTGGGGCCCTGATTCGCACTGCCCGCCGCGCCTTCACCCCCCATCGGGAGGCCCTGACCCGCGCTGCCTGCCGTGCCTTTGCATGCGCCGGGAGGTCCTGACCCGCACCGCCCGCCGCCCCTGGCCGGCCGCTGATTGCCTCAGCGCTCTCCCGCCGGCTCGCACGTGAGCCGAGGCCCGCGTCTCCTGCCGGTCGGCGTTCGTCATGTCGTGACGTGCGCCTCTGAGCAGGTGAGGCCGATGGGTCAGGTGTCGTGGCGGGCGGCCCACTGGAGGCGGTGGCGGGTGGCGGCGCGGTGGGCCAGCGCCGACGCCTCCGCCGGGACGCGTTCCGCTCGCCAGGCCGCGAGCGTCTCCAGCATGCCCTCGACGAAGCGGCGGCCGAGCGCCGTGACCGTGCCGCTGGTGAGCAGGGTCAGGCAGGCCTCGTGCGCCGCGTCCCGCCAGCGGGCGAACTCGCTGTGCGCCACCTCGGGATCGGCTGCCACGTGGCGCTCGGCCCGCCAGAACCCGGCCACCCCCATGTGTGCGTACGCACCCTGCAGCAGCGCCGCCGCCGGCCTCGGGTCGTCGCGCCAGGGCGCGTAGTAGTGGCCCCGCGCGCCCGGACGTACCAGGTCGAACAGGTCCATCAGCATGGTCAGCTTGGCGTGCTGCACCTCGTGGGCCAGCGTGAGCGCCGCCGACCGCGCGTCGTGCGGCCACGACATCGCGACACTCCCGTACGCGGTGCGCGCCGTCGCACTCCGCGTGCCCGCCTCAGGCGGCGCGATCGGCACCACGACCTTCGTGATGCCTTCCAGCGCCCGCGCCACCCCCGGATGCCGAGCCTTGAGCACTCCCCGGGCTTGATCGAGCACCGCCCCCCAAGCCTCCGCCTCGACGTCGGAGAGCCGCCCCAACGGCTGAATCGGCCCAGGAAACCGCCAGGGATCCACATCATCCAGCAGAAACCCGACGTCCCGCACCCCTTCCCACCGCGCCCCACCGACCGCCACGGTCACGCGTAGGTCATGAGGGAGAGGAAAGCGCTCACCGGCCACCTCAAGGCAGGCGGAAGGGGGACCGACCGGTCCGCCGATGGTGCTCGGCTGGTGGCGAGAGGTGGGGTCGGCTGGCCCGCTTGCGGCGGCCGCCGGCTGGTGGTGAGGGGTGGGGCTGGCTGGGGAGTCTGCGGCGGCGCGTGGCGGGCTGGGGGTGGGGATGAGCAGGGTGACCGGTTCGTTGGCGGGGACTCCTGGGAGGAGGAGGCGGCCGAGGCCGGGGAGCTCGGCCATTTCCGTGCTTGTGGTGAAGGAGGCTGTTACGGGGATGCCGGCCATGAGGGCGGCGGTGGCGGCGAGGGCGGCGAGGCGTTGGGGAGTTGCGTCTTCTCCGCGGTTCAGGGCTGCCACTGTGGTGGAGGCCCAGGTGCCGAGCAGAGGGTAGCCCAAAGCTTCCGCCGCTGCGGAAGGGGCGGCTTGCTGGATGCGGGCCAGGAGCCGGTAAGCGTCCGCGGTGGCCGGGGCGCCTGGGTGGTCCAGGGCGCGGCTGCGGGCGACGACCGCGTGCACGAGCAGGATGTTCTTGCCGCGCTCCATCGCGGCCGGGTCGCCGGGGACCGGGCCGCCGCGTGCCAGGTCGTCGAGTGCGGCGGGGGAGAGGGCGAAGCCGCGGATCATCCGCCGAGCCGGGCGAGGTCGCCGGTCACCCTGGAGCCGATGTGCCCGATCAGCCGGTACAGGTCGGGGCAGTAGACGCTGGGCCGGTCGAAGCCGGCCCCGTCGCGGTAGCGGTGCGCGACGTGCCCGCCGCCGCACACCCGTACGCGCGGGCAGGCCAGGCAGGCGGACGGAGGCGGCCGGCGGACGGCCACCCCGGGCAGGCCGAAGACGGCGTCGAA
This sequence comes from Nonomuraea salmonea, assembly GCF_042428605.1. Lineage (NCBI taxonomy): Bacteria > Bacillati > Actinomycetota > Actinomycetes > Streptosporangiales > Streptosporangiaceae > Nonomuraea > Nonomuraea salmonea. Next base: position 11,214 of record NZ_JBHMCF010000066.1, read on the forward strand.
GGGGTCGGTGGCGACGTGCAGCCCGGTCGCGGCGGCCCCCTGGTAGGCGGACTTGAGCGCGTCGCTCTGCTCGATCGACCCGTCGCTCTCCACGACCACGACGGCCGCGGGCTCTGGCCCGATGCCCTCGGTGCCCGACCGGCCGCCCAGGTGCAGCACGAGGATCCCCTCCAGGAAGCGTACGGAGGTCTCCGGCGGGACCGCGCCGTACCAGCGGTCGAAGACGGCGATCAGCCAGTCCGCGTACGGGGTCCCGCCCCTGGGCACCCGTCCGGGCGGCGGCTGCGACCAGTTGCCGTGCGGCAGCAGGAAGTCGACGGCGGGCGGCCGGAGAGAGATGAGCTCCTCGTACACCTCGACGGGGTCGTTGCGCAGGTCGATCGTGCACAGTAGCCCGGCGAAGCGCCCCTCGCGGGCGGCCAGCGTCTCGACGGCGGCCCTGACCCGGTCGTAGCTGCCGCGCCCGGCACGCGTCCTGCGGTGCCGGTCGTGGGCGGCCCGCCCGCCGTCCATGCTGACGCCGACCCGGACGCGGAACTCGTCGAACAGGTCGAGGAAGGCGGGCCCGAGCCGCAGCCCGTTGGTCTGGACGGTGAGGTGGGCGCGGACGGACATCCCGGCGAAGGTGGCGAGCAGGGTGCGCAGGTGGGCGGGCCCGCACAGCAGCGGCTCCCCGCCGTGCAGGACGACGTTGACCGAGCGCAGCCCGTGGGCCGCCGCGTGCTCCTCGATGCGGGCCGCCGTCGCCGCGGCGGTGCGGGCGCTCATCATGAGGGGACGGTCACGCCAGCTCTGGTCAGCGGATTCGTAAATGTAACAGTGATCGCAGGCCAGATCACACCGGCTGTGGACTTTGAGAACGAATGTGCGAAAACTCTCCGGCATGGCTGCGGGAAATAAATGCACTGCTGTCCAATGCTCCGGGAAACGCTCAACGGATAATATCCGAGTAACCGGAAATTGACTACGATTTCGGTCCTGGGGGACAGGTGGATGAGATTCTCCGTTCAGAGCTGCCGGACCTGTCGGACCTCGACCTGGAAGCGGTGGCGCAGCTGCCCGACAGCGCACTCAGCCGCGCCGTGCGCAGGCTGCTGGCGGACACGGACGATCCATCGGAAACTTATTTCCTCGGCCACGACACATGCCTGCCCGGCGCAGGTAAGGATTAGGTCCGAGGGCGCGATGTCGGCATAGAGCGAAGGCGCGGGCGGTGGACACGATGACGAAAGCTCGTGTGATCGGTTTTTTCTCGACCCGGGCCGGCCTCGGCCGCACCATGGCGCTGTGCAACTGCGCACTTCTTCTCGCCGAGGCGGGAAAACGCGTCCTCGTGCTCGATGAAGAGCCGCAGGCGCCCGCGTTGCGCCATTACCTGAGCCGTTTCCTGCCGGAACGCCCTGGTGAGCCGCGTACGGCGGGCCCCGGCGACTGGTCGGGCCTGGAGATCGCCGTCGACCTGCCCGGCCAGGTCGTGCGGCACGCGGTGCTGACCGGCGAGGAGATCGACGCCGCCGCCCCCTACGACTACGTGCTGGTCAACCTCAGGCCAGGGGCGGAGCCGTCGCCGGTGATCCGGTCCTGCGACAGCGCCGTGGTGTGCTTCTGGCTCAGCCCGTACGGCATCGACGAGGCGGCGGCCACGGCCCGCCAGATGCGCGCGGCCGGCACCCCGGTCGTGCCGCTGCCCACGATGGTCTCCCACGAGGGCGAGGACCTGCTGCGCACGGCCAGGCAGCGGGCCACGGCCGGCTTCGGCACGGACATCGCCGTCGAGGTGCCCTACGACAGCGCCGCCTACTTCTCCGACGACCTCGCCGTCCTCACCGAGCCGCCGGGTTCGGGCGGCACTCAGCGGGCCGCCTACGAACGCCTGGTCGAGCTGCTGAGCGGCGGCGCGGTCACGACACTGCGCCACGTCTCCATCGTGTACGTCCCCGGCTACGACGTGTGGGCCGAGTGGATCGCCGCCCAGCTCGACCTGTGGGGCGTCAGGGCCGACAGCCTCACCAAGGCCGACTACCTCTCGCGCACGCCGGTCGACCTGCTGGCCGGCGACGCGCACACGGCCGTGCTGGTCGTCGGCCCGCCGGGCGAGCCGTCGGGCCTCGACTGGCAGCGCAGGGGAGGCCGGGCCGCGCCGCTGCCGGGCCGCGGCCTGATCCGCGTGCTGGTCGACGGCAAGGGCGCCGGCGCCGCACCGGCGGGCGAGGTGGAGCTGGACCTGCGTGGCCTGCACGAGGCGGAGGCCGCCGCCGAGCTGCAGGCCGCGCTCGGGGTCGGCGGCGCGTACGTCGCCGGCGGCGAGGGCACGGGCACCGCCCGCTTCCCCGGCCGCGGCCCCGCCCTGTCGGAGCTGCCGCAGCGCGACGAGGGTTTCACCGGCCGCCAGGCGCTGCTGACCCAGCTGCGCGCCCAGCTGGGACCCCGGTGGGACGGCACGGGACGCTGCGTGGTCACGGGCCCGGCAGGTCGCGGCAAGAGCGCGCTGGTCCTGGAGTACGCCCACCGCTTCCGCGGCGCGTACGACGTCGTGCACTGGCTGCACGCCGAGGACGTCTACTCCGCCCGCGAGGGGCTGCGCAGGCTGGGCCAGGAGCTGGGCCTGCCGCCCCGCGAGGACGCGGTGACCGTGCTGAAGGAGCACCTGGCGAGCCCCGAGTCCGGCCGCTGGCTGCTGGTGTTCGACGAGGCCGATCGCCCCGACGCCATCGCCGGCCTCGTCCCGCAGGGCCCGTACGGCCATGTCATCGTCACCTCCCGCGCGGCCGGCTGGCCCGGCGACTTCAGCCCCGTCGAGGTCGGCAAGCTCGCCGCCGCCGACGCCGTCGAGCTGCTGACCTCGGGCGACGAGCTGCTCAGCGAGAGCGGCGCGGCCAAGGTCGCCGCCACCGTCGAACACCTGCCGCTGGCCCTGTCCATGGCCAGGGCGTGGATGGAGCGCGAGCTGACCAGCGCGCAGCGCCCCCGCCGCACGATCGACGACCTGCGGACGATCACTGTCGACCGCTTCCTGTTCACCTACCAGCGGATCAGGCGCGACCTGCGCGAGCAGGGCCGCCCCGACGACGTGCACGCCGTCATGGTGGAGCTGATGCTCGACCTGCTGCGCGGGGTGCCGGGCGGCGAGGGCGCCCCGTGGCTGCTGGAGGCGCTGACGTTCGTCTCCTCCGACGGCGTCCCGCTGAGCCTGGCCCACTCCACCGCCTCGCGCGACTACGCGGTCGCGCTGATCGGCGAGTACGGCGACGGCCTCATGGTGGACGCCCTGCTGCGCCTGCTGCACGAGCACGCCCTGGCCAGGGCCGAGCCCGGCCCCGGCGGGCGGCTGCGCGTGCACCGCGTGACCGCGAGCCTGGTCCGCGCCCGCATGCCGGCCGCGCAGGTCGAGGAGCGCCGCCGCCAGGTGCTCGCGCTGCTGGCCAGGCACGCGCCCGCCGACACCGAGGGCCCCGACGCCGGGATGTACCTGGAGCTGGGCAGGCACGTGTTCCCGTCGGGCGCGATCGAGTGCGGCGAGGAGATGGTCAGGCGCTGGATCATCGGGCAGGTCCGCTTCCTGTTCCTGCTCGGCGACCGCAGCGCCTGGGACAAGGCGGTCGCCATCGGTGACCGCGCGCTGCGCAGCTGGACCGCGCCCGGCGCGGAGGCCAGGCCCGATCTGGTCAACCGGCTGCGCATGGAGCTGGCCAACGTCCACCGCGTGCTCGACCGGCCCGAGACCGCCTACGCGCTGTCCGGGCAGGCGCTCCAGGAGCTCAGCGGCGACCGGCGCGGCCATCCGCTCCGGTACATCGCCGCCCAGGTCCACGCGGCCGACCTGCGTGCCGTCGGCGACTTCGACGAGGCCTACCACTGGGACTCGGTGGCGTACGAGGGCATGCACCGCGTGTTCGGCCCCGACCACGAGTGGACGAGCAAGGTGCTCAACAGCCTGGCGCTGTCGGCCTCGCTCAACGGCCGGCCGCACCGGGCGTACGAGCTGGCCAGGCAGCGCATGGACCGGCGGCGGGCGCTGTTCGGCGAGAGCGACCTCGGGCTGTGGCGCACCGCGCTGACCGCCGGGGTGCTGCTGCGCGACCTCGGCCGCTACCAGGAGTCGTACGACCTGCTTCGCGCCGGGCTCGACCAGCTGGCGAGCAGGAGCGCCAAGGGCGACCCGCGCACCCTGCTCATGCTGCGCATGCAGAGCAGCCTCGCCGCCGCCGAACGCATGCTCGGCCGCCCCTTCGAGGCGCTGGCCCGCGACCGCGAGACGCTGGAGGAGCTGCGCTCCCTGGTCGGCGGCCGGCACCTGTACGCGCTGCTCTGCCAGGCCGGCTTCGCCGCCGACCTGCACGCGCGCGGCGAGCACGCGGAGGCGGCGGGCAACGCGCGGCACGTGGCCGACGGCCTGGCCGCCATGCAGGCCGAGCACCCCTTCACCCACGCCGCCCGGGTCAACCTGGCCACCTACCTGGCCGCCGCGGGAGCGGACGCCGAGGCGCTGGAGCCGGCCAGGCAGGCGCACGAGGCGCTGCGCAGGCGGCTCGGGACGCGGCACCCGTACACGCTGGCCGCCGCCGTGACGCTGGCCGGCCGGCTGGTGGCGCACGAGCCGGCCGAGGCCCTGGTCCTGGAGGAACGCGCGTGGGACTGTCTGTCGAGGACCTTCGGCCCCGAGCATCCGCGCACGCTGGCCGTGCAGGAGAACCTGACCAACACCCGGCGCCGCCTGGTCGGCCACCCGGGAGCCGAGGCGGGCGTCCGGCACGCCGTCGAGATCGAGATCCTCGGGAACTGACATGCGGGAGGCGGACTTGAGGACGACTCGCTCGCCCTTCGCCCACATCGGGCACGAACGACTGGTCACGCTCTGCGAAGAGGCGCTGCCCGGCCTGCCGGACATCGAGGTGCTCGCCTTCTACGACCGCGGCTTCCACGTGTTCACGATCGCCGAGGGCGACGACGAGGAGCGCAGGTCGCTCGAGCGGGCCTTCCGCCAGCTCGTCACCGAGAACGTCCGCCTCGACGGCCTGGTCCGCGACTTCGGCACCGGCGAGCTGATGCGGACGTTCGTCATGACCGAGGACGCGGCCGTGCAGTGCGGGCACGTCTTCGAGGAGGAGTTCCTCATCGGCATGACCCGCGACCTCGCCGCCGCCGAGGAGATGGACGAGCAGGTCGCCCGGCTCGTCAGCCGCATCAGGACCGAGGTCTACCTGCAGGCCGACCAGCTGCCCGGCGGGCGGCGCAGCCCGCGCGAGACGCCCGGCATCGAGCCGGCGGTGCTCAGGACGACGGCGGGCGAGGCGGCCGACCCCACACTGGTCGCCGACCTGGTGAGCTGCCTCGGCTCGCTCGTGGACGTCAACGACCTGCACTACGTGGCCGTCTACCGCGACTGGCGCTTCCTGTGCGCGGCCGACGTCATCGACAGCCCGGCGCTCGCGCCCTGGTTCGGCGGCGCCGAGGGCGGCGAGGGCGCGCGCAAGCTGTACCAGGACTTCGCCGCCCGGCTCCGCTCCGACCTGCCGGAGCTGGCGTACTCGCTGCGGCAGCTGTCGGAGGCGCCGATCACGCGGCTGGTCCTCGACGTCGTCTCCGGCGCGATCTACGTCTACCCGCTGCCCGGCTCCCGGGGGTTCGCGGTCGGGCTCACGGTGTTCCAGCCGGAGGTGTTCGTCGCCGAGAACCGGCTGCGTGAAGGGCTGGCCAGACTGTCGGAGCTGCTGGGGACGGGCTGATGTGGCGGCCCCGCTCATGGCCCGATGATCGGCAGGGGCTTATCGTCGTCCTTGACAGCCGCTGTGAGGAGGGGCCGTGCGCCCGTTGCTGACCGACCCTGCCGCCGACCGGCTGGCGAAGGGCGTCGGCGTGGCGCTGGCCGGCTGGGCCGTCGCCGCTCTGGGCCTCGGCAGCCCGAGCGGCCACCCGATCTTCCTGTACGGCGTGACGGCGCTGCTCTGCGTCGGCCTGTACGGCAGCGTGCACGGCATCGACAAGGAGTCGGCCTCCGGCGATGTCAGGACGGTCGTCATCGCCGTCACCGTGGGCGTGCTGCTGAAGACGGCGCTGATCGCGGGCGTGATGTGGCTGTTCTTCGGCCATCCCGCGGTCATCCTGCTGGCACTCGCGGTGGCCCAGATCGACCCGCTGTCGGTGGGCGCGCTGATCGGCCGGGCCCGCATGTCGCCGCGCGCCAAGTCCCTGCTGCTGGCCTGGGCCTCCTTCGACGACCCGATCACCGCCCTGCTGACCGTCTACCTGTCCTCGCTCGTGCTGGGCACGACGGGCGGGGGCTACGCCGGCTACCTGACGAACCTGGGGCTCAACCTGGTCTTCGCCGGCGCGGTTCTGGCCGCCGTCCTGCTGACCAGGCGCTGGGGGGCCGGTCACCGGGTGCGGCCCGGCATGGTGCGTACCGGCTCGCTGCTGCTGCTCATCGCGTTGCTGGCGGTCGCCACGGCGCAGTTCCTCGTCCTCGGGATGGCCCTCATCGGGCTGTTCTTCCGCCCCGAGCTGGGCAGGCTGCTGGACGGCGCGCTCACCGGCGCCTTCTACCTGGCCACGTTCGCGATGGGCACGCTGCTGGTCGCCGGCATCGAGCCGGTCATGGCGCTGGTGCTGGGCGTGGCGGCGTTCGCGGCGCAGGCCGTGGTCGGCGGCCTGCTGATCACCCGCGGCCTGCCGGTGCGCGACCGGGTGAGTCTCGCGCTCGGCCAGCAGAACGGCATCACCGCGATCCTGCTGGCACTTGCCCTGGCCCCGGCCTATCCGCAGGCGGTGGCGGTGATCGCGCCGGCCGTGCTCGTGGTCAACGTGCTGCACGTGGCCGCCAACACCGGCTGGCAGCGCGTGCTCACGGGCGGACTGCGGAGACCACTCCGTTCAGCACCCGACGCCCCAGCTCGTCCAGCACCTGGGAGCGTTCGTCCGGCCGTGGCGGATGCGCAGGACCCCGTTGGGGAGCCGCCGCGCTGAGCGGCGCCGACGGCAGCGACTGCACGGTCACCTCGAACGTGCGGCAGATCGCCTGCAGCTCCTCCTCCTGGCCTGGGCTCAGCCGCCCCGCAGGCGTGCCGGCCAGGAACTGCGCCACCCGCTCCTGGAACGCCCGCACCAGCAGCCGCCGCACCATCGCCGCGCCGGCCGCCTCCATCAGGTCACGCGAGGCCAGCCGGCGCCTGGCGCGCAGGCTGTGCTCGCTGCCCGCCGGGTTGTCGAAGACGTCGTGCAGCAGCCGGTCGAGCTCGCCGGTGGCCTCGGTGAGCGCGCCCGCCCGCTGGAACTGCTCGGCCACGGCCGGCGGCAGCACGCTCAGGTCGGGCTCGGCGGCGCCGGACGGCGGGGCCGACCTGAGCCCGGCGACCGTCTCGTGGAGCTGGTCGATCATGTTCTGGGTGGCGCTCTGCTGCCTGCTCAGCCGGTCCATCCGGCGGCGCAGCCCCTCCAGGACGTTCTCCTCGGCCGAGGCGGCCAGCCGGTTGAGCGCGACCTCCAGCGTCTGCCTGAAGCGCCCGCCGAAGTCCTGGACGTTGAACAGCAGAGGCTGGCGGCCGAGCAGGCTGGACACGCCGGCCCGCATCGACGTGGTGAGGTGGCCGTTGACGACCGCGATCAGCTCGCACGGCACCTGACTGGCCCGCGCCGCCGCCACCCTGCGCTCCAGCTGGGCATCGTCGCCCGCGCTGAGCAGTGACCTGGTGACGAGCACCGCGACCGCGGCCCGGCCGTCGGCGTAGCGGACCCAGAAGTCGATCGGGTCGGTGTCGGCGGCGAGCACCACGCCGGTGCGGAAGTCGAGCCCGCTCTCCTCCAGGATGCGCCGCACGGTGGTGCTCACCTCCCACTGCTCGAACTCGTGGCGCTGCCTGACGGCCTCCCTGATCGTGGCGGTGGTCACCGGCCTGCCGGTCGGCTCGACGATCGCCTGCGCCCGCCGGAACAGCGAGAGGATCTCGCGCGGGTTGCCGTCGGTCATCTGGACCAGCGCCTCGGCGACCGGCCCGCTCACCTCGTCGCCGCGCTTGCCGACGAGCTCGATCGCCTCCTCCCGGTCGAACGGCGAGGGCGTGATGACCCGGGTGCGTTGCAGCGTGCCCCGGCTGACCAGCGGCAGGCTGTCGGTGGGCCCGCAGTAGACCAGCAGCCCCCTGGCGTCGATGAACACCTTGACCAGCTCTTCGAGCGAGTTGATCGCGTCCTCCCTGGCCTGGCCCTCGCCCCCGAGCAGCTTCTCGAACTCGTCGATCACCAGGACCATGCGGCGGCGCATCCGGCCGCCGAGATAGACCAGCACCGACAGCGTGTGGTAGGCGTCGGCGGAGGTGACGAGCTGGCGGTGCACGCCCCTGGCCCGCAGCTCGGGGCTGGGCGGCGCGCCGCCCAGCCACTCCCAGACCGCGTCGGTCAGCTCGTCCATCACCATGAGAGCCAGCGCCGTCGCCCACACCGAGTGCTCGGTCAGGTGCCGCAGCATGTGGCGCAGCTCCTCCTGCAGCGCCCGCTTGGCCAGGTGGAAGTGCTCGACCACCTTGCGCGGGTCGAGCGTGCCGTCGCGCAGCCGCGACCTGATCTCGCCGGCCAGCTCGGGCCCCGCCTGCTCCTCGCCGATCTGCTCGGCGGTCACCCGGCCGTAGTAGTCGATGACCAGGTCGTGCAGCCGCTCGCGGCCGAACTGCTCCAGCAGGATGTTGCGGAACAGGTAGCCGAACTCGGAGTGGGGCGTGTCGAGCTTGAGTATGACGGCGTCCTCGTGGCTGCGCGCGATGCGGTGCAGCACCGACGTGGCCAGATGGGTCTTGCCCGACCCCAGGTCGCCGATCAGGGCCAGGGCCCGGCCCGACTCGCCGAGCTCGCCGCCGCCCGTCGACAGGTAGCCGTCGACGAACCGGTGGGCGCTGTCGAAGGCCGGGGTGACCACGGTGATCGCGGTGGGGTCGGCGTCGTCGCCAAGGCGCAGCGTGTAGGTGACGGGGACCTCGGGCTCGTGCGGTCCTTGGCTGCCCTTCATGACTTCTTGTCTTTCTCCAGCCGGGTGAGAAGGCGCATCACGATCTTCTCGCCGAACGCCTTGAGTTTCGCGGGAGTTATGTCCCTATGGCCATAATCCTCGAAGAAAAGGGCCAGCTGTTCGAGCGCCTGACTGGGTGTCTTGAAGGGGCGTACCGCTTCGGAGAGCTCGTGCATTTCCGCGTCCCCCAGGGAGACTCGACGTTTGACCAGAATTTCGCGGATGTCGCATCCCCCGCCGTCCAAAAGGCCGACCGGCAGGAAAATTGTATGGCAGGTGGGGTGCCTGCCGAACTGACCGGCGAGCTTGCCGGGGTCGTCCGTCAAGGACTCGGCGAAGAAGACCATCCGCCTGCGCGCCAGCTCCTGGAAGTTGCGCACCCACTTGAGCTGCAGGTGCTGCGGGAGGAGGACGACGGCCACGCCGCCGCGTTCGTTCAGGACGTCCCTGATCCGGCCGAACGCCACATACGGATCATCGGTCGCCTCCCGCAGCGATTCCACATCCTCGTGGAGGGTCCATTCCTCCTCCTCCAGGAGTACGGTCATCTGCCGGGCCAGCCACAGCGCCATCTCGGCGAACTCGGTGCAGTCCTCGTGGCCGGTCGACTGGCTGTAGTCGGCGACGCAGACCCGCTCGATCTCCCGCTCGCGGGCCAGCAGGTGGGCGCAGCGCTGGATGAACGTGCTCTTGCCGACCCCGCGCGGGCCGTGCACCAGGATCAGGTGGCCGCGGGCGGCGACCCGGTCCTTGGTGACGGCGGTGTCGAAGCGCTCGTACAGCAGGTCGTGCATGCCGTCGATGAACGCGAACAACGGCAGGTGGTCCACCCGCTCGTCGAAGAAGAGCAGCGGCCCCGTGTAGGGGGAGCCGTCGGGGCTCGGCGGATGGATGGGGTTGGTCATGCGCGCCGCACCCTCGGATGGGGCCGCCACGGCCGGCGCAGTGCCCTGTCGAAGCCCGCCAGCCGCTCCGACAGGGTGGTCAGGGCCGGCTCGATGTCGCCGTCGTGGGCCTGCTCGCGGGTGAGCCGCTCGGTGAGCAGGCGCCGGGCCTCGGGCACCTGGCGCCAGCCGGGACGGAACCTGCTCACCCTGGCGAGCTGGGCGGCGAGCTTCTCGTACGCCTCCTCGTACGGCCCGGCCTGCGGCGTCCTGCCCGCCTGCCGGGAGGCCCGGTATTCGCGGGCCGTCACGAGAAAGGCGTCGGCGGCGTCGCCCAGGTCGTCGGCGTGCTTGACGGCCACCGTCGAGGCGTTGCGCCACTCTGTGGAGACGAGCGCCACCAGCCCGCCGGCCAGCACCGGCAGCAGGATGGACACCACGGTCGGTAACGGGCCGTCGGCCGGTTTGGGCGGGGCGACGTACGTCATCGCCTGGCAGGCCCGGGTGAACGCGGCGCGGTTCTCCTTCGCCCACCGGCTCGGGTCGAGGGTGGCGGTGGGGGTGACGACGCGGCCCTGGGCAACGCTCAGCCGGTCGTCGAGCGCCGCCGCCGCGGCGGCCAGCTCGGGCTGCCGGGAGGGGGAAAGGCACTGGACGATCTGGTCGTCGCGCAACGGCGGGGCGGAATGCGAACATGCGGTCAGTGCTATGGGTGCGCCGAGGAGGAGTAACCAGCCGAACACCCACAAACGTCGCATACCAGGATTCCTCGCCTCGCCGGTAATTGCCACGATAACCGGCCCCTCCAGCGTTAGTGCGCGGTGGTCACAAGCTCGTCATATGACAGCACAGGAAACCCGCTCGCCGGAAGGCGGAATACGGACGAGGAGCCGGTGACCGCGACTTTTCGCACCGGGCGGAAGGCGCGAGCGGGAAATGGCGCCTTTCCCGGCGGTCAGGACGCGGTGGCGGTGGCGGGCTCCCTGTCGTCCCCGGGCACGGCGGGCCGCTGGGGGCCGCGGGCGAGCACGTACACGAACAGCACGGCCATCACCACGACGCCCGCCCACATCGCCTGCTGCCAGCCCGCCACGAACGACTCCCTGGCCGCCAGGACCACTGTGTCCGCGTACGGTCCCGCCGCGTCGATCGCGGTCGCGACGCCCTCGCGCGCCCGCCCGGCCACCTCCTCGGGCACACCGGACAGCCGCGCGCCGACCGCGTCGCGGTAGCCGGCCGACAGTAGCGCGCCGAGCAGCGCGACCCCGAGCGCGGTGCCGAACTCGCGGGTCACGTCGTTGAGCGCGGACGCGACACCCTGCCGCTCCCGTGGCAGCGCGGCGGTGATGGCCTCGGTGGCGGGCGTCATCGACAGCCCCATGCCGGCGCCCATCGCCAGCATGCCGGGCAGCACGGACAGGTAACCGCCGGGAACGGAGACGATGGAGGCCATCAGCGCCAGCCCGGCCCCGGCCAGCAGGATCCCGGTGGCCATGGTCGCCCGCGGCCCCACCCGCGCCGCTAGCCGCGCCGCCAGCCCCGAGCTGAGCATCATCAGCACCGCCATGGGCATCAGCGCCACCGTGGACAGCAGCGCCGTCCAGCCGAGCACCGCCTGCAGGAACGGGAAGAGCACCACGAAGATCCCCGCTTGGACGCCGAACACCGCCAGCAGCGTGACCGACCCTCCCGCCAGGCCGCGCTCCCTGAACAGCCGCACGTCCAGCAGCGACGCCTCCCGCCGGCGCAGCTCCCACGCGACGAACCCGGCCGCCGCCACGAGACCGGCGGCGAGCGCGGCCAGGATCTCGGGCGCCGCCCAGCCGCGTACGGGACCCTCCTGGAGCGCGAAGATCAGCCCCGCCACGGCCACGACGGAGGCCACCGCGCCCACCCCGTCGAAGCGGTGCCCGTGACGCTCGCGCGAGTCGGGCACCGACCGCACGGTCATGACCAGCGCCACCACGACCAGGGCCAGCGGCAGGACGAACGACCACCGCCAGGTCGCGACGTCCACCAGGGCGGCCGACAGGAACATGCCGAGGATGCCGCCGCCGCCCGCGACGCCCGTCCACACGCCGATCGCCCGGCCGCGCTCCTGGGCCGGGAAGGTGGAGGTGATGACGGCGAGCGTGATCGGCATGATCATCGCGGCGCCGACGCCGCTCGCCAGGCGGGCGGCCAGCAGCACCTCCGCCGTCGGGGCCAGCGCCGCAGCCGCGCTCGCCACCCCGAAGACGGCCAGCCCGGCGATCAGCATGCGCCTGCGGCCCCAGCGGTCGCCGATCGCACCGAGCGGCAGCAGCAGCGCGGCCAGGGTGAGGGTGTAGACGTTGATGATCCACAGGATCGTGCTCTGCGCGGCGTCCAGCTCGACGGCCAGCTCGGGCTGGGCGACGTTCAGGCCGGACACCGAGGCGATCACCGCCATCAGCGCGACGCAGACGGCCACGAGGATCGCGCGCAACCGGCGCGGCTCGTACGTGCTCATGAAAGGGTCCTTTCGCAGGTGGTCCTGCGAACGTAGCCGCGACTTGCCGCTGACGCATAAGCTGTTGCCCATGACGCAAGACGATGACGACCTCGACAGCCTGGTACGCAAGAGGATCCGCGCCCTGCGCGTCGCCCAGGGCTGGTCACTGGAGGAGCTGGCCGCCCGCGCCAAGCTCAGCCAGTCCACGCTCAGCCGCATCGAGAACGGTCAGCGCCGCCTCGCGCTCGACAGCCTCGTCACCCTCGCCCGCGCCCTCGACACCTCGCTCGACCAGCTCGTCGAGACCGCCGGCGACGACGTCATCAGCAACCCCATGATCGACGCTCCCCACCAGCTGATGCGCTGGCCGGTCAAGGCCGACCCCGGCCTGAGCGTCGTACGCCAGCGCATCACCGAGCCGCCCCCCGACAACCCCGCGCGCATGCGCGCCCACCCCGGCCGCGAATGGCTGGTCGTCCTGTCCGGCACCGCCGTGCTCCTGCTCGGCAACCGGCGGCTGCGCGTCGAGACGAACCAGGCGGCCGAGTTCCCCACGATGCTCCCGCACGCCATCGGCGCCGAGGGGCGGCCCTGCGAGATCCTCGGCATCTTCGACCGCGACGCCCGCCGCGGCCACCGCCCAGCCCAGGAGACCTGAGCCCCTACGAGGCGGGCGTCAGGCGGTAACGGATCGGCAGGCGCTTCAGGCCGCCGACGAACGTCGTCGCCGTCCACGCCGGCTCGCCGTCCAGCTCGACGCTCTCCAGCCGGGGCAGCAGCTCGGCGAACAGCGCCGCCACCTCCATCCTCGCCAGCGCCGCCCCCAGGCAGTAGTGCACGCCGGTGCCGAAGGCCAGGTGCCGGTTCGGGTCGCGGGCGACGTCGAAGCGGAACGGCTCGTCGAAGACGTCCTCGTCCCTGTTGGCCGACGGGTACGACAGCAGCACCGACTCGCCCGCCGCGATCGGGACACCGCGTACGTGGGTGTCGGCGCGGGCCGTGCGCATGAACGACGTGACCGGGCTCACCCAGCGGATCATCTCCTCCACGGCCGTGGGCAGCAGGCCGGGGTCGCGGCGCAGCAGGCCGAGCTGATCGGGGTGGCGGATGAGCGCCTCCAGCCCGCCCGCGACGGTGGAGCTGGTGGTGTCGTGGCCGGCGGTGGCGATGAGGATGTAGTAGGAGGCGATCGTGGTGTCGTCGAGCAGGCGGCCGTCGATGCGCGCGCCCGCGACGCAGGAGGCCAGGTCACCGGTCGGCCGCGCGCGGCGGGCCGCGGTCAGGTCGTGGAAGTACGCGAACAGCTCCTCCAGGGCGCCCATGTGCGCGCCCGGCGTGCCCGCCGCCGGGCTCCCCTTGTCGCGGTCGTCGTGGCCGAACAGCTGCTGGGTGAGCCGCAGCATCAGCGGATAGTCGGACTCGGGCAGGCCGAGCAGGGCGAGGATCGCGTACAGGGGGTAGGGCGCGGCGATCTGCCGGGCGAAGTCGCAGGTGGAGCCGTGCTCGGCCATGAGATCGACGTGCCTGCGGGCCAGCTCCCGCACCCGGTCCTGCAGCGCCCGCATGGCCTTCGGACGGAACCAGTCGGCGGCGATCGCCCGCAGCGGCCGGTGCTCGGGCTCGTCGAGGTGCACGAGACTGGCCAGCGCCTTGCCCTGCGCGCGCCGCTCCTGCAGGGCCGCGTCGAGCGCGGCACTGCGCAGCACGGGACGCGGCGCGTTGAGCCAGAGCGTGTGGTCACGTTCGACGGCCTGCACGTCGTCATGCCTGGTGACCGCCCAGAACGGGTTATAGCCGTCAGCCTGCACATAGTGGACGGGCGCCTCCCGCCGCAGCAGCGCGAGCGCCGCGTGCAGCAGCCCCTCATCGGCGTACGCGGCGGGCGTCGCCAGCACCCGCCCCGCCTCGGCGACGGTCAAACCGTGGACGCGTTCGTGTGTGAGCGGGTCGGTGGGTGATGGCGATGGCATGATGGCGGGCTCCTGGTCGGCGGGTGTGCGGACGGTGGTGCGCCGCCTGCTGGGGAGGACGCTCCCGAGCCGCGGTGGAGCCCGCCCCCCGGCGGACCGGCCCCCGCCTGCATTATGACCCCCAGAACGCCGGGCGCGCCGGAGCCCGAGGGCCCCGGCGCGCGCTTTCCCGCTGCCGACTCAGCGGTTGGAGACCTCGGCCACCAGGCGGGCCAGCTCCAGGCGGTCCACGTTCGGGCCCGGGGCGGTGGCGTTGCCGATGGTCAGTGCTCCGTCACCCGTCTTGAGGGTGAGCGGGGTGGCCTGGGGCCAGAACTCGTCCCAGGCGTAGTTGTGACGGAACACGCCGCGTGTCGTCGTGCCCCCTGCTTCCGCGATGTCGAGGTGCCGGCTGATCACATCCGTGTTGTAGGGGTGTCCGGTGTTCCTGTCGGCGTTGGCGTAGTGGACGACCAGCACGTACGCGCCGGGGCCGAAGCCGTCGGGGCGGGCCAGGGTGAGGGTGCCGGCGGAGGCGCCGCCCAGGTCGGTGACGTACGCGCCGCCCGAGGCGTTGGACGCGCTCGTCCCGGGGACGGTCACCGTCTTCGCGGCCCCGCCGAGCGGCGCCCGCTCGGCCTCCACCCGGTGCACGGTCCCGTCCGACGCGGTGGCCCTGACCGTGGTCAGCGCGCGCAGCTCCAGCCGGGCCGGGCCGCCCACCTCGACCTTGGAGATCCCGGCAGGCAGGTAGACCCGCGCCCGCGACGCGCCCTCACCGGGCCGCGTCGCGCGCAGGCCGGGGATCTCCCGGCCGTCCACGGAGACCCGCAGGTCACCACGCCCGCCGGCGTGGTAGGAGAAGGTCAGGTCGTGGTAGCCGTCCGCACGTGCGGCCACGAAGTACGTCGCCCGCGCCTTGCCGCCGAGCACCACGGCCGGCCCCTTGCCGCCCCTGGTGATCCGCGCGCCGCCGGACAGCCGCGCCTCGTCGGCCCCGTGGACCGCCCGATGCGGCCCGCGCACCTCCGTCAGGTCGAACCTGTCGAGCGTCACGTCACTGCCCGGCAGCCGCGTCCCGTCGCCGGTGCTCGTGCGCAGCGACAGCTCGTGCGTGCCCGCCTTCAGCTCGATCTCGACGTCGGTCCTGCCCCGGTAGGTCCACCCGAGGTCCGCCGAATACTGGACGATCCGGTCGAGCTTGCCGTCCACGAAGAGCGCGTGCCGTCCAGGCGCCTTGTTCGTGCCCTGGTAGACGCCCAGCCGGTAACGCCCGTCGCGGGGCACCGTGACCGGGAACGTCACCGCGGAATCGTCCTGGTTCATGCCGCCGACGTCGCGCTTGCCGGACGTGGCGTACAGCTGCGGGTCGGCCGTCGTGTCCTGGTCGAAGACGCGGGCGGCCGTGAGCGTGGCCGACTCGGCCTCCACCGACACCGACCACGGCGCGTCCGCGGCGGGCGCGGGGCCGCTCGACGGCACGACCGTCACCCGGTACGCCGCCATCACGTCACCGCCCGGCACGTCCACCGTGATCGCGCCGCCCGACACCTTGGCCCGCGTCGCGGCGACGACCGGCGGCTCGGCCGCGTCGCCCTCGTACCCGGTCCAGGTCGTCTTCGACACCACGACGTCCACCCGGTCCCCGAAGACACGGCGGTCGAGCCCGGACACGTCCAGCCTGACCGGCGCGGCGCCGCCGCCGACCAGGATCGTGCCGCGCCGCGCGGACTCGTCGAGCGCCGCGACCGCCTGCACGGTGTCGGCGGCGTTCAGGCGCGGCGGGGTCACCTTGACGGTCTGGCCGGTCAGGTCCGCGTACCACTTGAGCAGCCACCAGCCGCCGTTCGCCTGCCGGGTGCGCACCGCGTGGTCGCCGAGGTTGCCGGCGTACGTCCAGTACGCCATGTCCGCGTCCACCTTGGTGTCCTCGAACAGGGAGATCCACTGGATCATCTGGCCGGGCACCGACATGTCGCGGCGGTTGCCGTACTCGTCGATGTTGATGGGCAGCGGGCCGATGCCGAGCTCGCGCTCCATCGCGCGGTAGTGCTCGTAGTGCGAGCGGTAGTCGGCGAGCCGCTCGCGCTGCAGCTCGTGCCAGGCCATGATGTCCGGCAGGCAGTCGTCCTGCCCGGCGCAGGGCGTCTCCTTGGCCCAGGTGAGGAAGTCACGCAGCCGCTCCGGACGGTAGAACGCCTCGTTGGGGCCGACGATGCGGGCATCCGGGTCGATCGAGCGGATGCGCTCGAACACCGCCTTCCAGTCAGAGAAGAAGCGCTCCCTCTGAGTGGCCCAGTCCTCGTACCAGATCCAGTCGGGCTCGTTGAACGGCACCCAGACGAATCTGTCCTTGTCGCGGGGCCGCTCGCGGACGACCTTGCGCACCATCGTCTCGACCTTGGCCAGGTAGTCCTCGATGCCGAGGTCCTGGTACGGCCAGCGGCTGTAGACGTCCTGCATGTAGATGACGACCTCGTCGCCGCCGGCGGCGAAGAACCCGTCGGCGACGGTCAGCGCGTCGCCGTTGGGGTGCTGCTCGCCGTCCGGGGCCTTCTGCGCGACCGTACGCGGACGCGCGCCGGCCACCAGGCTGTCCCCCGGCACGCCGGGGTCGGACAGCGCGTAGAGACCGCCGGTAGCGCCGCCGTGCACGGGGCCGGTGCGCTGCGCGAAGTCCACGGCGACCACGTCAGGCCCCGCCGCCGTGGCGGGCGCCGACGTCAGCGCGGCCAGCGTCACAAAGGCGACGGCGGACGCGAGGGCCTGCCGTCCTAACCGGTGTCTGGGCATGGGACAACCTCCTGTGAAAAGGGGGGCTACTTGACGGCACCGCCGGTGATGCCGGAGATGATCCTGCGCTGGGCGACGGCGAACACGACCAGCAGCGGCAGGCTCATGAGGATGATGTAGGCGAAGATCAGGTGCCAGTTGCTGAGGTACAGCCCGGCGTTGGCCACCTGGAACAGGTTGAGCGGCAGCGTGTCCAGCCGGCCGCCGACGACGAAGAAGGCGTAGAAGACGTCGTTCCAGACGTACAGGCAGATGAGGATGGTCGCGGTGGCCAGCACCGGGCGCAGCAACGGCAGGATGACGGAGAAGAACACCCGCAGCGGGCCCGCGCCGTCCATGCGGGCGGCCTCCTCCAGCGACAGCGGCACCGTACGCACGAAGCCCGTCACGAAGAAGATCACCGTGGACAGGTAGATGCCGACGTAGACCCCGACCATCCCGACCAGGCTGCCCGCCAGGCCGAGCTGGCGCAGCAGCAGCACGATCGTCACCACGGCGGGCGGCAGCACGATGCCGCTGATGGCCAGCGCGTACAGCACGGCGACGAGCCGCGAGGCGCGGCGGGCGAGGATCCACGACGCCATCGACCCCAGCGCCAGCACCAGCGCCACCGACGGCGCCACCACCAGCACGCTGCCGACGAACGCCTTCGGCACCTCGCCCTGCTCCCAGACCTGGGCCAGGTTCTCCCACAGGTGCCAGCTCGACGGCAGGGACAGGTCCGGCGAGAGCGCCTCGGCCTGCGACTTGCCCGCCGTCACCACGACCAGCCACAGCGGCACGCCCATCACGAGCAGGACGAGCACGACGACCGCGACGGGACGCAGCCGCGCGGCCAGGCCCCGCGAGAGCGGCGGGCGGGCGGCACGCGCGCGGGCCGGACCGCCGAAGACAGGCGCCGTCACAGGATCTCCTCCCTCTTGCGCAGGATGCGGATCACCGGGAAGGCCAGCAGCGTCACCATCAGGAACAGCACCAGGCTCATGGTCGTGGCCTGCGCGAACAGGCCCTGACCGAAGGTGCGGTAGATGAAGATGTTGAGGATCTCGGTGCTGCGGGCCGGGCCGCCGCCGGTGAGCGCCTGCACGATGTCGAAGCCGTTCATCGAGCCGAGCAGCGCGGTGGCCACGTTGAACGTGATCGCCGGCGCCAGCAACGGGAAGCGCACCGCCCAGAACGCCTGCCACGGCGAGGCCCCGTCCATGCGGGCCGCCTCCGCGACGTCCTCGGGCACCGACTTCAGCCCGGCCAGGTAGATGAGCATCGACAGGCCCATCCACTTCCAGGCGTGGATGACGGCGGCCAGCACCAGCGTCCACGTGGTGCTGCCCAGCCAGGCGACCTCCACCTGCTGCGCGGTCAGCGCCGACAGCAGCCCGTTGAGGCTGCCGTCGGGCTTGAGCAGGGCCTGGAAGAGGTAGCCGACCGCCAGCGCGGACATCAGCACCGGGATGACGAACACCACCCTCGCCGCCCTGTTGAGCCAGGTGTCCCGCTCCAGCAGCACCGCCAGGCCGAAGCCGAACAGGTTCTGGAACACCGCCACCAGCACCGCGTAGATCAGGGTGACGCGCAGCGCGCCGAACAGCGTGCCGTCCGACAGCAGCGCGGCGAAGTTGTCCAGACCCACGGGCCGGATCTCGCTCTTGAAGCTCGACCAGTCCGTGAACGCGTAGATGAAGTTGAACAGGGTCGGCAGGAAGAAGAAGACGAACAGGATCGCGAAGGCCGGGACGAGGAACCACATCGGGTGCGTGCGGTTCCTGCCCGCCCCGGCGGGCGGGCGGCGCGTCCCCTGGGCGGACCGCTCTCTGGTCATGAGCACTGCTGCTCCCAGGTCAGAAGCCGGGCGCGCCGGCGGCCTTGGCGAGCTGCGCGAACTGCTTCTGGGTGGCGGCCGCCACCTGCTCGGGCGTCAGGCTGCCGGTGATCATGTCGGCCAGGTTGAGATAAAGGTCGGGGTTCGCGACCGCGAGCGACTGCATCGACCCCACCGACTCGCCGAGCGAGGCGTGCACGTCCTTCAGCGCCTGCGGCACCCCGTCGGGCGTCGGCACGTCAGGACGCAGTGACACGGTCTTGCGGTCGGCGACGAACGTGCCGTAACCCGGCCCCATCCAGTACGCCAGCAACTGCCGCGCCGCCGCCTCCCGCTTCTCGTCACCGGTGCGGAAGGCCACCAGCGCGTTCGACTGGTCGGGGATCGACGTGCCCACGTTGCCGGACGGCGAGATCGGGAAGAAGCCGATCTTCTCATCCAGCTCGGCCGTGTCCGCCTTGGCCTGGAGCTGCCCGAAGAACGAGTTGACCTGCACCGCCATCGCCGCCTTGCCCGACAGCAGCGCCTCGCCCTGGTCCTCGAACGCCGCCGTCTTGATGTCGGCGTTGAACAGCCCCTCGTCGATCAGCCCCTTGTAGGTCTTGATCGCGTCCAGGACCGTCTTGTCCTCGAACGTCTCCTTGCCGGTGTTGATCCGCTCCCACAGACCGTCCCTGGCGGCGTCGGCGAGCTGGACCTGCACCCACCACTGGGTGGCCCACTTGTCGCCGGCCATCTCGAAGAACGGGGTGACGCCCTTGCCCTTGAGCGTGCGGGCCAGCTCCACCATCTCGTCGAACGTCTTCGGCGGCTCCTTGACGCCGTTGGCCGCGAAGACCTCCTTGTTGTAGTAGACGCCCTCGACGGCGGGGCTGGTGATGAGCGCCGCGTACCGCGTCCTGTCCAGGATCCCGGTGATGTCGCGCAGCTCGGGCGAGAGCCTCTCGATCCACGGGGCGCCGTCCAGCGGCTGCAGGTTGGCGCGGGCGTTCAGCGCGGTCAGCATCGACGCCGTCGGCTGCCAGAACGCCAAGTCCGGCTTGTCGCCCGTGGCGACCTTGGTCTGCACGCCCTGCTCGTACGGGTCGGGGACGGTGACGACCTCCACCTTGGCCCCGGTGGCCTGGGAGAAGGCGTCGGTGACCGCCTTGGGGACGGTGGTGCTGTTCTGGGCGGCCCAGATGGTGAGCGTCACCCCGTCCAGGCGGGCACTCGGGTCGGGCCAGGTGGCCGGGGCGGCCCCGGCGGTGGCCGCCGGCCCGGCGGCGGGATCGCTGCAGGCGGTGAGCGCCAGGAGGGCGGCTGCCGCGACCATGATCGCGGTACGGGGGGCGGTTCGCACGATAACGTCCTTCGGTCTCGTCACGCTGTCGGCCGGTTCTGGGGGACTAGCGGGGGCGGAGGTGCAGGATGCGGGCGGTGGGCGGCGGTACGTCCGCCGTGACGGTCAGCGCGGCGGCCCCCGGATCCCAGGCGAGCCGCCAGCCCTCGGCCGCCTCCGGGTAGGCGACCGTGGCGTCCAGGTCGCGGTCGCGCAGGTGGGGGAGGGAGAGCACGGCACTGTCCGGCGCCCCCGGCCGCCGCCAGACGGTCAGGTAAAGGTCGCCGGCCGAGGAGCCGTCGGCCGGGGCGGTGTGGGCCGGGGCGGTGTCGGTCGGGGCGGCGGCGCTTGAGGCGGCGCCGGTCGAGCGGGCGTTGTCGGGATGGGCGGTGTCGCGGAGGCCGAAGGCCAGCCAGGGGTCGTCCCAGCCGGGCAGGCCGAGCGGCCAGCACGCGGTCGCGCGCGGCAGCACCGGGCGCAGCCGTCCGTGCACCGCCACGCCCTCCCTGACCAGGGCGAGCCGGCGCTCGTCCATGAGGTGCAGGTTGCCCGACAGATAGAGGCGGCCGAGAATCCCGGTGCACATCGCGAACACCACCTCCTCCTCCGTCATGTCCGGCTGCGGGTACGCCCAGTTGGCCGCCTGCTCGGGCAGCACCGACAGGGGAGCGGCGGCCGCGATCGGCGGGTAACGCAGGAAGTCCTGCTGGTCGCTGGTCGACTGCAGCTGCAGGCGCGAGAGCATCGCGTAGTCCATCCGCATCGCGCCGGACGCGCAGTTCTCCAGCACCAGGTGCGGATGGCGGTCGAGGACCGACTCCAGCCAGGCCAGGTGAGCCCGGTTGTGCGCGAGCAGCCCGGCGCCGGCGCTGGGCGCGTCCACGTCGGTGCCCGCGCCCGGGTTGATGTTGTAGTCGAGCTTGAAGTAGCCCACTCCCAGCTCCGTGACCAGCCGGTCCACCACCTGGTCCAGGTGCGCGACGGCGGCCGGATGGCGCAGGTCGAGGTGGTGGCGGCCGTGCTCGGCCACCCGTACGCCGCCGCGCCGCAGGAACGCCTCGTCCGGCAGCTTCCCGGCCATCGGGCTGCGCACCCCGATCACCTCGGGCTCCAGCCACAACCCGGCCGTCATGCCGCGCTCGGCGATGCGGGCCAGCACCTCCTCGATGCCGCCGGGGAACCGGGTGCTCGACGGACGCCACTCGCCGACGCTGTCCCACCAGTCGCCGCCGTCGTCGTACCAGCCGGCGTCCACGCAGAACACCTCCGCGCCCGCCGCGGCGGCGGCGTCCACCAGCGGCAGCAGCTTGTCCGTCGTCGGGTCGCCCATCGTCGTGTTCATGTAGTCGTTGAACACGACCGGCAGCCGCTCCCGGTCCGGATGCGGACGCCGCGACGCGCGCCGGTGCGCGGTCAGCGCCGCAGCCGCGCCCGTCAGGCCGTCGGCCGACACCGCGACCGAGACCGGCACCGTGGTGAACGACTCGCCGGGTGCCAGCGGGTGACTCCACTGGTGGTCGAGGTCGGTGGGGCCGGACAGGGCGGCGTAGACGCCGTCCAGCCGGTCGCCGACCTCCCAGCGCCAGGGGCCGTTGTGCTCGATCTGCCACAGCCACGTACGGCCGGAGCCGCGCTCCGACAGGCCGCCCATCGGGACGTACCGGCCGCTCGACCACGTGCCGGAACTGGTCAGCGCGAACGCGCCCCGGCCATGGCCGTGCCCCTCCAGGCCCAGGTCGGGCAGGTGGTCGGCGAGCGGGCGCCGGGTCCAGCGGCTCTCGCCAAGCCAGGCGCTGTCGGCGTACAGGACGTCGAGGTCGCTCGCCGGACCGCCGTGGAAGCCGGCCGCGAACGAGGTCACCGCCAGCAGCGGCACCGGGGCCGTGCCCAGGTTCGTCACCCGGACCGACGCCCGCACCGCGGGCACACCGTCGTACGACTCCAGCAGCAGCTCGGCGCCCAGCTCCGACGCCTCGTCCCGCAGCCGCACCCGCAGCTGGTGCCGGCCGTCGTGCGACGAGCGGTCCGCGCCCGCGTACCGCAGCCTGAGGCCCACCGCCGTCTCCGACAGCCGCTGCGAGGCGCGCGCCCGGCCCTCGCCCGGCACCAGCACCTCCACGACGGGCTGGGACGTCCGCGGGGGCGCCGCCGCCTGGCCAGGCGACAGCTCGCGCAGCGTCACCGGGCGATCCGGATGGATCTCCAGCGCGAGCGCGAGCCCCGAATGGCCCCAGCGCAGGGTCTCCACGACATCAGCAGGCATGCAAGCTCTCTCTTTCGCGCACTCCACGGAGCCGGCCGTGATGTGACCGGTCACATGCCCGCCAGTGTGAACGGTCACACGCCTCCGGCGAAAGCCTCCTTTGCCGGATCGTTACCTGCGTGTTTCGAGCGAGCCCGCCTCTGACGGCCGGTGGCGGCGTGTTCGAGCGGGCTCGCGGCGGAGGGGCCGGGAGTGGGGAGTGTTCGGAGTGAGCCCGCGTCAGGTGGCCGAGGGCGTGTTTCGGGGGAGGCCGCGTCAGGTGGCCGGGGGCGGGGCGGTGGATTCGCGGATCATCAGGGCCGGGGGGACCAGGCGAGGGGTCGGCTGGGGGTGGCCGGAGAGCTCGGCCATGGCGGCGTCGAAGCAGGCGCGGCCGAGCCCTGGGAAGTCCATGCGTACGGTGGTCAGCGCCGGCGTCCAGTAGGCGGCGCCGGGGATGTCGTCGAAGCCGACGATGCTGACGTGACCCGGCACGTCCTTGCCGGCGTCGTACAGCGCCCGCCGCACCCCCTGCGCGATGTCGTCGTTGCCGCACAGGATGGCCGTGACCTGCGGGTCGGCGGCGAGCTCGCGCCCGGCCGCGTACGCGGAGGCGATGTCCCACCCGCAGCCCAGCACCTCGGGGACGGCGGCCCCGGCGGCGTGCAGGGCGTCGCGCCAGCCGGCCAGGCGGCCGCCCTGACCGCCCTCGGACGGGATCGCCACGTGGTGCACCGTGCGGTGGCCCAGGTCGAGCAGGTGCCGGGTGGCGTCGGCCGCGGCGCCCCGCTCGTCCAGCGCGATCGCGACCCTGCCACGGTCGGGCGCGGCCGGCTCGGCCACCGCCACGGCCGGTACGTGGGCCGGCAGCGCCTCCAGCACCGTGACGCCGGTCGTGTCGAAGGCGATCACCACCACGGCCCCGGCGCTGGCGTCGCTGACGTATTCGACGGCCTGCCGCACCTCGGCCGGCTCCGCCGACTCCACGACCCGCACGCCCACGGACATCCCGGCCGTGCGGGCCGCCTCCTCGATGCCCTGGAGGGTGGCGGCGTAGCCGTAGAGGACGGTGTCGGAGGTGACCACGGTGATGCCGCGCGCCCGGCCGAGGCTCAGCGCGCGGGCCGTGCGGCTGGGGCGGAAGCCGAGCTGCTCGATGGCGGCGAGGACGGTGGCGCGGGTCTCGGGGCGCACCCTGGGCGAGTCGTTGAGCACCCGTGAGACCGTCTGGTACGACACTCCCGCCGCTGCGGCGACGTCCCTGATGCTGGGTACGGCGGCGTCACGGGACGCGCGCGGGGAAGTCGGAGCCACCTCCCCATCGTATGACCTGATCATCCGCCCCCAACCCGGCCCGGTCCCCGCACGAACGCCCTTTCCGCGCGGCAGCCGTCTCGACGGAGAACGCGCTCTCCCGCAACGCGAACGGGAATTGATTGCGGCCGGGTAAGGACCGACGCCCGCCGAAACGGTGTTTCGGCGGGCGGAGGGAATGGCAGGCGGGTCGGGGTGAAGGGTCAGGTGCGGGTCCAGCGTTGGTTGGTGCCGCCGGAGCAGTCCCAGATCTGCAGGCGGGTGCCGTTCGCTGAGCTGACGTCGGTCGCGTCGAGGCACTTGCCCGACTGCGGGTTGACGATCTGGCCGGTGCCGGAGTTGTAGGTCCAGCGTTGCGCGCCGGTGCCGTTGCAGTCGTAGAGCTGCACCTTCGCGCCGTTCGCGGTGGAGCCGGCGGTCACGTCCATGCACTTGCCGAGCGCGCGGACCGAGCCGTCGCCGTTCCAGCTCCAGCTCTGGGCGCCGGTGCCGTTGCAGTCCCAGAGCTGGACGGGGGTGCCGTTGGCGGTGGCGGCGCCGGCCACGTCGACGCACTTGCCGCCGATGCCGGTGATCTGGCCGCCGCCGCCCGTGGTCGGCGGGGCGTAGACGCGGACGTAGTCCACGGTCAGGGTCTGCGGGAACGTGGTGCTGCCGTCGGGGTAGCCGGGCCAGTTGCCGCCGACCGCCACGTTCATGATCATGAAGAACGGGTGGTCGAAGACCCAGCGGTTGCCGCCCAGGTCGGCGGGGGTGCGGCGCTGGAATTCGACGCCGTCCACGTACCAGACGATGAGGTTCGGCGACCAGTCGACGGCGAAGGTGTGGAAGGCGTCGGCGAACGGGGCGCCGATCGTGTAGCCGGCGCCGATGCCGCCGCCCCCGCTGTAGCCGGGGCCGTGGATGGTGCCGTGGACGGTGTTCGGCTCGCGGCCGATGTTCTCCATGATGTCGATCTCGCCGTTGTCCGGCCAGCCCGACGTGCCGCCGAGCATCCAGAAGGCCGGCCAGATGCCCTGCCCGCGCGGCAGTTTCATGCGCGCCTCGAACCGCCCGTACGTGCGGGTGAAGGTGGCGGCGGTGAGCAGGCGGGCGGAGGTGTACTGGCAGGTGCCGTAGTGGCACTGGTAGTTGGCCGGGTTCTCGCGGCGGGCGGTGATCACCAGGTTGCCGTTGCCGTCCTTGGCGGCGTTGCGGGTGCTGTCGGTGTAGTACTGGTGCTCGTTGTTGCCCCAGCCGCCACCACCGATGTCGAAGCGCCACTTCGAGGAGTCGACGGCGCTGCCGGCGGGGCCGTCGAACTCGTCGGACCAGACGAGCGGGCCTGGAGCGGGTGCGGCGCTCGCGGTGCCGGTCATGGGAGCGACCAGAGCGGCGATCGCGGCGAGGGCGGTACCGATGGCGAGCAGCGTTTTGGAACGGGGGGTGCGTGCCAAGTGGGTTACCTCATCGGATCCATGGGTGTGAGTTTACGGAAACCTTCCGACAAGGTGAGTGCTCCTGTCAAGAGAGCGCTCTCTCACTTTTCCCCAACGGATTTCTGCCGCTGGTAATGGCGGGCGACGCGCACCCGGTTGCCGCAGCGGGCGGCGGCGCACCAGCGCCGGCGGGGGTGCGCGGGCAGGAACAGCGTCACGCAGTCGTCCGCCTCGCACGCGCGGACGGTGGTCACCGCCGGGTCGGCCAGCAGCTCGGCCGCCGCCTCGGCGAGCCAGGCCGCCAGCCGGTCGGCCGCCGAGCCGGCGCGCCGCCGGGTGGCGGTCGCCGCGGCGCCGTCCCAGGCCAGCTCGCTGATGGCGGGCGCGGCGCGCTGGGCGCGGTTGAGCGCGTCGAGGGCCTCCTGGGGCGGCTGCTCGCCCCGCCGTACGCACTCCAGCGCCCGAGCCGTGTGCTCGCGCACCTCGCGAACGGCGGCGAGGCCGGCGTCGGAGACCGCGAGGTCCCGGACGTCGGGGAACCGCGCGGCCTCCAGGTCCAGCCACCCGCGCAGGGCCTGCGGCGTGGCCAGGTGGTCGCCGTCTGCGTTGCGGGTGTTGACGAGGTCGAGCGCGAGTGGCTCGCCGACGAGGGGACCGGGATCGCTCATGTCCCTAATGGTATCCGACGGGTTTGACACATTAGGAAGCGCCAGGTTGTATCTAATGCATCAGCTACGAAGGAAGGCATTAGAAATGACTGCACCAGCCCGCACCGCGCACCGCCACGTCGACGTCGAAGGAGTCCGCGTCTTCTACCGCGAGTCCCTTCCGGACCGCGCAGACGCGCCCGTCCTGCTGCTGTTGCACGGCTTCCCGTCGGCCTCGCACCAGTACCGCGGCCTGTTCGACCGGCTCGCCTCCCGCTACCGGCTCATCGCCCCCGACCACCCGGGCTCCGGCCACACCGAGGCCCCGGCCGGCTACACGTACACCTTCGACCGGCTCGCCGACCTCACCGAGGGCTTCGTCCGCGCGCTCGGCCTGACCCGCTTCGCCCTGTACGTCTTCGACTTCGGCGCCCCGGTCGGCTTCCGCGTCGCCGAGCGCAATCCCGAATGGATCGCGGGCCTGATCGTCCAGAACGGCAACGCCTACGCGGACGGCCTGTCGGACGCCGCGATCGAGCTGCTCTCACAGCGCCCGGACATGCCAGGCGCCGAGCAGCGCGTGCGCGCCGAGCTGACCCTGGACGCCGTCCGCGCCCAGTACGTCACCGGCGTCCCCGACCAGGCCCTGGTGGCCCCGGACGGCTGGACGCTCGACCACCACTTCCTGGAGCGGCCGGGCCGCAGGGACGCCCAGGCGGCGCTGCTGTTCGACTACCACACCAACGTCGAGAGCTACGACCGCTGGCAGGCATGGCTGCGCAAGCACACCCCGCCCGCCCTCATCGTGTGGGGCGAGCACGACCCGTTCTTCACCGAGGCGGGCGCCCGCGCGTACCTGCGTGACCTGCCCGATGCCGAGCTGCACCTGTTCGGCACCGGGCACTTCGCGCTGGAGACCCACGTCGCGGAGATCGCCCCGCTCGTGGCGGCCTTCCTGGACCGCACTCAGTGAAGGATGGCGGTGAACGTCCGGCCGTAGGCGTGCCGGGTCGCCGCCCGGACGAGGGTGCCGCCCGGCACGCGCCGTACGGTGACGCCCTCGCCGGCCTCCGACACCCGCAGCGGCCGGCCGGGCACGAGCACCGAGACGTGGTCGCGCCGCATCGTCGGGTCGGACAGGGCGACCTCGGTGCGCCTGCCCGACTGCCGCACGATGAGCGCGGCCGGGCCGTCCACGAGCAGGCGGCCGGCCAGGCGCGGCCCCTTCGCGAAGACGGTGCAGGCGGTGATGCCGAGCCCCTCGTGCCGGACGGCCTGCACGTCGCGGGTGTTGGCCACGACGCTGACCGGGCCGCGGGCGTAGCGGCGCAGCGCGGCCTCGGTGGCGTGGGGGACCAGCGCGTACGCCAGCGCGTCGTCGCCCGCGACGGTGGCGGTGAACACGTTCTTGGTGACGGCCGTGTCGGGGTTGCCGGTCCTGACGACCCTGCGGCTGCGGGTGACCGTCTCCAGCCCCGCCGCGACCGGCCGCCTGGCGAGGAAGGCGTAACCGACGGAGGTGCCCCGGGTGCCGTTGGCGTAGCGCAGCCACCGCAGGGGCGTGGCCGCGCCGCCGGCCTGCCAGGCGCGCCCGTCCCAGCGCTCGCCGGTGAGCGCGACCGCGTCGCCCGGCGCGGCGATACGGCTGTCGACGGTGGTCACCACGTCGCGCCCGCCCTGCCCTGAGATGCCGGCCGCCAGCACCACGATCTCGTCGTCGAACATGAACCACGACTTGGTGGCGCGCGCGTTGCGGTAGGCCACGAAGTCGTCGGGCAGCAGGCCCTCCTGCTTGGCGGTGTAGGCCACGTCGTCGGACTGCACCATGCCCGCCACGCCGTACGCGCCGAGCGTGGCCCCGCCGGAGAAGGCGTTCTCGCCGCGCGGGAAGTACACGTAGGTGTTCTGCGACTCCGACGAGGACGTGAAGTTCAGCGGGTGGCCGGGGTTCTCGTACCACAGGCGCCCGTACAGCTCGGGGATCGTCCGCCGCTCCTCCACCGGCGCGGTGACCCCGGCCAGCCGGTACGGCGACACGGTCGTGTAGTAGTCGACCCCGTAGACCTCCCGCTGGTCCTCGCCCGTCAGGTAGAGGTAGTAGGCGCCGTCGCCCTGGAACCAGGGCATGAGGTTCTCGCCGCTCATGTACTCGTACTTGCTGATCCGCTCCGAGCTGCGCGCGAGCGCGAACGCGTAGCCGGGACGGCGGTGCACAGTGCGGTCCATCGCGTTGAACGCCACCGACCGCGCGGCCGGGTTGAGGTCAGCGGCGGGGACGGACGCGTCGGCGCGTACGGCGGCGTAGCGGGCGATGCCGCCCGGCGAGACGAACGTCGTGGTGTCGGCGGCCGGCAGGAACCGCAGGTACTTCTTCAGCGGCAGCGGGTCATCGACGTGCTCGGCCAGGTCGGCGATGGCCTCCACGATCACGTTGAGGTCGGTGTAGCCGCTGGTGGTACGCGAGACCGCGCGCCCCTTGACGATCTCCATCATCCAGCCCTCGAAGATCAGCGGGGCGAAGCCGTCGCTGATCCACCGGTACACCACGGCCGGCAGGTCGGCGAAGCCGGTCGTGGCGCCCTGGAGCATGTTGAGCGTCTGCACCACGCGGGTCAGCAGGGCGCGGCCGTACGAGCCGGTGTAGGCGACCGAGTGGTGCTGGATGAAGGAGCCGTCGGCGTAGTAGCCGTCGGTGTTGCCGTGCCGCAGGTCGTACGGGTCGATCGTGGCGAAGACCGTCGACTGGTCGGCGATCGCCTTGGCGACCCGGGCGTCGTCGCCGGTGAGCGCGCCCTGCAGGATGCGGTTGGCGGTGATGTCGGCCAGGTTCGCGCCGGTGTGGAAGCGGGAGTCGAGATCGACGTCGCCGTCCTTGCCGTTGCGCAGGTAGGCGTCCATCGAGGCGAGGTAGGGCGGGGTGAGGTCGCCGCGCAGCTCGTCGGGCAGCAGGGCGAGGGTCCTGCTGACGTGGGTGGGGATGGCGATCTCCCAGTTGTGCCAGTTGCCGTAGTAGCCGGCCGACTGGTCGCCGAAGTACCGCTCGTGCAGCCAGGCCAGGCCGTCGGCGGCGCGCCGCGCGGCGGTGGCGTCGCCCTCCAGCGCGCTGCCGGGGGTGCGGGTGGCCAGCGCGATCTCGTACAGGTACTGGTAGGCCAGGCGGAGGTTGACGTCGTCGGCGCCGAGCGCCAGACCGGCGAACAGCTCGCCGTCGCCCGCCTGGTCCATGGCGGTCAGCCGCTGCCTGGCGGCGTTGACGATGGCGGTGAGCTTGCCCGCCACCTCCGGACGGGCGTTGACCTCGGGGGTGCCGGCGAGGATGGCGACGGTGTTGGCGAGCAGGCGGCCGTGATCGACGGCCTGCACGGCTCCTGACGCGGCTCCTGACGCGGCTCCTGCCACGGCTCCTGACACGGCGGCTGGACCGGGTACGGCGGCGCGGGCCGGGGCGGCAACGCCCAGCAGACCGGCGGCGGGGACGAGGGAGAGCACCTGACGGCGGGACATGTGCGGCACTGCTTACTCCAGGCCGTTAGGGGGATACGGCTGGGGCTCACCGTACATGATCGCCGATCGGCTTCACAGGAAGAGCCTCGCCCGTCACCACCAGTGCTGGAGGCCGAAGGCCGTCACGACGATCGCGAGCACCGCCATGAAGGTGATCACGATCGCGGCCGCCACGACCGACGCCCGGCGCAGCGCCCTGTTCACCCGCCGCTTGTGCCTGAGGGCGCGATGGACCGCTCGCTCAGCTCTCATCCGGGAGATGTCCGTACGATCCACAACGCCACTCTCTCGCCGGGCACCGGTCGTGCGCAAGCCTAGGCCGAGGGGCTCATGGCCTGGCGGAAGAACTCCTCCGCGCCGGTCGGGCGGACGCCGGGGTAGCGGTGGTTGTCGAGCGGGTCGAGCTTGCCCTTCCCGCTCACCATGGCCCAGGTGTACTGCAGCAGCAGCCACGCGAACGGGTCGGCCCCGTCGGCCTGGAGGCGGTCGATCTCGGCCTTCAGCTCCCGGACCCCGCCGAGTCTGCGGGCCTGCAGCCGCCGGCCCGAGCCGCGCTCCATCGCCTGGTGCAGCTCCTTCACCGTCAGCACGTCTCCCGCGACCCGCACCGTGCGGCCGGCGGTGGCCGGGTCGAGCGCCGCCTCGGCCGTCCACTCGGCGGTGTCGGTCATGGTGGAGAAGTCGACCGGCTGGTCGCCGTCGCCCCAGTAGCTGAAGGTGCCTGCCCGCCAGTCCACCCAGTTGTAGAAGGGCTGGTTGAGCACCTCCAGGAAGGCGCCGCAGAGCACCGACGTGGTCGCCACGGGGCTGCCCGCGAACGACTCGGCGGCCTTCTTGCGCAGGTCGGCGAAGTCGTTGTCGCCGTGGTCGAGCCGGTCGATGGCCAGCGAGAAGTCGGACGGGATCAGCCGGGGGACCCCGGCCCGCTCGGCCGCGCTCAGGAGGTTGGCCTGGCCGTCGATGATGACGTCCGCGCCGCCCTGGACGGCGGAGACGATCACGTCGGAGCCCTCCAGCGCGCGGGCGAGCCGGTCGGCGGGGTCGCGGATGTCGCCTTCGACGATCTCGACGTCCTGGCCGAGCGCCCTGCGGCCCTCGGTGTTGCCCGGCCTGACGAGGGCGCGGACCGTGGCGCCGCGCCGCTGGAGGCTGGCGATGACGAGGCGGCCGAGCGTGCCGGTCGCTCCTGCCACGAAAACGGTGGACATGCGTGTCTCTCCTTCCCGGCCGGCGGCGGTCGCCACCGGCCGTGTACGTCGCCGAACAACATGGTTGCGCAGGCAACTATTCCATGTAATTGCTTGCGCAGCTAAATTTCTGGGATTGATACGAGCCCGCGCGGCGACCGATACACGATGGATGGGCAGGCCGTCCAGGATGTCCCGAGTGCGCCGCACGGCGTGCCCCGCGTGCCGGGCGGCGCGCGGGCGGCACCACGGAAAGACACGACGATGCCCAGCACCAGAAACCTCGCCCACGCCGCGCTGGCGGGGGCGGCGGTCGCCTGCCTCACCGCCCCACCGGCGGCCGCCGCGGCCGGCGGCTCGCCGCTGGCCGGCGTGAACGCCGCTCCTGGCAAAGGCGCGGAGGCGCTCACCTGGCGGCCGTGTGCCACGACGGCCAAGGACTGGCCGGCGCCGGAGGACACCAAGTCGGAATGTGCGCTGGTGACCGTTCCGATGGACTACGCGAAGCCGGACGGGCGGAAGATCAGGATCGCGGTGAGCCGGCTGAAGGCCGCAGACCCCGCGAAGCGGCGGGGCGTGCTCGTCATCAGCCCCGGCGGCCCCGGCATCTCCAACATCACCGCCCCGTCGAGCTACGCCGCCAACGGCCTGGCCCCGCTGGCCACCGACCACGACCTGGTCGGGTTCGACCCGCGCGGCGTCGGCTACAGCGACAGGATCGACTGCGACGAGGGCACGTTCGAGCCACCGGCGAACGCGTCGGCCAAGGCGCAGGCGAAGGCGCTCTTCGACCACATGGCCGCCGCCAACAAGCGGTGCACCGCCCTGGACCCGGCCTTCGCCAGGCAGCTCACCACCAGGAACATCGCCCGGGACGTCGACGCGATCAGGGCGGTGCTCGGCGTACCGAAGATCAGCTTCTACGGCGTCTCGTACGGCACCGCGGTCGGGCTCAACTACCGCTCGCTGTTCGACACCCGCGTCGAGCGGATGTGGCTGGACTCGGTGATGCCGCCCGTCATGGACCTCGCCGCGATGGACGCCGCCGCGGACGCGGTCGCCGAGCGCAACTTCGACGGCTTCGTCACCTGGCTGGCCGGGCACGACCCCGAATACCACTTCGGCGCCACCCCGCAGCGGGCCCGCGAAGCCGTCTTCGCCCTGCGCGACCAGCTGACCAGGAAGCCGCGCCCGGCGGGCAAGGGCGCCAGGCTGGACGGCGAGTGGGTCAGGAGCCTGCTCGGCCTCGACGCGACCGGCTGGGCCACCGCCGCCAGAGACCTGGCGACCGCGCGCGACGGCGGCGTCCCCCGCTCGGCGCGCCCGAGCTCCGGCACCGCCCCGGTGTACGGCTTCGATGACGCGCCGCTCGGCCTGAACTCCACCCAGTACAACGGGGTCTTCTGCAACGAGGGCACCGGCGGGCGCGACTTCGACCGGCTGTGGGCCGACGCGGAGGCCAGGCGGCGCACGTACCCGGCGACCGGGGGCGGCATCCAGTTCGGCAGCTGGTGCGCCGGCTGGCCGTGGCCCGCGCAGCCGTGGCGGCCGGTCAGGGGCGCGAGCCCGCTACAGGTGTCGGGCCACGTCGACGAGGCCACCACGCCGTACGCGTGGGCCGTGGACACGGTCAAGGCGGCCGGCGGCACCCTGCTCACCGTCCAGGACAACGCGCACGCCTCGCTGGCCAAGCTGCCGTGCGCGGACAAGGCCGTCGAGTTCTTCCGCACCGGCCGCACCGCCACGGGCACCTGCCCCGGCATGCAGTGACCCCTCCCAAAGAACGGACCCCCAGATGCGCATCCTCATGCTCCTCGCCGCCCTCCTCGCGCCGGTGTCGGCGCCGTCGGGCCTGGCCGGCACCGCCGAGGTGAACGGCTGCTCGGGCGCCCTCGTACGCACCCCGGCCAGCACCCCCGACGACCCCGCACTCGTCCTGACGAACGGGCACTGCTACGAAGGCGCCTGGCCGGTGCCCGGCGAGGTGCTGGTGGACCGGCCATCCCACCGCCTCATCCGGCTGCTCGACGACGCCGGGCGACCGGCCGCCGCCGTGCACGCGGAAAGGGCCGCGTACGTCACGATGACCGGCACCGACGTCGCCCTCTACCGGCTCGGCACCACGTACCGGCAGCTGGAGCGCGACCACCAGGTGCGCCCGCTCACCCTCGCGGCCGCCCGCCCCGCGCCGGGCACCCGGATCAAGGTGCTCTCCGGCGGCCTCAAGAAGGTCTTCACCTGCGCGATCGACCGGCTCGCCTACCGGGTGCTTGAGTCGGGCTACGTCACCGAGGACGTGCTGCGCTACACCAAGGCGTGTCAGACCGGGCCGGGCAGCTCCGGCTCCCCGGTCGTGGACGCCAAGAACGGCCAGGTCGTCGGCATCAACAACACCAGCAACCGCGACGGCGGCGCCTGCACCCAGGACAACCCGTGCGAGATGGACCGCGACGGCGTCATCACCAAGCACAAGTCCATCGCGTACGGCACGCAGACGTACTGGCTGACCACCTGCCTCACCACCGGCAACCGGCTCGACCTCGACCGGCCGGGCTGCCTGCTGCCGAGGCCCGATCCGCGGCGCGCCTGAGGCGGTCAGGCGATGGAGCAGGCGTCGCCGTCGGGCGGCCCGAGGCTGGCCAGCAGCAGGAGGGCGGTGTCCCTGCCGAAGGCGGCGATCGCCGCCTCGCCCACCCGTTCGAGGCCGGGGGTGGGCGGGCTGCCCGGCTCGAACGTCGACGCGTCACGGACCAGCGCCTCGGCCTCGTCCAGCACGCCGCGCTGCTCCGCCGTCAGCTCGGGGTTGCCGGCGCGGAAACGGAGCAGCTGCTCAAGCCAGAGATCGCTGCGCTCCTGCGCGGACAGGTCCTGATAGAGCCGCCGCCTCTCGGCCACGGGGCGGGCGATGAACGCGTCGTACGTCTCGTCCATGGGGCTCCTGCCGCTCGGGACGGGTGGACTCTCCCCCCGGGGGAGACCTCATGCTACTCCTCAGCCCCACCACGCCCTGAGGAGATTTCGAGCATGACCATCGTGACCGGCGTCGAGCCCCGCGGCCTGCACCACTGCGAGACCACCGCGCTCGGGGTGCTGCTCCGCCACGAAGGGCTCGACCTGCCGGAGCCGCTGTTGTTCGGGCTCGGCGCCGGCCTGTCGTTCGTCTACTGGGACGGCAAGGCGATGCCGGTGCCGTTCGTCGGGGGCCGGGTCAAGCCGTTCGAGCTGACCAGGAACCTGGCCGCCAGGCTGAACCTGACGCTGACCGTGCAGGAGACCTCCTCACCGCGCCGGGCCTGGCTGAACGTGGCCGCGCCCCTCGACGCGGGCCGTCCCGTCGGCCTGCAGCTCGACTGCTACCACCTCGACTACTTCCGCTCGAAGGTGCACTTCGGCGGGCACGTCGTCGCCATGTACGGCTACGACGGCCACGACGCCTACCTCGTGGACACCGCGCAGCAGGGCGGCGACGTGCGTACCGGGCTCGCCGGCCTGGCCCGCGCCCGCGCGGAACGCGGCCCCATGACCGCGAGGAACCGCTCCTTCACCATCGCCCTGCCCGCGCACCCGGTCCGCTGGCAGGAGCACCTGGTCCCCGCCGTCAGGGACTGCGCCGCCGCCTTCCTCGCCGCGCCCATCGCGAACCTCGGACACCGCGGCATCGCCAAGGCCGCCGCGAAGGTGCCCACCTGGTGGGACCGCGCCGAGGACCCGCGCCGCGACCTGCCGCAGGCGGCACTCCTCATGGAGCAGGGCGGTACGGGCGGCGGCCTGTTCCGCGCGCTCTACCGGGACTTCCTCGCCGCCTGCGCCGAGCTGGTGGGGGGTGCGGAGCTGCGTACCGGTCACCGGCTGTACGCCGAGGCCGCCGGCCTGTGGACCGACGTGTCGGCGCTGATCGCCAAGGCGGGGGAGAGCGGCGACCCCGGCCACCTCGCCCAGGCCGGGGCGCTCCTGCGCGACCTGTCCCGCATCGAACGCGAGGCCATGGAGGTGCTGATTACCCTTTCCTAGGGGTATTAGGTATAGCCTAGTGCAGTAAGTTTTATGCCTAGGAAGGGTCGGTGACCTATGGCGCGTGCCGGGCTGACCGTGGAACGCGTGACGCTCACCGCCGCGGACCTGGCCGACGAGGTCGGGCTCGACCACGTCACCATGTCGGCGGTGGCGCGCCGGCTCGGCGTCAAGGACGCCAGCCTCTACGCGCACGTACGCAACCTGGAGGACCTGCGCGGGCGGATCGCGCTGCTGGGCGCGGACGAGAAGACCATCCGCATCGCCGAGGCCACCGCGGGGCGGGCCGGCAAGGACGCGCTCGTCGCGTACGCCGACGCCTGGCGGTCCTACGCCCACGACCATCCGGGCCGCTACACCGCGACCCAGGTCCCGATCCCCATCGACCCCGAGCTGGCCGCCAAGGCGGCGGGGCCGCGGCGGGCGGTCGAGCTGACGTACAGCATGTTGCGGGCGTACCGGCTGGAGGAGCCGGACCTGACCGACGCCGTCCGCCTGATCCGCAGCGCCCTGCACGGCTTCGTCAGCATCGAGGCGGCCGGCGGCTTCGCCCACGCACGCCCGGCCACCGACTCATGGCCCCGCTGCATCGAGGCCCTGCACAACGCCCTCGAACACTGGCCCACCCGCGAAGAGGAAACCCCGAAATGACCACCCCACCCACCGACCGCCCGCGGAGAGAAGGCACAACCCCGCCCACATCACGACACCGCGCGGACAGCACCACGCCGACGACGGGCCGGCTGCCCGTGGACGACGCCACGCCGACGACCGGACGGCTGCCCGTGAACGGCGCCACGCCGACGACCGGACGGCTGCCCGTGGACGGCCTCGCCCCGACGACGGGGCGGTTGGGTGTGGACGGCGCCACCCTGCACTACGAGGTGCGCGGCAGCGGGCCGCTCGTATTGCTGATCCCCGGCGGGACGGGCGGCGCCGCCTCCTTCGACGCCGTCGCCGACCGGCTCGCCACCGCATACACGGTCGCCTCCTACGACCCGCGCGGCCTGACCCGCAGCCCGCTCGACGACCCCGACGCGCCCCAGCGGGTCGAGCAGCACGCCGAGGACGCCTACCGGCTACTGGACCTGCTCTCCCCGGACGCCCCCGCCCGCGTGGCAGGCTGCAGCTCCGGTGCGATCACCGCCCTCCACCTGCTCGCCACCCACCCCGGCCGCGTGCAAAAGGTGGTGGCCCACGAACCCCCGCTGCTAGAGGTCCTCCCAGACGCCCCCCAACACCGAGCCCTCCTCATCAGGGTCCAGGACACCCTGCAAAGGGAGGGCCTGATGCCCGCAGCAGCCATCTTCGCCGCCGGCCTCCAAGCGGCGTCCACCTCACCTGAGTCACCCGCCGGCCTCCAAGCGGCGCCCACCTCACCTGAGCCACCCGCCGACCCCGACGCGAGCCACGCCACACCCACGCCGACCCCTGCTGGGGGTCCGCGGGTGGGCTCTGCCTCGCCTGCGCCCGATGCCGGTGTCCAGGCCGACCATTCCGCCTCATCTGCGCCGGCATCTGCCCCGGGTGCCGAGGCCGGACCCTCCGCCTCACCTGCGCCGGCGCCCGCTGCCGGTGCCGAGGTCGGCCGTTCCACCCCCTCCACTTCCTCCGCCGTACCGGTGGAGAGGAGTGGGTTGCCGCCGGAGGCCGCTGCGAGGGTGGAGCGGACGATGGGGGATATGCCGTACTTTCTCGGGCGGATCGTGCCGAGTTTCATGGGCTATGTGCCCGACCTCGACCGGCTTCAGGCCCTGTCCGAGCGGCTGGTGCTTGCAGGTGGCGTCGAGTCGCGGGGAGAGGTGCCCTACCGGCCGGCGGCGGTCATGGCGGAGCGGTTCGGCACAGAGCTGGTGCACTTTCCCGGTGGGCATACCGGGCTCAGCACGCACCCCGACGAGTTCGGTGAGCTGCTGGCCGAACTGCTGCGGTGACCGACGCTAGCTCCCGCTGAGCAGGTCGGTGAAGCGTTGTGCGTCGACGTTGCCGCCTGAGGCGATGAGGCCCACGCGGCGGGGTGCGGCGTCCAGGCGGCCGGACAGCAGGGCGGCGAGCGGGGTGGCACCGCTGGGCTCGATGACGACCTTGAGGTACTCGAACGCGAACCGCATCGCCTCCACGATCTCCGCGTCGCTCACCAGGACGACCCCGTCGGCCAGCCGCCGGTTGATCGCGAACGTCAGCTCGCCCGGCGTGGGCAGCGCCTGCCCGTCGGCGATCGTCCTGGGCACGGGGATGGTGACGCGCTCCCCGGCCTCCAGCGAGCGCTTGGTGTCGTCGCCGCTCTCCGGCTCGACGCCGATGACCCGGATGGCCGGGTGCGCTGAAGCGGCGGCGATCGCGGTGCCGGCCAGCAGCCCGCCCCCGCCGACGGGCACGAGCAGGGCGTCCAGCCCGCCGGTCTCGGCCAGCAGCTCAAGGGCGGCGGTGCCCTGACCGGCGATGACGTCGGGATGGTCGTAGGGAGGGATGAGGGCCAGGCCGCGCTCGTCGGCCAGGGCGCGGGCGAGCGCGGTGCGGTCTTCGGTGTAGCGGTCGTACGTGACGACCTCGGCCCCGTAACCGGCGGTGGCCGCGCGCTTAGAGCGGGGCGCGTCCTCGGGCATGAGGATGACGGCCGAGGTGCCGAGCTCACGCGCGGCCAGCGCGACGGCCTGGGCGTGGTTGCCCGAGGAGTAGGCGGCGACGCCCCGCGCCCGCTGCTCGGGGGAGAGCAGCGCGATGGCGTTGTAAGCGCCGCGGAACTTGAACGCCCCGACGCGCTGGAGGTTCTCGCACTTGACGAACACCTCGGCGCCGGCGCGCTCGTCGAGTATGCGGGAGGTGAGCACGGGCGTGCGGTGCGCGATGCCGTCGAGCCGGGCGGCGGCGGCACGGACGTCGTCGATCGTGACCGACGTGGCGGTGTCCATGAGGCTCCTCGGGCGCGGGTGGATCAGCTGCTCTCCGATCTTAGGCGGTGGCGGTTTCGAGAGCGGCGCTGTGCCGGACGAAGCCGGTGATCTGCAGCGCCCAGATGAGCGCGGCGGTCGCGATCATGGCGCCCCACACCCCGGCCAGCCCCCAGGCGGTGGCCGCCGGGACCATGGCGAGCGCGAGCAGGCCGTAGCCGGTGCCGACCGCGGCCAGCTGCCAAGAGGAGCGCTTGAGCCCGACCAGCCCGTACGCGGTGACGATCGCGCAGTTGCTCACCAGCGAGAACGCCACGAGCAGCGGCGCCAGCCCAAGAGCGAGGGAGTACACGGTGGCGTCCTGCGTGAACAGCCGCAGCACCACGTCACCGGCGACGAGCACCACCACCCCGCCCGCGACCACCCCGCCCGCCGCGACCGTGACGGCGGCGAGGATCAGCCGCCTGGCCTCGCGAGGGGACGACGCCCGCGCGACCTCCGGCGTCACCGCCTGCGCGGCGGCGAAGGCGGCGAGCCCCAGGAGTCCGTCCAGGGACAGCAGGATCGCGTGCGCGGCGGCCTGGTGCACGCCGGTGCGCGCGGCGGCGTACGCGACCCCGCCCGTCACCGTGAACTTGACGATCAGCGTGGCGGACAGGGGCAGGCCGACCCTGGCCATGCGCAGGATCCGCCGCCCGCGCGGCCGTCCCGGCCACCACGACTGCCCGGCCAGCTCGGGCAGCCGCAGCAGCAGCACGTTCGCGACCACGACCTGGACGGCGGTGGCGGTGACCATCGCGACGCCGGTGCCCTGGACGCCGTACGCGGGCACGAGCGTGAGCAGCAGGACGACCTGCGCCGCCGTACCGGAGAGGCCGGACCACAGCACCTTCCTGCTGTGCCGTAGCGCGATCAGCATGCCGCCCGCGCCGCTGCCCGCCGCCGACAGCAGCACCTGCCCGGCGAGGAGCGCGGGCAGGGCGCCCAGCTCGGCGATCGCCGCCTCGGGCGCCCCGCCGGCCCGCGCGATGAGAGGTACGGCCAGCACCACGCCGGCGCCCGCCGTCCCGAGGGCGAGCGTGAGCCAGCGGGCGTCCTTCAGGATGGCGAGCGCCTCGGCGGGACGGTCACGGCAGGCGGCGACGAACGGCGACATCCCGCGCAGACCGCCCGCCACGGCGGCCGTCACCGGGCTGAGCACGGCGCTCGCCAGCGTGAACGCGGCCAGCTCGGCGGTCGCCTGGCGGCCGAGCAGGGAGGTGCCGAGAAGCTGCGCGACGACGCCGGCGCTCATGGACAGCAGCAACGGCAGCGCCGCGCTCAGGACGACGCGAAGAGAAGAGGACATGAAAAGCAAAATCCCGGGCGGGCGACCGCTCGGGACGTGATCATTCTATCGCATCAGCGCCGCACCCGGCGTGGGTTCGCAGGCAGGCAGAGCTTCTCAGGGTGGGGAGTCCGCGGCTCCTACGACCGGGTTGCGGCGACAGAACGCCTCGGGGTGGGGCTGGAGGTGCGTCCGCGGCTCACACGACGTGGTTGCGCAGGCGGAGGTCCTCTGGGTAGGGCTGGAAGTACGTCTGTTCCTCCACGTACGTGGCCGCGGCGCCGCGTGCGTGGTGGAGCAGGAGGGCGAGCGGCACGCTCAGCGCCACCCGGCGTGCCTGGTAGGAGGCGATGACCTCGGCCACGTCGGCGCGGCGCACCGGGTCGAGCCCGTCGCCGATCATGCCGAGGCAGTGCTGCAGCACGTTGACGTGCCGCCCGACCGTCGTCGGCGCCGCCATCGCGGTGCGGAACGCGATGCTGTAGGCGGCGGCCACCTCGTCGCGCGGCCGGGTGCCCGCCTGGGCGGCCAGGCGGCCGGTCTCGCGGTAGCCCTCGGTGGTGTGGGCGAGCAGCTGCATCTTGTGCCGGGCCTGGAAGGCCATCAGGTCGCGGGGCTTCCATGGGCTCTCCAGCAGTTCACGCAGCCGGGCGTGGGCGAAGATCCGCTCGGTGAACGCCTCCCGCCGTACGGCGTCGTTGAGCCGGCCGTCGTCCTCCACGGGCAGCAGCGGGTGCGCCTCGATCACCGCGTCGGCGAACATGCCGCGCTGCTGCCTGGTCACCGCGTTCTCGCCGGCGTAGAGCGGGATGCCGTGGATGCCGCAGCTCGGGCTCTTGGCCTTGAACACGTACCCGTCGGCGGCCAGCTCCGCGGTGCGCTCGGCGGCCAGCACCGCCATGGCGGGGGTGAGGTCGCGGCGGCTGCGGCGGGTCATCAGCCGGGGGCCTTCGGGGGAGCGTTCGAGGCGCAGCGCCTCGCGGGGCGCGCCGAGGCCGATCGCCATCTCGGGGCAGAGCGGCAGCCAGTCCACGAACGGCGCGAGCTCGTCGGTGAGGTAGCGGCTGCGGCTGTGGCCGCCGTTGTGCCGTACGGGCTCGCCGAGCAGGCAGCTCGACACCGCCACCCGGGGTCTGCCGCATCCCTGACCTTCCTCCATGCTGGTCAGCTGCCCAGGAGCGCAGGTCGCACGCCTGCCCTCGTAACCTGAAGGTCGGCTTTTCGGAGTTACACTGGAGGAATGCCCGCCGTTCCCGTCCTCGACGTGAGACACGTGGTCGCGTTCGTCAACGAGTACGCCGACCCGCCGCGCGAGGCCGCGGGGGAGCAGGAGACACCGTATCCCCACGCGTACGATCTCCTGGCCTGGCCCCCCGGGCTGGCGTTGCCCGCGACCGGCGGCCTCGTCGCGGCGGCGAACGCCGTCTTCCCCGTCTTCGCCGCGGCGCGCGACGGCCGGGCCCTGGAGGAGCTGAACGCCCTGCTCCGCGCCGTCCGCCCGCTGCCCGTGGCGGCCCCCGACGGCCTGCGCTGGACGGTCGGCGACGCCGCCGACCTGCTGCCCGCCGCGCTGGCCACCTGCCTGCTGGCCTGGCTCATGACGCACGAGCAGGCCAGGCTCGGCACCTGCCACGCCTCCCGGTGCGTCGACGTCTACACCGACGCGTCCCCGGCGGGCCAGCGCCGCTTCTGCTCCGCCACCTGCCTCAACCGGCACAAGGTGGCCGCCTACAGGAAGCGCGCGTCCGCCCGCAAGGTCACCTGATCGTGAGCGCCGAGCGGCCGGCGTAGCGGGCCTCGGCGCCGAGCTCCTCCTCGATGCGGATGAGCTGGTTGTACTTGGCGGTCCGCTCGGAGCGCGACAGGGAGCCGGTCTTGATCTGGCCGCAGCCGGTGGAGACGGCGAGGTCGGCGATCGTGGTGTCCTCGGTCTCGCCGGAGCGGTGCGACATGACGACGCCGTAGCCGGCCTCCTCGGCGGTCCGTACGGTGGTCAGCATCTCGGTCAGCGTGCCGATCTGGTTGACCTTGACCAGGATGGAGTTCGCGACGCCGGCGTCGATGCCCGCCCGCAGGAGGGCGGCGTTGGTGCAGAACACGTCGTCGCCGACGAGCTGGCAGGTCGCGCCCAGGCGCTCGGTGACGAGCCGCCAGCCCTCGGCGTCGTCCTGCGCCATGGGGTCCTCGATGGACACGATGGGGTAGGCGGCGACCAGCCCGGCCAGGTAGGCGGCGTGCTCCTCGACGCCGCGCCGGACGCCCTCGCCGGCGTAGTGGTAGGCGCCGTCGCGGTAGAACTCCGAGGCGGCCGGGTCGAGCAGGACGGCGATGTGCGTGCCGGGGGAGTAGCCGGCGTCGGAGATCGCGGTGCCGATCAGGTCGAGCGCCTCTTCCGCGGTGCGCAGGTCCGGGGCGAAGCCGCCCTCGTCGCCGACGCCGGTGTGGTGGCCGGCCTTCTTGAGCGTGGCGCGCAGGGTGTGGAAGACCTCCGAGCCCATCCGTACGGCGTCCGCGAAGGTCGTCGCCCCGATCGGCGCGATCATGAACTCCTGGAAGTCGAGCGGGTTGTCGGCGTGCGCGCCGCCGTTGATGACGTTCATCATCGGCAGCGGCAGCAGCGCGGCGTCCGGGCCGAGATAGCGGTAGAGCGGCAGCCGGTGCGAGGCGGCGGCGGCCTTCGCCGTGGCCAGCGAGAC
The DNA here is from genome assembly GCF_042428605.1 of Nonomuraea salmonea. Taxonomy (NCBI): domain Bacteria; kingdom Bacillati; phylum Actinomycetota; class Actinomycetes; order Streptosporangiales; family Streptosporangiaceae; genus Nonomuraea; species Nonomuraea salmonea. The sequence goes on from NZ_JBHMCF010000066.1 coordinate 52,685, forward strand.
GCCGAGCACCGCGTTCGCCCCGAACCTCGCCTTGCCAGGGGTGCCGTCGAGCGCGATCATCGCCTCGTCCACGGCCGCCTGGTCCTCGGCGTCCATCCCGGTGACGGCCGCGGCGATCTCGCCGGTGACGGCCTCGATCGCCTGGCGCACGCCCTTGCCGTGGAAGCGGCGCGGGTCGCCGTCGCGCCGCTCCACCGCCTCGTTGGTGCCCGTCGACGCGCCCGACGGTACGGCCGCGCGGCCCAGGGAGCCGTCCTCCAGGACGACGTCCACCTCCACGGTGGGATTGCCGCGGCTGTCGAGGATCTCCCTGCCCGCCACCCGGACGATTGCTGTCATGTCTGCCTTCCCCGTACGAATTCCAGATCGGAACTCACTAAGTTCCAAGATGGAACTTACACTGGTCCGGGACGCGGGCGCCATCCCGCGAGCGAGGAGAAGCGTGGTGACCCGAGAGCTGCGGGAGCAGGACGCCGGTTGCGCGATCGCGCAGGCCGCCGCGGTGGTGGGGGAGTGGTGGAGCCTGCTGATCGTGCGCGAGGTGACCCGCGGCCGCTACCGCTTCGACGACCTGCACGCCGAGCTGGGCATCTCGCGCCGGGTGCTGGCCGAACGGCTCAAGCACCTGCTCGACCACGGCGTCCTGGAACGGCGCCCGTACCAGCAGCGGCCCACCCGCTACGAATACCGGCTGACCGCCGCAGGGCACGCCCTGGCCCCGTTGCTGGCCGGCCTCCAGGACTGGGGCGAACGCTTCCTCCTCGGCGACGGCACACCGACCACCGCCCCCACCGAGACGGAGACCGCCCGCCTCCACGCGCTGCCCGGCACTCCCATCCCGCATCCCCTGCTCCTCCGGGCGGCGAACGGCGACGACGTGGACGTCGTCGCCCCCGACGCCCGCGCCACCGTCGTCCTCGCCGGTGACGCCTTCGCCGGCGGTGACCCGGGCGCGTTCGCCGAGGCGGGGGTGGCGTTGCGGGGCGTCACCACGCGGGAGCCGGGAGAGCAGGCATTGCGGGGCGTCACCACGCAGGGGCTAGACGAGGAGGCGTTCCCGGTGCTGTCGGACGCCGAGCTGACGCTGTGCGCCGCCCTGGGGTTGCCGACCTTCCGCACCGGGCACACGCTGCACCTCAAGCCCGTCGTCATCGTCGCCGACGCCCACCGGACGATCCGCCACGTGCTCTACCCGGTCACCGACGCCACCGCCGCGATGAAGGAGGCGCTCCGCCTGGCGGCCGGCGTGACCAGCCGCTTCGTCCGCTGAGCCGTTCGCCGGAATGCGATCAGGATGCGGTGTGTTGCGCGATGCGTCCCGAATGACGCACCGGATGAGAGGTCACCGATGAGCCGTCAGCAGCGCCAGGACCTGGACGACATGCTGCGCAACGCCCCCAAGACGGCGGGCGACACCGTCGAACAGGCCCGTACGGACTTCGCCACGCTTTTCGACGTGCCCGCCCCCGGCGGCGTCACCGTCCGCGACACCACGCTCGGCGGCCGCCCGGCCCTGGAGCTCACGCCCGACGGCGCGGACGGGGACACGGTGGTGCTCTTCCTGCACGGCGGCGGATACGTCGTCGGCTCCCCGCGTACGCACGCCGCCCTGGCCGGCGACCTCGCCCGCCGCGCCCGCACCAGAATCATCTCGCTCGACTACCGGCTCGCCCCCGAGCACCGGTTCCCCGCGGCGGTCGACGACGGCCTGGCCGCCTATCGCGAGCTGCTGGAACGGGGCACCAGCCCGGCCGCGATCGCGCTGGCGGGCGACTCGGCGGGCGGCGGGCTGGCCGTCGCCACGCTGCTCGCGGCCCGTGAGGCGGGGCTGCCGATGCCGGCGGGCGCCGTGCTGTTCTCGCCGTGGGCCGACCTGACGCTCACCGGGGCCAGCATGGAGGGCAAGCTGGGCGCCGACCCGATCTTCGTCAGGGCCGACATCGAGGGCTACCGCACGCACTACCTCGGCGGAGGCGACCCGGCCGCGCCGCTGGCCAGCCCCGCGCTCGCCGACCTCACCGGCCTGCCGCCGCTGCTCGTCCAGGCCGGGTCGAACGAGCTGCTGCTGGACGACTCGGTACGCCTGGCCGCCGGGGCGGGCGCGGCCGGCGTGGACGTCACGCTGCGCGTCTGGGGCGGACTCCCGCACGTCTTCCAGCACCACACGGCGCTGGTGGAGGAGGCGGGACAGGCGCTCGACGACGCGGCGCTCTTCCTCGCCCACGCCTACCGCACGGCAGCCGCGGAACCGGCGACCGCCTGAGCCGGGCGGGTGCGTCAGCGGCAGCCGACGCCGATGACGTCGCGGCGGCCGTTGCAGCCGGGCTTGCCACCGCCGGTGTGGTCGGCGTGGCCGGTCCGGATGGTCACGGAGGGACGCGTCAGGCGCCCGCGCGGCGGAGGCGTTCGGCGGCCTGGGTGGCGACGGCGTCGCCGGAAACCGGCCGCTGGCCGTACAGGGCCTCGTAGCGGGCGTTGTGCGACGCCGTCCACAGGCTGGCCGCCCACGCGACCTCCAGCTCCACGTCCGTGAACACCCGCCCCCTGGCCTCCTGATACGCCTCCAGGAAGGCCGCCGAGCTCGCGACCGGCGCCAGCGTCGGCTGGCCCGAGCTGGCGAACGCCCCGCTCGCCGCCCCCACCAGCGCCGCCTCCGGCTGCCAGGCCAGGCTGTCCCAGTCGTGCACCGTCCACAACCGCCCGTCACGCCAGCGCAGGTTCTGCGCCTCGAAATCGGCGTGACCGAGCACGCGCGGCAGCCCGGCCGCCAGGATGCGCCTGCGCGCCCGCTCAGCCGTCTCGACGACGTGCATAGGCACCCGGCTCTGATCCTGCTCGTCCAGGTAGGGGATGGCCGGCCAGGTGCCGGCGCCGGCGTGGTCCCAGCGCGCCCAGCGCGGGCTCGGCAGCGGCGGCTCCACGCTCACCTCGGCCAGCTCCGCCATCAGCCGGGCGAACATCTCCGCGCAGCGTACGGCCACTTCCGGCGAGTCGCCTGCGAGCACCTCGCCACCCGGCCTGAACTCCTCGGCGTGCACGGCCAGCGACCCCACCTCGGTCACCGGCGTCAGCGGACGCGCACACGGGAACCCGCGCTCGGCCAGCCGGGCCTGCGCCGTCACGCACGACACCGCCCTGCCGCCGTCGGCACGCGCCTTGACCACCACGTCCGCACCGCCGGCCAGCCGCAGGCCGAACACCATCGAGGTCTGCTGCAACCGGAACAACACGCCCTCGGGCTCGCTGCCGAGCCGGCGCAGACACCAGGCCGGCAACCAGTCCGGCAGATCGTTCATAGACACGGGGAAGACTCTGCCAAATGCGCTGTCCCCCGTGCGAGCTACCCCAGAATGTCCTCCGTACGGTGACGATCGCCGCTTCCTCGATCTCTAGCGTTTTCCTCGTGGCCACAGCGGCCGCTCGGATCTCGGCAGGGAGTCATCATGCGACTGGTCAAGCAGCTCGTGGCCGTGGCGGCCGTGGCCTTCGCGGCCAACGCGCTCGTCGGAGCGGTGTCGGGGAACGCGTTCTTCACGCTGGTCTTCGGGCTGGGCACGGCGGTGCTCGCCGTGTACGTGTACGGCCGGGTGGTGCGCTGGACCGAGAAGCGGGAGCCGGCCGAGGTCGCGCTGGAGGGAGCCCGGGGCCCGCTCGGCCGGGGGCTGCTGATCGGCGTCGCCATCGGGGCGGGCGGCATGCTGGCCGCCGCGTACGCCGCCACCCGCACCCTGTGGCCGCCCATCGGGCTGCACTTCGGCTGGAACTTCGCCGCCGGCATCCTCAGCACCGAGGTCTCCGGCAACGGCGCCTCCGAGGGGCTGCTGCAGGGTGTGACGTCCGGCGCGGCCCTGCTCACCGGTGGCGGCTTCGGTCCCGAGGGCAGCCCGTACGCGGTGGTGTTCGGGCTGCTGCTGACCGGCGTGTTCCTGTACGTGGCGCGCCAGCGCGGCAACCTGGTCCCACGCCGCCGGCGTACCGACGCGACCCTTGTGCGGACCCCGTGAGCGAGGTCCGGCGCAGTCGCTCACCGTGGCGCGAGAAGGAGATCGTGGTGCTCTGCCTGATGCTGGCCGGCGCATGGGGGCTCAGGGGCTGGCTCCGCCCCGACCGCCCCACCGCCGCCCGCCCTACCAACGACAGGCCCGCCAACGACAGGCCCGCCAACGACAGGCCCACCAACGACAGGCCCACCAACGACAAGCCCACCGCCGACCGCCCCACCATCCCCGCCCAGCACCGCCCTGACACCGACGAGCACACCGCGAACGCTCGATGCGCCGGCTCCGACACACTCCGCCCTGCCCAAGGGGCTGCAGCCGGCGGTGAAGGGAAGCCTGAGGCCGTTCCCGCCGCCGAGCGGGCCCGCATCGTCCGCGACCTGCACGACGTCGTGACCCACAACGTGGCGGCGATGATCGTGCAGGCGGAGGCGGCCCGCTACCTGACCGGCGCCCCCGACCGCCTCGACGCCACCCTGACCACCGTCACCGACACCGGCAGGCGCGCCATCGCCGACCTCCGCCACCTGCTCCACCTCCTCACCCCCGTCCCCGGCGACCCCCTGGACGCCGCCAGGACCGCCGCCACGGAGACGCCCTGCGCCGGTGACCTGCACGCGCTGGTCGAGGAGATGCGGCTGGCGGGGCAGCCGGTGGAGTTCGCGGAGGCGGGGCAGGCGGAGCCGGCGTCCAGGGCCGCCGAGATCGTCGCGTACCGGGTCGTCCAGGCGGCCCTGACCGACGCACTGCGGCACGCGCCGGGCAGCCGTACCGTGGTCGAGGTGCGGCACGCCGCGAGCGGGATCACCGTGCAGGTGCGCACCGACGGCGCGGTCTTCCACGCCGCCACCGGCCGCGACCTGGCGGAGGTGCGGGCGCGGGTGGAGGCGCTGGGCGGCGAGTTCCACCAGGAACGCCACCAGGAACGCCACCAGGACGGCACCTTCCTCATCCGCACCCTCATCCCGGCGGGCGCCCTGCGCGACCGGAGCGACCCGGCCGGCGAGTGACGCGAATGCGGCGGTGCGGTAGTGCGGACCCGCACCGCGTGGCGCTTCATCGCACAATCACGCGATGGTGCCCCTCTGATACCGCACCCTGAACTGGATGGGGCCGTCGGTGTTGTCGTCATTCAGATCGGTCCAGGTACGGGACGGGAACCCGTTGGCGCCCTTGATGTAGCTGGTGAAACCGCCGACCCGGCGCCTGTGGCGGTGCTCGCGGCCGCCGGCCGCCACCGCGCCGGGCGGGTCGTACTGGCCGCACCGGTGACGGGGGCCGCCCTGGGGTGACGGCCCTGTCGTCGGGTCAGCAGGGGCTCTCGTAGAAGTCGATGTAGCCGCTGCGGACGCCCCACATGTCCACCGCTCCGTTGCAGTCCTCGTACTTCTCCCCGACCACGGTGGTGCGGGTGGAGTCGCCGTAGTAGATGGTGGCGCACGCGTGGTTGATCTTGCAGGCGCGGGCTTCGGCGGGACTCGCGGTGACGACGGTGACGGCGGCCACGGCGAGCACGGTGGCGGGCAGCAGACGGCGGATCATGGTGCCTCCGGAGGGGGTGGGGGGACGCTGCTTCGATGGTCGGCTCCCACAGCCGCTCGATCAAGAGCCCCCGTCCCGGCAAGCCCTGACAGGCCCCACCGCGCCCAACCCCGCCCAACCCCGCCCAACCCCGCCCGACCAGGCCCGACCGGGCCCGCCCGACCAGGCCCGCCCGACCAGGCCCGCCCGACCAACCCGGCCGACCAACCCGGCCGACCAACCCGGCCGACCAACCCGGCCGACCAACCCGGCCGACCAACCCCGCCCGATCAGGCCCGCCCGCCCCTGCCCGGTTTGGGTCGGGGGGTTAGTAGGGCAGAGGGCCGCAGAAGACCCCCGCCCTGCTGAAGCCGCCCGGTCCGTCCGGGCCGGGCGGCTTGTTCGGTCAGGTGATGGGTTGGAGCCAGATGTTGCGGAAGCGGGGGTTCTCGCCCGGGTCGCCGTGGTCCTGGAGGCGGATGCCGGCGGTGGCCGCGTTCTCCGGGATGCTGTCGCCGGTGCCGCCGTCCACGGCGACGTCGTCGTGCACCACCGTGCCGTTCCAGACGACCGTCACCCGCGCGTCGTCCACCTTGACGCCCGCGCCGGTGAACCGGGCCGCGCGGAACGTGATGTCGTACGTCTGCCACGTGCCGGGCGCGGTCGCCATGTTGCGGTCGGGCGCCCGCTTGGAGTAGATCGAGCCGGCTCCGTCGGCGGCCGGCGTGGTGTCGCCGTACGACTCCAGCACCTGCACCTCGTACCGCTCCTGGAGGTAGACGCCGCTGTTGCCGCGCTGCTGCCCGGTCACCTCGGGCGGATAATCCGGCTCGTACCACTCGACGTGCAGCGTGAAGTCGCCGAACGCGCGCCGGGTGCGGATGTCGCCCCCGTACGACTCCATCGACCCGCCGGCGACCGGCCACGTCGCAGCGCCACCTGACCGGCGCTCCCACGCCGCCAGGCTCGACCCGTCGAACAGCGTGATCCGCTCGGCCTTCGCGACCGTGACGTGGTCAAGACCGAAACCGCCGCCGTCGCCGGCGTCGTAGCGGTAGGTGACGGTGTTCGCGCCGCGCCGGAGGGGCAGCGCGTCGGTCTGCACCTCCCAGGCGTCCCGCCCGCCGGTGGCCGCCAGCCGTACCTGACGGATCTTCCTGCCGTTGACGTGCACGCTCACCGATGTGCCCGCCTCGGCCGCATAGCGCAGCCCGACGTTGTACGTGCCCGCCGTCTCGGCCCGCACGGAGAACGACGTCCTCGCGCCGGGTGCGGTGTACCCGTCGACGTAGCCGGTGCCGGTGAAGCCCTGGCGGGCGGTGCCGACGGTGGCGCCGCCGCGCAGCGTGGCCCGCTCCGCCTCCAGCACCGGCCGGGCGGCCACGGTGATCGCGTCGAGGTTGACGTTGCCGAGGTCGCCGGAGTCGTACCGGTAGGCGATGGTGTTGACGCCCGCCTTGAGCGCCAGCGGCTCCACCCGGGTCGCCCACAGGTCCCACGTGCCCGTGGTCGGCAGCGGCACCTGCCTGACCTTGGTCCCGTTGACGTACACGCTGAGCGACTTGGTCCCGGGCGCGGGGTCGGGGCCGTTGGAGTAGCGCAGCCCCACGTGGTACGTGCCCGCCGCGCCCACCTGCACCGCGAAGCGCGTCGTGGCGCCCTGGGTCCAGTAGCCGTCCACGAACCCGGCTCCCGAGGAGGAGGGGTGGTCGGTGTTCAGCATCGCGCCGCCGCTCTGGGCCGCGCTCTCCGCCTCGTACACCGTCTCGGAGGAGGCGCCGCCGGGCAGCGAGTTGAGCGTGTACCAGGCTTCGGTGCTCCACAAAGGCTCCCCTGACGCCGAGGCGAACGGGCGCGGCGAGCGCAGGTGCACCACCCGGCCCGGCTTCAGCCCCGCGACCTTCAGCGTGACCTTCTTGCCCTTCACCGTGGCCGAGGTGACGGTCAGCGGCTCCTCGTCCACCTTGGGCCCGCCGTAGGTGACGGCGGGGACGTAACGCCATTGGGTGAGCTGGTACCGGCCCTCAAGGGAGCCGGCCGGCAGCGGCTGGGTGTACTCCAGCTCGAAGCCGCCCTCGATCGCCTTCATCTTGAGGAGGTCGAACGCCTTCTCCGCGCCCGGCGTCAGTTTCTGCAGCCCGTACGTGAGCTTGCCCGGCTGCCCCCAGTTGCCGCCCGCGCCCAGACCGCCGGCGTAGACGGCGCCGTCAGGCCCGAGACTGATCCGGTTGACCCCCGCCTCAAGCCCCTGCGTGAACCGGAACACCGCGCCCTGGTAGGCCCCGTTCACCTTCTCCAGGTACGCCCGCTGGATCCCGCCGTACGTGACGTCGCCGAACAGCAGCTGCCCCGCGTACCTGCCGTGCTTCATCAGCAGCGGCGTGCTGGGGGAGTTGGCGATCTCGTTGTGCGGCAGCCACAGCACCGGCGGGCTCACCACGCCCGCGTCGAACGGCCCCTCCGGCGTCGTGTAATGGTTGAAGAAGCGGCCCTTCTCGACGTGCACCAGCTTCGAGGCGGGCAGCCAGCCGCCCTGGTTGTCCAGCACGAACAGGTCGTCGCCCGGCCCCCACCCGATGCCGTTCGGGGTGCGCAGGCCGCCCGCGAGATAGTCGAGTTTCCCCGTCCTCTTGTCGATCTTGACGGTGACGCCACGGCCGGGGGCCGGCTGCGGGACGGTGGTGGCGCCGCCGTAGTCGATGGCCACCGACAGGTTGAGGTAGAAGTGGCCGCCCCGGTAGAGCAGGCCGAAGGCGAACTCGTGGAAGTTCCCGCCGAACGGCCAGGTCGCCACCGTCCTGAGGTCGTCGGCGACGTCGTCCCCGTTCGTGTCGTTCAGCTCCACCAGGCGGGACTTCTCCGACACGTACAGCTTGCCGTCCGCGTACGCGAGGCCCATGGGCTCCTGCAGCCCTTCGGCGATCTTCTTGTACGTCACCCGCGCCGGCGACGTCGCGCCGGTCACGCCGCTCAGCAGGTACACCTCGCCGAGCCTGGTCTCCGAGCCGCCCCAGGTGGTGATCGCCAGCCGGTCATCGGGCAGCCACGCCATCGCGGTCACCTGCGGCTCGAACCCGGCGGGGCGCAGGTCGGTGAGCGTGTGGTCGGGGTGCACGCCCTGCAGCGGCAGCCCGTCGCCGGGCGAGTCGGCGCCGCTCTCGCACTCCTTGCGGCCGGGCGAGGTGACCCGGACGACGTCGGCGTCCGTGCTCAGCGCCTCGGCCGGCACCAGCGTGAACGCCTGCGCGCCCGGAGGCTTCCACTCCAGCCTGAGCTGCTGGCCGTACAGGTGCTCGAAGTGGTCGATGCGCAGCGGGTGGTGCCCGGCGGTGAGCGTGATCGTGCCGTCCACCGGCGTGGGCGCGTGCCGGCCGTCGTTGACGATCACGACGGTGTCGCCGATGCGCAGCCGGGAGCCGTCGTCGCTGGTCAGCCGGAACTCGTACGTGCCCGCGGCCGGGGCCGACAGGTTGCCGGTGACCTCGGTGACGAACATGTCGGTGAGCCCGAAGTCGGCGTCGGACGTCCAGTCGACGGTCGGCATCAGCTTGTCCACATTGGGCGTCTGGCCGGGCTTGAGCGTGCACAGCTTCGACAGCTCGATCTGGACGTCGTAGGTGCGCAGGGTGACGCCGGGCACCTGCGGTGGCAGGTCGGCCCGCGCACCCGCGGGGACGGCCAGGAAGGAGAGCGCGATGATCAGGACAGCGGATAAGAGGGGTAACCTCCGCATGACTCATCCCATCTCGAGAGGGCGCGCCCTGGTGCGGCGCTGGTGGGGGTGCGGCACCGCCGGGCCGGCCGTCGGCGGATGCCGGGTCTCGTGAGCTGGTAAGTACGGGGGGATAACGCCGTTCTGCGCCGTAATATAAGGCGAGATTTTCGACTTGCCCATACTCTTCCGCCGAAAATCGATAGAAGTCGGCACACGGCTCGTTCGAACGGCTAGGCGCTGGGGTCGTCGAGCTGCCCGCCCCGCCCTGGAGGCCACCTCGACCTCGGTGAGCAGACGGTCAGCCGCCGCTGCGCGTGGTCGAGCGCCTCCTCATGCACCCGTAGCCCACGCGGAGCCGCTCGCAGACCCGCGTGACCCGCGCCTCACTGGCCTCGCTCACCATGTGGACGAAGGTCATCACCGGCAGCAGGTCGAAGTCGCGCTGGAAGGAGCCGGCCGTCTCGACCGGACCGAGGCCGAGCAGGAATCGGCGTCAGTTCGCGCCCGGGTCCGGCAGGTCGTGCTGGGTGAACATGTCGATGAGCACGCGCACCGGCAGGCCGGCCTCCGTCGGGTAGCGGAAGTGCGCATCGAGGTTGAGCTTGTACTGGTTGCGCCGGCCCACGCGCTCGATGGTGACGTATCCGGACTGGTGCAGGTCGGAGACGATGCCCTGCACGGCGCGCTCGGTGATGCCGATCCCGGTCGCGATGTCGCGTACCCGGGCCTGGGGATCGCGGGCGATCTCCAGCAGCACGCGGGCGTGATGGGTCAGGAAGGTCCACTGGCGGTTGGACGTGTTCAAGAAGCTTCCCTTCTGCCGGTGTGAGCCGCTCCTGGCGCGGTGCGACCGAGAGCCTCCACTCATGATCACACGAATGATGCTTCCGGTATTGTATTTCGGGCAATATACTTCAGAGAAGAGGAAGCGAACCAGCCCCCGTCGATGTCCCTGAGGAAGTCATGCACGTACACATCGCTTGCCTGTCTGGCGGCGGTCTGAAGTCCGCCGCATCGCCCCTGACCTTGGGATGGCACACATTGGATGACGGCGTGCTGATCAGCGCGAGTGGCGAGGTGGACATCACCAACGCCGCCCGGCTAGAGACCTATGTGCGCCGCCGGATGCTCTCGGGCAGACCGGTGGTGCTCGACCTGACCCTGCTGACGTTCATGGACAGCAACGGCCTGCGCGTCATCGAGCGCCTGCACGCCGCCTGCGCCGAGACGGGCTCCACCTTCCACCTCGCGGGCGTGCGCGGCATCCCGGCCCGGTTGCTGCAGATCACCGGCCTGTGGGACGTGCTCGACATCCACGCCGGCGCCGCCGACGCCGTATCCGCCGCGCAGGCCGGCCGGCTGACCGCGCAACCCTGGGCCTCCGGGGCGGCCAACTGATCATCGTCGCCCTTCTTCCGGCCGCTCCATGGTCGTCCGCCTAACGCGGATGCGCCGGTGACGCTTACACCGTTACGGTGAAGGCCGCGGTATCGAGGGACCCGCGCACACGGGCACCGCGGAAGAGGAGACGACGATGACGAGCACGACCAGACCGGCCACCCTGGCCACCGTCGCCGCCGCGGCAGGTGTGTCCGTGGCGACGGTGTCGAAGGTGCTCAACGACCGCGGTGACGTCGCCCCGGCCACCCGCGCCATGGTGCGGCGGCTGCTGGCCGAGCACGGCTACGTGCCGCGCCAGGCCCGCGCCCGGCGGGGCGCCACGGTGGAGCTGCAGCTCGAAGGCGCGTTGTGCGCGTACTCCGCCGAGATCGTCATGGGGGCCATGCAGGAGGCGGCCGCGTCCGGCGCGGCGCTCGTCGTGACCAGCACCGACCACATGGCCGACGGCCTGTCCTGGGCCCGCGGCCTGGTCGACGCCGGCCGGCACGCCGTCATCACCCTCGTCGCCGAGCCCAGCCCCGCCCAGCTCGACGTGCTGCTGCGCGCCGGACTGCCGGTCATCGTGATCGACCCCATGAACGTGCCCGCCAGCCCCGTCACCAGCGTCGGCCCGACCAACTTCGCCGGGGGCATGTCCGCCACCCAGCACCTGCTCTCCCTCGGCCACCGCCGCATCGCCTACCTCGGCGGGCCCGCGGGCGCCGCGTCCAACCAGGCCCGCATGCACGGCTACCGTGCCGCCATGGAGGCAGCGGGCGTGCCCGTGCCGCCCGACTACGTGCGCACGGCCGGCTTCTGCTACGCCGACGGGCTGCGCGAGGGCGCCGCGCTGCTCGACCTGCCCGAGCCGCCGACCGCCGTGTTCGCCGCCAGCGACGAGAGCGCGCTCGGCGCCATCCAGGTCGCCAGGGGCAGGGGGCTGCGCATCCCCGAAGACCTGAGCGTGGTCGGCTTCGACGACACGCAGATCGCCGCCATGCACGCCCCGGCGCTGACCACCGTACGCCAGCCGCTGCGCGAGATGGGCGCCGTCGCGCTGCGCACGGCCCTGCGGCTGGCGGCCGGCGAGCGCATCGACTCCCGCCACCTCGAACTCGCCACCGAACTGATCGTCCGCGACTCCAGCCGGGCCGCCTGACCCCTCTCGTTCAGCCGCCCTTGACCGAGCAGGCCGCCGCGCCGATCACCGTGGCGACCGCCTCCGGGTGGGAGATGAGGGTCAGGTGCGAGCCGCCGGAGAACGTGGTCACCTTCGACTTGGCCCGCTCGGCCATGGCCTGCTGCGACTGCGGGGTGATGATCTTGTCGCCGGCGCTCACGAAGTACCAGGACGGGATCTTCTTCCACGCCGCCGCCTTCGACGGGGTCTGGAAGGCGTTCGTCGAGGCGGCCCGCTGGGTGGCCCACAGCCGCGTCGCGACGTCCTTGGGCAGGTCGGAGGCGAACGAGCGGACGAACACGTCCTGCTTCAGATACAGATCCTTGGCTCCCTGGGGCGCGCCCGGGTAGGCCGCCATGTCGTAGAGCGACTCCGGAGCGGCGCCGAGCGCGGAGCCCGCTCCGCTGAGCTGCGCGGTCGTCTCGCCGACGTCGGGCATGGCGGCGTCCACGTACACGAGGGCCTTGACGTTCGGCGCCGACGCGGCGGCGTTCGTGATGACCGAGCCGCCGTAGGAGTGGCCCACCAGCACGACGGGGCCGCGCACGGTCTTCAGGAAGTCCGCGACGGTGGCGGCGTCGCCGTCCAGGCCGCGCAGCGGGTTCGCGATCGCGCGGGCGACATGTCCGGCCTTGCGCAGCGCGTCCACCTCGCCGCTCCAGCTTGAGGTGTCGGCCCACGCGCCGTGCACGAGGACGACGGTCGGCTTGGGTCCGGCCTGGGACGGGCAAGGCGCGGGAGAGCTCGCCCGCGCCTCCGCAGGCAGGAGCACGGTCGCGGCCAGCGCCGCCAGGACCGTGGTCCGGATGGTCGTGCCGTTCATCGTCCGTCCCCCTGACCTCGTCCTCTGCAGTGTCGTACGCAGTGGGGGAGTCCTTGCCAGCTACCTCGGACGCGCCGCCGCTAACCTCGGGACCATGACACGTTCGGTGTACGTCGCGGCGGGCGAGGCGGAGAGCAACAAGGGGACCGTCGCCCTGGGCCTGGTCGAGCTGCTGTCGCGGCAGGTGGGCGCCGTGGGGGTGTTCAGGCCGGTGGTGCGGGCGGGCCGCGAGGACGGCCTGATCGCGACCGTGCGCAGCAGGTTCCAGCTCGCGATCCCGTACGAGGCGTGCGCCGGCGTCACCTACGACGAGGTGCACGCCGACGCCGACCGCGCGGCCGGCGACATCGTGGCCCGCTACCGCGCGCTCGCCGGGCAGTGCGACGCGATCGTGGTGATCGGCACCGACTACACCGACGTGGGGGCGCCGACGGAGTTCGGGTTCAACGCCCGGCTGGCCGCCGACCTCGGCACGCCGGTGATCAACGTGGTGAGCGGCAGAGGCCGTACGGCCGCGCAGGTCTCGGCCGCCGTCGAGCTGTCGTCCAGGGAGCTGGCCCACCACCACGCGCGCGAGCTGGCCGTCGTGGTCACCCGCGCCGAGCCGGGCGCGCTCACACCGGCGGGAGCGCCTTCGCCCGCCCCGCCGACGGCGGCGGAGGGGCTCGTGCCGGACCACCCCACGCCGGTGTTCCTGCTGCCCGAGGAGCCGTCGCTGCGCGCGCCGACCGTGGCCGACCTGATGGACGCCTGCGACGGCCGGTTCTTCCTCGGCGAGCGCGACGGCCTGGGCCGCGAGGCCAACGCGCTCATGGTGGGCGCCATGTCGCTGCCCAACATCCTGCTGCGCTGCACCGAGGGCGTCGCCGTGATCATCCCGTCCGACCGGGCCGCCGCGCTGCTGCCCGGCCTCGTCGCCGCGCACACCGCGCCCAGCTTCCCCGCGCTGTCGGCGGTGGTGCTCACCGGCGGCACCGACCTGCCCGCGCCGGTCGACCGGCTGCTGCACGACATGGCGGTCCCGCTGCCGGTGATCGCCACCGACCACGACACCTTCGACACCGCGACCCGGCTGTCGGCGGTGGAGGGCCGCTTCACGCCCGAGGCCACCGGGAAGATCGACACCGCGCTGCGGCTGTTCGCCGCGCACGTGGACGGCCGGCTGCTGCTGGAGCGGCTCGACATCGCCAAGACCGACGTCGTCACGCCGCTCATGTTCGAGTACGAGCTGCTCGACCGGGCCCGCGCCCGCCGCCGGCACATCGTGCTGCCGGAAGGAGAAGAGCCGCGCATCCTGCGCGCCGCCGACATCCTGCTGCGGCGCGGCGTGGCCGACCTGACCCTGCTCGGCGACGCCGAACGCATCCGTACGCAGGCCGCCCAGCTCGGGCTCGACCTCGACGCGGCCCGCGTGCTCAGCCCGTTCGACGCCGAGCTGCGCGAGCGCCTCGCCCGCGAGTACGCCGCCGTGCGCGCCCACCGCGGCATGACCGTCGAGCTGGCCCGCGACACCGTCACCGACGTGTCCTACTTCGGCACGCTGATGGTGCACACCGGCATGGCCGACGGCATGGTGTCGGGCGCCGCGCACACCACCGCCCACACCATCAGACCGGCGTTCGAGATCCTCCGCCTCGGGCTGGTGTCGAGCGTGTTCTTCATGTGCCTGGCCGACCGGGTGCTGGTCTACGGCGACTGCGCGGTCAACCCCGACCCGACCGCCGAGCAGCTCGCCGACATCGCGATCTCCTCGGCGGGCACGGCGGCGATGTTCGGGGTCGATCCGCGGATCGCCATGCTGTCGTACTCGACCGGCGTCTCCGGCGCCGGCGCCGACGTGGACAAGGTGCGCGCCGCCACCGAGCTGGTCCGCGAGCGGCGCCCCGACCTGGAGGTGGAGGGCCCGATCCAGTACGACGCCGCCGTGGACCCCGCGGTGGCGCTGGCCAAGATGCCCGGCAGCACGGTCGCCGGTCGCGCCACCGTCTTCGTCGTGCCCGACCTCAACACCGGCAACAACCTCTACAAGGCGGTGCAGCGCAGCGCGGGCGCGGTCGCGGTGGGCCCGGTGCTGCAGGGGCTGCGCAAGCCGGTCAACGACCTGTCACGCGGCGCCACGGTCGCCGACATCGTCACGACGGTCGCGGTCACGGCAGCCCAGGCCGAGGACGACCCCACTCCCCAGAACCAGGCACCACAGAAGGCAGCGGCCCGCTCATGAGTCGCCGGCCACGCCGACCTCGGCTCCTGGGCCTTCGCATCATGAGGCGGTCACCAGGGCCAGGGTCTGGTGGGCGATCTCGCCTTCCTCGTCCGTCGGGATGACCAGTACCGCGACCTCGGCTCCGTCGGGTGAGACGGCGCGTTCCTCGTGGGAGGCGGCCTCGTTGCGGGCCGGGTCCAGGGTGATGCCGAGGCGGGTGAGGCCGGTCAGGGATTCGGCGCGGGTGGCGGGGTCGTTCTCGCCGACGCCGCCGGTGAAGACGACGGCGTCCACCCGGCCGAGGAGCGCGTAGTAGGCGCCGACGTACTTGCGGATGCGGCGGGTGTAGACGGCGAGGGCCAGGCGGGCGTCGTCGTCGCCGGACCTGGCGCGTACCTCGCGCATGTCGCTGGACCCGGCGAGGGCGAGCAGGCCGCCGCGGTGGCTGAGGGCGTGCTCCACCTGCTCGGCGTCCAGCCCCTCCGCGCGGGCGAGATAACCGGCCAGGGCGGGGTCCACGTCGCCCGAGCGGGTGCCCATCACCAGGCCCTCCAGCGGGGTCAGGCCCATGGAGGTGTCGACGCTGCGCCCGCCCTCGACGGCCGTGGCGCCGGCGCCGTTGCCGAGGTGCAGCACGATGAGGTTCGGATCGTCGCGGCCGAGCAGGGCGGCGGCGCGGCGGGAGACGTACGCGCAGGAAGTGCCGTGGAAGCCGAAGCGCCGCACGCCCCACTCCCGCGGCACCGCGTACGTGTACGCCTCAGGCGGCAACGTCCGGTGGAACGCCGTGTCGAACACCGCCACCTGCGGCACCTCGGGGAACACCTTCTGGGCGAGCCGGATCCCGGTCAGGTTGACCGGGTTGTGCAGCGGCGCGAGCGGCGCCAGCTCCTCGATGGCCGCGATCACCTCGTCGTCGACCAGCACGGCATCGCCGAACCGGGTGCCGCCGTGCACCACCCGATGCCCGACCGCGACGGGATCCAGCTCAGGCCCGGCCGAGGAGAACGCGGCCAGCACCGCCGCCAGCCCTTCGCCGTGGTCGGGAAAGGGCTGCTCACGCACGTAGGGAGGCCCGTCGCCGGCGCGGTGCGTCAGCCGCCCCCGCTCCTGCCCGATGCGCTCGACCAGCCCCCGCGCCGAGCGGGCACGGGTGCGCGGGTTGATCAGCTCGTACTTGATGGACGATGAGCCGGTGTTGAGGACGAGAACGGGTTCGGACATGCCCACGAGCCTCTCACCCCTTCAACCCCGACCGCGAGATGCCCTCGATCACCCACCGCTGCGCCACGAAGTACAGCACCAGCACAGGCACGCTGGCGATCACCGCGCCGGTCATCAGCAGGTCGTACCTGATGCTGTTGGCGCCCTGGAAGTTGCCCAGCCCGGCGGGCAGCGTCAGCGACTCGGGGCTGAGCAGCACGTAGATCGGCCACAGGAAGTCGTTCCAGTTGGTCAGGAACGACAGCAGGAACAGCGTGGCCAGGGCGGGCCGCGACAGCGGCAGCGCGATCGAGGTGAAGATCTGCCACCGGTTGCAGCCGTCCAGCTCGGCCGCCTCCTCCAGCTCGCCCGGCAGCGTGAGGAAGAACTGCCGCAGGAAGAACACCCCGAACGCGCCGGCCGCGCCCGGCACGATGACGGCGGGCAGGCTGTCCACCCAGGCCAGCTCGTTCACGATGAGGAAGTTGGGGATCAGCAGCACCACGGGCGGCACGAACAGCGTGGCCACCACCACGGAGAAGATCGGCGTGCGCAGGCGGAAGCGCAGCCGCGCCAGCGCGTACGCCGCAGGAGCCGCCGTCACCAGCACCAGCGCGGCGTGCCCGGTGGCGGCGAGCAGGCTGTTCAGGAACCAGGTCAGCACGGGGCTGTCGGTGCTGGTCAGCACCTCGCGGTAGGCGTCGAGCGTGAACGGGTCGGGGATCCACTGCGGCGTGGTGGACTGCGCGGCCTCCCGCGTCTTGAACGAGGTGACCAGCATGTAGAGCAGCGGGCTGAGGTAGAGCGCGGCGATCACCGCCAGCACCAGGTGCAGCAGCGTCCGCCTGAGCTTGCGCAGGTCCCCGTTCATCGCGCCCGCCTGTTCCTGAACGCGCCGAACACCAGCCCGCTGGCCACCATGAGGAAGGCCGCGAGGATGAAGCTCATCGCTGAGGCCGTTCCCATGTCGAACTGGCGCAGGCCGGTCTCGGCGATGAGGTAGATGGCGGTCTTCGTCTGGTCGGCGGGCGCGCCCGAGGTGATGAGGTACGCCTGCCCGAACATGTTCGCCGAGGCCAGGATCGTCGCGTTCACCACGAACACCATGACGGGCCGCAGCCCCGGCAGCGTCACCGCGAGCAGCCGCCGCCAGGGGCCGGCCCCGTCCACCATGGCGGCCTCGTGCAGCTCGCGCGGGATGTCCTGCAGCCCGGCCAGGAAGATGACCGCGTTGAGTCCCAGCGTCCACCACACGGTCACGCCGACCAGCGCGATCCACGCCGGCGGCACGTCCGTGGTCCACTGCACCTCGAGGCCCAGGTAACGGTTGACCAGGCCGATGTTGCCGTCCAGCAGGAAACGCCAGAGCAGGCCGACCACGGCGACGCCGAGCACGTACGGGGCGAAGTAGACGGCCCGGTAGACCGTGCGGCCCTTGAAGCGGCCGTTCATCAGCAGCGCCACCAGCAGCGGCAGCACGATGAGGAGCGGTACCGAGGCCCCCGTGAAGATGCCGGTGGCCCGCATCGCCGTCCAGAACCGGCCGCCGTCCACGCTCGCCGGGTCGAACAGCTCGGCGTAGTGCGCCAGGCCGACGAACGGCTTGGCCGGCAGGTTGATGTCCCACTCGTGCAGCGACGTCCACAGGCCGAACCCGATGGGCAGCACCATGAACACCGCGAACAGCACCAGGTACGGCGCCAGGAACGCGTACGGCGTCCACCACCGCATCCGCCGGGCGTGGCTCACTGGGCGTACTTCCGCTTGTTGTCGGCCAGCAGCTGGTCGGCCGTCGCCACGCCCTCCTTCAGCGCCTCGGCCGGGCCGCTCTGCTTCAGCACGGCCTTGGCCACGGCCAGCTCCAGTGCCTTGCTCTGCACGTCGCCGACGCCCGCCAGGGCGGGCAGGAAGTGGAAGGCGGTGAGGTCGCGCGCCAGCCCCACCTGCGGCAGCCCGGCGACCTCGGGGGCCTGCCTGGCGGAGTTGCGGGCGGGGATCATGCCGGCCTTGGCCCACTCGGTGGACTGGCGGCTCAGCGTGTCGATGAAGACCTTGGCGGCCTGCACCTTGTTCGGGTCGCGGCCGGCCTGGGAGGTGAGCACGAAGTTGTGCGAGGCGCTCCAGACGGCCGGGGTGCCGCCGATGTTCGGGATGGGAGCGAGGCCCCACTTCAGCGAAGGCGCGTTGGTCTTGAGGTCGTTGATCTGCCAGATGCCGTCCCAGGTGAGGCTCACCTTGTCGTTCTTGAAGGCGGCGTACTGGCTGTCGAGGGCGACCTTGGCGGGGCTGAAGCCCTTGTCGATCTGCTCCACCATCCAGCTCAGGGCCTGCACGCCCGGCTCGGAGCCCCACAGCGCCTTCGTGCCGTCCGCGTCGTAGAGCTCGCCGCCGAACTGCCACAGCAGGCTCATGAACATCAGGTGCGCCGGCCACTTGCTGGGCATCCAGAACGGGGTGCTCGTCCCGGCCTTCTTCAGCTCGGTGAGCGCGTCCTCGTACGCGGCCCGCTCGGTCGGCGCCTCCTTGAGCCCGATCTTCTCCAGGTGCGCGGTGTTGTAGTAGTCGCCCAGGCAGTGCACGTCGAGGGGGACGCTGTAGCGCTTGCCGCCGTACAGGCCCGCCTGCCACACGGCCGGGATGAAGTCGCCCTCGGTGAGCCCCAGCGCGCCCACGACGTCGTCGATCGGGATGAGCACCTTCCTGACGGCGAACGTGCCGATCCAGTCGTTGTGGATCACCGCCACGTCGGGGCCCTTGCCCGCGCTGATGGCGGTGGGCATGGCGGGATAGAGGTCCTCCCAGCGGCGGGTGACGTTGCGCACCTCGATGCGGCCGGCGAACTGCTGGTTGAACGCGTCGAGCATGGCCCGCATGTGGGGGCCGTCGCCGCCGGTGAAGCCGTTCCAGTACTCCAGGGTGACCTTGGGGCCGGTGTAGTCGCTGCCGGTGAACGTCGGCGCGGCGGTGGCCGGGGCGTCCGAGCCCGCGCCCAGCCGGGTGCCGCCGCCGCAGGCGGTGAGCGCGGTCAGTCCGGCCGCTCCGGCGAGGCCGAGGAACGTCCGGCGGGACGGTGGATGACTCATGGCGTACTCCTTTGCCGCGAATCGGACGACTCTTCGGCGGTTGTACAACGCTGTTCCAACGTTGTAAACCAGGAGAAAGCGCCGGTACGGGGCCGAGACCGGGGCGTTACCATCGTGTCCGGCGAAGGAGAGGGGCACGGCCATGGGCGTGCGGCTGCGTGATGTGGCGCAACTGGCCGGGGTGTCGGTCAAGACCGTCTCCAACGTCGTCAACGGCTACGCCCACGTCTCCGCGGCCACCCGCGCCAAGGTGGAGCAGGCGCTGGCGCAGCTCGGCTACCAGCCCAACCTGTCGGCCCGCAACCTGCGCCGGGGCCGTACGGGGGTGATCGCGCTCGCGCTGCCCGAGCTCGACGCGCCCTACTTCGCCGAGCTGTCCAGGTTCGTCATCAGGGCCGCCGCCGAGCACCGCTGGCTGGTCGTCATCGAGCAGACCGACGGCAGCCTCGAACGCGAGCGCGCGATCCTCGACGGCGTCAGGGACCACCGGGTGGACGGGCTGCTGCTCAGCCCCATCTCCATCGGCGCCGACGAGCTGGCCGCCCGCACCGACGCCACCTCGCTCGTCCTGCTCGGCGAGCGCATCTACGACGGGCCCGCCGACCACGTGGCCATCGACAACGTACGCGCGGCCCGCGACGTCACCGAGCACCTCATCGGGCTCGGCCGCCGCCGGGTCGCCGCCTTGGGCGTGCAGCAATACTCGATCAGCGGCACCTCGCCGCTGCGGCTGGCCGGCTACCGCCAGGCGCTCGCCGCGCACGGGCTGCCCGAGCTGACCGCCGAGGTCGAGCGCTACCACCGCGCCGAGGGCGCCGCCGCCATGGCCCGGCTGCTCGACTCGCCTGCCCCGCCTGACGCCGTCTTCTGCTTCAACGACCTGCTGGCCCTCGGCGCCATGCGCACGATCCTGTCCTCGGGGCTGCGCGTCCCCGAGGACATCGCGGTCGCCGGCCTCGACGACATCGAGGACGGCCGCTTCAGCACCCCCACCCTGACCACGGTCGCCCCCGACAAAGCCCAGCTCGCCCGCGTGGCAGTGGACCTTCTGCGGCTCCGCATGGACGGCCCCGACCGCCCACCGCGCGAGGTGAAAGCCGACTACCGCCTCATGCCCCGCGAAAGCACCCTCGGCCGCACGACCTGACGAAACCCGCGCCCCGCGCCCGTCCGCGTCTTGGGCGCCGCCACGAACCCGCCTCCTCCTCGGAACGCCTGCCCTCGCTCGCTCGAACCCCCAGCTCAGGGGGTTTTCTGGGATTTGGGCCTTGTGTGAGGGAGGGTGTCAACCTATGCTGCGCCGCAAGTTAAGAAACTTTCCTAACCTGAACGGAGTCGTTCGTGAGGAGAAGCGCACGTGCGGGCATCGTCGCGGTCCTGGCCGCGCTGACGCTGCCGCTCTCAGCGCCGTCGGGCGCGGCGACGGCGGCCGATCCCCTGGTGTCGCAGGGCAAGACCGCGACGGCCTCCTCCGTCGAGGCCACCGGCCTGGAGCCGGGCAGGGCGGTGGACGGCAGCACCGGCACGCGGTGGGCCAGCGCCGAGGGCGCGGACCCCCAGTGGATCCGGGTCGATCTCGGTCAGGCGCACACCGTCTCCCGGGTACGCCTGGTCTGGGAGACCGCCCACGCCACCGCGTACCGGATCCAGACCTCGCCCGACGGATCCAGCTGGAGCGACGTCTACGCCACCACGACGGGCGACGGCGGAACCGACGACCTCACGGTCAGCGGCACCGGCCGCTACGTCCGCGTCTACGGCACGCAACGCGGCACCCCCTGGGGTTACTCGCTGTGGGAGCTGGAGGTGTACGGCGCGCCCACGGGCGGCGGAGGCGGCGGCACCCCGGTCCAGGCCAACGGCCAGCTGCACGTGTGCGGCATCAAGCTCTGCAACGAGCACGGCAAGCAGATCCAGCTGCGCGGCATGAGCAGCCACGGCATCCAGTGGTACCCGCAGTGCCTCAACGACGCCTCGCTCGACGCGCTGGCCGGCGACTGGAAGGCCGACGTGCTGCGCATCTCGATGTACATCCAGGAGGACGGGTACGAGACCAACCCCCGCCTGTTCACCGACCGGGTGCATGCACTGATCGAGGCGGCCACGGCCCGCGGCATGTACGCGATCGTCGACTGGCACATGCTCGACCCCGGCGACCCCATGTACAACCTGGGCCGCGCGAAGACGTTCTTCACGGAGATCGCCCAGCGCCACAACGGCAAGAAGAACGTGCTCTACGAGATCGCGAACGAGCCGAACGGCGACGCCGTCACCTGGAACGTCATCCGTGACTACGCCCACCAGCTCATCCCGGTGATCAGGCAGCAGGACCCGGACGCCCCGATCCTGGTCGGCACCCGCGCGTGGTCGTCGCTCGGCGTCTCCGCAGGCGCGAACGAGAGCGAGATCGTCAGCAACCCGGTGAACGCGTCCAACATCATGTACACGTTCCACTTCTACGCGGCCACGCACGGCACCGACTACCTGAACACCCTGTCCCGCGCCGCCGACCGCCTGCCCGTCTTCGTGACGGAGTTCGGCACGCAGAGCGCCTCCGGCGACGGGGCGAACAACTTCTCCAGGTCCCAGCAGTACCTCGACCTGCTGGCCCAGAAGAAGATCAGCTGGGTGAACTGGAACTTCTCCGACGACTTCCGTACGGGCGCGGTCTTCACCACCGGCACCTGCCCGAACGGCCCGTTCGCCGGGACGAGCAGGCTCAAGGAGGCCGGCGTCTGGATCCGCGACCGCATCCGCACCCCCGACGACTTCTGATCGGCCCTCGACCGCGGGCCGTTGGGTCCTGTCATCCCAGGCGTTATTGAGGTGCGATGGGAGGTGACCGAAGGAGGACGAATGATCATCGTTGGTGTGGACGGCTCGGTCGCCTCCCGCGCGGCCGTCGAATGGGCCGCGGACGACGCCTCCCGCAGGGGCTCACCGCTGCGGCTCGTGCACGCGGCCGACACCTCGTGGTACCTCGTCGGCGCCCGCCCCGGCAAGGCGCTGTCCGAGACGGTGCTGCGTGAGGGGCGGCGGGTGCTGGAGGAGGCGGCGGCCCTGGCCCGCGAGCGCCGGCCGTCCGTCGAGGTGGACACGCGGGCGGCGGAGGGCAGGCCAACCGCCGTCCTGCGCGACGCGGCCGAGGACGCAGCCGAGGACGCAGCCGAGGACGCGGCCGCGCTGGTCGTCGGCAGCCGCGGCCTCGGCGGGTTCTCCGGCGCGCTGCTCGGCTCGGTCAGCGACGGCCTCGCCGGGCACGTCCGCTGCCCCGTCGTCGTGGTACGCGCGCGGGATCAGCAGGAGCACGGCGAGGTCGTCGCCGGGGTGGACGACTCGCCGGAGTGCGAGCCCGGCCTCGCCTACGCCTTCGAGCAGGCCGCCCTGCGCGGCGCCACGCTCAGAGCCGTCCACGCCTGGCAGCTGCCCGGGCACCTCCTCGCCCCCGAGGCCACGTACGACCTGGATGAGGTGCGTACCGCGCAGCACCAGGTCGTGCGGGACCGGTTGAAGCGGCTCAAGGACGCCCACCCGCAGGTGACGGTCGTCGAGGACGTGCGCAGCGCGCATCCGGTGGACGCGCTCGTCGCCGCGTCCCGGCAGGCGGACCTGCTGGTCGTCGGCTCACAGGGCCGCGGCGCCCTCGGCTCGGCGCTGCTCGGCTCGGTCAGCAGGAGCGTGCTGCACCACGCGTCCTGCCCGGTCGCCGTCGTCCGCTCCTGACCCCGGCGTTCAGCCGGTCGAGGGGCCGTCCTCGTCGAGCGGCGCGGGGTCGTCGACGAGCGTGCAGGGCTGGACGGGGGAGCCCGCCTCGGCCCGCCAGGCGCCGAGCTGCCACGGCCGCCGCGACGCCGGCCGCCGCGAGCAGTCGCGGCGCGGTGAAGACCGGCCTGGAACCGCCGAAGGCGCGCCGGCGGGCGGCCGGGGCCTCGATGCCGCGCATCAGCCTCAGCTTCAGCAGGGCGCCCGCCGGCGGCCGGTTGACGGCCAGGGTTTCGACGCCGTCCTCGACGAGCGCTCCCGACACCTCGCCGGGGTGCACGCCGGTGCGGACGTAGGCCCGGTAGAGGCTCGTCTCGGTGCGCCGGTGGCGGCCGATGACGTTGGAGGCGATGCCGAACAGCCAGGGGGCGGCGTCGGGGCGGGCGCGGTCGTGGTCGCCGCGCCGCTGGAAGGCGATCAGGAAGGTCGTGGCCGTCTACTGTTGCCGCGCCGGAGCGACATGGTTCGCGGCTTTTCTCACTGATGTGAAGAAGTGTCGAGTACGCCGCGCAGGGGGCGCAGGCCGTCCTCGACGTACGCGGCGATGGGGCGCTCGCCGCCGTCGAGGTACCACTGCTCCAGCGCGGCGAAGTAGCCGAACGCGAGGGCGTTGGCGATCACCCTGGCCTGCGTCTCGTTGACCCCGCCTCGCTCGGCGATGACCGGGGTGAGGCGCTGCCCGGCCCGGTCGAGGGTGGCGCAGACGGCCATGCGGACGGACGGCTCGGCGAAGAAGTAGCGCACCCGCCGCCACGGGCCCTTGCCGGCCTGCGGGCCGTCGCCCGGCGGTCCGTCTCCCTGTGGGGCCTCGTACGCGCGCACGGCCTGCACCAGGCTGCCGACCGGGTCGGCCGGGTCGAAGATCCCGGCGAGCGCCTCGGGGCTCATCGCGTCGAACTCGATGTCGGTGACCACGATGCCCTCCTTCGTGCCGAAGATCCGGTAGACCGACGACGGCGAGACCTCGGCGGCAGCGGCGACCTCCTCGATGGTGACGGCGGCGAAACCACGCTCGTCGAACAGGTCGAGGGCACGTTCCTGGATGGCGCGCATGGCCTTGAGCCGCCAGCGCTCGCGAAGCCCGCTCATGGCGACCACCGTATCAGCAAGTCACTGTCTCAAGGAATTGACTGTCTCGACGACCTCTGCCTACAGTCACTCTCTCCAGACAGTCACTTTCTGAAAGGGGTCACCTCATGACCACGCCAGGCAACCGGGCCGTCCCGGTGCTGCTGTACACCGGCGCGGCGCTCACCACCGGCGCCGCCCTGTTCCCGTTCGCGGACAGGGCCGTGCTCGCCGGCCACGTCAGCGCCGGCTACCCCTCCTACGCGCCCGGCGAGATCGACGCCGCCGTCAGCGCGTACCTGATCATCCTCAGCGCCGTCGGCCTCCTGGGGCTGGCGGGCTGGCTGGGCACGGTCTGGGCGGTCCGCGCCGGCAAGCGGTGGGCGCCCTGGCTGGCCGGCGGGCTGCTGGTGAGCGCGATCCTCATCGCGGTCGCCGCGCTGACCATCAAGGACACCTCGGGCGACGTCGGCCTGGCGCCGCTGCTCGGCTGGCTGCTGGTGCTGCCGTGCGTGCCGGGGGCCGCCGCGGTCGCCTTGTGGAGAAGGGCGCGATGACGGGTGCCCGTCTGGCGCGGGCGGCCGGGGCGCTCAAGCGGGCGATGTACCGGGGCGGTCGGCCCAACGCGTTCATGCGGCTCGTGAACAGGCTGGACGCCCTCGCGTACGGGGCCGGGTGGTTGTCGCCGCGCCAGGCCGCCGTGCTGAAGGTGGCGGGGCGGCGCAGCGGGGCCGTCACGTCCGTCCCCGTCGCGGTCGCCCGCCACGGCGGCGGGGAGTTCCTCGTCTCGATGCTCGGGCCCGAGGCGAGCTGGGTGCGCAACGTGCGGGCCGCCGGGGGCGTGGCCGTGCTGCGCCGCAGGGGCCGCGAGCAGCCGGTCGTCCTGCGCGAGGTGCCGGTCGGGCAACGCGCCGAGATCCTGCGCCGGTACGTCGCCGTCGCCCCCGGCGCCCGGCCCCACGTCGGCCTGGGCCCGAGGGCGCCGATCGCGGCCTTCCGCCGCATCGAGGAGCGCCACCCCGTCTTCCGCATCCGCCCCCGCTCGTGAGCGGCCCCGGGTTCACCGTCGCCGCTTCGAGCCGGCGGCCGGTTGCCCCCGCCCCTGAGGGGCGGGGGCCCGAAGGTCACATGGGGGCGGGGGCGAGGTTACGGCCGCCGCCGAACGCCTTCACGCGGCAGTCGTTCTGGATCTTCTCGATGTCCACGTCGTCGCCGGGGACGCTGCCGTACCGCCAGCCGATCGCGTTCGGGTCGGAGCCAGGGGCAGGGGTCAGGTGCACGTCGAAGCCGTGCGCCTTCAGGCAGGCGACCTCCTTCCTGACGCTCTTGGCGTAGTGCGGGTTCGTCCTGGGGCTGAGTTCGGGCGGCAGCAGCGGCTCCTTGCTCTTGCACGCCTGCCGCGCGGCCCGCTCCGCCCGGTCGTTCCACGGGCCCTTGCTCGGCATGCCGTGCTCCTTGAGGCAGGCGGCGTAGGCGAGGCGATATTTGCGGATCTCGGCGGCGGTGCTGTCCAGGCGGAGCTGCGGCCGCCGCTCCTTCGGGGAGGCGGCAGGGGCGGGGGCGGCACTCGCCTCGGCGGTCGCGGGAGCCGGGGCGGGGGAGGGGGCGTTCGCCGGGCCGGTGGCGGCCGAGGCGGCGCCGCAGGCGGTCAGGAGGCCGCAGGAGAGCGCGGCGACGGCGAGCGCCGCCGCGTCGCGGCGATCACGGAAGGTTCTCATGCCGCAGCAGGATGGTTCCCGGATGTCAGGAACTTGTCAGGAACCTTTAGCGCTCGGATGAGGAACCGGGATCCGGTGGGGAGGCAGCCCGCCGGCCCGCCTACGATCGCCCACTATGGGTGCATACGTCCTGGTGGCCGAGGATGACGTGAAGCAGGCGGAGCTGATCCGCCGCTATCTCGAACGGGAGGGCCACGCCGTCGCCACCGTGCACGACGGCCGCGCCGCGCTGGACGAAGCCCGTACGCGCACCCCCGACCTGCTCGTGCTCGACGTGATGATGCCCAAGGTGGACGGCCTGGACGTGTGCCGCATCCTGCGCGCCGAGTCGGACGTCCCGGTCCTCATGCTGACCGCCCGCGCCACCGAGGACGACCTGCTGCTCGGCCTCGACCTCGGCGCCGACGACTACATGACCAAGCCCTACAGCCCGCGCGAGCTGGTCGCCCGCGTCCGCACGCTGCTGCGGCGAGCGGCCCGCACCGGGCAGGACCGCACCCCCGTGCTGCGGGCCGGAGCGCTCGTGGTGGACCCCGCCAGGCACGAGGTCACCGTGGACGGCGCCCGCGTCGACTGCACCCCCGGCGAGTTCCAGGTGCTGGAACTGCTGGCCGCCCACCCGGGCCAGGTGTTCACCCGCGAGCAGATCCTCAGCCACCTGCACGGCTTCGACCGTTACATCACCTCCAGGACCGTGGACGTCCACGTGATGAACCTGCGCAGGAAGATCGAGCCGGCCCGGCGCCGCCCCGTACGCCTGCTCACCGTCTACGGCGTCGGCTACAAGCTGGCCGCGGAACCCGCCATGGACCCGTGCGATGCGTCGTGAGGTGCCGCTGCGCCGCAGCCTGCTGGTACGGCTGCTCGCCGTGTCCGTCCTGGTCTCGATCGGCTCGATCGCGGCGACCGCCTGGCTGACCGCGCGCAGCACCACCGTGGCGATCCGGCAGGAGCAGGGCCGGGCGCTCGCCGACGACGCCCGCGTCTACGACACCCTGCTCGGCTACGCCGCCACACACCACGACTGGGACGACGCCGGCGACCTCGTGCGCCGGCTGGCCGCCGACACCGGCCGCCGCATCACGCTCACCACCGAGCAGCGCACCCCGCTCCTGGACTCGGACGCCGAGCCGCGCACCGCCGCCCTGCCCAGCCGCCCTTCCGCGGTCGTCGACCCGCTGTCGGCGGACGCGACGCCGGGCCACATTGACCCGCGCGCCGTGGGGCCGTACCGGCTGACCCGCAAGGAGCGGGACGACCTGCGCGCGACGGCCCAGCGGCGCGCCCTGTGCCTGCGGCGGACGTTCGGCGTGGACGCCCAGGTCACCGAGAGCCCCAACGGACGCCCGGCGCTCACCACCGGCGGCGCGCAGCCGTACCCCGAGACCCGGTGCCCCAGCCCCGTCCTGGAGCAGCCGACGACCACCGAACGCCGGGCGCTCGCGGCGCTGGAGAAAGTCACCGGCACCTGCCTGAAACGCAAGGGCGAGCCCGCCGTGCGCGTCAACCCGGACTTCACCTGGACCCGCGAGCCCGCCCCCGTCGCGCCCGGCGCGCCGCGCACGACGGCGAGCACCGGCGGCACCGTCTCCACCTGTCTCGCCGCCGCCCGCCGCGAGCAGCTCGGCCCGTACGTCGCCCCGCCCGCCCTGCTGTTCATCAGCAGCCGCGGCGGCGGCGTGTCCACCGGGTTCGACCTGTCGCCCGCCAACCAGGCCCGCATCGCCGGCGTGGCCGCGCTGGTGCTGCTGTTCACGGTGACCGCCACCGTGGTCGCCGGCACCAGGCTGAGCCGGCCGCTGCGCGAGCTGACCGAGGCCGTCCGCCGCACGGAGCAGGGCGGGGCGCCGCGCGTCGAGGTCAAGGGACGGGACGAGATCGCCCACCTCGCGGCCGCGTTCAACGCCATGGCCGAGCGCCGCGAGCAGCTCGAACACCTGCGCAAGGCCATGGTCAGCGACGTCGCCCACGAGCTGCGCACCCCGCTCAGCACGATCAGGGGCTGGCTGGAGGCGACGGAGGACGGCGTCGTCGCCCCCGACAGGGAGTTGATCTCCTCGCTGCTGGAGGAGGCCCTGCTGCTCCAGCACATCATCGACGACCTGCAGGACCTCGCCATGGCCGAGGCGGGCGAGCTGCGGCTGCGCCGCGAGCCGGTCGAGGTGGCCGACCTGCTGGCCCAGGTCGCGACCGCGCACCGGGCGGGCGCGGAGCAGGCGGGCGTCACGCTGCGCACCCGCGCGGACGGTGGCCTGCGCGCCTTCGCCGACCCCGTACGGCTCCGCCAGGCCGCGGGCAACCTGGTGTCCAACGCCGTCCGACACACCCCGCACGGCGGCGCCGTCACCCTGCACGCCCGCCGCGACGGCGACCACCTCCTCATCGACGTCGCCGACACCGGCACCGGCATCGCCCCCGCGGACCTGCCCCTGGTCTTCGAGCGCTTCTGGCGGGTCGAGAAGTCGCGCAACCGCCGCACCGGCGGCAGCGGACTCGGCCTGCCCATCGCCCGCAAGCTCGTCGAGGCCCACGGCGGCACGCTCTCCGCCACCAGCACGCCGGGCCGGGGCTCGATCTTCACGATTCGCCTGCCCGCCGGGGTTTGCGGCGAAGAGCAGGGGTAGGGGCGCCCTCCGTACGGCCTGCCGTCCTGGCGAACCCCCCCGACGCGACGACGGAGAGCGATGTGACGAGCGTGAAGCCCGGCGGCGAGCCGCTGACTTCGCCGCTGGCCCCGGTCAAGGTACGGCGCACGGGCGCGGTGATCGCGGCCTGGCTGTCGACCACCGACCACAAGGTCATCGGTTACCTGTATCTGATCGCCTCGTTCCTGTTCTTCGCGCTGGCCGGGGTGATGGCGCTCATCATCAGGGCCGAGCTGATGCAGCCCGGCCTGCAGGTGGTCAGCAACGAGGCGTACAACCAGCTGTTCACCATGCACGGCACGATCATGATGCTGCTGGCACTCGACGTACAGCCCGACGCTGGGCGGCGACCTGTGGCTGATGGGCCTCGCGCTGTCGGGCCTCGGCACGATCCTCGGCGCGGTCAACTTCTTCACCACCGTCGTGTGCATGCGGGCGCCGGGCATGGCGATGTTCCGGATGCCGATCTTCACCTGGAACGTGCTGCTGACCAGCATGCTCGTGCTGATGGCGTTCCCGGTGCTGGCCGCCGCGCTGCTGGTGCTGGAGTCGGACCGCAAGCTCGGCACGCAGGTCTTCTGGGCCGAGAACGGCGGGCCCATGTTGTGGCAGCACCTGTTCTGGTTCTTCGGCCATCCCGAGGTCTACATCATCGCGCTGCCGTTCTTCGGGATCATCACCGAGGTCATCCCGGTCTTCAGCCGCAAACCGGTCTTCGGGTACGTCGGCCTCGTGGGCGCGACCATCGCCATCGCCGGCCTGTCGATGACGGTGTGGGCGCACCACATGTTCGGCACCGGGCAGGTCCTGCTGCCGTTCTTCGCGTTCATGACGTTCCTCATCGCGTTCCTGCTGGGCGGGCTGACCGGGATGATCCTCGGCTCGCCGCCGCTCGACTTCCACGTCACCGACACGTACTTCGTGGTCGCGCACTTCCACTACGTCGTCTTCGGCACCGTCGTGTTCGCGATGTTCGCCGGCTTCTACTTCTGGTGGCCCAAGATGACCGGCCGCATGCTGGACGACCGGCTCGGCAAGTGGCACTTCTGGACGCTGTTCGTCGGCTTCCACGCCACGTTCCTCGTCCAGCACTGGCTGGGGGTGGCGGGCATGCCGCGACGGTACGCCGACTACAGCGCCGCCGACGGCTTCACCGACCTGCACATGGTCTCGTCACTCGGCGCGTTCCTGCTCGGCGCCTCCACATTGCCCTTCCTCTACAACGTCTGGCATACCGCCCGAAAGGGCATGAAAGTCTCTGTGGATGATCCGTGGGGCTTCGGCAACTCTCTCGAATGGGCCACCTCCTGCCCGCCGCCCCGGCACAACTTCGTCCGCCTGCCGCCCATCCGTTCCGAGCGGCCGGCGTTCGACCTGCACTACCCCCACACCTCCGGCCGCGAGCGCGGCCCCGCCGAAGACGACTGACCCCGCAGGGCGGTGATGAGCGATGCACCTGTCGGACCGGGAACGCCGGATCCTCGCCGAGATCGAGCTCGACCTGCGCAGGAGCGACCCCGCCTTCGCCCGCCGCATCGACGCGCTCAGCGCCGCCACCCACCGCAAGGGCTTCGGCGCGCGCGGCAGCCGCAGGGAGATCGCGGGCCTGCTGGCCGCGGTCGCCGTGCTGACCACGGTCATGGTGTTCGTGGTGATCCTCGCCGGGCATGCCGCGCCCCCGCCCGCCGGGCCGCAGCTGCCGCCCGTGTCACAGGTGGAAAACCCCTTGGATGAACACGGAAAGTAGTCTTACTCTTACTTTCGGTAATCGAAAGGAAGGGTTTCCATGAGGAAGTTCATCATCACCTCCGCGTTCACCGCAGCCCTCGTCGTGGGCGGCGCGGGCGCCGCCTACGCCTCCCAGTACGTCGCCTACGAGGGCCCCGGGTTCACCGGCAGGAGCGTCGTCATCGACCGGTGCGGCGTGTCCAACATCCCCTACCACGGCTCGTACAAGTGGTACGGCGACGGCCAGAGCGGCCGCATGTACAACCAGCCCAACGCCCAGGGCGTCGCCCACTTCACGCTCGCCTCCAACAGGAACGCCGAGCAGCGCACCCCGGTGGGCTGGAAGAGCATCTTCATCGTCTGCTGACGTCCTGCTCCCCGCGATGAGCCCGGCCTGCTCCGGCCGGGCTCATCGGCGTTCCGGACGGACGTCGGCGCCGGCGTGCGTGTGCCGGGTCAGGTCGTCAGAGCCGTGCCAGTCGAGGCACATGACGCTCGCGTCGTCCTGCAGATGCCCGCCGCAGAGGTCGGACACCGTGGCGGCCAGCGTCCGCACCACGTCGCGCGGATGGTCGCCGGCCGTGGCGCGGATGAGCGCGGACAGGTCCAGCTTCTCCGCCGCGCCTTCCTGCATGCCGTCGGTGTGCAGCACCAGGCGGTCGCCTGGACGCAGCGCGAGGTCCTGAACGCGATGCTCGACGGGAAAGGGGAAGCCGAACGGCGGGTCGATCTCCAGCGTCACCTCCTCCACCTCGCCGTCGCGCAGCAGCAGCGGCCACGGATGGCCGGCGTTGACCAGCTGCAGCCGGCCGCCGTCCAGCGACAGCCGCAGCATCTGGCCGGTGGTCAGCGCGCCCGGCATGTGCTCCAGCAGGGCCTCGTGCGTGTGGCGGGCCTGCTCGGCCAGGCCGAGGGAGGCGCGGCGCGCCTTGCGGGACGCGCTGACGACCAGCGTGGCCATGAGCGCCGAGTCCACCTCGTGGCCCATGGCGTCGGTGATCGACAGGTGCAGCGTGTCGTGGTCGAGTGTGTAGTCGTAGCTGTCGCCGCCCACGCTGTCGGCCGGCACCAGCACGGCCGCCAGCACGAACTGCGCCGCCTCGCAGGTGGGGGAGGACGGCAGGAGCTGCTGCTGGATCTCCGCGGCCAGGTTGACCGCCCTGGTGCGCTGGCCCCAGAGGTAGAGATCGGTGAAGCGGCGGTCGGTGACGACGATGTAGGCCAGCGCGTGGGCGGCCTGGCTGACCTGCTCCAGGAGCTCGGGCCCTGCCTCGGGCAGGGTCAGCTCCAGCAGGCCGATGGCGTCGCCGCGGTTGGTGACCGGCGCGATCACCCGGTACGCGTCGTCCTCAGGGATCAGCGTCAGTCGCTGGGTGCGCAGCGCCTCCTCGTACGGGCTGCCCGCGAGAGGGATGTGCTCGGCGCCGCGGCCCCGGCGCGCGGCGGTGGTCTCGGTGATGCGCACCACCTGCCGGCCCACCAGGTCGAGGAAGAGGAACGACACGCTCGACGCCATGAACCGCTCACGCAGGTCCGCGGCCACTACGGCGATCGACTCGACGGGAGCGGCGTTCTCCGCCGCCGTGAGGACCTCCGCCAGGGGGAGCGACACCTGCGCCATGAATGCCTCCTTGATCTGTACACCGTCCTTCCCGCCCACGGGATGGGCACCCACAAGGGATCGGCTCGGTTGCCGGAAAATCCGCTAATACGAATTATTACTGGGGTATCACCTCTTGACGTGGTGATCAGTGAGGTCCCAGACTCGGCGCTCATGGGCATGACCCGAGGAGTACGACCGTGGCCCGCCGCCTGACCCAGCAGGACATCGCCCGCATGGCGGGCGTGAGCCAGACCACCGTGTCACTGGTGCTCAACAACCGCGCGGGCAACGGGGTGCGCATCTCGCCCGAGACCCGCGAGCGGGTGCTGCGGGTGATCAGGGAGACCGGCTACATCGCCGACCCCGCCGCCCGCCGGCTCGCCGAAGGACGCAACCGCATCCTCGGCGTCTTCACCTACGAGGCGGTCTTCCCCGCCACCAGCGCCGACTTCTACCACCCGTTCCTCGTCGGCATCGAGGAGCGCGCCGAGGAGGCCGGCTGCGACCTGCTGCTCTTCACCAGCGCCCGGGTCTCCGGCCGGCGGCGCATCTTCCATGAGGACAGCCGGGTCCGGCTCGCCGACGGGTGCGTGCTGCTCGGGCGGACGGTCGACAGCGACGACCTGGCCAGGCTCATCGCCGACCAGATCCCGTTCGTGTCCGTCGGCCGCCGCGACGACGCGGGCGGGCCGGTGCCGTACGTCGGCGCCGACTACCCGGCGGCCACCCGCGCCCTGGTGCAAAGGGCCGCCCACCTCGGCCACCGCAGATTGGTCTACGTCGGCACGGGCGAGGGCGCCGAATCGACCGCCGACCGCTTCACCGGCTTCGTCCAGGCGACCACCGACCTGGGCGTCACATTCTCTCGCCTGCCCCCGGATCACCCTGACCTCTTGGGCGCCGTACGCGCCACCGGGGCCACCGCCGCTTTCTTCGAAGAACAGGCCGACGCCGTACCGTTCCTCCAAGCAGCGGCCGAAGGAGACCTCGCCATCCCCGACGACCTATCCGTGATCACCCTCGGCTCAGCCACCCGCCCCGTCCACACGGACACCGACTTCACCGGCTTCCGCATCCCCCGCCGCGAAATGGGCCGCAAAGCCGTCGAACTCCTGACCAAAGTGCTAGAAACCGGCACCACCCCCCAGGAGCTCTTGCCCTGCGACCTGATCGAAGGCTCCACCCTGCGACGCCGCCGTGACGAGCGGAAAGGTGCCTGGCTGTGATCCCCCTGCGCACGCTGGACCCGCGTGCCCCGCTCGACGACCTGACCTGGCTGGACGACGCCATCGACGACGCCCGCGTCGTCGCCGTTGCTCACCGCGGGAGGTGCGCGACGCCGTCAGTCCCAGGTGAGCCGCTGTTCCAGGAGGGCCTGCTGGGCGGGGTTGGTGGTCAGCTGCAGGGCCCGCTCGTCGGCGTCCCTGGCCTCGGTGCGGTGGCCGGTGGCGCGGAGGAGTTCCGCCCGTGTCGCGTGGAAGAGCGGGTAGCGGTCCAGGGGGCCGGCCAGGTTCTTCAGCTCCTCAAGCGCTGCTCGCGGGCCGTGGACGTGGCGTACGGCGACTGCCCGGTGCAGGCGGGTGACGGGGGAGGGGGACAGGTGCAGGAGCAGGTCGTAGAGGACGAGGATCTGGGGCCAGTCGGTGTCGGCGAAGGTCGCGGCCTCGGCGTGGCAGGCCACGATCGCGGCCTGCACCTGGTACGGGCCCGGCCGCCGGTGTGCGCGGGCCGCCCGCGTCAGGAGGGTGGTGGCCTCGGCGATGGCGGTGTGGTCCCAGAGCGAGCGGTCCTGGTCGGGGAGCAGGACCAGGTTGCCCCGGTCGTCGAACCTGGCCGCGCCGCGCGCCCGGTGCAGGCGGATCAGCGCCAGCAGGCCGGCCGCCTCCGGCTCCTTCGGCATCAGGCCCACCAGCAGCGCCGCCAGCCACTCGGCCTCCGCCACCAGGTCGGCCGCCTGCGCCCGGTCAGCGGTGCTGGTCAGGTAGCCCTCGTTGAACAGCAGGTAGATCACCGCCAGCACGTCGTCGAGGCGCTGGGGCAGCTCTTCTGCCGTGGGCATCCGGTACGGGATGCCGGCCTCGCCGATCTTGCGCTTGGCACGGGTGACGCGCTGCGCCACCGTGGGCTCCGGCACCAGGAACGCCGCCGCGATCTGCGCCATCGACAGCCCGCACACCACCCGCAGCGTCAGCGCGATCTGCGCGGCCCGCGACAGGGCAGGGTGGCAGCAGGTGAAGATCAGCCGTAGCCGGTCGTCGCCCGGGGCGGGGCCGGGCCAGGTGAGGCGGGCCAGCTTGGACCGCAGGTTCGACTCGCGGCGCAGCACGTCCAGGCCGCGTCGCCGGGCGACCGTGAACAGCCACGCCTCCGGCCGTTCCGGTACGCCCTCCTCGGGCCAGCGGCGCAGCGCGGTCTCCACCGCGTCCTGCACCAGGTCTTCGGCGGCGGAGAAGTCGCCGAGCAGCGACACCAGCGAGGCGGCCAGCCGGCCGGCATGCTCACGCACGACGGCGGCCAGCACCTCCCGACTCGCCTCGGCACCCGGCTCACAGTGGTGCGGGTTCATGTGAGGGGGCGGATCTCCACGATCGGGCAGGCGGGCCACGCGCGGGCCAGCGCCAGCGCCTCGTCCAAGTCCGCCACCTCGACCTCCGCGAACCCGCTCACGACCTCCTTGCCCTCCACGAACGGCCCGTCCGTGATCACAGGCTCGGGGCGGTCCACCCGTACGGTGGTCGCCGTGTGGGCGGGCGCCAGGTGCGCGTGGTGGGTGATCTTGTCGGCGTGCTCGGCGAACCACCGCCCCACCGCCTCGTACGCGGCCCGCTGCTCCAGCTCGCCCATGGCCTCCAGTTCCTTGGCGAACTCCTCGGTCTCCACGAACATCAGCACATACTTCACGATCCACCCTCCTGTCGTTCGGAACTCACCAACAAGACGATCGGGACGACGCCCCATACGACAGAGCGGCGGTTCCGATACTTTGATCCTCATGTCCCCTGCTTTATCCGTCACCTCTCGCACCGCGTCAGCGGCCCCCGCCCGGCTCGCCTGGCTGGACGCCCTGCGCGGGCTCGGCGCCCTCGCGGTGGTGGGGGAGCACCTGTGCACCTGGGCCATGCCGTGGCTGCGGCCCACCGCGTTCAATCTCGGCGTCTACGGCGTGCTGGTGTTCTTCCTGGTCAGCGGCTACATCATCCCAGCCTCGCTGGAGCGGCACGGTGACGTGCGGGCCTTCTGGATCGGGCGGTTCTTCCGGCTCTATCCGCTCTATCTGGCGATGATCGTGCTGGTGCTCGTGCTCGCCTGGTGGATCCCCGTACGGGCCGAGGTGCCGCGCGACCTGTCCTCCGTGGCCGCGCACGCCACCATGCTCATGGACGCCGTGGGCACCGCGGGCGTGCTGAACACGATGTGGACGCTGTCGTACGAGATGGTGTTCTACCTGCTGGCCGCCGCGCTGTTCACGGTGGGCGTGCGGGACAGGTGGGGGCTGCTGCCCGGCCTGTTCGCGGTGCTCGGGCTGGTCG
The DNA here is from genome assembly GCF_042428605.1 of Nonomuraea salmonea. Classification (NCBI taxonomy): domain Bacteria; kingdom Bacillati; phylum Actinomycetota; class Actinomycetes; order Streptosporangiales; family Streptosporangiaceae; genus Nonomuraea; species Nonomuraea salmonea. Next base: position 87,845 of record NZ_JBHMCF010000066.1, read on the forward strand.
CGGGGCTGGCCATGATCGCGCCGCCGCTGTCGGGCGGGTGGCTGTCCTGGGTGACGTTCGGGCTGTTCGCGGTCGGGCTCGCGTGCGTGGTGTCGGGGTGGGGCCGTACGGTGGCGGCCTGCGCGCTGGGGGTGATGGCGCTCGCGCTGGTGCTGCTGAGCAGCCGCGTCCCCTGGTTCGGTGCGGCGATCCTGGCGGTGATGTTCGCCGGCACGGCCGTGCACCGGTGGGAACGCGGCGCGGGCCCGCTCTGGCCGGTCGCCGCCACCGGCCTGCTGGTGGCCGCGCTGCCGCTGTGGGCGCGCAACGCCGGCTGGTGGTGGGTGCAGCCGAAGGTGTGGGGCCTGACGATCCTGCTGGCCGTGCTCACGTTCGCCGCCGCCATGGCCTGCCGGTCCCGTACGCTGCCCGCCGCGCTCACCTGGCTCGGCACGATCAGCTACTCCCTCTACCTCGTGCACCTGCCGCTGCTGCTGATCCTCATGCGGGTGGTGGGGGAGCTGCGCGGCGCGCCGGCGGCGGCCCAGCTCGGCGCGGGCGTGCTCTTCCTGGCGCTGCTGCTGCCGCTCAGCTGGCTCAGCCACCGCTGCATCGAGCTCCCCATGCAGCTCGTCGGCCGCCGCCTGGTCAAGGGGCGAGACCGTCCATCAGCAGGTCGAGCAGGCGCTCCGCCTGCTCCCGCTGGCGGGGGTCGCCGGCCGCGAGGGTGACGCCGGCCAGCGCCATGAGGATGTCGCCCGCCGGTACGTCCTCCCGCAGCACCCCCTGATCGGAACCGGCCCGGCGCAACTCCTCGACCGCGGCCGTGAGCTGCTCGCGGGTCTGCGAGCCGAGCTCCGCGTCGCCGCGCAGCAGCGTCTTGAGCGTGTCGGCCATGCCCTGCTTGGTGACCAGGTGGTCGAGGACCTCCGACATCCACGCCCGCAGGGCGCGGTCGGCCGGCAGCTCGGCGAGCAGGGCGGCGGGGCGGTCGGCCAGCCTGGCCGTCTCATAGCGGTAGGTGGCGTCGACCAGCAGTTCGCGGGTGGGGAAGCGCCGATAGAGGGTGGCGATCCCGACGCCGGCGTCCCTCGCGATCTGCTTCAGGGTGGCGGCGGCGCCGTCGCGTGCGAAGGCCGAGGCCGCCGCGGCGAGCAGCTTGTCCTCGTTGGCCCGCGCGTCGGCCCGCATCGGCCGGCCGGACTCAGGCATGGAGTCGTCCTGTCTTCCGAGTTGCTATGTGGAGCCGGGTCCGCTTAGTCTCCGGATAAGCGGACCCGACTCCGCTTATCCGCGACGGTAGCAGACGCCCCGCGGTGCCATCACTCGACCAAGAAGGGCGGTCCCGCCATGCGCTACCGCACGCTCGGAAGCACAGGAGTCCAGGTCAGTACGTTGTGCCTGGGCGCGATGATGTTCGGCCGCTGGGGCAACCCCGACCACGACGCCTCGATCGGCGTCATCCGGACGGCACTCGACGCCGGCGTCAACCTCATCGACACCGCCGACGTCTACTCCGACGGCGAGTCCGAGGTCATCGTCGGCAAGGCGATCGCCGGGCGGCGCGACGACGTCGTCCTGGCGACCAAGGTGTCCAGCCCTATGGGCCCGGGACGCAACGAGCGCGGCGCGTCCCGGCGCTGGATCATCCGGGCCTGCGAGGAGAGCCTGCGCCGTCTCGGCACCGACCACATCGACCTCTACCAGGTGCACCGGCCCGACCCGGCCACCGACATCGACGAGACGCTCGGCGCGCTCACCGACCTCGTCCGCGCCGGTAAGATCCGCTACGCCGGATCGTCGACGTTCACGCCCTCGGCCGTCGTCGAGGCGCAGTGGACGGCCGAGCGGCGGGGCCGTGAGCGGTTCGTCTGCGAGCAGCCGCCGTACTCACTGCTCGTCCGCGGCGTCGAGGCCGACGTGCTGCCGACCTGCGAGACGTACCGGATGGGGGTGCTCGCGTGGAGCCCGCTGGCCGGAGGCTGGCTGACCGGGCGGTGGCGGCGGGACGCGGCGCAGGCGTCCAGCCACCGCACCCGGACGATGCCGTTCAGTCACACCCTGGCCCACTACGACCTGTCCGTACCCGCCAACCAGGCCAAGCTCGACGCCGCCACCGCGCTGGCCGGCATCGCCGACGAGGCCGGCCTGACGCTGATCCAGCTCGCCCTGGCGTTCGTCACCACGCACCCGGCGGTCACCGCGGCGATCATCGGCCCGCGTACCGCGGCGCATCTGCACGACCAGCTCCAGGCCGCGGACGTCGTGCTGACGTCCGACGTGCTCGACCGGATCGACCAGGTCGTGGCGCCCGGCACCGACGTCAACCCGCACGACGCGAGCTACGGCGCCGCCGTCCTCGCCGATCCCCGGCGTCGCCGCCGCGCCGCCTGACCAAGGGGCGGCGCGGCGGCTCCCGGTCAGGAGGCGTAGGTCTCGTACTCGGCGACCCTGGGGGTGCCGTTCGAGCCGGTGATCCGGAACGTCACCTTCTTCAGCGACGTCGGCGTGAAGCTGATCGTGCCCGCCCCGGTGCCGGACTTCAGCACGGCCCCGTTGTCGGCGTTGAGCAGCTGCCACGACCCGATCGCGCCCGTCGCGCCGGACGCCTCGCGGATCACGACCCGGCCGACCGTCGTCGCCGAGCCCCACTTGATCGAGATGTCGCCGGTCGAGCCAGACGGAGACCAGTACGTGCTCATGTTCCCGTCACGCACGTTGCCGTAGCTCGTGCCGCTGCCCTTGCTGGAGCCGTCGGAGCCCGCGCCGAGGCTGAGGTTCGTGCCGCTGGGCGGGTCCGTGGGCGGGTCCGTGGGCGGATCCGTGGGGTCGGTGGGCGGGTCGGTCGGGTCCGTCGGCGGATTGGTCGGGGTGCAGTTGCCGTTCGACACCTGCAGGCCCTTGTTGGCGCCCGCCGTCCTGTTCACGATGTCGGGCACGCAGCTCGCGCCGTCGAGGGCGTAGGAGTAGGGGACGCTCACGCTGGTGTTGGACTGCGGGTTCGGGCCGGCCGGGTTGTGCTCGTCGTCGCGGGCGCCCCAGGTCACGTTGTCGAAGATGTTGCCGCTGACCTGCCAGTAGCCGGCCTCGTCGGTGTAGAAGGTGCCGAGGACGTCCTTGGAGTCCTCGAAGTAGTTGTTGTCCACCTTCGCCCGGGCGCCGGCCCGCGAGTTGATGCCGGACTCGTGCAGGCTCCTGTAGTGGTTGTTGTACATGTGGGCGATGCCGCCGCGCAGCAGGGGCGTACGCGAGTCGATGTTGCTGTACAGGTTGTGGTGGAAGGTGACGTTCCCGTTGGAGCGGTCGCTCTCGCTGGAGCCGATCAGCCCACCGCGGCCGGAGTTGCGCAGGATGCTGTACGACAGCGTCACGTACTGCGTGTTGTTCTTCATGTCGAACAGGCCGTCGAAGCCCTCCGACTCGCCGCCCGACGCCTCCAGCGTGACGTGGTCGACCCACACGTTGCGGACGTCGCTCTCCATGCCGATCGCGTCGCCGCCGTTGGAGGTGGGCGAGCCCGACTTCTTGACGTTCCTGACCGTGACGTTCTGGATGATGATGTTGCTCGCCTCGCGGATGTGGATGCCGAGCTGGTCGAAGACGGCGCCGTTGCCGACCCCGATGATCGTGACGTTGCTGATCTGCTTGAGCTCGATCACGCCGGCCGCGGTGTTGCAGCTGCTGCCGGACACCTTGCTGGTGTTGCCGTGGTTGATCGTGCCCTCGACCTGGATGGTGATCGGGGTGCTGCTGCTGGCCCGGCTGCAGAGGGCCTGGTGGATCGCGGTGCCCGTGGTGGCGCGTACGGTCTGGCCGCCCGCGCCGCCGGTGGTCCCGCCGTTGGCGGAGGCGAAGCCGGTGGCGTTGCCGGCCGCGGCGAGTGCGGCGGCCGGTGCGGCCGACGCCTGCAACATCGGCACGGCCGCCCCGGCCGCCGCGGCCGTGACCGCCGCGGCGAGTGCCGCGCCGACGCGTAACACGACTGCTCGTCTCATGCTCGTCCCATCTTCGTCGTCGATGCCGGGCTGCTGTCGGCAGCCGGGTCCTTGCTGGTCCGGCGCGTACGGGATGACCCGCACGCCGGATTCCCCCCAGCGAGTGCGCACCGCTCACATGAGTGACCACGTCCGTGTCCGTGAGTAGCGCCACCGTAGGAAAGCGCTTTCCCCGTGTCAATGCGCCGTGAAACTTTCATCCAGCCGGTACGAGCGGCGTCACACCCGTTCCGGCCAGCCCTTTCGTTCAATTTCCTGCATGCCATCCGCCTCGATTCCTTGGCTGGAACGGCATCGGGAAAGCAGCGGGATACATTGGGATGACCGAGGACTTTCGGGCGCCGGCGCCTCCCGCCGGCGTCGCCCCAGTCCGACTCAACGGTGGCGCTGACCAGGGGCGACGCCCACGTCCCGGCCGGCCGAGGGGGGAGTTCTCATGAAGGTCATCGACACCGCCCCGCTCGGAGTGGCGGGCCCCGGGCAGCCGACCGTCCTGCGCCTCTACGGCGAGATCGACCTGTTCACCAGTGCGGACCTGCGCGAGCAACTGCTGAGCGCGCTGCACTACAGCACCAGCCTGCTCGTGCTCGACCTGTCCGAGGTGTCGTTCTGCGACGCCGCCGGGCTGGCCGTCCTAGTCGACGTGCAGCAGCGCGCCCGCCCGATGGGCATCACCCTGGCCCTGGCGTCGCCCCGGCCGTTCATGTCGCGGCTGCTGCGCATCACCGGCCTCGACCGGGCCCTGCCCATGGTGGGCGGCACCCCGCCGAACACCGCCTGACCTCTCGGGCCGGCCGCGCCTGTTCCGCCTTGATCGCCGACGCTCAGCGCTGACCCCGCCCTTGGTCAGGCCGCCGAGCGCGCCCCCACCGTGATGACGCCCGCCGCGTGCAGGCTGGTGAGCAGCGTCCAGTCGTCGGCCGGGTCGAGCCAGATCTGCAGTTCCTCAGGCCCCGACGGCCGCGGCAACGTCCCCTCCGGCAAGTAGAAGGACGTCACAAGCACCAGCGGCACCGGCGCCGTCCACTCCGCGAGCGCCGGCGGCTCGTGCCGGCCGCCCAGCAGCACCGCGCGTTCCTCCGGCCCGCACTCGCCCAGCCGTCCTGCCGCCAGCTCCGCCTGCAACCGCACCTGCACGTCCAGCGCGAGACGGATCCGCGCCACCGCCCGCCCGCTGTCATCGCCCAGCTCGCCGTAGCCGGGGATGAGCATCGCGACCAGCTCGGCCGGCTCGTCGGCGTAACCGCGCAGGGCACCGGCGGCGTGGATCATCTCGTAGAGGTACGGCCTGCCGTCGGCGTGGCGCGGCGCGGCCGGCGGCTGCCGCGCGGCGGGGACGTTGCGGACGATCACGTTCATACCCGGACCTCCGGGGGCGGTGGCGGCTCCCAGCGCTCGGGCCAGCGCGTCGCCGCGAACAGGGCGGCGAGCTGCTCCTTGTCGGCGGCCCGCCAGAAGATCTCGTCCATCAGCATGCGGAAGGACAGGCTGCCCGCCTCGGTGAGGTCGGGTGCGGAGCCCAAGGAGCGCAGCCCGGCGTGGGTTCCGGGCTCTTCGCGCACGCCCGCGTTCGGCGGCAGGTCCAGCGCCGCCGTGCGGAACGCGGCCTCCACCACGGCCAGCGACACCTTCACCTGCGCCTGGATGACGGCCGGGTCGAGCGAGCCGTCCCACATGCGGAACTCGATATGGCCCTTCGTGTCCTCGGTCATCCCGCCCATGTTCACGGCCGAGCGGTGGAGGTGATTCTGGCGCACCGCGCCGATCGAGGTGTAGCCGCGGGCAGGCAGTGACTCGAACTGGCAGAACGCCTGTCCCCGGTGGCTCTCCATCGCCGGGTTGTGCCCGAGCCGGTAGAGCGTGTCGCCGTGGTGCTTGATGTATTCGGCCACGCTGACGTAGTTCGCCAGGTGGTGATCGTAATCACGGGTGCTCACGTGCACGTGCCCGCCGGTGTTGACCGTGGCGCTGCCGCCCCAGCCGCGGATGATCTCGCAGGCCAGGAGGATGTTCATCCACGTCGCGGGCTCGTCGTACAGGATCGGTGAGACCAACTCGCCGGATACCGACCTGTCCAGCTCCAGCCGCCACAGACCGCGCCCGCCCTTCTCACCCGAGTGGTATCCGGCCCGGGAGGACGCGTGATATGGGTGCACATCGCCGTCAACGGTCAGGCCGGCGGCGTGCAGATCCCGGGCGATGTTCTTCAGAACGGCCCGGCTGCTGAAGCCGGGCAGCTCGAACTCGATCTCCAAGCCGAACCCGCGCCCGCCGCCGCGGGCACCCAGCCCTGCGGTGGCGTCGTCGTACATGAAGGGGATCGCAGCTTCGTCGCTGCCCGCGCGCCGCACCGCCGCCTCGTACGCCCGCACGTAAGCGGGAAAATCCTGGGTGAACGACACCTCCGGCGCATCCGGCCAGCGCCGCCACGCCTCGACCCGGGCCTGCAACGAGTCGACGTATTCCCGGACCGTCGGAGTGAGCGCCCGATCCAGGTCGGAGCCCGGCTCGACGTAGCCGCGCATCCCGTGATCGCCGAGGTAATCCTCATAGGCCCGAGCGTGCTGGGCGGCCGCGGCGTTCCTGGCCTCCCGTACGTCCGCGGGTGACATGCCGTGCAGGCCGGGCGCGTCCGCACGGGGGTCGGGCGGCGCGAGCGGCTCCGGCCGGCTCAGCGTGTCGACCACATCATGGCGGTCGACCGGTCCGAACAGGTCGAACCCGTTTCGCGCGGCCTCAACCGCGCGTGCCGCCAGGTCCGCCACGTCGTATCCGGAACCGGTCTCGTCGGCCAGCCGGCGCAGCGGGTCGAAGCGCCAGATCGGCGTCGTCGGGTGCGGGCCCGCGAGTTCCGCGAGCCTGGCCGCGGCGCGTACCTCGCCGTCCCGCGTGAGCGGCAGGCCGAGTTCGGTAACGAGCCGCAGGCCGTCCCAAAGGTAGGGGTCGCGCTGCCGATGCGTTGTCAGCATCTCGGTCAGGCCGGTGACGTCCGACATACCGGCCACGTCAGCGCCGTGCTCCTGCGCGTCCAGAGCCAGGCGGAGCAGATGCTCGACCGAGCCCGCCTGGTCGGTCTGGCGGGCCAGCTCCCGCAGCGGCATCGTTTCGGCTCGCGATCCATGGGGCGCGTGCGGGACGAGACCGATCAGGGTGCCGAGCATGCGGCTCGCCGGGCCGTCCAAGTGCGGCAGGTCATACCTCACCTGGCCCTGCAGGCCATACCACCGCGCAGGGTCGTCCTGGTGGAACCGGCTGAGAGCTTCGTGGAAGCCCCCGGGCCCGGGCGTCGCCGGCGGCAGGAGGCCCTCGGCCTGTGCGGCCCGCACGATCGGATACAGCTCCTCGAGACTGCTCATGCTGTATCTCTGGCGCACGGGGTCGATGAACGCCCCGTTGACGGCTGCGTTCTCGGGCGTTCCCATCATGTCGGCCAGGAGCCCGGCCGCGCGTGCCTGCTCCGGCGTCGCGGACGGCATCAGGTAGTCGTACTCGTGCCCGAGCCAGCGGTGACGGTCGGCGGGGTAGGCGCGCTCGAGCACGTCGGCCAGCTCGGTCTCGTCGCGGGCCGTCTCGGGCGCCATGCCCTGCCGCTGGGCGTCCCGGTAGAGCGCGACCAGCGGATCGACGGCCAGGATACTGTCGAAGAACTGTTCAGCCAGGCCCTGGATGGCCCGGTTGGGCTCGTCCGTTCTGAGAATCCTCCCCATCGCCCCTACGGCCGCCGCCGTCGCGTCGTCCTGGTTCTCCACGTACATGCGCCGCATGAGCTCTCGGCCGCTTGCGACCAGGGCGGGATCCAGCGGGGCGGGGACGTCATCGGCCTGGCCGTTGAGCAGCCGCTCGACGCGCGAAGGGGCGTCGAGCGGGTCGCCGGGGGTGGGGTCGGAGCCGGTCCTGTCGGTGCCGCGCGGGTCGTCGGGGACGCCGCGCGTGCCGTCCGGGTTCCAGCGGTGGACGATGGCCGCCGCCTCGGCGAAGTTGCGCGGGCGCGGGTCGGCGATCGGTGAGAACCCGTCGCTGAGCTCCGGTGCCCAGGCGCCGTGCGGCGGCGCGGGCACGGGCCCCGGCTGCGGCCTGCTCGCCGCCGGTGCGGTGGCCGTGGAGGCCGGGGCGTCCTCGGCGGCGACGCGTTCCAGCGCCGTACGGACCTCCGGCCAGGACGCGGCGAAGTCCGGGTGCAGGTTCAGCTGCGCCACCTCGCGCAACGGCACCCACCGTACGTCGATGGACTCGGGGGAGGCCGGCCACGCCTCGGCTCTGTGAGGCAGCTCGGCGATCACCGTGTCGTACGCCCAACCGCCGTGGTCGTCGTGGTGGACCGAGCGCACCCGGACGTCGTCCAGGTTCAGCCGCACCTCCCCGCCCGCCTCGCGCAACGCCGCGGCGACGGGCGCCTCACCGCTGTCGCGCGCCCCGCCGACCGGCCCCCACAGCCCGCCGTGGTGCGTATCCAGCGAGCGCAGCTGCACGAGCACGTGCACCTCGCCGCCTGGCCCGCGGTGGTACGGCAGCAGCCCGGCCTCTCGCTCGGTGCTCCAGTGCCGGTGCCCCTGGGCGCACTCCGTGTACGCGTCGCCCGCCCGCCTCGTACCCAGGCCGCGCGGCAGGCCGGCGAGCGCCGGGTCGGGCGGGACGACGTGCGTCGGCCGCAGCACCGTGACGTCGCCCGGCCCCGCCATCACCACGAACTCGTGCAGCGGCAGCTGGCCCAGCCCCGTCCACGGGGTCGCCAGCACCCGGGACGCCGGGACCACGGCCGCCATGACGGCGCCGTCGCCCAAGCCCGTGTACCGCTTGGCCACGCCCGGCAGCGCCGACCACGACTGCAGCGGCAGGCCGGGCGGAACCGGCACCACGTCCCCGGTCGAGGCCGCCGCCAAGGTCGGCATGCGGTGCACCTCGTCGAAGGCCACGCCACGATAGAGCACGAGTTCCTCGATGCCGTGCCGGCTCAGCTCGGCCTGGGTCTGCTCGTACTGGGTGCGCAGGAAGTCGCGCAGCGCCTCGCCGTGGCGGGCGTAGTCCCTGGCGCCCGTCTGGCTCCTGGAGGCCCCGCCGTACGCCTCGAGGTCGAGGACCCCTTGCAGGCCGAACGCGTCCACCGCGGCCAGGTTCATCGCCAGCCGCGCCGGGAGCAGCTGGCCCCCGCCGCGGCCCCAGGACCTCATCAGCTCCTCGACGCTCAGCCCGCGTACGATGGCGACCGCCTCAGGCGACGCGGCCGGCACCTCGCGCAGGATCCGGCGCCCGGTCACCTCGCCCGAGCCCCGCGTGAACGCCGGCAGGTCGTCGCCGGGGAGGACGTCCCAGCTCCGTCCCTTCCTGCCTGGAATGTGGAACTCGTAGTGCACCAGGACCATCTGGGGGTCGCCGAGCCCCTCCGCCAGATGCTGCTTGCGGGCCGCGGCCAGCAGGTCCTTCGTCGGCGTGGTCATCGTGTCCGCCAGCCGGCGCACGACCGCCTGATCGGCGCTCGACCAGGCATGGACGCTGATCGGCTCGTACGCGCCGTCCTGGCTGAGCAGGTTCGTCACCCGCTCGGCCGGCCCCGCCACACCCAGCTCAGGCCCGGCCGGCACCGGCCGCACCCGCGCGGCCGTGTCCTGCCGGGGTGCGTGCCCGTTCTGGGCGGGGACGCGCTCGGGTTGCGCGGGCGGGTGGGCGTCCGGAGTCTGCGTGCGGGGGCTCTCGGTCCTCGGCGCGGGCGCGTGGTCCTGAGCGGGGAGGCCCGGCAGGTCGTGCGGCCGGGCAGGCGGGACGACCACGTCGGCCGGGCGGTCGCCGTTGGCCTGGCGGGCGGGTGGCGGGGGTGGCGCGGTCGTGTCCGTACGGGGCGGGGCGGCGACCGTCTGCTCGGTGGTCGTGGGGGCGTTCGGGTCCTGCTGGATCTTCGGCGCCGGGTGCGGGGTGTCGGGGGCGGTGTTCCGCTGGGGGTTCGGCGCGGAGTCGGCTGTGGTGTCGGCTGTGGTGTCAGCTGTGGTGTCGGCTGTGGTCTCGCGGACGATGCCGTCCGGCGTGATGTCGCGTCCGGTGGGGCGCTGGGCAGGGGTCGCGTCGGCCTGGTCGGTGCGGGCCTCGGCCGTGCGCTGCTCGGCGGTGACCTGTTCGGCCGGTTCCACGGGGTGGGCGGCCGCGGCGACGGCCGGGACGGTGGCGGGCAGC
>NZ_JBHMCF010000067.1:0-1327 GCF_042428605.1 Nonomuraea salmonea
GGGAAGATCGATGTGACATGGGGGCGGCCACTCCGCGATCCTTCACAGCTGTCGAAGGCAAGAAGGAGAACGAGAAGTGGCCGCTAAAGACATTCTGCCTGCTCAGGGTGAGTGGTTCGACGAGACCCTCGCCGCGGCGTCGCCCGATGTGCTGCGCGAGATGGTCGCGCGGATGGCGCAGATGATGATGGACGCCGAGGTCGAGCAGCGCTGCGGGGCCGGCTACGGCGAGGTGTCCGAGCAGCGCGTCAACTCGCGCAACGGCTACCGGCGGCGCGAGTGGGACACCCGCGCCGGGACGGTGGAGCTGGCCATCCCGAAGCTGCGGCAAGGTTCGTATTACCCGGAGTGGCTGCTGGAGCGGCAGCGGCGGGCCGAGCGGGCGCTGGCCTCGGTGGTGGCCACCTCCTACCTGCTGGGCGTCTCGACCCGGCGGGTGGAGCGGCTGGCCGAGCAGCTCGGAGTGACCCGGCTGTCGAAATCGCAGGTCAGCGTGATGGCCCGGGAGCTGGATCAGATGGTGAGCGAGTTCCGTAACCGGCCGTTGGATGCCGGGCCGTATACGTTCGTGTGGATCGACGCGCTCACGCAGAAGGTGAGGGAGGGCGGCCGGACGGTCAACGTGCACGCGCTGGTGGCGACCGGCGTCAACGCCGACGGGCACCGCGAGATCCTCGGCATCGACGTGGTGTCGTCGGAGGACGGGGCCGGCTGGCTGGCGTTCCTGCGCGGTCTGGTCGCCCGCGGGCTGTCCGGCGTCAGCCTGGTGATCTCCGACTGCCATGCCGGGCTGCGTGACGCGATCGCCTCCACCCTGCCCGGCGCCTCCTGGCAGCGGTGCCGCGCGCACTACGCGCGCAATTTGGCGACCCGTGTTCCGAAGAACGCCCAGCCGTGGGTGTCGACGATGCTGCGCACCGTCTTCGAGCAGCCCGACGCCGCCTCGGTGCGGGCCCAGCACCGCCAGGTCGTCCAGGCGCTGGAGGGCAAGTACCCCAAGGCGGCCGAGCATCTGGACGAGGCACGCGAGGACATCCTCGCCTTCGCCGCCTACCCCAAGACCGTGTGGCGGCAGATCTGGTCCAACAACCCGCAGGAGCGGCTGAACAAGGAGATCCGCCGCCGCACCGACGTGGTCGGCATCTTCCCCCACCGCGACGCGATCGTCCGGCTGGTCGGCGCCGTCCTGGCCGAACAGCACGACGAATGGACCGAAGGCCGGCGCTACCTCGGCCTGGAAGTCCTCGCCGAATGCCGCAAGGCTGCCGGGAGGAAGGCACACGAGGACGCTATTGAGACTAATGTGACTAATAGTGCTATTGCTGCT
>NZ_JBHMCF010000069.1:0-1484 GCF_042428605.1 Nonomuraea salmonea
GATGCGGCCTGGATAGGCGATGTCGAGTTCGATGAGTGCTTCGCGCCAGCCGATGGTGCGCTGTCCTTCGATCAGGCGGGCGGTGTTGGGCGAGTTCTTGGCCTTGCCGGTTTTCTCCTTGGTGATGGCGCGTTCGCGGGCGCGTTTGTCCTCGATGTTGATGATGGCCAGCCACAGCAGCTTGACCACGGCGTCGTCGCCGGGGAAGTGCCCGCGGGCTTTGGTGACCTTGCGCAGCTGGTAGTTCAGGGACTCGATGCTGTTGGTGGTGTAGAGCAGTTTGCGGACCGCCGGGGAGAAGGCGAAGAACGGGATGAAGCGGTCCCAGGCGGCCTCGAACACGCGGACCGCCTGCGGATACCGCTCGCCCCAGGTGGAAGCGGAGAAGTCGGCCAGAGCGTCGAAGGCGGCTTCCGCGCTGGGCGCGGTGTAGATCTTCTTGAGCTCGGCGGCCAGCGCGGCGCGGTCACGGCGGGCGACCGGCCGCAGCGCGTTGCGGATCAGGTGCACCACGCAGGCCTGCACGGTGGTGTGCGGGAACGCCGCGTGGATGGCGTCTTCGAAGCCGTTCAGGCCGTCGGTGCAGGCGATGAGGATGTCGCGCACGCCCCGGTTTTTCAGGTCGTTCATCACCGCATTCCAGAACCGGGCCGATTCGCCGGCGGTGGCGGTATCGAGCGGGGTTTTGGCCAGCCAGATGCCCAGCACGTGTTTGTCGCCGTCGGCGTCGATGCCGATGGCCAGGTAGGCGGGTTTGGCCTGGACGCTGTGGTTGTCTCTGACTTTGACCACGATGGCGTCCAGGAACACCACCGGGTAGACGGCCTCCAGCGGCCGGGCCTGCCAGGCGCGGACCTCTTCCAGCACGGCGTCGGTGATGTTGGAGATGGCCTCGTGACTGAGCTCGGTGTCGTAGATCTGGCGCAGGTGGTGCTGGATGTCGCGCACGCTCATGCCGTGCGCGTACAGGCTGATGATCATGTCGTCCAGGCCGCCGGAGACGCGGCCGGCCCGCTTGGGCACCAGCATGGGTTCGAAGGTGCCGGCCCGGTCCCGGGGCACGGCCAGCCGGACCGGCCCGACCCCGGTCTGCACGGTCTTGCCGATCCTGCCGTTGCGGGAGTTGCCCGAGCCGTGCCCGGCCACCTCGTGTTTGCCGTAGCCCAGATGCGCCGACAGCTCGGCTTCCAGCGCGCGTTCCAGCACGGCTTTGACCAGTTCGCCGAGCATCGAGCCCTCACCTGTCAGCCGCAGCCCGCCGGCGCCGTCGCGTGAGCGTTCCAGCAGCAGGTCCAGCACGTGATCGCCGAGCAGGTCCCGCAACGGCGTCTCGCCGTCACGGCAGGGGGATTTTTCCCCGCCATGATGAGCAGCCGCCCCCAGCCGCGCCGATGCGTCATCGCGCTGTTCTTGCCCCACCGCGGCCAGCGCGGTTCTTCCCCGTGTCGTGGACATGATCGTGTTCTCCCCCGAGTTGGTGAATG
>NZ_JBHMCF010000007.1:0-131807 GCF_042428605.1 Nonomuraea salmonea
ATCGTTGCAGACTTCCGTCTACGTTTGGTGATCATTTCCACACCTAGAGTGATACCCCCGACGTCCGGCACCAGTGACGTGGTGTCATGTGTTCACCCGACGGAATGTCATCGCAGATCAGTGACGTGGTCGCACTGCCGTTCTCGGGGCGGTGGCACTGAGATGTCAGGTATGACTTCCACGGCAGTGATCGATGTTGAGCGGTTGAACCTGACGTACGGGGACTTCCACGCGGTGCGGGATCTGTCCTTCCAGGTGCGGCGGGGCGAGTTCTACGCGTTGCTGGGGACGAACGGCGCGGGTAAGACCTCGACGCTGGAGACGATCGAAGGGCATCGGGCGCCGACGTCGGGGACCGTGCGGGTGCTGGGCCAGAGCCCGCGGATTCGGGCGGCGGTGCGCCCGAAGATGGGCATCATGCTGCAGGAGAGCGGCTTCAGCCCGGATCTGACGGTGCGGGAGTCGATCGAGCTGATCGGCGTGCTGTCCCAGCGGCAGGACCGGCTGGAGCGCGTGCTGAGCATGGTGGACCTGACAAGGAAGGCGCGCACGAAGGTGGCGCAGCTCTCGGGCGGGGAGAAGCGGCGGCTGGACTTCGCGACGGCGGTGTGGGGGACACCGGAGCTGGTGTTCCTGGACGAGCCGACGACCGGGCTGGACATCCAGTCGCGGGATGCGCTGTGGGACGCGGTGGACAAGCTGCGTGAGGACGGCTCCACGATCGTGCTCACCACGCATTATCTGGAGGAGGCGCAGCAGCGCGCGGACCGGATCGGGTTGATGCACCGGGGGACCTTCCACCGGGAGGGCACCGTGGCGGAGCTGACGCGGACGCTGCCCGCAGTGATCCAGTTCGAGCTGCCGGGGACGTCGGCCGCGCTGCCGCTGCCGCTGCCCGGCCGCCGCGACAGCGGTGGCACGTTCCTGATCGAGACCCACCAGCTGCAGAAAGACCTGTTCGTCCTGCTGCGATGGGCACAGGACAACGCGATAGAGCTGCGGGAGCTCGCAGCCGGGCCGACCCGGCTCGATGACGTCTTCCGCGCGATCAACAACCAGTGACGGCTTTCTCGCCGGCCCGCTTTCCCCAGAGAGGTAGCGCCGTAGGCATGCTTTCGATCGCTCGCAGTGAGCTGATCCAGATTTTCCGGAACCGGTCGGTACTGATCACCAGCTTCGTGATCCCGATCGTGGTCTGTGCGTTCTTCGTCCACCGGCACGAGGTGTTCGCACAACTCGGCTCCCTCGGCTACATCGCGGGGATCGTGATGTTCACCGTGTGCGCGTTCGGCCTGTACTCCACAGTGGTGACCACGCTGGCCTCGCGACGACAGAACCTGTTCCTCAAGCGACTGCGCTCCACCGCCGCCGCCGACGCGCAGATCCTGGTCGGGCTGGTGTTGCCGGTCACCGTGATCGCGCTGATCCAGGTCGCGGGGATCATGACCGTGCTCGGTGCGGTCGCCGGAGGCCCGGACAATGCCGTGCTGCTGGCGGTGGCCGTGCTGGTCACGGTGGCGATGATGATCGGCCTCGGCCTGGCCACCGCCGGTGTGACCAACTCGCCCGAGCACGCTCAGGTCACCATCCTGCCCGTCACCCTCGGCGTGATCGCGGTGGCAAGCTGGGTCGGCATCACCGGCACCGAGGACCTGGCCACGCTCAAACGCCTGCTGCCCGGCGGTGCGGCCACCGAACTCGTCCTGAACGCCTGGAACGGTGGCGCCGCGCTCAGCGACTCCCTCGTCCTGCTCGCCCCCACCCTCGCCTGGGTCGCCATCGCCGTCACCCTGGCCACCCGCTACTTCCGCTGGGAACCCCGCCGCTGAACGGCATGGCACCAGGGCCGGTGACCGTGACGTGTTCCGGCCGGCGTCTGGCCAGCGCCCGACCCGAGCAGCGACCCGCGGACCGATGAGGAGACCACTCATGCCCAGTGACGATTTCGCCGAGGCGAAGACCGGGCGACCCCGGAGACTCAGGCGGCTGACAGCGGGGGTCACGGCTGCCGGAGCAGTAGCCGCTCCGGCGGCGGGCACGATCGCGTCCCGGAGCGGCGGCAACGGTGAAGGGAAGGAGACACCGGATGTCGCCGTACTCGCCGGTCGCCGCAGGCAGGCCCCTGCCCAGGGAGGAGTCCACGTACGAGTCCTGGACGCCGCTCGACGAGAACGCCGAGCACACCACCGGCGTCCCCCGGTTCACCGACCCGACCATTCCCGCTGAGAGGAAACGATGAGCGACGAGGACCAGGCACCGGTCGATCGGGCGGACGACGTGCCGCTCGTGCGGTCGATCGACGAGCCGCTGCTCGTCGAGGACGTGCTGCTGCTGCTCTATCAGCCGTCCTCCGGCGCGATCGCGGGGGAGAACGTCCTGTACTACGTGCTGGGCGGTGCTGTCGTGGCGGACCTCATGCTCCGCGGTCTCACCGAGGTGCAGGAGCCGGGCCGGCTCGTCCGCCGCGTCGCCGCACGCGGCGACGCCCCGCACGACGACATCCTCCGCCCGGCGTGGGACTACCTCGCCATGAAGCCGCGCGGTGTGCAGACGGTGATCGCGGCGATCGGTCCGGAACTGCGCGGCAAGGTGCTCGGGAAGCTCGTCGACGACGGGCATCTGCGACGCAGGCGAAAGAAGGTGCTCGGTTTCATCCCGTCGGAGGTCCTCGATCTCGGGAGCGCACGGCGTTCGGAACTGCTCGCCCGCGTGCGCGCGACGCTCGTCGACGGGACCGAGCCCGACGCCAGGACCGCTGCGATCACGGCGCTGCTCTCGGCGAGCGCCAACCTGCATCAGTTCGTTCCCGAGATCCCGTGGACGTCGTCGGTCATCCACCGCGCGAAGGAGATCGAGAACGGCAACTGGGCCGCGGCCGCCGCAGGAGCGGCCGTCACCCAGGCGACGATCGCCGTCATCACTGCTGCCCTGAGCGCGTCGGCCGCCGCGACTGCGGCCGGCAACAGCTAGCGTCCCGTGGCATAGCGCGGGTTCCGGATCACCGCGTCCTCACGGGCGGGATACGGTGCAACGAGCCCCGCCGCCGGCCGGACCGTCGAGGGCATGCAGTTCGGGATGGCCGGACACGGCGAACCGTCTCGAACGGGAACGGGCGGCGACGTCGGCCGAAGGAAGGTGAGATCGCAGTGAACGTGGTCTTCTCGCCGCTGAGGGGATCCCCGTTTCCCCATGCATGTCACTCCGACCGGCTCTTCCTGGATCGACCAGGTTGAGCGCTGGTTCGGCCACCTCCCCAGGAGCGTCCAGGCGCTGGAGGACGACATCCGCGCCTGGAGGGACCGCTGGAACGCCGATCCCAAGCCCTTCGTCTGGACCAAGACCGCCGAGGAGATCCTCGAATCCCTCGCCGAATATCGCCGACGAATATCAGGCGGATGACACTAGTGCGGTGACCGGAAAGGTTCGCCGGCCTCGCCGTCCCCACTGTGCACCTGGTGCCCGGCTTCCTCCAGGGCGGTGACGGCCTGCAGTTGTCTCTCGAGTGGAACCAGGACCAGGTCGGCGTCGGACGTCGAGGCGACGAACACCGGGATCTCCGCCTCTGCCAGCGGCTTGATGATCGCTACCAGCATCCCGGGAACGTCCAGATCGTGGGCTGACGCACCGCTGTAGAAACCGATCCATCGTTCCCCCGACTCCAGAGGCCGGACCGCACGGACGACGGTCAGCCCTTCGGGCGCGCGTACAAGCACGATCCAGTCGTCCTCGGGCGACGCCGTATGTGGCAGCTGCTCGATGGCGAACTCTGGAGAGACGATTCGCAGGTGCTGGGTCGTGAACGAGCTCATGGACGCGTGTCTACCAGAGATCCGGCGCCCCGCCTGTTCATGTGGCGGTGGCACCCGGCGAGCGTTTCCGGCCACAGCGCTGGAGGCCCTGCGCCGAGTGTGCGGGCGGTGCCGTCTCACGCTGTGATGCCGGAGGGTTCGTTCATGGTCTTTCAGTCGTCGGCGCGGACGTTCTTACCGTTTGCCGCTGTCCTCGCCACACTGGGGCTTGCTCGACCGATGCCTGAAGGGCTTGGGGCATCCGTTCAGGCCCCACGACGGCAGCCCGGTCACCTATCCCAAGAACGCCTCCTACCTCGCCTGGCTCGGCGCGCGGCAGGTCGGCAGGTACGGCTGAAGCGGCCCGCCGGGCCAGGCCGAGGAGGTCGGGGCCGCGGTGCCCGCACCAGCGGCTGCACTATCCGGTCCTGGCGGGTGTCCCGCTGCTCGACATCGTACGGCCGGCCCGCGCGCTCTACCCGGAACTGCCGTCGCACCGGCTCGATGACCTCATCAGGTGTCTGCGGATCGAGCCGCCTCGGCGTCGCCATCGGGCGATGCCGGACGTACAGGTCACGGCGCAAGTCTGCGCACACCTGGACGCTGAGGGCGGACGGACGGGGCACTGGCGCATGCTCTTCGACCTTGACCGGATGGGCGGGCTGGCGCCCAAACGCTTGGCGTCTCCGGGCGGAGTGCAAGCAGGACTCTTTCGAGGCTGTCTCCGGAGGCCGATAGGGTGCGCGGATGACGAGAAGCGAGCGGCTCGCGGAGCAGCTGGATTGGCACTGGCGCAAGAACCTGCGGCCGCGCCTCGACGGTCTCACCGATGAGGAGTACTTCTGGGAGCCGGTACGCGGCTGCTGGAGCATCCGGCCCCAGGGGAGGTCGGTCGCGCCGATGCCGGCGGGGGCGGGGGAGTGGACGATGGACTACGCGTCCCCCGATCCGGTGCCGGCGCCGGTGACCACGATCGCCTGGCGGATGGCGCACGTCATCGTCTCGTGCCTGGGCTATCGGGTCGGATGGCACTTCGGCGGCGAGGACATCGACGTCCAGACGTTTCCGTACGCGGGACGCGCTGAGGAGGCGCTCAAGCAGCTCGACGAGATGTACGGGAGATGGAACGCGGGGGTCCGCAAGCTCTCGGACGCCGACCTGGCGAACCCGCCCGCGGTCGGCCCCGAGCGGAACCCCATGGAGATCATCGTCCAGCACGTCAACAAGGAAGTGATCCACCACGGCGCCGAGATCGCCCTGCTGCGCGACCTCTACCAGTGGCGGGACACCGGCCGCTGACGGCGTGAACGGAGTGTAGAGGGCGTCGGCCGGCGCGTCGGCGGCCAGGCTCCTCGACCTTCCTCGACACGTCCTCGACTTGGAGCGACCGGCACATGAGGGGCGCCGGTCGAGTCGTAACAGACTGCAGGCACGGGCGGCTGGACTCTCCCCCTGCGGGAGTGTCCATGCTGGTCGGGTGAACGACGGATATCTGCCGATCGGGCGGTTCGCTCGGTTGTGTCGGCTCAGCGTCAAGCGGTTGAGGCACTACGACGAGCTGGGGCTGTTGGTGCCGGCGCACGTCGACCCGGACAGCGGCTACCGCCATTACCGGCAGGGGCAGGCTCGCGAGGCGCTGCTGATCGGGCTGTCCCCCTCGACCTGTCGCAGCGGGCCGAGGTGGCAGTGGCCGCCGAGGCCAGGGACGGGCCCGACCTCCTGCCGGGCGGCGTGTACGCCTCGGCAACCCACATCGGCCCCCCATGACCAGGTCGCGCTCACCGGACACGCTCTGTTCGCGTGGCTGGGCGATCACGGGCACACGCCGCTCGGACCGCTACGCGAGGTGTACGTCTCCGACCCGACAACCACGCCGGCGGAGCAGCTGGTGACCCATCTGATGATCGAACTGGAGGACCCTGAATGAACTGGTATTCCGCTGCTGATTCCCCAGAACTCGTCGAATTCGGCCCGGTACGCGGCCTATCGGTGACCGGGCAGGGCGAGCCGGGCGGGACGGTGCACATCACGAGCATCCAGGCGCTGTACAGCGTTGCCGGACCTCTGCTGGGCATCGCCGCCGCGGGCGGCGCGCCCTTCAAGATGCCGCCGCTGGAGGGCCGCTGGTGGGTGGAGGACGAACGACCGCCGCTTGACGTGCCGCGCGCACAGTGGTGGTGGCACGTCTTCCTGCGGCTGCCGGACTCGGTAGCTGATGAGTGGTTCGACCAGGCCAGGCAGGCTGCCGACGATCCCGCCGCCGCCCGCGTCCAGCTCGTCACCTTCACCGAGGGACGGTGTGTGCAGGCGTTGCACCGCGGCGCATACGCGGACGAACCCAGAACGCTGGCCCTGATGGAGGAGTTCATGGAGCGCTCCGGGCTGGTCATGAACGGCTTGCACCACGAGATCTACCTGTCCGACGTCCAGGAGACCGACCCGGCACGGATGCGCACGATCCTTCGCCACCCGGTCCGCGCGGCCTGACCGCCCGCCCGAAGACGGCTGCGGCCGTCTGCCCGGTCAGGCGGGCAGACGGCCCGGCAGTACCCCGTTCACGTTCGCCGGTCGGTTCCATGTGTCGCCCGACGCCTGCACCGCCCGCATCCGCGGGATCATCGGCTCTCCGGGCCGTCCTGCAACGAGCCGTCCGCACCTCGGAGGAAAACGCGTGGCCCGCATCGGGCGACGCCACGTAGCGTCGTTGTCATGAAGCTGCTCTCGGTCAACATCGGCCACCCCCGTCCGAACCCGTGGAAGGGGCTGAGGCTGACGGGCATCGACAAGCGGCCGGTCGACGGCCCGGTCGCCGTCACCGCTCCCGGCCCCAAGGGCACCGGCGCGGTCGGCCTCGCCGGTGACCGGGTCCATGACGTGAAGCATCACGGTGGCGTCGACCAGGCCGTCTACGCGTACGCTCGCGAGGATCTCGACACCTGGGAGGCCGAGCTGGCGCGGACGCTCCCCAACGGCGTCTTCGGGGAGAACCTCACCACCCTGGGCCTTGACGTCAACGGCGCCCTGATCGGCGAGCGCTGGCGGATCGGCCGGGACGTCGTCCTGGAGGTGTCCTGCGCGCGCATCCCGTGCTCCACCTTCCAGGGCTGGCTGGAGCAGGAGGGCTGGGTCAAGCGGTTCACGAAGGCCGCCCGGCCGGGCGCGTACCTGCGCGTGATCGAGCCCGGCGAGATCAGCGCCGGTGACCTGGTCGAGGTCGTCCACCGCCCCGGCCATGAGGTGACCGTCGAGCTCGTCTTCCGGGCGATGACCTCCGAACCTCACCTGCTGCCCCGGCTGCTGGCCGCCGACGCGCTGCCGCAGGGGGAGCGGCGACGTGCCCTCCGGCGCGTCAACGCCCAGACGCCGGAGGAGTGACCGTCAAGGCGACGCCGCCGGTTGCCATTGGGCCTCCATCCAGGCGGTGTCGCCGCTGGTCAACGTCTCGACCTGGACACCGGGCGCGGCGGGTGGCGGCACGTCGACGGCGCCGCAGTCGGCGACCACGCTGACCGAGACGAGGGCGGGGGTGCCGAGAACGGTGACGCGGGCACGCGTGGCGGCGGTGGCGAGGCCGACGAGGACGGCTTCGGTGAGGTCTCTCCTGACCGGCACCGGAGGGGTGGGCCACTGTCCGCGGGTGTCCAGCTCCACCACGACGCCCTTGCGGTCGGCCACGTCGATGCAGTGGCGCAGCTCGTGCAGGAGCGGGTCGGCGGACTCGTCGGCCTCGGCGAACAGGCGGCGCATGCGGGCCGCCTCGATGGCGCTGCGCCGCTGCACCTGCGGGTCCTGCGGGTCGAGCGAGCCGTCGGCGAGTCCTTCCAGCAGCGGTACGGTGCTGCCCGACAGCTCCGCGAAGCGCTGCTGCCTGCGGCGATGCGACTCACCGGCGACCGCGTCCGCGACGCGTACCTGCTCGATCTCCCTGCGCGCGGCCACCGCCGCCGCGCCGAGGTCACGCAGCACGGTCGCCAGGACGGCCAGGAACAACGGGTAGCCGATCACCGTGACGGACCCGGTCGCGAAACGGGCCAGCGTCAAGAACGTGGACCCTTCGAGCACCACCAGGTGGAACAGCGCGACCAGTTCGTGGGCCGCCATGAACGTCAGGGCCGAGCGCAGCGGGCGGTCGAGCACGACGATGAGTCCCGGCCAGGTGGCGGCGGCGAACATCCAGTCCTCGCCGGTCGAGGTGCGCCCGTCGGGCAGGGAGACGTACGACACCAGGGAAACCGCGAGCACGACCGCGATCACCGGGCCCCGCCACCGGCCCCACGACCGTCCCCGCACGATCAGCACGGCCTCGGCGAGCAGCACGACCCCGATCATCGCGAAGGCGCCGAGCTGCGCCGCCGGCGCTTCATAGGTGGGCAGGTAGCGGATGACGGTGGGCAGCGCGATCCCGAACACGGCCGCCAGGGCGACGAACAGCGTCGTGATCCGCAGTCCGCGCCCCAGCCGCGCCTGCGCCGACGCCTCGACGGGGTCGTCCTGCGCGGCGCCGCTCCGGTCGGCGCTGCGCCACTCGAGCCGGACCCGCGTCCCCTGACCAGGGGCTGAGGTGATCGTGGCCGTGCCGCCCGCGCGCTCCATCCTCGCGTGGACGGACTCGCGCAGGCCGCGCCGCGTGCCGGGCACCCCGTCCGGGTCGAACCCCCGCCCGTCGTCGGCGACGTCCAGCCGCAGCGCCCGCGCGTCGCCGCTGAGCCGGACGGTCGCGCGGCCGGTGCCCGAGTGGCGGCGTACGTTGGCGAGGGCCTCGCCCGCCGCGTCGCTGATCGCCCTGGCGGCCTCGTACGGCAGGCGGAGCCGATCGGGAGCGTCGAAGTCCACCGCGAGATGCGTCAGGGCCGGCACGGCGCGCAGCAGCTCCACCAGGTCGGCCTCCTCGGGGGTCCGGCCGGCGGCCTCGCGTAACCGGGCCAGGTCGCGCCGCGCCTGCGGGGCCAGCCAGCCGGCGCCGGAGCGTACCTGGCCGAGCCCCACCATCAGCAACGTCGTCGCCGCCGTGTCGTGCAGCGAGTTGACCTGCTCGCGCTCCTCCGCGCGTACGCCGGCCGCCAGCAGCGCCTCGCCGCGCGCCCGCAGCGCCTCCCGCGCCAGCGCCTCGGCCCGTCTGGCCGTACGGTTCATGAAGATCCACGCCACCCTGCCGACCGTGGCACCCGGCAGCGCCAGCAGGATCCCCGTGGCCAGACTGGAGTCCACCTCCCACGCCCCCGCCGCCAGCAGGATCGCCACCGGCCCGGCGACGGCGCCGACCGCGGCCGGCGCGCCCACCCTCAGCGGGGTGTACCACTGGTACGTCACGACGGCGAAGTCGACCAGCAGCCGCAGCCATCCCGTGTTCAGCGAGTCCACGGCGCCGGTCCAGAAGACGGTGCAGAACAGCCCGTTCATGACGGCGACGTCGAGGGCGACCAGCGCGCTGCCCCGCCCGTTCCGCAACCACCACGTGAACCAGCACGTCCACCCCGCCGCGGCGACGACCACGACCAGAGTGCTGACCAGCTGCCCGGGCGCCGCCCTGAACGGCGCGATGAGACAGATGGGCACCAGCGTCGCCAGGCGCACCGCGGAGGCGTACTTGCGCCCGTACCCTTCGAGCAGCCCCTCCGCCAAGCCCCACCCCCCGTAATGTCGCCACGCAGCCTAACCTCTCAGCCGTGGGTGGGGAGAGTCGCCGCCATCGACATGACCCCGGCGCATCAGCCGCGCGACAGTGCGGCGTGCAGGGCTTCTAGCTGCTCTGTTGGGATTCCGGCCAGTATGAGACTGCCTGCTGGGCGGTGGCCGCGATGGCAACGCCATCGAGTTCGACGATGCTCAGTTCGATGCCGCGTCCGTGGCGCGGCGTTCGAGTGCCGTGACACCCACCGCGATCTCCCAGAAGTTCCTGGCCACCGGCCTCAAGGCGGGCTTGTGCATGGTCCCCGCGGTCACGGCCAGAGCGCCCAGGCGTGAGCAGCGGAGGAGATCCGTATCGAAAGCGCCCGTCGTGGCACAGGAAGATCGCCGTGCCGCCGATCAGGCACCTGCGGCGGGCGCCGGTCAGATCGACGGCGGGGGCGCCGGCCAGGCGGCGGTCGCGGGTGAGGCCGCGGACGAGCCGCCGGACCTGGTCGATGTCGGACGCGAGAAGGTCGGTGCGGCCATCCCGGAGGCGGGTGTCGTCATGCGGCCTCCCGTTGTGAAGCGTCTTCCCGCATCATGAGCGGCCCTGGCGCTCCACGATCCACCGTTCGGCGTTTTGCCGGTACGCGTCAGGCGTCGCTCGTCATGGGTCGCCTCGTCAGCGAGATGATCCCGGGGATGGGGAAGAGCAGGAGGTAGAGGTTCGGGATCCACCAGGCGAGGGAGAAGTCGCCCCGCAGCGTCCAGAACGCGATCGCCATGAGCCCCGAAGCCATGGTCAGCACCAGCGAGACCAGCATCAGCGACGGGCCGCTCGCCTGGTCGCGGCGCAGGAGCCACAGGCTGGTCAGGCCGGTCGCGCCGGCCAGCAGGTCGATCCAGAGGAAGGACCAGTTCCAGTCCACCATCAGCGGGTTGGTGTAGTCGGCGAACGCCCATTGCAGTGGGATGAGCCCGAGGCCGGTGACGGCGAAATAGACCACGAAGCCGACGTCGGTGGCGAGCATCAAGCCCTTAGTCGTGCGCAGCACGGTCGATGGCCTCCATCAGGTAGCGGCGGGTCTTCTCGTGCAGGTCAGGTCCTGGCGAGCCGAGGCCGAGCAGCCTGGCGGCCCACCACCCGTCCACGGCCAGCCGTACGGCGGTCGCCGCCGCCGGGTCGACGCCGTCGTCGACGAGCCTGGCCTGCCAGGCGGCGAACCGCTCACGCAACGGCTGCAACTGCGCCGGGTCCACGAACAGCACGGCGAGCAGCGCCGCGGTGACACGGTCGGCGGGCGCGGTGGCGGTGGTGTGTCGTTCGGGGATGGTGGCCTCGACGTAGGCGCGCAGGAAGTCGCCCGGACGGGTGCCCGCCTGCGCGAGCGCCTCATCGAACGCTCTGGTCAACCGGTCGGCCATGGCGGCGACCAGGGCCTGTTTGGTGGGGAAGTGGTAGAACAGCCCGCCCTTGGAGACCCCGGCCCGCGTGGCGACGGCTTCGAGGGTGAGCGACTCGGCCCCCTGCGACAGCAGCACGTCGGCGGCGGCGTCGAGGAGGCGGTCCTTCGAGCTCGGTCGTGGCATGCCCGAAACTATACCGGTCAGCCGGTACAGTTTCAGCATGCCGTCGACAGAGGTGATGCCATGACGGCGTCACAAACTGAGGATGATGGGCAGAGTCTGCTTAACCCGGCAGGCGGCCGATGCCGGGCGGCAAGCGGCCGACCCGTGTGGCGTACCGCTGGTAGGCGGCGCCGTGCACGCGCCGCGGGTAGGGCTCTGGTGGTGACCAGGGCGGCGGCGCGGAGAGTGCCATGTCAGGCTTCCGGGGATGTGGGGCAGGTGCAGGTGGGTCCGCATCCGTCGGCCTGGTCGGTGGCCGGGGCGCAGCAGGCGTCGCCGCGCCAGGCTTCGCGGCCTTCCTTGACGGCGACGGCGGCGATGACGAGGGCGGCGACCGGGTCGGCCCAGGACCAGCCGAACAGGCTGTTGAGCGCCAGCCCCACCAGCAGGACGCCCGACAGGTACGTGCACAGCAGGGTCTGCTTGGAGTCGGCGACGGCGCTGGCGGAGCCGAGTTCGCGGCCGGCGCGGCGCTGCGCGGCCGACAGGAACGGCATGACGACCAGCGAGAGGGCGGCCAGGATGAGGCCGGGGGCCGAGTGTTCGGCCTGGCCGTCGCCGAGGAGGGCGCGTACGGCGTCGAAGGTGATGTACGCGGCGAGCGCGAAGAACGAAACGGCGATGACGCGCAGCGCCGTACGTTCCCGCTGCTCGTGGTCGGCGGCGGCGAACTGCCAGGCCACCGCGGCGGCGGAGGCCACCTCGACCAGCGAGTCCAGGCCGAAGCCGATCAGGGCGGCGGAGGAGGCGATCGTGCCGGCGGTGACGGCGACCGCCGCTTCGATCACGTTGTACGTGATGGTGGCCGCGACCAGCAGCCGGATCCGCCGCCGCAGCACCGTGCGCCGGGCGGGGGTCAGCAGGTCGATGGAGGTCATGCCACCACGTCCGGTGTCGTGGGGCGGAGCCTGACCGCGTGGCCGGTGGCGGCGAGGAGCTGCTCGGCGGCGGCGAGCAGGTCCATCAGCTCGGGCCGGGTCAGGCTGTAGAAGGACTGGCGGCCTTCTGCGCGATAGTCGACCAGGTCGCAGTCACGCAGGCAGGCCAGGTGCTTGGACACGGTGGACTGCGCCAGCCCCAGCTCGGTCACCAGATCCACCACGCGCGCCTCGCCGCGCGCCAGGCGCTGCACGATGCGCAGCCGGTTCTGATCGGCCAGCGAGTGGAACAGCGCGGCCGCCGGAGGAACCCCGGCGGCGATGTCGGCACTGACGCAGAAACCGGCCTCGCTATCAATCGCCATACGGCGATGATAGCCCGATAGCGTGATGCTGAACAGACGACCGCTTCGACAGGCACCCCCACCGGGGGCTCAACGGCCGTAGATGGCAGGGGCGTCGAGCACGATGACAGGGCATCCACTGGTGCTGCTGGAAGAGAGCGCGGTAGTGATCGATCACTTGCTCATCATGGAGCGCGCTTGGCATATCGGGCGGATCGGTTCGTGGGGGAGGTACTGCCGCCATTCGGCCGGGGTGAGTTGGGGGCGCGCGCGGCTGGCGATCGTGCAGAGTGCCCCGGCGAGGTCGGGCGGGAGCGCCACGTCCCAGAGCCGGGTGTCGCCGTCGTCGCCGGCGGCGGCCAGCGTGCGGCCGTCCGGGTTGAAGGCCAGCGTGCGGAGGGCGAGGTCGGAGGCGGTCAGCGGAGCGCCGATCGGGCGGTGGGTGGCGACGTCCCACAACCTGATCGTCCCGCCGACGTCGGCGCTGGCCAGCCGGCCGTCCGGCGCGAACGCCACGTCCGTCACCTCCTCGTCGTGACCGCTCAGCGGGACGCCGATCTGACGGCGGGTCGCCACGTCCCAGAGCCGTACCATCTTGTCGGTGCCTGCGCTGGCCAGGATGTGCCCTTCGGGGGCGAACTCGATGTCGGTCAGGGCGCCGGTGTGGCCGATCAGGGGAGCGCCCGCAGGCCGCCGGGTGGCCACGTCGTAGAACTCGACCTGGTTACGCGTGACGCCGGTCTCCCTGTCGAAGGTCTGCTCGCCGGCGACGGCGAGGGTGCGGCCGTCCGGGCTGAACTCCAGGTCGACCAGCCCTTGGGTGCGGTCGAGCAGCGGTGCGCCGAGCGGGCGGCGGGTCGCCACGTCCAGCAGTTGCACGTTGGGTATCTGGGCGCGCTCGTAGCCCTCGACGATGCCGGTCCTGGCGGTGGCGAGCAGGCGGCCGTCGGGGCTGAAGGCCGCCTCATCCCCGTACACCTCCTTCAGGACGGCCGCGGGACGGCGGGCGCGGACGTCCCACAACCGCACAGGTGCGGCGGTGTCGGTGCTGACCAGCGTGCGGCCGTCCGGGCTGAACCGCAGTTCGGTGACCGGACTGAGATGCCCCGTGAGCGGCGGTCCGAGCGGATGGCGGGTGCGGGCGTCCCACAGCCGCACGGCCCCGTGCTGTTCGTCCTGATCGGTCACGCCTGTGGCCAGGACCCGGCCGTCCGGGCTGAACGCCACGGCCTGGACCGCCCCGGCCTCGCGGTCGATCGGCGGGCCGAGCGGCCGGTGCGTGGCCATGTCCCACAGCCGTACGGTGTTGTCACCGTGAGAGGAGCTGCTGACCAGGAGCCGCCCGTCCGGACTGAACTCCACATCGGCGACCCAGTCGGCATGGCCCAGGAGGGGCGCGCCGATCTGATGGCGGGTGGCCACGTCCCACGCCAGCAGGGCCCCGCCACCTCCGCGCCCCCCGCCGACCAGGGTCCGGCCGTCGGGGCTGAAGGTGACCGTGTCGATCCGGTGATCAGGGCGGCCGGTCAGGGGCGCGCCCGCCGGGCGGCGGGTGGCCGCGGCCCACAGGCGTACCGTCCTGTCGTCCGCCACGACGGCGATCAGCCGGCCGTCCGGGCTGAAGTCCACATCGGGCACCGCGTGATCGTGACGGGCGAGCGGCTCGCCGACCTGCCGGCGGTCGGCGACGTTCCACAGCCGTACGGTCTTGTCGGCTCCGCCGGTGACCAGGAGACGTCCGTCGGGGCTGAAGTCCGCCGCGTAGACGGCGTCCCGGTGGCCGGTGAGTTCGCCAACCTGGCGGTGGTCGGCCACGTCCCACAGGCGCACGGTGCCGTCGAATCCGGCGGTGGCCAGCAGGCGTCCGTCCGGGCTGAAGTCGGTGGCGTGGACGGAGCCTTGGTGGCCGGCGAGTTCGGCGACCTGGCGGCGGGTGGTGACGTCCCAGAGCCGTACGGTGCTGCTGGCGCCGGCGGTGACGAGGAGGCGTCCGTCAGGGCTGAAGGCCGTGGTGTAGAGCCCATGGTGATGGCTGGTGAGTCGGCCGGTCTGGCGGCGGGTGGTGACGTCCCACAGCAGTACGGTGCCGTCGAAACCGGCGGAGGCCAGCAGGCGGCCGTCGGGGCTGAAAACCGACCTCACCACCGGTTCGCTGTGGCCGATGAGCTCCCCGCGGGCAGGGTGGGCCAGCGCGTTCAGCATGGCCCGCCGGGCGGCGGCGGTCGGCGCGATGCGGTGGGCGGCCACCGCCAGCAGCTGGGCGACGGTGGAGTCGCGGTCCAGCAGGCTCTCGCTCTGCACGGCGAGGCTGTGTGACAGGTTGAGGTTCTTCTCCTTCTGCGCCAGAACGAGCCGCTGCTCGGCGGTACGGGCGGCGTTCACCGCGAAGACCGTCGAGGTCAGCGCCGCTACCAGGAGCACGGCGAGCCCGGCGAACGCCTTCCGCCGGAGGCGGGCATGACGGCGGGCCGTGGCCTGTTCCGCCGCCTGCGCTGCCTGGCACGCGTCCAGGAACTCCTGCTCGGTGGTCGTGAGGGCGGCGCGGTTCGCGGCGGCCCAGTCGAGGGCGGTCCGCAGGCGTGTGCCCCGGTAGAGCAGTGACGGGTCACGGGCCTCGCGGTCCCAGGCCGAGGCCGTCTCGGCTAGGCGTCGGTGGGTACGCAGTCCCGCGCGGTCGGCGTGGATCCATTCGCGGAGTCTGGGCCAGGCTCGCAGGAGGGCTTCGTGGGCGAGTCGGGCGGAGTCGTCGGTGAGGGTGAGGAGGCGGGCGGTGGTGAAGGCGTCGATCACCTGTGCGGTGGGGGCGGGTGGGAAGTGGGCGGGTGGCAGTGTGCTGATGTCGATGGGGCGGCGGGTTTCTGCGCCGGTTTCCTCGACGCGGACCATGTGCAGGAGCAGGCGGCGGGCGATGTTCTGGGCGGTGGGGTCGAGGGCGGTGTAGACCTGTTCGGCGGTGGCGGCGACGGCGCCTGTGATGCCGCCGGTCTTGCGGTAGCCGGCGAGGGTGAGGGTGTCGCCTGTGCGGTGTTGCCAGGTGGTGAGCAGGGCGTGGGAGAGCAGGGGGAGCGTGCCCGGCTCGTGGACGCTGTCGTGTTCGTCGATCGTGGCTGGGAGGCCCATGTCTCTGAGCAGGAGTTCGACCAGTGCGGGTTCGACGGTGAGTCCGGCTTGGTGGGCGGGGCCGGTGATGGCGGTGCGGAGT
Organism: Nonomuraea salmonea; assembly: GCF_042428605.1. Lineage (NCBI taxonomy): Bacteria > Bacillati > Actinomycetota > Actinomycetes > Streptosporangiales > Streptosporangiaceae > Nonomuraea > Nonomuraea salmonea. Next base: position 15,452 of record NZ_JBHMCF010000007.1, read on the forward strand.
TCGGCGACGTTCATGGGGCCGAGGGGGATCTGGGCTTCACGCAGGGCGGTCAGGAGGGTGGGGTGGCTGAGGCAGTGGCCGTAGAAGTCGGCGCGCAGTCCGAGGACCACCAGCGCGCCGGCACCGGCCAGGGCGTCGATCGCTGAAAGGAAGGTACGGCGTTCGGTCTCGTCGCTGCAGAGCGTGAAGATCTCCTCGAGCTGGTCGACGATCAGCACCAGGCGGCGGGCGGCAGCGGCGCAGGTCTGGTCGTTGAACGCGTCCGCGATCCACCGGATGAGGACGGCGGGATCGTCAGCAAAATCTTCGGCGGGGTCTTCGGCGGGGTCTTTGGCGGGGTCTTTGGCGGGGTCTTCGGCAGGATCTTCGCCGGGGGTGTGGCCGATGAGCGTGCCGATTCGGGTCAGCAGTGTGGCTACGGGGTGCTCGCCGGGCGTCAGCACGATGACCGGCCATGTGCGGGAGCTGGGTGTGGGCAGCGTTCCCCGGCGCAGGGCGGGCAGGAGACCGGCTCGGAGCAGGGAGGTCTTGCCCGCTCCTGAGGGGGCGACGACGATCAGCGGGCCGCGCGGTGGGTCGGCCAGGCGTGCGAGCAGGGCGCCGACGGCTCGGTCGCGGCCGAAGAACCAGCGGGCGTCCTCCGGTTCGTACGGTCGCAGCCCCCGGTAGGGGCACCCGCCGCCGGGCGGGGCGAGCGCCTCGGCCAGGTCGGTCAGCTCGCCGCCGGTCCGCAGCGCCGCGTCGCAGGCGCGGGCGACTCCGATCGAGAGCGCCTTCTCGCCGGTCTCGACCTTGCTGAGGTAGCCCTTGGTGTAGTGGGTCAGCCGTGCGAGCTCGTTCAGCGACAGCCCGCGCGCCACCCGCAACCGCCGCAGCACGGCACCAGGAATCTCCACACCCAGAACTTTACTCAACGCATCTCGTCGATTGCTCTTTGTGATGATCCGTCCGGGTTTCCCTGACCACCCCGGGTGCGAGGCGACGGGAAACCCCTCCTGCTCCGGCCGTGGCGGGCCGCACGATCGGTGCCGTGGACGCCGCCACCCCGGCGGCGCCGGAACAGAAAGGCAACGACATGCGTACTCAGATCAAGACCATCAGCGGCCTCGCCCTCGGTCTGGCCCTCGGCTTCGGCGCACTCGCCGTGCCGGCCACGGCGGCGGCTCCTGGGACGGCGGTCGCGGCGCAGGCGCGGTCGGGCATCGACTTCCGGGTGCCCGGGGTCAGGATCTTCGCTCGGGCCGACGGCCAGTCCACCCGGGTCGGCCTCGGCTATCCCGGTCAGGGCTGGGAGATCCACCGCGCGGTGGACGGCACCTCCTACACCTGCGACAACGGCGTGACCACCACCGTCTGGGAGTACGGCCGCAACCTCCGCACCGGCGTGGTCGGCTATGTCCCGAGCTGCAACACCGTGATCGTCTGACGTGACCCGCCCTGGGCGCCGGACATCCGGCGCCCAGGGCCTCAGAACTGCCAGACGTCGTCGCGCAACAGCACCACCTTCCCGCCCGGCCCGAGGCCGGTGACCGTGACGTCCGGGCCGCCGACCATGAAGTCGACGTGCACGCGCGAGGTGTTCACGCCCGCCGCGTCCAGCCGTACGGGATCGTCCGTACGCAACTCGGCGGGCACGCCGGGCGGCAGCCCCGCGCCCCAGGCCAGGTGGCAGGTGGCGTTCTCGTCCAGGAGGGTCTCCATGTACGTGACGCCGCTCTCGCCCACCCGCGACGAACGATCGACCAGGGCGAGCTCGCCCAGCCGGGCCGCCCCCGCGTCGGTGGCCTGGTGCGTACGGACGACGTCGGCCCCGGCGCTCGCCCTGACCTCGGTCACGACGCCGCCGGCGAACGTCAGCTCCAGGTCGCGGATGACGGTCCCGTCGAGGGACAGCGGCCGGGTGGCGCGGACCGTCCCGTCCACGCGCCGGTGGTCGGGGGTGGTGAACACCTCCTCGGTCGGCAGGTTGGCCTGGAACGGGCGGCCCTCGACGTCCTCCAGGCGGGCGGCGGTCCAGTGGGCGTCCGGGAGCAGGCCGATGGTCAGGTCGGTGCCGGGGCCCTCGAACCGTACGGCGTCCAGATGCAGCTCGGTGAGCCGCCGGGCGCGGTCGAGCAGCTCGGCGACGCGCTGCCGCCAGGCCGCGCGCGGGTCGGGCTCGTCGAGGCGGAGGATGCGGCGCAGGTGCCGCCACAGCCGGTCCTGGTCGGGTTCGCCGAAGACGGTACGGGCCCACTCGGGGGTGGCGTACGGGATGATCGTCCAGCGGACCAGGTTGCCGAGCTGGAGCCGCTGCCGTGAGGTGAGCGACGGCATGCGGTCCAGGCCGACGCGTACCGGGTCAAGCCCGGCCAGGAGGTCGGGGGCGGCGGCGCCGCGGATGTTGACGATGATGCCGCCGTGCCGTGCCACCTCGTTGTTGCGGGCGTCGAGCCACGCGGGCACCTCGGCCAGAGTCGCCGTTTCGGCGTGCTGGACGCGGGAGCGTTTGGCGTACGGGTCGAAGTACCAGATGTCGGCATAACGGGCGCCTCTGGTGTAGGCGGCCTCGGCGAGCGCTCGGGCCAGCGGGGCATGCTCGATCTCCGCGTTGATCAGCACCCGGTCGTCCGCCAGGAGAGGGACGGCCACGTCGAACACCACGTCCGCGTAGCCGGCCAGGTCAGCGTCGGGAATGGTCAAGGGGGGCTCCTTTGCGTACGGGCATGAACAGCAGGGCTCCGGCGGCGGACACGACGCCCGCCACGGCGAAGCCGGCGGCCAGGCCGAACCGGTCGGCCAGGGCGCCGAGGGACAGGGCGGCGCTGAGGAAACCGACGTCGAAGAAGGCCGTCGTGGTGGCCACCGCTGAGCCGCGCTCCTCCGCGGGCACGTCGTGCACGGCCAGCCGGAGGAAGGCGGGCAGGCCGAGGCCCTGCCCGGCGCCTATCAGCGCGATCGCGCACCACGTTCCCGCCGGGGATGGCCAGGCGGCGAGCAGGAGCGTGCCCGCTCCGGACAGCAGGAGGGAGGCGACGGCCAGACGCGCGGGGGAGGTCGTGGCCAGCCGGCGGTGTCCGGCCAGGCGGATGGTGATGAGGACGCCGCCGTAGACCAGGAAGTGGAGGTTGCCGGAGCCGCCGCCGAGGTGCAGGGGGAGGAAGGCGCTGATGGCGGTGTAGCCCCACACGGAGGCCAGGTAGGCGAAGCCGGGTCGCAGCGCGGACGGGTGGTACAGGCGGGCCCGCCCGGTTCCCGATGCGCTTTCGGCAGCGCTCACCACGGTCTTCGGCAAGGTGAGCCCGACCGCCGCCGAGCCGAGCGCCGCGGCTGCGGCCGTGGTCCAGACGGCGGCGAACCCCCACGTGGCGTACAGCGTCTCGGCGATGACCGGCCCCGCGAGCAGGCCGGCGTTGACGACGACCGAGAAGTGGTTGATCGCCGCCCCGGACCGCCGGTGATCACTGGCCAGCGTGGCGAGACCGACGTACGCCAGTGCCTCCCCGGCCCCGGCGACGCCGCGCAGGACGAGGAACAGCGGTAACTCCCCGGCGGCGAGCAGTGCGAGGGACGTACCGGACAGCAGCAGCGCCCCCGCGCACAGGGCCGCGCGCCGTCCGAGCCTGTCGGCCACCCGTCCGGCGAGCGGGCGGGCGAGCACCCCCGCCGCCGCGGTGACGGCCAGCGAGACGCCCACCATGCCGGGCTGCCGGCCCAGCGGGCCGTCCAGGTAGCGCGGAACCGCCGGGATGAGCAGTCCGATCGACAGGAACGCGCCGGCCGTGCAGACGAGCAGGCGCCCGATCACCGCTCGTCGCGGAGTTCGAGCAGGATCGCGGTCATGCTGACCTTGACGCCGTCGTGCGGCGGCCCTGCCTTGTCGTGCACGAGCGCCACGGCCTGGTCGATCAGGCCGACCACCTCCTCCCAGACGGGCCTGGGCAGCCACACCTCGGCGTCCATGGACGTGCGCTGGCGCTCGGTCTCCGTCATGCGCCTGGCCAGGTCGGAGCTCATCGCCTGGAACAGGAGCTGCCGCCCTTCGGACCGGTCGAGCCGCTCGCCGCTGGACGGGTCATAGCGGTAGCGCAGCTGCGGGCGGCCCTTGCCGGACCGCGGCTGCTCGTCCGTCTGCTGGAGGAAACCCGCCTTGGCCAGCTGGCGCAGGTGGTAGCTGGCCGAGGCGTGCGCGATGCCGAGCTCGTCGGCGACCTCGGTGGCCGACATCGACGCGCCGGTGAGCAGCGACACGATGCGGATGCGCAGCGGGTTGGCCAGGGCGCGCAGGGGGACGAGGTCATTTTCCGAAGACACATTGGGATAATACTTTTCCAACAGCTCTTGGGAAAGGGGTTTCGGAATGCTGCTGACGGTTCTCGGCGGATGCGGCGTTTGGCCGGCGGCGGGCCAGGCGTGCAGTGGGTACCTCGTGGAGCATGACGGGTTCAGGCTGCTCATCGATCCCGGGTACGCGACCGTGCCCCGTCTGCTGGAACGGGTCGGCGCCGACCAGATCGACGCCGTGTTCGTCAGCCACGGCCATCCCGACCACTGCGCCGACCTGAACCCGCTGCTGCGAGCCCGAACGATGCTTGAGAATCCGGCGGCACCGCTGCCGGTGTACGCGCCGCCGGGCGCCCTGGACGCGGTGCTCGCGCTGGACCGCCCAGGAGTGCTGACCGGCTCCTACGTCCTGCGTGATGTGGTCCCCGACATCGGCCCCTTCCGCGTACGAACCCGGCTGCTCCCGCACTCGGTGCCCAACGTCGGCATAAGGCTGACAGCAGGTGGACAGGTCCTCGTCTACACCGGCGACAGCGGCCCCAGCCCCGACCGCGTGGAGCTGGCCCGTGACGCCGACCTCCTCCTGGCCGAGGCCACCTACGTGGACCAGGTCCCGAAGGGCTCCCTCCTGACGAGCGCCCGCCAGGCAGGCCGGCAAGCCCGGGAAGCCGCTGCCCGGCACCTGTTACTGACGCACCTGCAGCCGGGCACCGCCCCCGCCGCCGCGCGAGCCGCCGCCGCGACCGCGTACGACGGTGAGATCGGCGTCGCCACGTCCGGTCTCGTCATCGATGTTCAGGAGATCCGGTAGGCGGCGGCGCCGTTGTGCAGGAAACGGGCGCGGCCGTGCTCGTCGGAGCCGACCAGCGACAGGACCTGATGGCCGGAGGGATCGGGGCCGAGGGTGATGATCGAGCTGTCGCTGAGGCGTACGACCTCGACCCGCTTCTCCGACCCGCCGGCGCGGTAGATGAGGAACGCGCGGTCGTTCTCGCTGGTCAAGGTGATGTCGTGCAGCGTGGAGCGGTAGGTGCCGCACATGCGGTCCGCGTCGATAGCGGCCGGGCTCAAGGGCGGCACAGGACGTGGCGCCGTCTCGACGCCCGCCAGCTCCCCGAGCACCGCCCCGAAGATCTCGTACGCCAAAGGCTCCCCACCCGCGCTGTTCGTCAGCACCGCCACCGCCACCCCCGCCGACGGGACGACGCGCAGCCACGCCTTCTGTCCCTTGGCGACACCGGTGTGCCCGACGACGCCGTCCTGATAGAGCATCCATCCGAGCCCCCAGCCGATGACGCCGCCACCGAAGTCCGGGACGTCGTCCAGCTGCGGCTCGCGCAGCGCCGCCAGCGCGGGATCGGCGAGATGCAGGCGGACGAACTCCAGCAACTCCCGCGCGCTGATCGCGAAGTGCGACCCGCTGGGCGCCGCGTAGTAGGAAACCGCCCACTCCTTGACCGGGACGACCTCGCCGCCGCCGCTGTGGACGTGGCCGACCGCCGCCCGGTGCAGGATCGCCTCATAGGGGTCGAGGGCGGCACTCCGCAACCCCAGCGGCGTCACCAGACGTTCGCGGAGCACGTCGTGAAAGGGCTTGCCGCGTAGCACCTCCACCAGCCGGCCGAGGATCACGTACCCGCTGTTGGAGTAGGAGAAGACGGTGCCGGGCGGGAGGAGGTGCGCTGCCTCGGCAAGGACGGCGACGAACCTCTCGATGGCGTCGTCGTTGCGACCGGTCTCGACGAAGTGGTTCCCGTCGATGCCGCCGGTGTGGGTGAGCAGGTGGCGGGCGGTCAGGTTCTTGGTGGCGGCCTGGTCGCCCAGCCGGAACCCGGGCAAGTAGTCGCGAACAGGACGATCGAGATCCAGTGCTCCGTCATCGACCAGTTGCTGGATCAGTGTCGCCGTCCAGATCTTCGTGATCGAGCCGACCTTGAACACCGAATCGGTCGTGGCCTCGACCTGGGTACGCAGACTCAGCACCCCCGCAGCCTCGTCCCGAATCTCCCCATCGGCCAGTACGGCGACCTGCGCGCCCGGTACGTCGTACTTCGCAACAAGCTCACCCAAGTCCCATCCCACCCCGAACAGGCTAGTGGGCCGTGATGTCAGCCCCAGTAGCGTAGGCGGATGCGGGACGCATCGACCGATCACCACCGCTTCGCGGTCCTCGCCGATCACGGCCAGTTCCGCCTCCAGGATCTCGACGCTCACGCGGCATGGACGAGGTCGCATGCCGACTCGGGCGCTCCGGCCGGATGGACCGAAGAGCCGTGAACTCGGACCGCATCGCCGTGCGACCCCATGCGATCGCAGTGGGAACAGCCCGAAGCGATGTGGTGGAAACGACCCTCCACGAGCCCTTGGGCCGGCTGGACGGAGCATCGGCCTGTGGTCATCCGCGGGTATGGCCTGCTTCAAAGCGTGCGATCGGGAGCGTAAGTGGGCGACCGTGGGAGTGAAGCGCCAGCATGAAGATGTGCGAGCTTATGTGGATTGTCTCGTTCGCGCGATGCGGCCTGCCCAGACAGGGAACAAAGACCAGGACGGTGGCTTTGCCTGGAGGCCGGATAAAGAAAAGTCGATTCCAAGGATTGAACGCTGAACCACTCGAGCGTTCCGGTTTCGTCGCCTGCTTGCGGAGGCCATTCATGGCCATCGTCGGCGGCTGAGCAGTACTGACCGATCTCATACTCATCGTCAGTACGCAGCGCATCGGAATATCTCTTTCCCTTGCCGCGGCTCGGACACCGAAACATCGGTTCCGGCCGCTCATGACGCATGCCCAACTTTCGCAACGTGGTCTGGTCCTGCCTGACGGCTGAGTCCACTCCCAATCATCCGTCGCACAAACGAACCGGGGGAAACAAATGAACCACAACCGCATCTACGTGAATTCCGCTCGGCAGAACCAGCCGTTCGACGGCTGGAACGAGATCCAGGGCGGCGGCCTCACGGACCACCCGCTGGCGGCGGCGGCGTTCGGTGACCGGCTGTACGTCTTCGCCGCGGGCACGGACCGGCGGATCTACGTGAACTCGGCCCGGCAGAACCAGCCGTTCGGCGGGTGGAACGAGATCCAGGGAGGGGGCATCACCGATCATCCGCTCGCGGCCGCGTCCTTCGGCGACCGGCTCTACGTCTTCGGCAGGGGTACCGACAGGCGGATCTACGTCAACTCGGCCCGTCAGGACCACCCGTTCGACGGCTGGACGGAGGTCCAGGGCGGCGGCCTCACGGATCACCCGCTCGCGGCCGCGGCGTTCGGTGACCGGCTGTACGTCTTCGGCGCGGGCACGGACCGGCGGATCTACGTGAATTCCGCTCGGCAGAATCAGCCGTTCGACGGCTGGACAGAGGTCCAGGGCGGCGGCCTCACGGACCATTCGCTGGCGGCGGCGGCGTTCGGTGACCGGCTGTACGTTTTCGGCACGGGGACGGACCGGCGGATCTACGTCAACTCGGCCCGTCAGGACCACCCGTTCGACGGCTGGACAGAGGTCCAGGGCGGCGGCCTTACCGACCATTCGCTGGCGGCCGCGGCGTTCGGCGACCGGCTCTACGTTTTCGGCACAGGGACGGATAAGCGGATCTACGTGAATTCCGCTCGGCAGGACCACCCCTTCGACGGCTGGGCCGAAGTCCAAGGCGGAGGCGCCACCGACCACCCGCTGGGCGCCGCGGCGTTCGGCGATCGGCTCTACGCCTTCGGCGCGGGCGTGAGGGTACCGGCCCACGTGTAGGCGTACGCGAAAGGTGTCCAGTTGACGTCCTGGTGACGAGTGGGCGATACACGCGCCCCAACTCCTCGACACAGGACGTCGACTGCGGTCACCACGGCAACCTGCTAGGTCGAGGCGGCCATCAGGCTGATGTACCGGCCTCGAGCAACGAGAGTCACTACGTAGTCGGGCGGCTTGTAGCCGTTCAACGCGGAAGGACAGCGGCGTCAACACGCCTGCCTGTATGGGAGGTCATGCGCGTATGTGTGCCACTCCTCCTCGGTGAGCGGTCTCCCAGCCGTCGTGCATATGGCCGCTGCGGCTTGGGATGCGTCGGTGCTCCAAATCCGGACCTTTCTGTCGTGGCCGCCGGCGGCGATGGACTTCCCGTCCCGGCTGAACGCGACGGCGAAGACATCGTCTGCCGGACCGGTCAGGGTGGTGCTGATGCGCGGGTCGCCCGGCCGGCGCAGATCCCACAGTGACACCGTGTGATCGGTGTTCGCGGACGCGAGGGTTCCGTCGATCGGGTGGAACACCAGGTGGGTAGAGTGCCCGGGGCCTGTTCGTACACGAGCCAGGCGCTTCGGGTGCTTCGGCTCGGCCAGGTCCCATACCTCCAAGGTGCTGTTGTCACGTCCGACCGCGAGGATCCTGCCATTGTGGTTGAAGGCCGCAGTCAGGACTGAGCTCGTGAAGTTCCGCTGCCCCAGCCACCCCATCAGCACAGGGCGGGCAGGGTTTGCGACGTTCAGGAGTGCTGCGGATCCGTCATCGCTGCCCACAACGAGCGTGTCGCCTTTCGGGCTGAAGGCCACTGTCTGAATGTACGAGGCTGAAGTCCGAGGCACCGAGACGAGCAAACGAGGGTCGCTCGGCTCAGCGACACTCCAGAGCCGTACGATCATGTCGTCACCTCCGACGGCTAGCACTTCGCCGTCCGGGCTGAACGCCATAGCGTTAACGTGCCCGCGCGCTCCTGCCAGAAGACGAATCGACGGGGTCGGACGGCGCGGGTCCGTAACATTCCAGAGCTGAATCGGTCCCTCTCGGCTGGCTGCCGCCATGGTGTGTCCGTCGGGGCTGAACGTCATCACGCCGTTATGATGGAGCCCTTTCAGCGTGCTGGTCAGAGGGCGCAGGACAAGGGGGGCCTGGGCGGAGACGTCCCATCGCCACACGTTCCCGTCCCGGCTGCCGGCGGCCAGAGTCTTGCCGTCGGGGCTGTACTCCACGGAGAACACGCCTTGGGCGGGGCCGGCAAGCACAGGGCTGGGCATGGCCCACAGCCGCGCTGTCCCGTCGTAGGACGCCGTGGCCACGGCCGCGCCGCCCGTGGTGAACCTGACCGCGGTGATCTGCCCCGGGTGGGGAAGCGTGGCGACGGGTTCTCGGTTGGGCAATGCCCAGACGAGCACGGTGCCATCCGAGCCACCGGCGGCGAGAGCCTTGCCGTCTTGGCTGAACGCGACAGAATTGACATAGCTGGCGAGCCCGATGAGCGGATCGTCAAGGCGACCTCGGATGCCGCCTTCATGCAGCCGCCACGTCCAAACCTTCCCGTCATCGTCGCCGGCAGCCAAGGTGCGACCGTCAGGACTGATGGTCAATGAGAAGACGGTCCCACGAGGGCCGGCCGGAGCTGGGCCCATGAGCCTTGGGCGGTGGGGGTCTGCCACGTTCCACAGCCATATGGCGCCGTCTTGGGAGCCCGCGACAAGGGTGCGTCCGTCCGGGGTGAAGGCGGCGGCGCGGACGGCCGGATGAGGGCGCAGGCGCGATGGCGCGATCAGCGGATCCCCCAGGCGTCCGTGTCGCGCAGTGTCCCAGAGGAGGATCGTGCCGTCCGCATGGGCTGCAGCAAGGACCCGTCCGTCAGGTGCGAACGCCACGGACTGGACTGCCGCGGGCGATCCGCGCAGGAGAGGCTCCTTCAAGCGCGGGTGCGTGGGATCGGATATGTCGAACAGCCGGACCGTCCAGTCCACGCCGCCAACGGCGAGGGTGGTGCCATCGGAGCTGAAGGCCATCGTCAGCACCGCGTACTGCCCGGCTTGGAGCCCGCCTCGGACGGTGGGTCGCTGTGGGTTTGTCGCGTCAGTCAGCACGACGTTGCCGTACTGGTTGCTGGAGGCGAGAAGACGGCCGTCCGGCCGCACCGCCAACGTGTGCGGTCCTCTTACGCCGACCGAAGAATGGAGCCGGGTCACCAGGTGACCTGCGGAGGAATCGAGCACGCTCGCTCGTGCTTCCGCGGTGGCCGAGGTGTTGTAGGCGATCACGCTGAGCTGTCTGGCCAGCCACACGTCGCTGTCGCGCAGCTGGCTGGCGGTGTTGGCGAGCTTGCGGGACTGCGCGACCAGATGCGCCTCGTCGGTGGCGAGCTGCTGCCGCACTGCGACGAGAGTGAGAACGAGGATGACGGACATGATGCCGGCTATGCCGGCGACGCGCGCCCGGCGTCGAGTACGGATGCGTGCCCGATTCGCGGCGAGGAATGCCTGGGCTGCGGGGTCCAAGTGAACCGGGGAAACGCCTCGGTCGCCCTTAGGCTGACCGCCTATCTCGGGGTGCAGGCGCAGGGCGGCCTCGACCGCAGTGAGCCTCGGAGCCTCCCAGAGGAAGTGCTCGCTTCGCTCGGCCGCAGCCCACTCCATCGCGGCTTGCTCGACCGAACGTACCGTGGCCAGCACCGCCTCTTGGTCGGCGATCACGGTGTTCAGCGCAGGCCAGTTCGTCAGTAATGCCTCATGCGTGATTCCGACGCGTACCCGATCGCCGTCGATGACCCCCGTGAGGAGACGTTGATTCATGAACGTGGTGAACGCGGCACGCATCGCTTCGGCCAACTTCGTCGGGTCCACCGGGCGGCTCGCTCGCCTGCCCTCATCATCGATGGTCACCAGCAGGACAAGACCTGCGAGGACCTGCTCGCGGGTGAGGCTGCTCTCGAAAGTCGCTCGCTCAAGGGCGCGGTCCGCGTGCTGCACCAGAGCACCAGGCACGCCACCGAGACCGAGGTATCGGTCGAGGGAAAGCGCGTCGCCTCGAGTGAGGTCCTTCGCCAGCTCATGCAGGGTGAACGCCAGAAGCGGCAGCGCGGTGCCGCTTTTCGTGTCGTCGACCAGGCGACTGGCCAACTCCGCAGCCAGCCGGAGCCCGGCGACGCGAGCCGGTTCCTCGATCACCAGACGGAGCATGGCAGCGTCGAGGGGACGGATCATATGGACGTCCAGATCCATGTCCACCAGTTCGGGCAGAGCGGCCAGGTCGGAGAGGAACTCCGCCCGAATGACGGCGAGGAGGCGTACGTCGTCGCTGATCGCTTCTCTCAGTAACGCGGCGAACGAGCCGGCCGCCATGCCGCTTCTCGTGAAAAGCTCCTCGGCCTGGTCGATGACGAGTACGAGGCGTCTCGGCCGGGCGCGGATCAGCAGCTCTTCAACTTGCCGGAACAGACCGCGCTCGCTTTCGACGAGCTTCTCGCGAACTTCGGACGGTGACCAGTCCAGCTGGATTTTCTCGGCCACGTCCGTGAGGGCATGTCTCAGCGCCGAGATGGGATCTTCGCCGGGCTTCATAGGGGGAGCCACGAGCCAGTGATCCGCATCGAGTGACGGCAGGAGTCCTGCGAGCAGCAGCGATGTCTTGCCACACCCGGATGGTCCTGCGACAGCGAGAAAACGAGGCCCGGCCGGTCTGCGCAGCACCCTCACGAGTTCCTTGACTTCGGCATCTCGGCCGACGAAGACGCCGTTCGCGCCGGTGAGCGGATCGAGACCCGGATACGGATTCTTCCCTTCCTGCCAGCCCTTCCGCCCTTGGGCGTCAAGGCCGCGCAGCGCCTTTGCCACCCGCTGCTTAGCCGCCATCGGATCGGCGTCGTAGTGGACGTGCTGGAGACGTTGCATGAGCGGATGCGCGAGCCCGGGTTCACGGCTGAGCGGCAGCAGTTGGCGGCCGTGCGCGTCCGCGATGGCGATCTCCGCGGCACACCAAACCGACGTGAGGTACTTGGGCGTCACCAGGCAAATGACTGCGTCTGTACGAAGGAGTTCGTGGTAGAGGCGTCTGTGCCACTCCTCACCGTGGTCTATGCCATGCACCGGGTGCCGGTCGAGGAACGGATCATGCCCCTCGGCATGGAGCCAGTCGCAGATCTCCCTGACGAACTCAGAATCGTCGCCGGCATGACTGATGAAGACACGCGCCATGGCCGCTGCGCCTCACCTGACGACGATGACGTCGAACCAAATTCCAGTCAGCTGGGGAAAGTAGTGGTGTCCCTGCGCGTCTGCCATCTTCCAGGACACATGGCAAACCGTCGGATTGGAGGGCGCGGTCACTTGCACGGTGATCGTGACGGTCTCGCCAGGATCGGCGTCCGGTACCCGTACCTTCGGCTCCGTCGTGCAACCGCCTCCTGGTCCTTCACGTACGAGGTAACGATCCTTCCAAGGGACTGTGCCCGCGTTACGCAAGTCCCAGGTCTTGGTGAAGACCTGGGACGCCCTGATCTCGGTCCCGTCGGTGATGGTCTCAGTCATGAGTTCGGAGCCATCACCAGGGATCGGGCGCGATTCCTGCGCGGCGGTCGCGGGCGGTTGCTGGCCCTTCGTCCCACTCGTACATGAGGACATGACGGCGATCAGGACGAGGAATGCCGACGTCAGCGTCGTATCACGAACAAGACTTTTTGGCATGGCGAGATCGATTCAAGAGAGCGGCTGCAGAAATGCGCCGATTCCTGTGAAGGATAAATCGAACTCACAGCGGAAGCTGGATTACTCGCAAAGTAGTGTCCCAAACGGATGATTCGGCCTGCATGAGAACAGTGCAGTCATTCTCTGCGGTGGAGGGACTTGTGCGCCTAGTGATCGGGATCTGCGGGCCGGCTCGGGGCTCACACGTTTCGGCTCGATGAGCTGGGTAGTGGCCGACTCGCCTGCGGTCATTGCTTCAGCGAGTGGAAGCAACGGCTCGCTCTGACGGCTCCTTTGAAGGCCTTCACGCTGCAGTCACATGCCTCGTGTGGGGAGGGAAGCTTGTGATCTTGCGGGTTCATCGCCACGCCTCTCCCTGAGCACAGTTGAGGGCCTCAAGAAGCTCAGGAGCCGTCTTGAAGGGCCTGAGCAGGCGGTGACCGCCGCATCGATGGCACCCGATGCTGGTGGCGGAGCGCTGCTGCTGGCGGGCGACCGGTCAGGTCGGGCAGGAGCCTGGCGGCTTCCCGACCTGACCCCCATCGCACCCATGCGGCACCTCGCGCCCGAGGCCCTGCGCAGTCTTCTGGCGTCTCCGGCCGTCGGTGGCCTCGTCGCCGGCACTCACTCGGGCCTGCTCCGGTTGGAAACCCCGCACGGTGTCGTGACGCGATCGGCACACCGCCGGAATGTGACCTGTGCGTTGGAAACCGGGGAACTGATCATTTCCGGAGGCGAGGACGGGCTGGTCAATGCCTTCCAATCCGCACAACTGGACGCCCCGCCCGTCACCATCGACGTCGGCGCGCCCATCAGCGATCATCACGATGCCAAGACCGGCAAGGCTCACTTTCCCTTTGCTCCTACGTAACGTGGCGAGTCGGTGACGCAGTAGTGGGCCTTGGACCCATGGATCATGAGTCCGCAGGTCTACGCACGACATCCGATGGTCCAGTTGCGGGTCAGGTGGTCCGGCGGGAGCGGATCAACGCCAAGGCGCCGAGGAGGAGGGCGATCAGGGCCATCGCCAGGTCCACGTAGCCGCCGACGATGCCGTACCCCGTGCCAGGTCCGCCTTCTGCGGCGGCGATGATCCAGCCGCCGATGACCGCGGTGGCGAGCCCCGCCGTCAGAGCTATGGCTGCGCCCCGCCTTCCGAGGCGGCCGGTGGGGCGGGCCAGGGCCAGGCCGCCGATGGCGATGCCGGCCAGGCCCAGCACTGCGCCCACCACGGACCAGACGCGTCCCGTGGTCAGGGCGTAGGCGTCGACGGGCTGGGCCAGGAGATGTGCCGCTGGTGTCTCGAGCGTCAGCGTGGCAAGGATGGACATGAGGGTTCCTTCAGTCGAGTGAATGCCGAAGCAGAGTTTTCGGATCGCAGCGTCTCGGTCGGGTCCTTGCCGAGGTCAGCGGCTCATTTCGGGGCGGCGGCCGCGGGTCAGGGCCAAGCGGCCCAGGAGGGCGCCGAGCAGCCCGAGTGCCAGGGCCATGGCCGCGCCGAACACGCCGTTGCCGGTGCCGAGGCCGCCGTCGGCGATCGCCAGTTTCACTGCGCCGTTGAGGGCGCCGACGATCCCCAGGGTCAGGGCCGTGAGGGCTTTCCACCGCCCGGCGTTGCGTAGTGCCAGCCAGCCGATGATGGTGCTGCCCACCGCCACCAGGGCGGCCACGCTGGCCCAGATTCGTTCGGGGGTGCCGAGGAAGGTGTCGACGCCCTGGCCTGCGCATTCTGCGGCCGACGTACAGACGGGTGAGGCCAGCGCGAGCAGGAGGGACATGGGACGTCCTTTCGCCGAAGTTCTGTTGCCCATCGAGCGTCGCGCCGATGAGAGGGGTCTCGCTTCGGGCAGCGGATGGCGGCTGCTACGCAGGTGCGCGTAGGTGGGTGCGCGGTCGGTACGTCCGTTGCCGTAGGCGGGCGGGACTGCGGGGGGAGGTGGTTCCAGCGGCGGCGATCGTAGGATCGCGGCATGAAACAGTCGTGGCGTCTGCCGGTGGCGGTGCAGGATGCGTTGATCGCGCTCTTCATCACCGTCATGCAGGTTCAGGGCACGATCGTGCGCAATGCCGGTGAGGTGGTGCCGCGGCCGCTCACCGACCTCGGCGATCTCGGGTACGTCCTGCTCGTCGTCAGTGGGCTGGTCGTCGCGGTTCGCCGGCGGTGGCCGGTGCCGGTGTTCGTCGTCACGGCGCTGGCCAGCTTGGTGTACTACGTCCTTGATTTTCCTGATGGGCCCGGGTGGCTTGGGCTCTTTCTCGCGCTCTACACCCTGGCCGCCTATGGGGACGGGCGGCGGTCGCTGGTGATCGCCGGCGTGGGTGTGGCGGTGTTGTCCGCTGTCTGGCTGGTCGCCGCGGCTGATGTCGAGCCACGGGCGGCCATCGGGTGGGTGTACTTCCGGATCGGAGCCTCCGTCATGAGCGTGGCGCTCGGTGAGTCCGTACGGTCCCGGCAGGTCATCGCCGCCGACGCGCAGCGGCGGGCCGAGCTGGCCGAGCGGACGCGTGAGGAGGAGGCGCGGGCACGGGTGGACGCCGAGCGGCTGCGGATCGCGCGTGAGGTCCATGACACGGTCGCGCATGCCATCGCGATCATCAACGTGCAGTCCGGGGTGACGGCGCACGTGCTGGACAAGCGGCCGGACGTCGCGCGGGAGGCGCTGCGCGCGATCGAGCAGACGAGTTCGCGGGCGTTGCGGGAGATGCGGGCCATTCTCGGGGTGCTGCGGGATGACGATGAGGAGGGACGGGAGCCGTATCCGGGGCTGGAGCAGGTCGGGGAGCTGGTCGCCAAGGCCCGTGCGGCCGGGCTCGACGTCGAGGTTCAGGAGAGCTCGCCCGCGACGCCGTTGCCGAGCGCTGTGGGCGGTGCGGCGTACCGGATCGTGCAGGAGTCGATCACGAACGTCGTCCGCCACGTCGGTCCGACCCGGGTGACGGTGGTGCTCGATCCTGGGCCCGAAGCCTTGGAGGTCCGGGTGACCGATGAAGGCCGGGGCACCGTCGTGGAGCCGCCTGACGAGTCCGGGCGCGGGATCGTCGGGATGCGGGAGCGCTGCCGGTTGCTGGGTGGGGAGCTCGCTGCCGGGCCGAGGCCGGGCGGTGGGTTCGAGGTCAGGGCTCGGCTGCCTCTCGCGCCGACGGGGGTGCGGCTGTGATCAAGGTGTTGCTCGCCGATGATGAGGGGCTCGTACGGTCGGGGTTCAAGGTGCTGCTCGACCTTGAGGACGACATCACGGTGGTCGGAGAGGCGAGGAACGGCGCGGAAGCCGTCGAGGGGGCCCTGGCCACGCGTCCCGACGTCGTGCTCATGGACATCCGCATGCCCCACGTGGACGGGATCGAGGCCACCGCCGAGATCGCCCGGACGCGCGGGCTGGAGCAGGTCCGCGTGCTGATATTGACCACGTACGACACCGACGAGTACGTCTTCGACGCCCTCCAGGCCGGAGCCAGCGGGTTCCTGCTCAAGGACGCGGGGCCGGCCGAGCTGCTGCATGCCATCCGGGTGATCGCCGCCGGCGACGCGCTGCTCGCACCCCGGATCACGCGGCGTCTCATCGGTCAGTTCACCGCCCGGCGGACGGCCGTACGGGTCGCGGAAGACCGGCTGGCGGTGCTGACCGAGCGCGAACGCGAGGTGCTGGCCCTGGTGGGGGAGGGGCTCAGCAACCAGGAGATCGGCGCCCGGCTGTTCCTGAGCCCGGCGACCGCGCGGACGCATGTCAGCCGCGCGATGACGAAACTGGGGGCACGTGATCGTGCGCAACTGGTCGTGATCGCCTACCAGACGGGCCTGGTCAGCCCTTCGGCGTGAGGCCGGGAGCGGCCGAGGCATAGGTTGGGCGGATGATTTACGTCCAGACGCCTTTCACCCGGGAGATCCGCGAAGCCGTCGCGCTGGCCTGGGGTGTCATGGGGGAGGGGGAGCGGCTGCACGGTGGTGAGGAGTCGGCCGCCTACCGTCTCGACGGGCACGTGGTCCGGCTCGGTCCTGTGGGGCGTAGCGTCGCCGAGGCGGAGTGGTGTCATGCGGTCGCGCGGCATGGCGCCGCTGGTCTGCCTGAGGCCGTTGCGCCGCTGGCGACTCCTGAAGGGGCGACGGTCGTCGTCGTGGGTGGCCGTCCGGTCTCCTGCTGGCCGTACGTCGAGGGTGGCTGGCCGGACTCCGACGTCCCGGCTCAGCGCGAGGCCGGTGCTCGGTTGCTCGCCAGGCTGCACAGGTCGCTCTCCGGGTGTCGTCCTGGTCCGCGGCCGGTGGCCGCCTTCCAGGAGTCCGGTCTGTACGGCGATCCGCCCCAGGACGCCGCCGAGCTGGCCGACCCCGGCCTGGACCGCTGGCTGGCCGACTTCCACGCCAGGCATCCCGTGCGCCACCCCCTGCACGGCGACTACTACACCGGCAACACCTTGGCCCGGGACGGCCGGTTGGTGGCGGTTCTCGACTGGGACGAGGCCTTCGTCGGTGCCCCTGAGCTGGAGCTGGCCGCCGCCGCTCTGGAGTGGGGTGATGACGTGGCCGGGCCGAGCAAGGAGTTCGTGGCGGCGTACCACGAGGAGGGCGGCACGGCGGGGCACCTGGACGACGAGTCGCTGACCCAGCTCGTCAGGCACAAGCTGCGCAGGGAGTACGCCTACTTCCACAAGGCCGCCCGCGCCGGAGTCGCGCACGATGAGGAGGACCGCGAATACCACCGCGCCCGGATGGAGCTGTTCCACCGTCTGCGCCCCTGACGCAGCCACGACGGCAGGCGGAAGCCCGGGAATCATCGGAAGGTGGGCGGAGGTCCGGGCCCCGCCAGGCGTAGGGCCATGGCGGACAGGTCCAGCGCGGGAAGGCGGTCACCCAGGCGGCCGGGCGGGCGGGTTCGGGCTGTCGAGCATCGCCGTCTAAGAGTCCTTCAGCAGACCGCGTTCGCCGAAGACCTTCTTGGCGACGAACGTGGCGTTGATGGCCTTGGGCATGCCGCAGTAGACGGCGGTGTGCAGCAGGGCTTCGGCGATCTCGTCGCTGGTGAGGCCGACGTTGAGCGCCGCGTTGATGTGCACGTCGAGCTGGGGTTCGCAGCCGCCGAGGGCGGTGAGCATGCCGAGGGTGACCAGTTGGCGGTCGCGTGGCGACAGGCCGGGCCGGTTGTAGATCTCGCCGAAGCCCCAGGCCACGACCTGGTGGCCGAGCTCGGGGTTGACGTCGGCGAGTGCGTCGATGACGCGCTGCCCGCTCTCGCCGTCGACGCGGTTGAGTACCTCCATCCCGCGCTCGAAACGCTCCTGACGGGTCTCGGCGGTGCTGTCCGAGGTGGGGTGCGTGGGTCCCAAGGTGGGGTCGGTGGGTCCCGTGGTGGGTTCCGTGGTGGGGCCGGTGGTCATGGTTGGTCCGTTTCCGGCTGCTGGTCGAGCAGCGTCTCGTAGTGCGTGATCTTGTCGCCCAGGGCGGCGGCGTTGCGGAGCAGGCCGCGGATGCGCTCGTCGAGCTCGGCCTGGTGTTCGCGGAGCAGGGCCAGCCGGTCGGCGAGGGTGGCGTCGCCGGCGGCGCGCAGCCGGGCGTACCGCTGCATGTCGCTGATCGACATGCCGGTCTCGCGCAGCCGCAGCAGGAACTCCAGCCAGTCCAGGTCGGAGGCCGCGTAGCAGCGCTGGTTGCCGGGGGTGCGGCCGACTCCTTCGATCAGCCCGGCGCGCTCGTAGTAGCGCAGGGTGTCCGGGGTGAGGCCGGTGCGCGCGGCGACCTGGGCGATCGTGAGGGTCGGCTGCTCCTCTGGCCGGGCATGTCCGTCACTCATGGGACGAACGGTAGAAGTTGGAGCGCGCTCCAAGTCAAGCCGGGTCAGACGCTCAGGGTGTGCAGCAGGAACCGGATGCGGGTGGTGAGGTCGTCGGCCGTACGGACGAATGCCGGGTAGCCGCCCTGATCAGGGGCCGCCGGGTCGGGGAGGCTCCAGTGCGTCGTCTCGGGAGCACCGGGCAACTCGGGACATACCTCGCGGACCCGGTCGCACAGGGTGATCACCCGGTCGAAGCGGCGGCCGGTGAACTCGCCCAGGTGCTTGGGGTGGTGGGCGCTCATGTCGAGGCCGCGTTCGTGCATGACACGGATCGCGTCGGGATGGAGCGGTTTGGGGGCGCTGCCCGCGCTGGCGGCCTCGGCCCGCGGCCCCGCCAGGTGCCGCAGGAGCGCCTCGGCCATCTGCGATCGGGAGCTGTTGCCCGTGCAGAGGAACAGGACGCGGAGGGGAGCGGAGCCGACCTGGGGCGGGGGCGGCGCGGCGGGGATCAGGCGAAGGCCGGGATGCAGCGCGGCGCCGGCCTGCATGAGCAGGGTGCGGCAGGCGGCGAGGTCGAGGCTGTAGTACGTGTCGCGCTTGTCGGCCGAGCTGCGGCGCATGGTGACCAGGCCGCCGGTGCGCAATTGGCCCAGATGGTACGAGGTGAGGCTCTGCTTCTGGCCTACCAGGGCCGTGAGCTCACGTACCTGCAGATCGCTGCGCGCCAGCTCGTTCAGCAGCCGCCACCGCACCGGATGCCCGGTCAGGCGCAGGACCTCGGGCGGCGAGAGAGTGTCGCTCACTCTCACCACGATACATCAAATCAAATTGATGAGAATGCCGATCGCGACGCCGCCCGCGATGAGCCAGGCGTTGTTGAGTTGGGTACGCCACAGCAGCACCAGGCTGATCACGGCGATGGCCACCGTCGGCACGTCGATGAGGGCGGTGCGGGCGAGCTGGTACGACACGCCGGCCATGAGCGCCAGCGCGGTGGCGTTGACGCCGTCGAGCAGGGCGGAGGTCCACCGGGATGCGCGGAGCCGGTGGGTGATCTTGGTGAGCAGGCCGACGAAGACGAAGGAGGGCAGGAAGATGGCGACGGTGGCGAGGAACGCGCCGATGGGGCCGGCGACGAGGTAGCCGATGAAGGTGGCGGTGGTGAAGACCGGCCCCGGAGTGACCTGGCCGATGGAGACGGCGTCGATGAGCTGGGCGGAGGTGATCCAGCCGAGCCGGTCGACGAAGTCGCCGCGCAGGAAGGCGAGCAGGACGTAGCCGCTGCCGTACAGCACCGAGCCGATCTTGAGCATGGTGAGGAAGAGCTGGGCGAGCTGGCCGCCGGTGGGGTCGGGGAAGACGGGTGCGCCGAGCATGGGGACGCCGAGCATGGGGACGCCGAGCAGGCCGTGCACGCCGCCGGGGCGGCGCGGGAGGTGGGCGGCCGCGGCCAGGAGCGCGCCCGCCGCCAGGATGAGGAGTTCGTTGACGCCCAGCAGGTACGCCGCCAGCGCCCCGGCCGCCACCGCCGCGAGCCACCAGGACTTGATCACGGCCCTGAGCAGGCCGAACAGGGCGTGGGCGATGATGGCGATGACCACGGGGACGATGCCGTACAGGATGCCCTCGACGGCCGGGGTCCTGCCGTAGGTGACGTAGGCCCAGGCCAGGGCGGTGACGATGAGGGCGGCGGGCAGGATGAAGCAGGCGCCGGCCAGGATGAGGCCGCGCCGTCCCGCGCGGTCGTGGCCGAGGTGGATGGCGAGTTCGGTGGAGTTGGGGCCGGGGATCAGGTTGGTGGCGCCCATCAGGTCGGCGAAGCGTTCGTCGGTGACCCAGCCGCGGCGGCGTACCAGCTCGTCGCGCATCATCGCGGTGTGCGCGGCGGGGCCGCCGAACGCGATGGTGCCCAGTTTGAGGAAGAGCAGCGCCACCTCCCGCGCCGCGCCGCCCTGGCGATCGTCCACCCCGCCGTCCTTCCGCTCGCCCTCGCTTGTACGGGTACATCAAACCAGATTGATGTACCATCGCCTCACGGCGGCCCCCGGGTACCGACGCCGCCGCGACAGGAGGCTCCCATCATGGCCACATCCGACCAGTACGCCGGCGTCCGCTACCTCGTGGACGACGTCCAGGCCGCCGTCGACTTCTACACGACCCACCTCGGTTTCACCGTCCGCACCGCCGTCGCGCCCGCCTTCGCCGACGTCGTACGCGGCCCGCTGCGGCTCCTGCTGTCCGGCCCGCCCAGCTCCGGCGCCCGCGCCACCCCCGAGGGCACCCCGCCCGGCCGTAACCGCGTCCACCTCCTCTACGAGGACCTGGACGCGGAGATCGACCGGCTCCGGGCCGCCGGGCTGTCGTTCCGCAGCGAGGTCGTCTCGGGTCCCGGCGGCCGGCAGATCCTCCTCGAAGACCCCTCCGGCAACCTCGTCGAACTCTTCGAGCCCGCCACCCCGCACTGAACCACCGGCCCGCGCAGAGGCACGCCCGTTCACGCCGGCGCGGGGGTGACGAGGGCCCCCTTATCGCTCTGGCGGGTGCTGGGCCTGCACGGGCTCGCACGCGTCCGTGGGTGGTGCGGGCTGACTTCTCACCCGCGGGGCCGCGCCTAGGCCGCGCTCTCTACGCTGGCTCCATGCACCCACGACTCAGGGACGATCTCGCCGACCTGCCCGGCCTGCTGCACGAGGCTCGCGAGCACGCCACCCGGTTCCTGGCGGGGCTGGGGGAGCGGCCGGTAGGGCCGCCGCCCGGCCCGCGCGAGCCGGTCGCGCTGCCGGAGCGCGGAGCCGGGGCGAGGGGTGCGCTGGAGGTGTTCGAGCGGCGCTGGGCGGCCGGGTTCTCGGGTGGTGCCGGTCCCCGGTACCTGGGGTTCGTCGTCGGTGGCAGTACGCCGGCCGCGCTCGCCG
This sequence comes from Nonomuraea salmonea, assembly GCF_042428605.1. Lineage (NCBI taxonomy): Bacteria > Bacillati > Actinomycetota > Actinomycetes > Streptosporangiales > Streptosporangiaceae > Nonomuraea > Nonomuraea salmonea. The sequence goes on from NZ_JBHMCF010000007.1 coordinate 36,817, forward strand.
GTGACTGGCTGACGGCCGCCTACGACCAGAACGCCGACAGCGGTGTCGACTCCTCGGTCGCCGACCTCGAACGTGAGGCCGTCGGCTGGCTGCGCGACCTGTTCGGGCTTCCTGGCGCGCACGAGGGGGCGTTCGTCAGCGGCGCCACCATGTCGAACGCCACCGGCCTGGCCATCGGCCGCGAGTGGGTCGGGGAGCGGCGCGGCGTCTCGGTGGCCGATCAGGGGCTCGCGGCGCTGGGGCCGGTGCGGGTGCTGTCCGGGACGCCGCACTCCAGCATCGGCAAGGCGCTGTCGATGCTCGGGCTCGGCCGTGCGGCGCTGCGCAGGGTCGGCGTGCTGCCCGGCAGGGAGGCGGTGGACGTGCAGAGCCTCGAAGCGGCGCTGCGCGAGCTGGACGGCGAGCCCGCGATCGTGGTCGCGAACGCCGGCACGGTCAACACCGTCGACTACGACGACCTGCGGGCGATCGCCGCGCTGCGCGAGCGGTACCCGTTCTGGCTGCACGTGGATGCCGCCTTCGGCGCCTTCGCCGCGCTCTCGCCCGGCCACGCCCACCTCGTGGACGGCCTGGGAGAGGCCGACTCGATCTGTCTCGACCTGCACAAGTGGCTGAACGTCCCGTACGACAGCGCCGCGCAGTTCACCCGCCGCCGCGACCTCCAAGCGCGGGTCTTCCAGAACTCGGCCGCCTACCTCGGCTCGCTCGGCGACCGGCCCGACTTCCTGCACCTCACGCCGGAGAACTCGCGGCGGCTGCGGGCGCTGGCGGCCTGGTTCACGCTGGCGGCGTACGGGCGGGAGGGCCACGCCGAGATCGTCCGGCGGGACATCGCGCTCGCCGCCCGCCTCGGTGAGCGCCTGGCCGCGATGCCCGCGTACCGGCTGCTGGCCCCGGTCCGGCTGAACGTCGTCTGCTTCACCCTCGCCGACGCCCCCGAGCGGGCCGCCGAGGTGGCCCGCTCGGTCGCGGAGTCCGGCGAGGCGTTCGTCACCACCACCGAGTACGCGGGCGTTCCGGCCCTGCGGGCGGCGTTCTCCAACTGGCGCACGACCGAGGCCGACGTCGACCGCGCGGCCAAGGCCCTGGAACGCGCGGCCGGCTGAGCCAGCCGGCCGGGTCTAGCGAGCGGCGGCGTGCGTACGGGCGCGCAGGCGCAGGATCACCATGGCCACCAGCGCCGCCGCGACCGACCCGGTCAGCACGGCCACCTTCACCTGCGCGACCTCCGCCGCACCGAAAGCCAGCTCGCCGATCAGCAGCGACACCGTGAACCCGATCCCGGACAGCACGGCGAGCCCCGCCATGTCGATCCACCCCAGCCCCTCGTCCAGCGTGGCGCGGGTGAACCTGGCCACCAGCCACGTCGCGCCCAGGATGCCAAGGGGCTTGCCGATCAGCAGCCCGGCCAGGATGCCGGCGGCGATCGGCTCGGTCAGCGTGCCGGCCAGCCCGCTCAGCCCGCCCAGCGACACCCCGGCGGAGAAGAACGCGAACACGGGCACGGCGACCCCGGCCGAGACCGGGCGGAACCGGTGCTCGAAGTGCTCGGCGAGCCCGGTCGCGTTCTCGCCTGAGTGCGCCGCGACGGGAACGGTCAGCGCCAGCAGCACCCCCGCCACGGTGGCGTGCACCCCGGAGGCGTGCACCAGCGCCCATGTGGCGAACGCGAGCGGCAGCAGCAGCCACCAGGCCCGTACGCCGCGTCGTACCAGCACCGCGAAGACCGCCAGCGGGACGAGGGCGCCCAGCAGCGGCAGCACCGCGAGGTGTGCGGTGTAGAAGAGGGCGATGACCACGATGGCGATCAGGTCGTCCACCACGGCCAGGGTCAACAGGAAGGTCCGCAGCGCCTCCGGCAGGGAGCGGCCGATCACGGCCAGCACCGCCAGCGCGAACGCGATGTCGGTGGCGGTCGGGATCGCCCAGCCTTGCGCGCCGCCAGAGCCGCCGGCGATCGCGAGGTAGACCAGCGCGGGCACGACGACCCCGCCGACGGCGGCGGCCACCGGCACCGCGGCCCGCCGAACGTCGCGCAGGTCGCCCGCGACGAACTCGCGCTTCAGCTCCAGGCCCGCCACGAAGAAGAAGATCGCCAGCAGGCCGTCCGCGGCCCACGTGGCCAGGTCCAGATCGAGGTGCAGCGTAGCGGGGCCCACCTCGAAGGCGCGCAGGTCCTCGTACGTCTGCGCCCACGGCGAGTTGGCCCAGACGAGCGCGACGAGTGCGGCGGCCAGCAGCAGCGCGCCGCCGATGGTCTCCTTGCGCAGGATGCCGGCGATGCGGCGGGCCTCGGAACGGTAGAACAGGTTCCGGGCAGGACGAGATGGCGTGGTGAAGGTGCCGGGCATGAAGCTCCGCTCGTGGTCGGGGAACAGGACGTACGCTCGCCGACCAGACTTCCCGGCACACCACCTAAAACCTATCAAACTACGCAAACATCGCTTAGCCCCGGGAGAGGACGGCGTCCACCAGCGTGTCGGTGAACTCCCGCGTCACGGGCTCGCCGGTGACCAGGACGCGGTAGTAGATCGGCCCCATGATCTGGTCGACGGCCAGGTCGATGTCCACGCCGGGGTCGAGGTCGCCCCGGATATGCGCGCGTTCGAAGGGGAGCCGGTCGTGGCCGCGCTGCTTGCCGAGGTGCTCGGCCTGCAGCCGGGCGGCGAGCGCCGGGTCGTGCTGGGCCTGGGCGGTGAGGGCGCGGAACACGGCGCCGGCGTCGGAGGCGGTGAGGAAGGCGGCGACGTTGCGGGCGTGGGTGCGCAGGTCATGCCGCAGGTCGCCGGTGTCGGACGGGATGAGCGCCTCGGCGGCGTCCTGGACGAAGGCGTCCATGAGGATGTCGTTCTTGGACGTCCACCAGCGGTAGATCGTCTGCTTGGCCACGCCCGCCCGCTCGGCGATGCCCTCGATGGTCAGGCGCGCGTAGCCGACCTCCACCAGCAGGTCGTCGGCCGCCTCCAGCACGCTCTGGCGCGCCTCCTCGCTGCGGCCGTACCGGTTGCCGCGGTGTTTCTGCGCGGTGCCGCCCATGGGCTCCCTCCTTCGACGCGTCCGACCTTAGCAGGTTGTCTAGACGCAACGGTGAGTCTACGGTAGACGCCATGAACACCTTGACGAAGCCCGAAACCGCGCGACTCCTCGACCGCCTCTTCACTGCGGCCGACCGCGAAGAGGCCGACCCCGCCCCCTGGCCGCTCGACATCCCGTACGCCGAGGCGACCGCGCGGCAGCGTGCCGACGCGCTGGCGGGGGAGTACATGCCGATCTCCAGGGCGGGCGGCCGGCTGCTGTACGCGCTGGCGCGCAACGGCCGCCCCGAGACGATCGTCGAGTTCGGCACCTCGTACGCCATCTCCACCCTCCACCTGGCGGCCGCGGTCGCCGACAACGGCACGGGCCACGTCTGGACGACCGAGCTCAGCGACGTCAAGGTCAAGGCCGCCCGCGCCAACCTGGAGCAGGCGGGGCTGGCCGAGCACGTGACGATCCTGCCCGGCGACGCCTTCGAGACGCTGGCCGAGGTGCCGGGACCGATCGGCCTGCTGCTGCTCGACGGCTGGAAGGAGCTGTGCCTGCCGGTGCTGCGGCTGCTCGAAGACCGCCTGGCCCCGGGGGCGCTCGTGGTGGCGGACGACATCACGTTCGCGAGCATGGCCGACTATCTCGCCTACGTCCGCGACCCCGCGCACGGCTACGTCTCCGTCGCCTTCCCCGTGGAGGACGGCATGGAGATCAGCTGCCGGCCCTAGCGCTTTGCCGTTGCGGCAAACGGCTTTGCGGACCACGCGCCGCCGCCCCGACCCTGGTCACTGAGCAACCCCTACCGACAGGAAGCCACAGTGAACAAGGACCTCGCCGGCCCCACCGCACCGGTCACCGGAGCCGCCGACCTCGCCGGCCGGACAGCGCTGATCACCGGAGCCACCGCGGGCATCGGCCGCGCCACCGCCCTGGCCCTGGCCGGGCGCGGCGCCCGCGTCATCGTGCACGGCCGCGACCGCGAGCGTGCGGAGGCCACGCTGCGCCGGATCGAGGAGGCGGGCGGCTCGGCCCGCTTCGAACCCGCCGACCTCACCCGGCCGGCCGAGGTGACGGCGCTGGCCGAACGCGCCGGGGACGTCGACATCCTCGTCAACAACGCCGGCGTGTTCCACTTCGCCCACACCGCCGACACCGACCAGACGACCTTCGACACGCACGTCGAGGTCAACCTGCGCGCCCCCTACCTGCTCGTGCAGGCCCTGGCCCCCGCCATGGCGAAGCGCGGGCACGGCGCGATCGTCAACGTCAGCAGCGGCGCCGCCACCACCCCCGGCCACGGCACCGGCGTCTACGGCGCCACCAAGGCCGCCCTGGAATCCCTCACCAGGACCTGGGCGGCGGAGTACGGCCCGGCGGGCGTCCGGGTCAACGCCGTCGCGGCCGGTCCCACTCGCACGGAGGGGACGGCCGCGTTCGGCGACGCCTTCGAAGCCGCGGGACGGTCGGTCGCCCTGGGACGCCTCGCGGACGCCGGGGAGATCGCCGCGGCCGTCGCCTTCCTCGCCTCCCCGTCCGCCAGCTACGTCAACGGCACCACCCTCAGCGCCGTCGGCGGCCTGCCCGCCCACGGTTGAGCGTGATGATGGAGCGAGCTCGCGGATGACCTCGCTCCATCGTCAAAGCCCTACCTCCTGGCACCAGAAACGGCCAGACGCAGGTGGAGGAGATCGCTTCCCGCCTTGAGGTTGATCGTTTCCCGGGACGGCCCGTTCAGAAGATCAGCGCGACCTTGCCCTTCAGGCTCCCCCGCTGGAAATGCTCGTGCGCGGCTTTCACGTTCTGCATGGCGTATTGCGCGTCTACCCGGATCTTCAGTCGCCCGCCGTCCACGGCTGCGGCAAGTTCGGCGAGCCCGCGGCCGTCTTCGCGTACCTGGTTGACCGTGGTGCGCACCCGACGATGCGACAGGTCGGGTACGGGCCCGGCTTGGGTGGCGATCGAGGCGTACCTGCCGCCATCGGCCACGGCGTCGGTGACGAAGGCGCCGAAGGTGTCGAAGACGGCGTCGTAGCCGCCCGCCGGCAGGGTGGTCCTGTCGGTGGTGATGTGGTCGGCTCCCAGCTCCTGTACCACCTTGATGTGCGCCTGTCTGGACACCAGCGCGTCCACCTGCGCTCCGCGAGCACACGCGAGTTGCACTGCCAGTCCGCCGACGGCTCCTGCCGCGCCTGCCACCAGCAACTTGTCTCCCTGGCCGACCCGCAGCCAGTCCATGGTCTGCAACGCGGTCAGTCCCGGCAGGGGCAGGGTCGCCGCCTCGACGAGGCTGACCGACGTGGGCGCCTGGGCGATGGAGGCAGCCGGGATGGCGACGAGGTCGGCCCATGACCCCCGCCCGGTCGCCAGCTGATGCGACATGCCGAACACCCGCTCGCCGACGGACAGCCCGCTCGTGCCCGGGTTGACGACGATCCCCGCCAGTTCCCAGCCCAGCGTCATCGGCAACGGTGGCGTGCCCTCACCGATGGCCCCTTCCCTCGTCTTGTCATCGACCGGGTTGATGGCCGAGGCGATGACCCGCACCAGCACCTCGCCATCGGCCGGTTGCGGTTCCGGTACGTTGACCAGCGCCAACACATCTAGATCTCCAAAGCGGTCGATCTGAAGAGCACGCATACCCAACTCCCAAACTGTCCGATGAACGTCCAACATTAACGGTGGCCCCTTTCGCGCCGGTGGCAGACCGGCGCCCTGTGCGGTGATGGCTCCGGGTTCAGTAAGGGGATCTTGCAGTCCTGGGGCCCCGGCGATGCCATTGCCGCCAACCGTGTGGAGTTTCAGCTATGCCTTGAGCCTTCCGCGACACCCACCATGCGGGCCCCAGAGAAGCCCGACGGTTCGCCCTGCGCGGATATCGGGGTGGGGTTCCCCTCGCGGTGAGGTGGACCGAACGATCGTGTGTTCCGATCGCCGGCGGCTCAGCCGTATGACGAACGGTGCGGATGCGGTCCACACCTCACAGCAGTGCTCGCACTGCGGCTGGGCAGTGAGTCACGCTGCCTGACGCGGACCGGACCGTCGAAGCCGTCGACGGCGAGGAGCCGCGAGCTCGGTCGTTCACGGCCGAGAAGCCGACGGGGTGTAGCGGTAGCCCATGCCGGGTTCGGTGATGAGATGGCGGGGGTGGGCGGGGTCGGGTTCGAGTTTCTTGCGCAGCTGGGCCATGTACTGGCGCAGATAGTGGGTCTCCTTGACGGCCTGGCCGCCCCAGACCTCGGTGAGCAGGTAGCGCTGCGAGATGAGCTTGCCGGGATTGCGCAGCAGGATCTCCAGGATGTGCCACTCGGTGGGGGTGAGCCGGAGCCCGCCGGAGACGGTCTTGCCGGCCAGGTCGACGACGTGCTCGCCGATGCGGACGGTGACCGGCTCGGCGTCCTGGGCGGCGTCGTGGACCGCGGCGCGGCGGGAGACGGCGCGGATGCGGGCCAAGAGCTCCTCGATGCTGAACGGCTTGGTCACGTAGTCGTCGGCTCCGGCGTCCAGGGCGTCGATCTTGTCCTGGTTGTCGGCGCGGCCCGACAGCACGACGATGGGCACGCGGGTCCAGCCGCGCAGGCCGTGGATGACGTCCGTGCCGTCGATGTCGGGCAGCCCGAGGTCGAGGATGACGAGGTCGGGGTGCCACCGGGCGGCCTGGCGCAGCGCCGATGAGCCGTCGGCGGCGACCTCGACCTCGTAGTGGCGGGCGACCAGGTTGATGCGCAGGGCGCGCAGGATCTGCGGCTCGTCGTCGACGACGAGGATCTTGGTCATGACGGCTCCACCGCGTCGTGGACGGGCATGCTCACCATCATCGTCAGCCCTCCTCCCGGCGTCTCCTCCGGGGTGAGGGCGCCGCCCATGGCCTCGGTCAGGCCGCGCGACAGCGCGAGCCCGAGGCCGACGCCGGTGTCGTTGTCGCGGTCGCCGAGTCGCTGAAAGGCCAGGAAGACGCGCTCGCGGTCGGCGCGCGGGATGCCGGGGCCGCGGTCGATCACCCGGATCTCCACCTTGTCGTCGTGCCTGCTTCCGGTGATGAGCACCTTGTGCTCGGGCGGGCTGTGGCGTACGGCGTTGGCCATCAGGTTGACCAGCACCCGCTCCAGCAGGGCGGGGTCGGCCACGATGTCGGGCAGGTCGGCGGCGAGGTCGCCCTCGATGCGGTCGCGCAGGGCGCCGAGGTCGTCCACGGCGCGGGGCACGACCTCCTCGAGCGCGACGGGTTGCAGCGACAACCCGAGGACGCCGGCCTGCAGACGGCTCATGTCGAGCAGGTTCTCCACCAGCCGGTGCAGCCGGGTCAGGGACTCGTCGGCGGTGGCGAGCAGCTCGTCGCGGTCCTGGGGCGTCCAGGCGACCTCGTCGTTGCGCAGGCTCTCGACGGCGGCCTTGGCGGCGGCGAGCGGGGTGCGCAGGTCGTGGCTGACGGCGGCCAGCAGGGCGGTGCGCATCTTGTCGGCAGCGGCCAGCGGTTCGGCCCGTTCCGCCGCCTCCTGGAGGCGTTCCTGGCGCAGCGCGACGGCGGCCTCGGCGGCGAATGCCTCCAGCACCCGCCTGTCGCTGGCGTCCAGCAGCCGGCCGCGGGCGGCGAGGACCAGGTCCTCCCCGACGGCGACGTCGGTGTCGGCCATGGCGGGCGCAGTGCAGGGGGCGGCGCCCGAGGTGGCGACGATGCGCCAGGCACCGGGGTCCTGCCGGTCGCCGGCACGTTCGAGCAGGGTGACCGCGTCGAGCCCGAAGGTCTCGCGCAGCCGTCCGAGGAGCGAGGACAGCGCTGCCTCGCCGCGCAGCACGTGACCGGCCAGTGCGGACAGCACCTCGGCGTCCGCGCCCGCGCGTGCGGCCTGCCGGGTGCGCCGGGCCGCCAGGTCCACGATCGTGCTGACGGCCGCCGCGACCAGGACGAACACCACCAGGGCGAACAGGTTCTCCGGCGCGGCGATGGTGATCCGCCCGGTGGGCGAGGTGAAGAACCAGTTGAGCAGGAGCGAGCCGCCGACGGCGGTGACGATCGCCGGCCACATGCCGCCGACGAGGGCGACGCCGACGACCAGGCAAAGGAACAGCAGGATCTCGCTGGGTAGCGAGAGCACGCCGCGGAACGGCGACAGGGCGGCGGTCAGCGCGGGCATCCCGGCCAGCGCCACGGCCCATCCGGCCAGCCGGCGCGTACGGGTGAGCGCGGCGCGGGCACGCTCCGGCCGCCTGCGGCCCTTCTTGGCCTCCTCGTGAGGCACCAGGTGCACGTCGATGGAGCCGGACAGCGAGGTCGTCTCCACGCCGACGCCGCGCGAGAGGATCTGCGCGAACCGACCTCTGCGGGAGGCGCCCAGGACGAGCTGGGTGGCGTTGACGCCGCGCGCGAAGTCGAGCAGCGCGCGGGGGACGTCGTCGCCGACGACCTGGTGGTAGCTGCCGCCCATGTCCTCGACCAGCGTGCGCTGCCTGGCCAGGTTCGCCGGGTCGGCGCCGGCCAGCCCGTCGGAACTGGTGACGTGGACGGACAGCAGGTCGGCGCCCTTGGTGCGGGCCGCGATGCGGGCGGCTCTGCGGACGAGCGTGTCACCCTCGGGGCCGCCGGTGAGGGCGACCACGACGCGTTCGCGGGTCTCCCAGGTGCCCTCGATGCCGTGGTCGGCGCGGTAGCGGTCGAGCTGCTCGTCCACCTTGCCCGCCACCCACAGCAGCGCCAGCTCGCGCAGCGCGGTGAGGTTGCCGACGCGGAAGTAGTTCGCCATGGCGGCGCTGACCTTCTCGGGCGCGTACACGTTGCCGTGCGCCATGCGGCGGCGCAGCGCCTCCGGCGACATGTCGACCAGCTCGATCTGGTCGGCGCGGCGCACCACCTCGTCCGGCACGGTCTCGCGCTGCGGCACGCCGGTGATCTCCTGGACGACGTCGTTGACCGACTCCAGGTGCTGGATGTTCACGGTGGAGACGACGTCGATGCCGGCGTCCAGGAGCTTGTCGATGTCCTGCCAGCGCTTGACGTTCTTCGAGCCGGGCACGTTGGTGTGGGCCAGCTCGTCGATGAGCGCCACCCCCGGCCGGCGCGCGATCACGGCGGCCACGTCCAGCTCGGTGAAGGTGGCGCCGCGGTGGACGACACGCCTGCGCGGGACGACCTCCAGCCCTTCCAGCAGGGCGGCGGTACGGGGCCTGCCGTGGGTCTCGACCAGGCCCACGACCACGTCCCTGCCGCGCTCGCGCGCGCGGCGGCCCTCGCCGAGCATCGCGTACGTCTTGCCGACCCCGGGCGCCGCCCCGAGGTAGATGCGCAGCCGTCCCCTCATGTCACCTCCCGTCGAGGGCGAGGTTGAGCGCGAGCACGTTCACGGCGGGCTCGCCCATGAAGCCCAGCGCCCGGCCGATGGTGTGCCGCCTGATGAGCTGTTCGACCTCGGCAAGGCGGAGCCCGCGCGCTCTGGCGACGCGGGGCGCCTGAAGCTCGGCGTAGGCGACGGAGATGTGCGGGTCCAGGCCGGAGCCGCTCGCCGTCACCGCGTCGGCCGGCACCCGCACGGCGGTCACGTCACCGCGGACGGGGACGGTACGTCCGGCCGCGTAGTCCTCGCCCCTCCTGGCGCACTCCACCGTCACCCCCTGGTACGTGCGCACGAACGGGACGGCCGGACAGACCTGGTTGACGCTCACCACCCGGCCGGGGAACACCTTGAGCACCGCGCCGACCCCGTCCGCCGTGCAGTACGGACGCGCGCCGCTGACCCCCTCCAGCTCGCCCACCGCCTTGGACCGGGCGCAGACCAGGGTCAGCAGCGACGGCCTGCCCGCGTCCACGACGTCCTCGGGCCCCAGGTTGGAGGCGCCGCTCGCGGCCGGGTCGTAGCCGGTCGCCGACGGGCGGGACTGGAAGTACGCGCGGATCGGCTCACCGCCGGCGCCGGTGAAGGACTGGCCGATGAGCGCGCTGCCGACGGCCCTGCCGTGCGCGGTGACGATCGAGCCGTTGGCGCGGCCGTGGAACAGCGCCTGCGCGACGCCGGTGACGGCCAGCGGATAGACGACGCCGAGCAGCGCGCTGAGAACGGCCACCGCTCTCAGCGCGGCCACGTGCCGGCGAACCCAGCTGGGCATACGTTCCATTTAACCCATCCCTGGAAGGAGGCTGACGAGCAGGTCGATGGCCTTGATGCCGACGAACGGCGCGACGACGCCGCCGAGGCCGTAGACGTACAGATTGCGGCTGAGCAGCTTGGACGCGCTGGACGGCCGGTATCTGACGCCTCTGAGCGCCAGCGGGATCAGCGCGACGATGACGAGCGCATTGAAGATCACCGCGGCCAGGATCGCGGACTGCGGGCTGGACAGGCGCATGACGTTGAGCGCGTCGAGACCGGGGTAGACCGCGGCGAACATGGCCGGAATGATCGCGAAGTATTTGGCGAGGTCGTTGGCGATCGAGAACGTGGTGAGCGCGCCCCGCGTGATGAGCAGCTGCTTGCCGATCTCGACGATCTCGATGAGCTTGGTCGGGTCGGAGTCGAGGTCCACCATGTTCCCGGCCTCCTTGGCGGCGGAGGTGCCGGTGTTCATGGCGACGCCGACGTCCGACTGGGCCAGGGCGGGGGCGTCGTTGGTGCCGTCGCCGGTCATCGCGACCAGGCGGCCGCCCTGCTGTTCCGCCTTGATGAGGGCGAGCTTGTCCTCGGGGGTGGCCTCGGCGAGGAAGTCGTCCACGCCGGCTTCATCGGCGATGGCCGCGGCGGTCAGCGGGTTGTCGCCGGTGATCATGATGGTGCGGATGCCCATGCGGCGCAGTTCGGCGAAGCGTTCCCCCATGCCCTCCTTGACGACGTCCTTGAGGTGGATCACGCCGAGCACGCGGCCGGCCTCCGCGACCACCAGCGGGGTGCCGCCGGAGGCGGAGATGCCGTCCACGACCTGCCCGACCTCGCCGGACGGGCGGCCGCCCGTCTCGCGCACCCACGCCAGCACCGCGGCGGCGGCGCCCTTGCGCACCTGGCGGCCGTCCACGTCGACGCCGGACATGCGGGTATGGGCGGTGAACGGCACCCAGGTCGCGTGCGCGAGCTCGCCCGGAGGGCGCTCGCGCAGGCCGTGGCGCCTCTTGGCGAACACCACGATCGAGCGGCCCTCGGGGGTCTCGTCGGCCAGGCTGGACAGCTGCGCCGCCTCGGCCAGCTCGGTCTCGCCGGCCCTGTCCACCGGGACGAACGCGGCGGCCTGCCGGTTGCCGAGCGTGATGGTGCCGGTCTTGTCCAGCAGCAGCGTGGACACGTCGCCGGCCGCCTCGACCGCGCGGCCCGACATCGCGAGCACGTTGCGCTGCACGAGGCGGTCCATGCCGGCGATGCCGATGGCCGACAGCAGCGCGCCGATCGTGGTCGGGATCAGGCAGACCAGCAGCGACACCAGCACGACGCCGGTGACGCCGTCGCGGCCGATGGCGAGGGAGCCGGGGACGCCGGGGTTGGCGGCGACGGAGTAGACGGCCGCCGGCTGCAGGGTGACGGTGGTGACGAGGAAGATGATCGTCAGCGCGGCCAGGAGGATGTTGAGCGCGATCTCGTTCGGCGTCTTCTGCCGGTTCGCGCCCTCGACCAGCGCGATCATCCGGTCGATGAAGCTCTCGCCGGGCTTCTGGGTGATCCGCACGATGATGCGGTCGGACAGCACCTTCGTGCCGCCGGTCACGGCGGAGCGGTCGCCGCCCGACTCGCGGATGACCGGGGCGGACTCGCCGGTGATGGCGGACTCGTCCACGCTGGCGATGCCCTCGACGACGTCGCCGTCGCCGGGGACGACCTCGCTGGCCTCGACGATCACGTGGTCGCCGGGCCGCAGCTCGGCGGCCGGGACGACGTCCCAGGTGCCGGGGTCGTGCGGGCTGCGCAGCCGGCGGGCCCGGGTGCCGGCCTTGGCCTGGCGCAGCGTGGCCGCCTGCGCCTTGCCGCGGCCCTCGGCGACCGCCTCCGCCAGGTTGGCGAAGAGCACGGTCAGCCACAGCCACACCACGATCGCCCAGGCGAGGAACGAAGGATCGGCGACGGCGAGGATGGTGGTGAGAGCCGCGCCGGCTTCGACGACGAACATCACCGGGTTGCGCCACAGCGTGACCGGGTTGAGCTTGCGCAGCGCGTCCGGCAGCGCGGCGGCCAGCTGACGGGGGTCGAGCAGGCCGCCCTTCAGCACAGGGGTTGGCATGTCAGGACAGCCCTTCTGCGAGGGGCCCGAGCGCGAGGGCAGGGAGGAAGGTGAGGGCGACCAGGATCACGGTGACGCCGATGAGCAGGCCCACGAACAGCGGCCGGTGCGTCGGCAGGGTTCCCGCGCCCTCGGGGACGGGCGCCTGCGCGGCCAGCGACCCGGCCAGGGCCAGCACCAGGACGATCGGCAGGAAACGGCCGAAGGCCATGCACAGGCCGAGCGCCACGTCGTACCAGGGGGTGCCGGCCGTGAGGCCGGCGAAGGCGGAGCCGTTGTTGTTCGAGGCGCTGGTGAAGGCGTACAGGACCTCGGACAGGCCGTGCGGGCCGGCGTTCAGCATGCCCGCTCGCCCCTCGCCCGAGCCCAGCGCGGCGGCGCTGCCGGACAGCACCAGCACCGGCGTGACCAGGAAGTACAGCGAGGCCAGCTTGATCTCGCGGGCGCCGATCCGCTTGCCGAGGTATTCCGGGGTGCGCCCGACCAGCAGCCCGGCGACGAACACCGTGATGACGGCCAGCACGAGCATGCCGTACAGGCCCGCGCCGACCCCGCCGGGCGCGACCTCGCCCAGCATCATGTTCAGGAGCGTCATCATGCCGCCGAACGGGGTGAAGGAGTCGTGGAAGGAGTTCACCGCGCCGGTGCTCGTGAGCGTGGTGGCGGCGGCGAACGTGGCCGAGCCTGAAACGCCGAAGCGCAGCTCTTTGCCCTCCATCGCGGCGCCGGCCGCCTGCGGCACGGTGGCGGCGCCGGACAGCTCGAAGACGTTCGTGAGCAGCACGCTCGCCACCGCGAGCACCCCCATCACCGCGAGGATCGCATACCCCTGCCTGACCTGGCCCACCAGGCGGCCGAAGGTACGGGTGAGCGCGAACGGGATCACCAGGATCAGGACGATCTCGAACCAGTTCGTCCAGCTCGTCGCGTTCTCGAACGGGTGGGCCGAGTTCGCGTTGTAGAAGCCGCCGCCGTTGGTGCCCAGCTCCTTGATGGCCTCCTGGGAGGCGACAGGCCCGCCGGTGATGGCCTGCGTGCCGCCGGTCAGGGTCGTCACGTGCTGGACGCCGGAGAGGTTCTGCACCACGCCGCCCGCCACCAGCACCAGCGCGCCGGCGAAGGCGATCGGCAGCAGGATGCGCAGCGTGCCGCGGACCAGGTCCACCCAGAAGTTGCCGATCGTGGCCGACTCCCGGCGGGCGAAGCCGCGTACCAGGGCGACCGCGACCGCCATGCCGGCCGCGGCCGAGACGAAGTTCTGCACGGCCAGCGCGGCCATCTGCGTCAGGTGTCCCATGGTGGACTCGCCGGCGTACGCCTGCCAGTTGGTGTTGGTGACGAAGCTGATCGCGGTGTTCCAGGCGATGTGGCCGGTCACCGGTTCCATGCCGAGGCTCAGCGGCAGCCGGTCCTGCAGGCGCTGCATGCCGTACACGACGAGGACCGAGACCAGCGAGAACGCCAGCAGCGCGCGGGCGTAGACGGGCCAGCTCTGCTCGGCGTCCGCGCGGACCCCCAGCAGGCGGTAGACGCCGCGCTCGGCCGCGGTGTGCCGGGACGTCGCGTAGACGCGGTACATGTGGTCGCCGAGCGGCTTCCAGGCCAGCGCCAGCGCGGCGATCAGAGAGCCGGCGAAGAGCGTGGCGGCCATCAGAAGCGCTCCGGGAACAGCAGGGCCGCGACCATGAAGACCACCAGGGCGGCGGCCACGATGAGGCCGGTGGCGTCGACGGCGCTCACAGCCGCTCCACCGCCCGTACGACCAGCCCGAAGACCGCGAAGATCGCGATCGTCATGGCGACGAAGATGACGTCGGCCATCCCCACTCCTCAGCTCGGATGATCAGAGCGCCGCCCCTGGATGAGCGGCGCAGATCAAGCAAACGTCGGAAATATGGGTGTTTCGCCGTTCTTGACGGGATTCATACGGCTATGGCGCGGATATTGACGGCCTCGCTACGCCTACGGCTGGAGGGTCGCGCGGGTACCAGGCGCCGGGCTTGTCACCGACGTCCTCAGGGGCGGCCGGGCCGATCGGGACGAAACCGGCGCGCGACTCTATCCGGACGTGAACAGCGAGGTGTAGGCGCTGGAGTGCTGCTGGCCGGACATGAAGGAGACGAACTGCCGGACGAACGCGCTGCGCGAGTAGGCGTCGCCGCTGCCCGCCAGGTCGCGGTGGAAGGCCGTGCGGAACAGGTCGCGGTATTCGCCGGCGTCGATCTTCTCGTCGTCGTCGGTGTCGGTGACGTCGAACAGCACGTCGGCGATCCTGATGAGGCCGGTGCCGGGCAGGCGGGCCGCGGCGGCGGCGTACTCCTCGCGGGTGACCCGCCCGTCGCCGTCGCGGTCGAGCGCGGCCTGCAGCTCGGACCACCACGCGGCGTACGCCTGGAACAGCCGCTCCTCCTCCTGCCCGCCGAGGTCGAGCCGGGTGGCGATCTCGCGCGCCATGGCGGCCAGGTCGGGCCAGCGCAGGCAGCCGTCGCCGGTCTGGTCGAGCACCTCGGTGAAGAACCGGTCGGCCGAGCGGGTCACCTGCTCGCCCTCGTCGTCGCCGGCAGGGGTGAGCAGGCGTACGAGGGCCGCGGCCTTGCGGGCCTGCCTGCGTACGGTCTCCAACGGGGCTTCGCCCTGGCCGTCCAGGAGGTTCATGAAGAAGTCCACCCGCGTCCAGCTCTCCGGCAGGTGGCGGGTGGCGAGGGCGGCGCCCAGGTAGGCGCTCTGCATGAGCGTGCGGGCGCCCGGCAGGTCGGGCAGCGCGACCCGCCTGCTGAACGCCTCGGGGAGCGAGGCGATGGTGATCGCCGTGGCCAGCGGGCTCGCCACGGCCCGGCCCGCCGTCCACAACGCCGGGTGGGCGCGCAGCACGGGAGGAGCGGGCACGTTCGCGAAGAGCCGGTAGAGGATGACGCCGACCGCCTCGTTGTTCTCCAGGCGGTGCTCGACGATGTCGTCGAAGTAGGGCCAGAACTCGGGCAGCGTCGCGGGCAGGTGGTCGGCGGTGCCCTCCATCAGCGCGAGGAACGTACGGTGTTCGTCGTAGAGGCGGCGCATCGCGTCGGCGCCGAGCGCGTCGCCGCTCAGCCGGCACATCGTCACCGTCGAGTCGAACAGGGTGGCCACCACCCACGCGCGCGCCTCGGGATCGGTCGCGTCGTAGGGGCGGCCCTGGGCGTCGGTGCCGGACATGCGGGAGTGCAGGCGGTTGAGCCGGGCCGCCTCGCGGTCGCGTACGCGCGGGTCGGGGTCGAGCAGCCGTCGCGCGCTCGTGACGGTGTTGCGCAGCCGCCGCCACGGATGCGTCAGGAACGTGGAGTTCTCCATCAGCGCCGCGCCGATCTGCGGATGGGCGGCCTCCAGCAGGGTGGCCCTGGTCACCGCGAGCCCCCAGCGCGCCTCGGAGACCAGGGGGCGCAGGAGCGAGTCGGGGCCGAAGACGTCCTGCTGCGGGTCGGTGTGGCTCAACGAAGGCCCTTTCCTGTGGCGGTGGTGGGGTGGACGTCGCCGAAGCGGCGCCGGCGCCGCAGGTAGGCGTCGAGGCATTCGGCGAAGTGGGCGGCGCGGAAGTCGGGCCAGAGCACCTGGGGGAACACCCACTCGGCGTAGGCGACCTGCCAGAGCATGAAGTTGGAGATGCGCTGCTCGCCCGAGGTGCGGATGACGAGATCGACGTCGGGGGTGTCGGGATAGGGCAGGTGGGCGGCGAAGCCGGCCTCGGTGACCTCGTCGGCGGGTGTCGCGGACCTGATCAGCGAGCGGGCGGCCTGCACGATGTCGCGGCGGCCGCCGTGGTCGAAGGCGACGGTCAGCGTCATGCGGGTGTTGTCACGGGTGAGCGTCATCAGGTCGGTGATGTCGCGGACCAGCGGGGCTGGGATGCGCGGGTCGCTCATGCCGAGGAAGCGGCAGCGGATGCCGCGGGTGTGCAGCGCGGGCGCGTGCTTGCGGATGGCGCGGCGCACGAGCCGCATGAGGATGTCGATCTCGCCCGCCGGGCGCCGCCAGTTCTCGGTGGAGAAGGCGTACAGGCTGAGCCAGGTGACGCCGGCGGCGCGGGCCGCCTCGATGACGTCCATGACGGCGGCCTCGGCGGCCTCGTGACCCGCGGTGCGCGGCAGCGAGCGCTGCTCGGCCCAGCGGCCGTTCCCATCCATCACGCAGGCCACGTGACGCGGTACGGCCATGACCACCTCCATAGCTGAACGTTACGGTTCCAATACTCTAAGCGATGCACTTCGTGGGTGGGAGTGGCAGGTCCCGGTTGCCGCTCGGCGCGAAGAGCATCCTGTTCGACATGGAGCGAACGGGCCGTGTCGAGGTCTGGGCCGAGGTCCGGGCCGAGGTCCGGGCCGAGGTCCGTGCCGAGGTTCGGGTCGAGAGCCTTGAGGGCGTCGACGACTTCGCTCGGCGCGGCCCTGTTCCATCGAGGACCCGAACAACTACGCAACGTGAAGATGGAGTGACGTTCATCCACGAGATGGCTGGCGAAGGGGATCCGGGCCGCCATTTCAGGAGATTAGGTTCTTACGGGCCAATGGGCCAGGTTTGATATATCCGCAGGTCAGGCCGGTAAGCCCGGAAACGGTCACGGAACGTGATCATGGGAACGCTACCAAGCCCTTTTCATCCCGTTTTAAGGGCATTTATGGGCATTCATGAGTGCCGTCCACGCTATTTGACTATCTTGGTCTCCCCGGAATACTGGGTGGGCGAACGGCGCCGGTTCGCCCTTTCCTCCTAGCTCAGGACTGTCATGCCGTCAGATTTTGTCAGCGTCGCGATAGTGGCAGGCGTCGTCGCCATCGCTCTCGCCGCCGTGCTGATCTACCGAAACCGCGCCGGCCGTGAGCTCGCGCAGACCCGCGCGCAGCTGACCGAAACCCGGCGCGCGCACGAACGCCTGTCCCGCGAGGGCGGCCAGTGGGAGCAGCGCCTGCGGCAGGCCGAACACCAGGCCAGAGAGGCCGAACGCCAGATCAGGGAGGCCGAGCACAAGGCCAGGGAGGCCGAGCATCAGGCTCGTGAGGCCGAGCACCAGGCCCGTGAGGTCGAACGGCAGGCCCGCGAGGTCGAACGGCAGGCCCGCGAGGCCGCCGAGGAGGCCCGCGAGCTGCGCGCCCAGCACGACCTCGCCCGCGCCGAGACCGACCACCTGCTGACCACCCGCATCCCCGCCCTGGTCTCCCACCTGCGCGCCTCCCACGTCACCGTGCCAGGGCTGCAGAACGCGAAGCTGGCCGGCACCGACATCGACCGCCAGCACCTCGCCGTGCTCGACGCGATCTCCAGCGCGGTGCGCGAGGAGTCCGTACGCATCGACGAGGCCGCCCAGGCGATCGTGCGCGGCGCGATGTCGCGCGTGCAGACCCAGGCCCTGCGCGCCCAGGACCTGCTGTCGTCCGTCCAGCAGCGCTACAGCGGCGACGAGCACACCGACCTGCTGCGCGAGGTGCTCGGCCTCGACATGTTCAACGAACTCATCATCCGCCGCGCCCAGGCCACCGGCATCGCCTGTGGCGCCACCGCCGGGCTGTCGCGCGACGACACCTACCTCGTCGACCTCGTGGTCGGCGCCGTCGCCCGCGTCGAGAACTTCGACCAGCGCATCGACGGGCCCGCCAACCACCTGCGCCGCCGCGTCGGCGTGGCCGCCAGGGCCGCCGAGCCGATCCTGTTCGTCACCTCCGAGCTGCTCGCCAACGCCGTCCACCACTCCCACGGCACGCTCAAGGTGACCATCGCCCTCCACGAGACCAACACCGGCGCGGCCATCGTCATCGACGACGCCGGCGTCGGCCTCAACGAGGAACAGTACGCCCGCGCCGGGCGGCTGCTCAGCGGCCGGCACTCCGTACGCCTGGTCGACCTCGGCAACCCGCCCCACACCGGGTGGGCCGCCATCGGCCGGCAGGTCGCGCAGTACGGCATGCAGGTCACGGTGAAGAAGAGCGCCTACGGCGGCGTCCAGGCCGTGGTGAGCGTCCCCGCGGGACTGCTGGTGGAGATGCCGGAGAACACCCGCCCGTCTGTGCTCGCGCCCGAGCCGGTCAGGGCCGTCGTCGCGACGTCGCCGTACCAGCAGCGCCTGCCCGAGGCGGCGCCGGTGCCCGCCGCGATCGCCCCGCGCCCCATGCGCGCGCCCGAGCCGCCCGAGCCGCGCCCCATGCGTGCGGCCGAGCCGCCCGAGCCGCGGCCGGTGCGCACGGCCTCCCTGACGGACGCGCCCACCGACCCGGGCACCGACCCGGGCACCGGCCCGGCGGCCCTCTCGGACACCGGGATCGACGGCCTGCCAGGGCTGCCGCAGCGCCGCCGCCAGACGCCGCGGCGCGCCCCCACGGGCCCCGCCACCACCCCGCTCACCACCCCCGAGGAGGCCCAGAAGCGGTGGGGCGACTTCCAGACGGGCGCAGAAGCGGGCCGCCGCGAAGCGCTGCCGTCTCAGCACGACGACGCGACCGAAGGGAACTGAACCCTCCATGGACCACACCCCCGCCGCCACCCCCCGCCCGCGCCGCCGGCCGCTGACGCTCGACGTCTCCTGGGTCCTGTCACCGCTCCTCGCGCTGCCCGGCGTCACCAGCGGCGTGGTGCTGAGCCGCGACGGGCTCATCCTCGGCGGTTCCGCCAACGTGAGCGTCGAGGCGGGAGAGCGTACGGCCGCGATGACGAGCTCGGTGCTGGGAGCCGCCCGCGCCCTGTGCGAGGGGCTCAGCAACGGCGCCGACGGCGAGGTCGTGGACATCGTCATCTCCGCGGGCACCGGCTACTACTATCTCGCTCCCGCCGGTGACCGCGCCGCCATCGTCGTGGCCGCCACCGGCGCCGTCCAGATCGGGTCTCTCGCGTACGAGGTGCAGCTCCAGGTGCAGAAGCTCATCAAGGCGCTCAACGACGCCAGCGCCGCCAGGACGCCGGAAGCCCCGGCATGACCTCCGGACGGCAGCGGCGGCGTGTCGTCCCCGACTTCATGGCCGCCGCCAAGCTGGCCGTGCCAGAACACATCAGCGTCGAACGGACGACCCTCGTCTACGTCGCCCCCGAGGCGGTCCACGGCGCGCTGGACCCACCGGGCTCTCACCTGGTGAACCTCCTGGAGGAGGGCCCGCTGTCCGTCTATGAGTGCGCGGCGCACCTGGGCCTGCCGTACTGCGTGGTACGGCTGCTGGTGGCGGGGCTGGCGGCCTCCGGCACGCTGCTGACCCGGGATCCGCCGCGCGCGGACGGACCCGACATAGAAATCTTGGAGTTGGTACTCAGTGGCCTCCGCGCTCTCTGATAGCCGGATCAGCGCCGACCACATCCCGGTCAAGCTGATCATCGCCGGACCCTTCGGCGTGGGCAAGACGACCATGGTCAGCGCCCTGTCGGAGATCGAGCCCCTCAACACCGAAGAGGTCCTCACCCAGGCGGGCACGCTGGTCGACGACCTCACCGGCGTCAACGAGAAGACCACCACCACCACCGCGATCGACTTCGGCCGGCTCACCCTGCCCGGCGTGGTGCTGTACCTGTTCGGCGCTCCCGGGCAGACCCGCTTCCAGGTGCTGTGGGAGGAGCTGGCGCGCGGCGCGCTCGGCGTGCTGGTGCTCGCCGACACCCGCCGCATCGACGACAGCTTCGCCGTGCTCGACCTGGTCGAGAACGCCGGAATCCGGTACGCGGTCGCCGTCAACCACTTCCCCGACTCGCCCGAGTACCCGGCCGAGGCGCTGCGGCAGGCCCTGGACCTCGACCCGCGCACGCCGCTGCTGGTGTGCGACGCCCGCGACCCCGTCTCCGCCCGCGCCTCCCTCATCGCGCTGGTGGAACACATCAAGGAACTGATGTCGACATGACCCTGCGTTATCTGCCCGACGCGGGCAAGCTGTACGGGCCCGAGTTCACCAACGACCCGCAGGCGGTCTACGCGCGGCTGCGGGAGCGGCACGGGGCCGTCGCGCCCGTGGAGATCGCCCCCGGCATCCAGGCGCACCTGGTGATCAGCTACCAGGCCGCGCTCGACGTGCTGACCAATGCCGACGGCGCGTGGAGCAAGGACTCGCGCCCGTGGCAGGTCAGGCTGCCGGACACGCCCGGCGCGGCGGCCGCGCTCGGCATGCTCGCCCACCGCGACAACGTGCTGTTCTCCGACGGCGCCGACCACGCCCGCTACCGCCGGGTGGTGATCGACTGCTACAGCATGATCCAGCCGCACAAGCTGCGCGACATGGTGATCGAGGTCTCCGACTCGCTGATCCGCGGCTTCGCCGCCAAGGGCTCGGCCGACCTGGTGCACGAGTTCGCCAGGCCGATCCCGCTGCGCGTGTTCAACCTGCTGCTCGGCCGCCCCGACTCCGACAGCGCCGCGCTCATCTCGGCCCTGTACGACATGATGGAGGCCGACCCCGAGGCGGGCGCGCGCGGCTCCGAGAACTACTACCGCTACATCATCGAGCTGATCGAGTCGAAATACGCCAGCCGCGGCGACGACCTGACCTCGTGGTTCATCGACCACCCCGCCGGGCTGACCCAGCAGGAGGCCATCGAGGCGCTCGTCGTCACGCTGGCCGCCGGCTTCGACCCGATGGCGAGCCTCATCTCCAACACGATCTCCCGCATGGTCAGCGACGACCGCTACTACAGCTCGCTGACCAACGGCGCGCTCAGCACGTACGACGCGCTCATGGAGGCGCTGCGCGCCGAGCCGGCCATGGCCAACTACGGCCCCTACTTCACCACGCGGGCGGTCGACTTCCACGGCACCTGGATCCAGCCGGCCGAGCTGGTCCTGGTGTCGTACGCCGCGGCCAACACCGAGCCGACCCACGTACCGGACGAGCTGCGCTCCGACGGCGGCTCCTACCTGGGCTTCGGCGCCGGCGCGCACCGCTGCCCGGCCTCCGACCCGGCGACGCTCATCGCCATGACCGCCATCGAGCGGCTCACCTCGTACCTGAGCGACCTCGAGCTGGACGTGCCGCGCGAGGAGCTCGAGTGGCGGCCGGGGCCGTTCATCCGCTCGCTGGCCACCCTTCCGGTCAGTTTCACCCCCATCCGCCCCGACCAGCCTGGAGAGTCCCCTTGGTCAGCGCAGAGCGCGTCGCCCTCGACCCCTTCGGAACCGACCTTCCCGGCGAGTCCCGCCGACTACGCGACCTCGGCCCCCTGGTCCTCGTAGAGCTCGCCGGCGGCATCCCCGCCTGGGCGGTGACCCGGCACGACCTGCTCAAGGAGCTCGTGCTCAATCCGCTGGTCAGCAAGGACAAGCAGCACTGGCGGCTGTGGGAGGAGGTCGGCGGCCGGCCCGAGTGGATGTGGATCGCGGGCTGGATCGGCGTGCGCAACATGCTCAGCACGTACGGCGCCGACCACCGCAGGCTGCGCAAGCTCATCGCGCCGAGCTTCACCGCCCGCCGCAGCAAGGCGCTGCAGCCCGTCATCGAGCGCATCATCGCCGAACTGCTCGACGACATGGCCGCCACGCCTCCAGGGCAGCCGGTCGACCTGCGGTCGGCGTACGCGCATCCGCTGCCGATGCGGGTGATCTGCGAGCTGTTCGGGGTGCCCGAGCACATGCGGACCGACATGGCCGAGATCATGGAAGCGGTCATGGACACCACGGCCACGCCCGAGGCGACGGCGGCCAACCTGCAGCGCATCGCCACCGTCCTGCCCGCGCTGGTCGCCTACAAGCGCGAGCACCCCGGCGACGACCTCACCACGGAGCTGATCGAGGCCCGCGACCAGGGCGACCGGCTCAGCGACGACGAGCTGCGCGACACGCTGCTGCTGCTCATCGCCGCCGGGCACGAGACCACCGTCAACCTGATCGGCAACGCGGTGCACGCCCTGCTGACCCACCCCGAGCAGCTCCGCCGGGTGCTGGCCGGGGAGATCACGTGGGAGGCGGCGGTGGAGGAGACGCTGCGCTGGGCGCCGTCCATCGCCAACCTGCCGCTGCGGTTCGCGATCGAGGACATCGAGATCGCCGGCACGCGGATCCCGGCCGGCGACGCCATCATCACCACGTACCTGGCGGCCAACCACGACCCCGCCCAGCACGGTGAGGACGCCGACCGGTTCGACGTCGCCCGGGACCAGGCGGAGCACCTGGCCTTCGGCGTCGGCGTGCACCGCTGCATCGGCGCGCCGCTGGCCAGGCAGGAGGCGCTCACCGCGCTGCCCGCCCTGTTCGCCCGTTTCCCCCACCTGCGCCTGGCCGAGCCGAGCGGTGAGGCGCCGCACGTGCCGTCGTTCATCGCGCACGGCTGGAGCGAGCTGCCGCTGCTGCTCGACGACCCGTCCTGACGCCGTGACACGATCATGACATCGCGCTGACGGCGCGCGGACATCGCCGCACCACAGTGATTCGGAGCCGCCCCCCGGGCCGGCTCCGAATCACTGCAGGAAGGCTGATGGATCGTGACAGAACGCGTACGCGTGGCCGTCTTGGGAGGCGGGCCGTCCGCCGAGCACGAGGTGTCGCTGCAGTCGGCTCAGGCCGTGCTCGACGCCTTGCCCGCCGACCTTTACGAGCCCGTCCCGGTCATCATCGACCGGCGCGGCCGGTGGCCGGTGGAGCTGCGGCGCGACGTGGTGGACGTGGTCTTCCCCGTGCTGCACGGCCCGTACGGGGAGGACGGCGTCGTCCAGGGGCACCTGGAGGCGCTCGGCCTGCCGTACGTGGGGTGCGGCGTGCTGGCCTCGGCCGTCGCGATGGACAAGGTCGCGATGCGGCGCGCGTTCGTCGCGGAGGAGGTGCCGGTCACCTCGTCCGTGTGGTTCTCCGCCCGCGAGTGGCGCGCCACCACCGACCCGTGGGCGCTGGTGAAGCCGCTCGACTGGCCGATGTACGTCAAACCGGCCAACATGGGCTCCTCCATCGGCATCTCCCGCGTCACCTCCGTGGACGAGCTGCGCGCCGGCGTGGAGCTGGCGCTCACCCACGACCGGGTGGTGGTCGTCGAGCAGGGCGTGAGCGCGCGGGAGTTCGTGTGCGGCGTGCTCGGCGGCCACGACGAGCCGGACGTCTCGGTGCCCGGCGAGCTGCTCGTGCCCGGCGACTGGCTCGACTACGAGGCCAAGTACCTCGGCCGGTCCGAGATCGCCGCCATCCCCGCCGTCCTGCCCGACCGGATCGCGGGCGACATGCGCGAGCTGTCCCTGCGCGCCTACCGCGCGATCGGCGGCTACGGGCTGGCCCGGGTCGACTTCCTCTATGAGGAGGCGACGGGCCGCCTGTACGTCGGCGAGATCAACACGATGCCGGGCTTCACCGCGCGGTCCGTGTACGCCAGGTGCTGGGAGGCGAGCGGTGTCCCGTACCCGGAGATGCTGCGCCGCCTCATCGACCTCGCCTTCGCGCGGAGCCGCGCGTGATCCCCATGACGCTGCGCGAGATCGCCGAGGTCGTCGGCGCGCGCCTGCACGACGTGGCCCGCCCCGGGACGGTGGTGTCGGGTCCCGCTGCGGTGGACTCCCGCGAGGTGCGGCGGGGCGGGCTGTTCGCCGCCACGGCCGGCGCCCACGTGGACGGGCACGACTTCGCCGGTGCCGCCGTCGCGGGCGGCGCCGTCGCGGTGCTCGCCGCGCGACCCGTCGGGGTGCCCGCGCTGGTCGTCGGGGACGTCCAGCTCGCGCTCGGGCGGCTGGCCGGGCACGTGCTCCGGCGGCTCCGCCCGGCGGTGATCGGCCTGACCGGGTCCGTCGGCAAGACCACGACCAAGGACCTGCTGGCCCAGGTGCTCGAACGGCACGGGCCGACCGTGGCCACCGACCGGTCGTTCAACAACGAGCTGGGGCTGCCGCTCACCGTGCTGCGCGCCGACGCCGGCACCCGCTACCTGGTGCTGGAGATGGGGGCGAGCAGGAAGGGCGATCTGACCTATCTGACCGGCATCGCGCCGCCCGGGCTCGGGCTGGTGCTGAACGTCGGGGCCGCGCACGTGGAGCGCATGGGCGGCGGGCTCGCCGACGTGGCCGCGGCCAAGGGCGAGCTGGTCGAGGCGCTGCCCGCCGACGGGTGCGCGCTGCTCAACGCCGACGATCCGTACGTGCTGGGCATGGCGGGTCGTACCCGTGCGCCGATCCTGCTGTACGGGCGCGCGCCGCAGGCCGAGGTGCGGGCCGAGCACGTGCGGCTGGACGGGCGGGCACGTGCCGCTTTCGACCTGATCACCCCGACCGGCCGGGCCCCGGTCCAGCTGGACCTCATCGGCGCGCACCAGGTCGCCAACGCCCTGGCGGCCGCCGCCGTCGCCACCGCGCTCGGCCTGGACGCCGCCGAGATCGCCGACGGCCTGACCGCCGCCCGCCGCCGCTCGGCCGGCCGGCTGGAGATCGTCGAACGGCCCGACGGTGTCACCGTCGTGGACGACGCCTACAACGCCAACCCCGAGTCCATGCGGGCCGGGCTGCGGGCGGTCCGGGCCCTGGCCGGCGACCGCCGTACCGTCGCCGTGCTCGGCGCCATGGGGCAGCAGGCGGACGCCTCCCGCGCCCGGCACGCCGACGTGGGCGCGCTCGTCGCGCTGCTCGGCTTCGACGTGCTGATCGCGGTCGGCGCGGGCGACCCGCACGCCATGGCGGAGGCCGCGGCATCCCGCGGCGTGCACGTCCACACCGTCGCCGACCCCGCCGAGGCCGCCGCCCTGGCCACTGAGCTGCTGCGGCCGGGGGACGTGGTGTTCGTCAAGGCGTCCAGCGAGATCGGGCTCGGCGCCTGCGCCCGCGCCCTCACCCACTGAACGGAGAACGCACATGCGCGCGATCGGCCTCATCGGCGGGCTGAGCTGGGAATCGACCGCCATCTACTACCAGATCATCAACCAGCGGGTACGCGAGCGGCTCGGCGGCAGCCACTCGGCCGACAGCCTCATCTGGTCCGTCGACTACACCACCGTCGAGGACCTCATCTTCGCCGGCCGCTGGGACGAGGTGAGCGCCCTGCTGGCCGACGCCGGCCGCAAGCTGGAGGACCTCGGCGCCGGCGTGCTGCTCGTCTGCAGCAACACCTTCAGCAAGGTCAGCGACGACGTGGCGCGGGCCACCGGCGTGCCCGTGCTGCACATCGCCGACGCCGTGGGCGCCGAGGTCCGCTCCCGGGGGATGCGCAAGGTCGGCCTGCTCGGCACCCGCTTCACCATGGAGCAGCGCTTCTACCGTGACCGGCTGGTCTCCCACGGCTTCGAGGTGATCGTCCCGCCGCGCGAGCAGCGGGACCTGGTGCACGACGTGATCTTCGGTGAGCTGGTGCGCGGCGTGATCCGCGAGGCGTCCAGGGACGCCTACGCCGAGATCATCGACGGGCTCGCCGCCGCCGGGGCCGAGGGCGTCATCCTCGGCTGCACGGAGATCGAGCTCCTGATCACCGAGAAGGACACCACCGTCCCGCTGCTCCCCACCGCCCGCCTCCACGCCGAAGCCGCCGCCACCTTCGCCCTGTCGGGCTGACGCCGGGGGCCGCCTTGGCCCTGGCGGGATGGCCCCGGCCGTCGCCGCCTTCGCCTCGATGGGCCGGCCCCAGGGCGCCGCCTTCCCTTCCTGACGGGGCTGACCTCAGGGCGCCACGCGTGAGCGCGGGCGCCCTGGGGCGGTCAGGGGGCGGTGAGGAGGGCGTGCAGGTTGCGGCATTCGTGGGCGAAGCGCGACTTCCTGCGGGTGCCGGCATGGCCGGCGATCACCGGGATCTCACCGCGGGCGTCCGTCCACGCGGCCACCTCGGCGGCGAAGGCGACCCAGGTGGTGTGGGTGACGGTGATGCGCCGATCCGTCCCCGCACCGGGAACCAGCTCGGGGAGCA
The DNA here is from genome assembly GCF_042428605.1 of Nonomuraea salmonea. Taxonomy (NCBI): domain Bacteria; kingdom Bacillati; phylum Actinomycetota; class Actinomycetes; order Streptosporangiales; family Streptosporangiaceae; genus Nonomuraea; species Nonomuraea salmonea. The sequence continues at coordinate 62,815 of NZ_JBHMCF010000007.1, forward strand.
GGCCCCGCAGGATGCGCCACACTTCGTGGTGACCGCCGGCCTCGGCCAGCTCGGTCAGCGCCGCGATGGCCGCCTTGGTCTCCTGCCAGGTGCGGCGCAGCACCAGCGCGAGCTGCCGGCCGATCGCCTCGCACGGCAGCGTGCCCCGCGCGGCCAGGCAGAGGACCAGAGGCAGCGTGCCGTGCAGCTCACCGCCCAGCATGAACGCGATGATCACCCCCGTGGCCTCGCCGAAGGGACCGTCCGAGAGCTCCAGAGCGGCGACGTCGGCGGGGAACAGCCCCGCACCCCAGTAGTCGTGGAGCAGGGCGGGCAGGGCGCTGACGGCCACGATCTCGGGGTGCGAGGGCACCATCGCCGCCCAGGCGGGAAGCTGGCCGCGCAAGTCGTCCCGCCGCCAGTAGTCCGGCTCCCGCAGCAGCACCTCGTCGATCATCCGATGGCCGCTGGGCGCCGTCACCCGCACCACGGGCCGCAGCTTGACCTCGGTGAAATGCTCGGGCTCGCTGTCGCCGAAGTCCACCATGGACGCGCCGACCATGTGCTGCCACACCGGCCCGCACTCGGGGTCGGCCATGCCGCCCTCGGCGAGCCACCGGGCGGCCGAGCCCGCCGCCTCCGAGCCGAGCTCAGCCGCCCGCGCGGCCGCCGCGGGGTGCTGCCCGCGCGGCAGCCGCAGCAGCGCCTGGGCCAGGTCGGCGGGCAGCGGCTCCACCCCGGCGGCGGCGCAGACCGCCAGCCGATCGACCAGCACGCCGGGGTCGAGGTGACCGCTCGTCGAGGTCGGCGTGGCCAGCAGCACCGGCGGCAAGGCGTCGGCGCGCAGGGCCGCGGCCAGCTCGGCGTAGCGGTGCAGCAGGAAGTCGTGCAGCGGGGCGACCGAGCCGCCACGCGGCAGCCGGTTGACCCGACGCCACTCCTCCGGCTCGGGCAGCTCCTCCGGCATGAACGACCGCAGCCGGGCCGGCATGTAGGAGACGGTCACCTCGACCAGCGGCTCGTCCGGGGCCGGCACGGGCACCGGCTGCCCGGCGCGCATCGCCGCGATCCTGTCAGGGGCGACGCCCAGCTCGGCCATGCGCTCGTAGACGTCTTCGAGGACGTGGGACGGCATGGCCTCATCGGAGGCGTCGTAGCGGACGCCGGGCCGCGACCGTAAGGCGTGGCGGTGATCAGGCGGCCCGGAGAACACGTCGTCGTCCGCGGGGGCCGGGCCGGTGAGGACGTCCCACCTAGCCTCCTCTTCCGGCTGCCGGTGGCCAGCGGGGGAGTCGAGGTGGACCCGGCCGCCGCTGAAGGCGACCTCCTTGCCGTGCTCGCGGGCCACCGCGGCGCCCGGACCCTCGTCACTGGTCCAGGTGATGTCGATGACGCGCAGCGGGCTGTCGTCGTCAAGGTAGCGGCCAGGACGGTAACCGCCGAACACCGCGAACCCTCTGGCCCGGCGACGCGGCTCCGGCGGGGGCTCCTCGCCGCGCGGGATGGCGCGTACCCGTACGGAATGGCTGGAGTTGTCCCAGGCCTTCCGCGGCTGGACCGGCGGCACCTCCGGCAGGCTGCCGGGACTCACCAGCTCGCGCGCCAGCGCCAGCTGCCAGCGGTCGGGCTCGTCGAGCACCTTCCTGGGATGCCAGTGCCGGCGCTCGACCTCCGGCTTGAGCTCGCCGCTGAGGCGGGCCCGGTCGTCGGCGACCCCGGCGACGAAGGCCGCGAGCCAACACTCCCTGCGCACCCAGAACTCGCCGGCGTCCGGATGGATCGACGGCGCGGGGAACGGCTCCGCCTGACGCGGCGCGGGCAGCGGCGGGAACACCTTGCGCTCCTGCTCCTCGACCGGGACCTCCCCGCCGAACCGCGCGACCAGCCGCGCCCGCTGGTCGGCGGGCAGGTGCTCGAAGCCGTCGCCGACGGCCTCGGCGTGATCGGCTAACAGCCCGGCATGCTTGAGCGTCAGCTCCACCGCGCGGTTGCGCACCTCGAAGGACGTGTGCGCGTACGCGGTCGTCAGCGCCGGAACGAAGTCACCGGCCGCGTCGGGTGTGGCCCGCAGCCCCTCGTCGAGCCAGCGCAGGCCCATGACCGCGAGCTTGGCCTCCGCCCTGAACGTGAGCGCCTCCACCGCCTCGACCAGGTCGGCGTGGCCGAGCGGCGGCGCCGCGCGCACCTGCCCGGCCGCCAGCTCGGCGACCGTGCCGGGCGCCGACGGCAGCAGCCGCAGGTAGTCGCGCAGGCGGGCGGCGGACTCGGCGGGCGTCGGTTCGAGCAGTGTGTGCAGCCGGACGAAGAACCGCAGATCCTGGACGTCGCCGCCGCGCAGGAAGCGGCTCACGCACCCGTCGAGCGCCTCCTGCCGCGGCAGCCCGCGCGCGGCGGTGGCCAGCCAGTGGGTCGGGCGGGGATCCAGGCGTTCCTCACGCAGGACGCGGCCCGCGCCGTCGGCGGTGAAGATCCGGGGCAGCAGCACCGGCAGCAGGGGATCATTGGGCACGCTCGGCGCGGCCAGCCAGGCGGCCACCAGCGGGTCGTGGTCGGGCGGCGTGACGCCGGACGCGCGCAGCAGCGCCACGGCCAGCGGCGCGATGCGATCGGCCGGACGGCGCACCCGCAGGGCCAGCCGGGCCGCGACGTCGCGACGCCACTCCGGCGAACGCGCGGCGGCCACCCGGCACACCTGGGCGACGTCGATGTCGCGGGCCCAGCGGCGGTTGACGTCGCGGCTGGTCACCCACGACACCGTCGCCGCGGGCCCGCCGATGACCCCCACCCCGGCCAGCAGCAGCCCACCGGCCACCATCCTGATCCCGTCGGCGACCTGCCAGGAGATCATGTCCACGTGGCTCTCGTGGTGTTCGGCGCGCAGCTTCTCCGTCAACGCCTCGCGCAGCTCCTTGACCAGGCCGGGCAACCGGCCCGCCAGCTCCGCGCGCTCCTCGTCGGTGAGCGCGACCAGGCGGTCCGCCAGCCGGGCGGTCCGCTTCTCGCTGATCAGCGTACGGATCTCCGTCCAGAGACTCATCGGGAGACCTCCACGGCGGCGCGGGCGACGATCCTGGCGGCCAGCACGTGCTTGCACGGCCCACGGGAGCCGCGATGGTCCCACCACCACTCGCACGTACACGACCCGTCCGTCAGCGACACCCGCCGCTCGCCGCCCGAGGTGCGCACGGTCGCCAGCTCGCCCTCCAGCCGCACCGCGCCCGCCTCGGCCAGCCTGCGCGCCTTGGCCAGGCGCGGGTTGAGCAGCAGCACGTTGTCCTTGTCGTACGGCAGCTCGCGGTGGAAGTGCGCGGCCTCCGCCAGGTCGTAGCCGACCCGGCCGGCGACGCCGAGCTGCGTCAGCGCGGCGCGTACGCGGTCGGCCGGGATGCCCGCCCGGTCGGCCAGCAGGCCGATCTCGACCTCGGGCTCGAAGTTGAGCAGCATGCCCACCACGTCGGCGTCGTTCTCGGCCTCGTCGGTGGCGAGGTCGTGGAGCACCGCGCCCTCGCCGGAGAAGCCGCGCCAGCCCTCGGGGGAGAGGGTCAGCGTGTAGCGCATGCCGGGCAGCTCCAGCTCCCAGGCGCTGGACGCGGCGTCGGCGGCGCCGTAGACGCGCAGGGTCTTGGCGAAGCGCAGCAGCGGCAGCAGGGTGGCGAGCCGGTTGGGGCCGGCCAGGCGTACGGACCCCGGCGTCTGCCGCTCCGACGCCTTCAGCTCGCGCCCCGCCTGCGTCACCCACAGCGTGCCGCGCTTGGGCAGCCCGCGCAGGAACCGCACCGCCGCCATGCCCGCCAGCTCGCCCCGCTGGTCCATGCCCGAGGCGATCACCTGCACCTCGGCGAAGCCGCGCAGCCAGCGCTCGGGCAGCGGCACCTTCTTCTCCACCACCGCGCCGTCGCCCGTGGTCACCACCAGCTCGTCGAGCCCCACCCCGAGGTGCAGCGGGTCGCGCGCGCCGATGCGGGCCAGCGCCTCGCGCAGGGGCGCGTTCACGTCGACGTTGGTGGTGCCCCGGTCGAACACCTCGCCGTCGAGCGCGCCGCCCAGCAGGTCGAGCCGGGCGTAGACGCCGCCGCAGGCCGAGAACGACTCGAAGCGCAGCCGGTCGCCGTTGCACGTGACGACCGGGTCGCGTACCCAGCCGGGCCGCGACTGCGGCTGGTGGTAGCGGGCGAGCGCCACATCGGCGACGCCGAGCAGCGCCGCGGCGGCCGGAGCCGCCTGAGTGACCACGCCACTGAAGAAGCGCGGAGCGAGGGCGGGCCCGGACAGGGCCCTGCCACCGGAGGTCGCCAGCCCGAGGCGACCGTCGACAAGGGAGGAAGGCGCGGCGTACGTGTACGCCTGCGTCGCTGCAGTCATGGCGGGGACGATAGATCGCCCCACCGACAGATTCCACCGGGGCCCCGAGGCCGATCTCGGACGCTGCCCGATCAACGCCGGCGGCCCGCTCGGGGCTTGACTAGATCCCGCATCCACCGCCCTGGTCGGCAAGCGGCGGCATCGGGGCACCCACCTGCTTCCACTCCGTCTCCTGGCGTCTCCCCAGACCGTGCTCGTCTATCCGGGTGCTGAAGGTCGACGCGAGAAGGCGCTCTTTGGCCAGTCTCGCCTCCGCGGACGTCGCCAATCGCAACTCTGTGCTTCTTCTGTAGTGGGAGTCGGGAATGCTCGGATGGGCCGCGGCGACTCTGAGCTCGATCGCCTCGATCCACATGGCTTCGTGCATCCGGTCCCGCGCCAGGCGTTTCTTCTCCCGATGCCGTGTCAATGACTGCTTTTCGAAGCGGCAGATCCAGTGGCCGTTCTCTCGCTCGATGGAGATCGGCTGAGGCGGCGAGTCGCGCCACATGGACGAGTCCGCCTTCTTGGATACGACCAGATAAGCCAGTACATAAAGTGCGAACGCTCTGGCTTCGTCCGCATCGAGGCCCGTGTCGCGGTCCCCGCGACGCCTGCGCACGAATGCGCGCACGGCGCTCTTGGCGCCATCGTAGATGGCGTTTCCCATCACCCCTGCGATGGCCGCCTCAGCGCCCCACTGCAGCGCCATGGAGATCAGAACATAGTCGATGTCCAGGTGAGGATCGGGGTCCTTGTGCTTTATGGCGGCGTACTGCTCGCCCAGGAGAGTCCGCGCGTCTTTCCCGGCATCCTGAGCGCCCAATAGGTCGTGAACCGCTTGAAGGTCCTCGGCGTCCTCATCACTGGTGGGTGGCGTGGTCACTTTTCCACTTTCTCATGAGCGGTCTCACCGGCAGTGCGGGAAATGTGCATGCGCTCTGGAGCCGCCTCGTCGCCGGCGCATTCCGCGGGGCCGGGTCAGGCGGGTGGGGCGGTGCTGGCGCGGATGATGAGTTCGGTGGCCAGTTCGACGCGGGTTTGCGCCAGTTGTTCGCCTTGGGCCAGGGTCAGGAGCATGGACGTCGCGGCGGCGGCCATGTCGGCCAGCGGCTGGCGGATCGTGGTCAACGGCGGGATGGCCCAGCGGACGGAGGGCAGGTCGTCGAAGCCGATGACGCTCAGGTCGTCGGGGATGCGCAGGCCGAGCTGGTGGGCGGCGTGGTAGACGCCGATGGCCTGGCCGTCGTTGGTGGCGAAGACGGCCGTGGGGCGGTCGGGCAGGCGCAGCATGCGCAGGGCCTCGGTCAGGCCGCCCTGGATGAGGAAGTCGCCGCGGCCGATCAGCTCGGGGTCGACGGGCAGGCCGGCCATGTCGAGGGCGGTGCGGTAGCCGTCGAGGCGGGCGCGGCTGGACAGGGCGGAGTCGGGCCCGGTGATGATGGCGATGCGGCGGTGGCCGAGGTCGAGGAGGTGGCGGGTGGCGGTCAGGCCGCCGTGCCAGTTGCCCGCGCCGACGGACGGGACGTCGCCGCCGGGGGTGTCGGCGGGGTCGAGCAGGACGAGCGGGATCTCGCGGCGGGCCAGCAGGTCGTGCTGGGCCAGGGTGAGGCCGGAGAACACCGCGATCACGCCGCTCGGCCGCCGCCGCAGCACGCCCTCCAGCCAGGCGTCGCCCTCGGCGCTGTCACGGTGGACGTCGGAGACCGCCACCGTCAGCTCGTGCTTGCGGGCGACCTGCGCCACGCCCTTGGTGATCTCGACGGGGTAGTCGCCCTCGAGGGCGTGGAAGACCAGCTCGACCAGGGCCGTGGGGGTGGAGCGGCGGCGCTGGCGGCGGTAGCCGTGGCGGCGGATGAGCTCTTCGACGGCGGCGCGGGTCTCGGAGGACACCTCTGAACGGCCGTTGACGACCTTGGAGACCGTCGCGGTGGAGACGCCGGCCAGCTCGGCGAGCTGGGCGATGGTGAGTGGAGACGACTCCGTGGTCATGGCCGCAGTCTAGCCAGGCGAAGCCCGAACCAGGGCGGTCCCGGCCCGCCAAGATCAGGCCTTCAGCGTACGTTCCGCGCCCTGGCGGTGCTGTCGCGGGCTATGAGCTGGGGCGGGACGACCAGCACCTCGTGAGCGGCCGGCCGAGCCGCGTCCATCCGCCCGAGCAGCAGCTCGATGCTCAGCCTGCCGACCTGACCGAAGTCCTGCCGGACGGTGGTGAGGGCGGGGGTGAAGTACGCGGACTCGGGGACGTCGTCGAACCCCACCACGGACACCTGCTCGGGCACCCTGATCCCCGCCTCGCTGAACGCCCGCAGCAGGCCGAGCGCCATCTGGTCGTTCGCCACGAACACCGCGCTCAGGCCGGGGACGCGGGCCAGCTCTCCGCCGGCCACGTATCCGGATCTGGGCGTCCAGTCGCCCGTCAGCGGCTCGGGGATCTCGCGTCCCGCCGCCGACAGGGCGGCTCGCCATCCCTCGCGTCGTCCCTCGGACTCCAGCCAGCCGTCCGGGCCGCTGACGTGCCAGACGGTCTCGTGGCCCAGCGCGAGGAGGAGAGCGGTCGCCTGCCGCGCGCCTTCGGCCTGGTCCACGCGGACCACGGGCACGTGGCCGTGGTGCGGGTACTCGATCGCCACGGCGGGCAGGCCGGCAGGCAGACCGGCCAGGGCTCGCGCGGCGGCGTGCTGCGGCGCGACCACCACGACACCGTCGACGCCCTGCTCGACCAGGTGACCGATGGCCTCGTCCACGCCCTGCTCCACCAGGCTGCTGATGGCGGTGGGGGCGTTGATGGTGCGCAGGCTCAGGACGCTGACGAAGTAGCCGGCTTCTCTGGCCGCTTGTTCGATGCCGTGGACGGTTCTGGCGGGGCCGTACAGGGTGGTGTTGAAGCCGATGACGCCGAGCCGGTGGGAGCGTCTGGTGACCAGCGCTCGCGCGGCCAGGTTTCGGCGGTAGCCGAGGATGCCGATGGCGTGCAGGACGCGCGCCCGCGTCGCCTCGCGCACTCTCGGGTGCTTGTTCAGCACGCGGGAGACGGTCTGCTGGGAGACGCCCGCCAGCTTGGCCACGTCGGCCATGATCGGGAGGTGGCGCTCGGCGGGTGGCCGCAATCTGTCCCTCTTCCGGCGTACGGCAGCATGCGGCGTCAGGCTAAGCCTCCCCGCCGACGAGCGTCAAGATTGTTTTCGGTGATTCGACAGTAACGTTCGGCAGGTGTGGTGCTTCCTCGGAGGATGAGGTCGGTGCCCAGCTCGACGCGGTGCCGGACCGGGCGATCGCCGCGGGCCAGGGCGAGGACCAGGTCGGCGGCGGTCGCGGCCATCTCGGGGAGCGGGCGGCGGATCGTGGTGAGGGGCGGGTCCATCCACCGGCCGGCCAGCGGGGCGTCGAAGCCGATCACGCTGACGTCGTCGGGGATGCGCAGGCCGAGCCGGTGCACGATGCGGTAGACCCCGGCGGCCTGGCCGTCGTCGCAGGTGAGGATGGCCGTCGGTGGGGACGGCAGCCGCAGGAGGCGCTCAGGGGCGTCTCCTGGGCCGGCGATCAGCCCGGGGTCGACGGGCAGGCCGGCCATGTCGAGCGCGGTGCGGTAGCCGTCGAGGCGGGCACGGGCGGCCAGGGCGTCGGCGGGGCCCGCGACGGCGGCGATGCGGCGGTGACCGAGTGAGAGCAGGTGGCGGGTGGCCGTGAGGCCGCCGCTCCAGTCGCTCGCGCCCACCGAGGCGACCTCGGCCGGCTGCTCGTCTCGCGGATCGAGCAGGACGAGCGGGATGCCGCGGGTGGCGAGCTGCTCGCGTTCGGTGCCGGTGAGGCTGCAGAACACCGAGATCACGCCCGTGGGACGGCGGCTGAGCACCCCCTCGATCCAGTCTCTGCCCCGGTCGTCGCCGTAGCGCAGCCGCGACAGCGTCACGGCCATGCCGTGCTCGCGCGTCACCCGTTCGGCGCCTGCCGCGACCTCGGCGGGCGCCTCGCCGTCGAGCGTGTCGAAGGCCAGCTCCACCAGGGGCGCGAAGGGGGCGCGGCGCCGTTGCGGCCGGTAGCCGTGCTCGTGGATGAGCCGCTCGATGAGCGCGCGGGTCTCCGGCCTGACCTCCGTACGGCCGTTGACGACCTTCGAGACGGTGGCCGTGGAGACTTGGGCCAGCTCGGCGAGCTGCGCGATGGTCAGCGGCCGTGACTGCGTGGCGCCGTCGTCGGGCGGCCCTGCGACCATGCTCATGCCGAAAGTCTAGCCAGCAGTTTTCGGGACTTCCGACCTTAGTTTTCGGCGGCATCGATGACAGCGGGAGGCCGGGGCCGCTGGGCGGCCCCGGCCTGGATTCACGGCCTCAGCGCTGCAAGGTGAGCAGGCCGGGGCGGTAGGGGAGGAGGCCGTAGTCGCCGCCGCTGTTCGGGCTGCGGCCCTGGTAGAGGAGCTGCAGGTTGCAGGGGTCCACGGTGAACGTCTGGTCCGCGCTCGCCCTGACCAGCTCGCCGTGGCTGATGTCGTTGGTCCACGTCGCGCCGCTGTTGGCCTTGCCGGCGAACGGGTTGCCCTCGCTCGCCGCCTGCGGCGTCCACGTGCCGTTCAGGCTGGTCGCCGTGAACGAACGGAAGTAGCGTCCCTGCGAGCCGATCGCCTCGACCAGCATCAGGTACTTGTTCTGGCCCTGCAGCTTGTAGACCTGCACGCCCTCGAACAGGTTGTTCGTCGAGTCGCTCATGATGATCGTCGAGGACGAGCCGAAGTTGCCGGGGAAGTTCCCGATGGGCATGCTCGCCCGGTAGATCCGGCCGTTGTCCCCGGCGAAGAACAGGTACATGTTCGAGCCGTCACCGATGAGCGTCTGGTCGATCGGGCCGGTGCCGGAGCCGGAGATGCTGCCGGTGAACAGCGGCTGCTCGCCCGACCAGCCGTTCGGGTTGGTGGGGTCGGTGGAGGTCCGGTACGAGAAGGCCGAGCTGCCCCACTGGTAGGCCAGCACCCAGATGTTGCGCGGCGCGAAGTAGAACAGGGTGGGCGCGACGGTGCCGGAGTTCATGGCGTTCTGGCTGGCCGAGCCCATCTCCGACCAGTTGGTGAACGGGCTGAAGTTCATCGACCCCCAGCGCGTGCCGGTGTCGTGCGTGGTCGCGTAGACCAGGTGCCGGCCGTTGTAGGGGGCGACGGTGAAGTCCTTGAGCGACACCCAGCCCGACCGCGGCTGCGCCAGCGGCCCCGTCGAGGTCCAGCGGTAGCTCGACGGCAGGTCGCACTGTCCGGGGTTGCCGGGGTCGGTGCCGCCGTCCACCTTGACGAGCTGCCACTGCTGGTTGGCGCCGCCCCAGTCGTCGTACTGCACGATGTTGCCGCCGTCGGCGGTGGAAGCGCCCTGCACTTCGAGGGCCTTGTTGCTGTTGCGGTTGATGAAGCGGACGTGGCCGTCGGAGCTGTCGGCCAGCCGCCACTGCTGGTTGGTGCCGTTGTGGTCGCTCCACTGGACGACGGACGCGCCGTTGGCGGTGGAGAAGTTGTAGACGTCGAGCACCTTGCCGGAATGGCGGGACTTGATGCGGTAGTAGCCGCCGCCGGAGTCGACGAACTGCCACTGCTGCTGGTTCTGGTTGTTACGGCTCCACTGGGTGATGCGGGCGCCATCGTTGGTGGCCAGGTTGTAGACGTCCAGCGCCTTGCCGCTGTTGCGGTTGACCAGGATGTACCAGGCGTTGGTGTCCACGGTGGCCGCGCGGGCCGGTAGGGCGACGAGCAGGCCCGCCAATAACGAGCCCAGCGCCGCGAGGACGGCCAGGAGTCTGCGATTCACGAAGCATGCCTTTCTCGAGAGGGGGGTTCGATCAGGGTGCGGTGAGGTCGAAGCGGCGCACGGTCACCGCGCCGCCGAGCGACCTGGTGGCGTAGTTGAAGATTCCGAAGCGGTAGCCCATGAAGAACTGCCAGGCGTTGTTCAGCGTGAACGCCCGGCCGAGGCTCACGTACGTGCTGCCGTCCGTGCTGTACGAGAAGCGCGCCTGCCGGCCCGACCCCGGCCGGACGTCGGCGGTGACCCGCAACCAGATCCGGCCGCCCGAGACGGGAGCGCTCGCCGCCTCCGTACCGGTGCCGGTCGTCTGCCACGAACTGTTCATGGTCAGCCCGTCCGTCATCGCGACCCGGGTGACCCCGTTGTCGCGCCGGACGCCGATCCACGCCGACTGGTCGCGCAGCATCGCCAGGCCGGCGCGGTCGCCGTCGGCCATCTGCGCGTAGTCGAGCTCGATCGTCGCCGTGGACTGCGGCCCCTGGATGCGGTGGGTCAGCGTGTTGCGGGCGTTGTAGAGGTCGTTCGTGACGGTCGCGGTCTGCAGCCGCAGGCCGTTGCCGGTGGAGTAGCGGCTGGTGTCGGGGTTGTGGTTCCACTCCCAGCGGTGGCCGAGGCTGCCCGACGAGAACGTGTCGGGGCCGATCATGGACGCCACGGTCTTGGACGTCTGGATGTTCGGCTTCGGGTACGTCACGCCCCAGCGTCCGTTGACGGTCTGCAGCACCGGCCAGTCGCCGCTCCACGTGATCGGCGCGAGCGCCGGGACCCGGCCGCCGGGGTAGGCGTCGACGAAGGACATGTAGTACCAGTCGCCGTTCTGCGTCTGGACGAGCCCGCCCTGGTGCGGCACGCCGCCGCCGGAGATGGGACCGGGCAGGTCGAGCAGGACCTGGCGCATCTCGTACGGGCCCCACGGGGAGGTGGAACGGAGCACGTACTGGCCGTTGGCGGGCCTGGTCAGCCAGATGTAGTAGTAGCCGTTGCGCTTGTAGAAGCGGGCGCCCTCGAGGGTGCCGACGCTGCTCGGCGTCTGGAACACCTGCTGCGCCCGCACCTGGCTCAGCCCGTCGGCGGAGAGCTGGGCGACGCTGATGGTGCCGTTGCCGTAGGCGACGTACATGGTGTCGTCGGTGTCGATGAGCAGGCCCGCGTCGTAGTAGCAGTTGTTGATCTGCGAGCGCTTGGTCCAGGTGCCGTCCACGGCGGAGGCGGTGTAGACGTACGTGCGGTTGAACTCGATGCAACCCATCCAGTAGTAGGTGGAGTTGCTCGGCCGGTAGTTGAGCGTCGAGGCCCAGATGCCCTTCACGTACGCCCGTCCGCCGCTCAGGTCGTACGCGCCGGAGCCGAAGTCGAGCCGCGGCACCGAGTGCCCGGCGTACTCCCAGTCGACCAGGTTGTACGAGCGCAGGATCGGCGCGCCGGGGGAGTAGTGCATGGTCGAGGCCGAGTAGTAGTAGGCGTCGCCGACCCGGATGATGTCGCCGTCGGCGAAGTCCTGCCAGACGACGGGGTTGCCGTAGGTGTCACCGGGGTTGCCGGGGTCGGTGCCGTCGACCTTGACGAGCTGCCATTGCTGGTTGGCGCCGCCCCAGTCGTCGTACTGCACGATGTTCGCGTTGTCCGCGGTCGACGCGTTCTGCACTTCGAGGGCCTTGTTGCTGTTGCGGTTGATGAAGCGGACGTGGCCGTCGGAGCTGTCGGCCAGCCGCCACTGCTGGTTGGTGCCGTTGTGGTCGCTCCACTGGACGACGGACGCGCCGTTGGCGGTGGAGAAGCCGGACACGTCGAGGACCTTGCTGGAATGGCGGGACTTGATCCGGTAGTAGCCGCTGCCCGAGTCCACGAACTGCCACTGCTGCTGGTTCTGGTTGTTACGGCTCCACTGGGTGATGCGGGCGCCGTCGTTGGTGGCCAGGTTGTAGACGTCCAGCGCCTTGCCGCTGTTGCGGTTGACCAGGACGTACCAGGCGTTGGTGTCGACCGTCGCCGCTTGAGCAGTCGTCGGCGTCAGCAGCACGCCGATGAGCGTGAGGGCCGAGAGGATCGCGAGCGCACGCCTCACGGGGACCTCCAGCACGTACGCAACCGGGCTGTTAGCGCTAACATTTCGCTCCGCATGATGAGATGTCACTCCTTCTCAGGGTGCGTTGTCGGGGAGTACATCCGACGGTCCGGCCCGCCGTCAACGAACGTCAACGAAGGACGCCCCGCCGCCGGGCGGGGCGCGGCGCTCCTGCCTGGCGTTTCACGCCGTCAGAAGGACCGCTGTGCGCGGAGCGAGGTCATGAAAATTTCATGCGCTGATCGAGTTACGTTACGAGCGCGGCTGTCTCGTCCCGGTACCCGCCCGTCCGGGACCGGGACGAGAGCTCAAGCCGCGGTCAGGACCCGGAGTTGTAGGTCCACCGCTGGTTCGCGCCACCGTGGCAGGTGTAGAGCTGCAGCCCCGTGCCGTTGGCGGTGCCCTGGCCGACGGCGTCGAGACAGAGGTTCGACTGGACGCCGGTGATGCTGCCGTCGGAGTTCACGCGCCACTTCTGGTTGTCGCCGCCCCAGCAGGAGTAGATCTGGATGCGGGCGCCGTTGCCGCTGCCTCCGGCGTCGAGACACTTGTTGCCGTAGACGCGCAGCTCACCGGACGAGGTCTGGCTCCACTGCTGGTTGGTGCCGGTGTTGCAGTCCCAGAGCTGGACCGCGGTGCCGTCGCTGGTCGAGGCGTTCGGCACGTCCACGCAGCGGCCCGAGCCGGCGCCCCTGATCTGCCCCTCACCCTCCGGGTCGGGGCCGGGCGTCCCGGTGTCGCCGCCGTTCAGCGCGTTGAGGACCGCGGTATAGGCGGCCTTCTTGTTGCCGTTGCCGTCGAAGAGCAGCGCCTGGGCGCCGCTGCCGAGCCAGGAGTCGGTGTCGCGCACGCCCCAGACCGTGATGCCGGTGCAGCGCGACACGGCCAGGCAGTCGTTGACGACGTTGGCGTACGTGGTGGCCGAGCCGCCCTGGATGTCCAGCTCGGTGATCTGCACGTCAACACCCAGCGCCGCGAAGCTCGAGATGGTCGTGCGGTAGTTGCTGTTGTACGGGCTGTTGCTGTTGAAGTGGGACTGCAGGCCGACGCAGTCGATCGGCACGCCACGCGCCTTGAAGTCCCTGACCATGTTGTAGACGCCCTGCGTCTTGGCCCAGTTCCAGTTGTCGATGTTGTAGTCGTTGTAGCAGAGCTTGGCGCTCGGGTCGGCGGCACGGGCGGTGCGGAAGGCCACCTCGATCCAGTCGTTGCCGGTGCGCTGCAGGTTGGAGTCGCGCCGGCCGCCGGAGTTGCCGTCGGCGAAGGCCTCGTTGACCACGTCCCAGGCGTAGATCTTGCCCCTGTAGTGGTTCATGACGCCGTTGATGTGGTTGATCATGGCCTGGCGCAGCGAGCCGCCCTCCATCGACCGCATCCAGTTCGGCTGCTGGTTGTGCCAGGCCAGGGTGTGGCCGCGGACCCGCTTGCCGTTCTGCACGGCCCAGTTGTAGATCCGGTCGCCGCCGCTGAAGTTGAACTGCCCCTGGTTGGGCTCGGTGGCGTCGATCTTCATCTCGTTCTCGGCGGTGATCATGTCGAACTCGCGCGAGGCGATCGAGGTGTACTGGCCGTCGCCCAGCTTGCCCTGGGCTATGGCGGTGCCGAAGTAGCGGCCGGTCTGCGCGGCCGCCGCGCCGAGCGTGCTCTCGGCGGCCTGCGCGGGTAAGGGCGCCGTCATGGCCGCGATCACGCCGATCCCGGCGATGGCGCTCACCACGCCGGCGATCAGCGCCCGCTTGCGCCTGCCGGGCGCGGGCGGGAAGGTGGGTGGGGACATGGCGTTCTCGCCCATGCCTGAGCCTCCATGTACGTGTCGGGGGGAAGGAAGCCAGCGGGGGACACCCGCGGCAGCGACGCCGCGGTGCGCACCACGGCGGTCGTGACGGCGCCCCCTGCCGCACACCACCGTTCCTGACAGGGGAGATCGTCGTGCGGTCTCAGTCTGGGAATCGCTCCGAAAGTTGTCAAGGATTTAGTGAAAGTTTCGGTCAGGGCGTCTTCGCGATGTCCGTGACATCGTCCCGGAACACCTGATCAGCGTATTTGAAACTTTCGGCAGCCCGCCGATGGGAATGAAAGTTTCACGGCGCGGATCCCGATCGTGGCTGGTGAGCGCCTGCGGCGCGGCCCATGGCCGCACGGGGACTCTTGACACAACGTTTCTGCTCGGATTTGCTCCGTGCGCCACCACCGAACAGGCCCGAGGACACTCGGGGACACCACTTGTTAGCGCTAACAGCAAGCGTCCGGCCCCCAGAAAGGACGTGCAGCATGAGAACGCGAAGGTACGCCGGCATCGGTGCCGGCCTGGTGGCGCTCATCGCGGCGATCGCGACCGGGCTGTCGTTGTCCCTGACCGCCCCGCAAGCGTCGGCGGCGGCGCTGACCGAGGTGACGAACTTCGGCAACAACCCGGGCGGCCTGCGTATGTACCTCTATGTCCCCGACCGTCCCGCCGCCAGGCCGGGCGTGCTGGTGGCGATGCACGGGTGCAACGGCTGGGCCCAGGGCTTCCACCAGGGGACGGAGTTCGCCTCCCTGGCCGACCGCCACGGCTTCATCGTCATCTACCCGCAGGCCAACAAGAGCGCCAACGGCATGTCGAACTGCTTCGACGTGTGGTCGAACGAGGCGCTGCGGCACGGCGGCGGCAGCGACCCCGTCTCGATCGTTTCCATGGTCAACTACGTGCTCCAGCGCCACTCGGGAGACCCGGAGCGGGTGTTCGCCACCGGCTTCTCCTCCGGCGCGATGGAGACGCTCAACCTGCTCGCCACGTACCCCGATGTGTTCAAGGCCGGCGCTCCGTTCGCGGGCGTGCCGTACGCGTGCCTCGGCCCGGCCGGCTGCGGGGACAAGTCGCCGCAGCAGTGGGGCGACCTGGTCAGGAACGCCTACCCCGGCTACACCGGAGCCCGGCCGCGCGTGACGGCCTGGCACGGCACCAACGACTCCGTCCTGCCGTACTCGATGCTGCAGGAGGAGATCGACCAGTGGACCAACGTGCACGGGCTGAGCCAGACCCCGACCTCCACCGACAGCCCGCAGTCCGGCTGGACCCGGCGCGTCTACGGCTCCGGGCAGGTCGAGGCGTACACGATCAACGGCGCCGGCCACGACCTGCCGCACAACGGGATGGCCGCGCACGCCATCCGCTTCTTCGGCCTCGACGGCGGCGGCACGACCCCGCCACCGGACCCGGAGGGTGAGGGGCAGATCAGGGGAGTGGGCTCGGGCCGCTGCATCGACGTGCCGAACAACGCGACCAGCGACGGCACCGCCGTCCAGCTCTGGGACTGCAACACCGGCGCCAACCAGCAGTGGACGCAGAGTTCATCCGGCGAGCTGCGTGTCTACGGCAACAAGTGCCTGGACGCGGCCGGCTCCGGCAACGGCGCCCGCATCCAGATCTACGCCTGCCACGGCGGCGCCAACCAGCAGTGGCGCCTCAACTCCGACGGCAGCATCACCGGCGTCCAGTCGAACCTCTGCCTCGACGCCGTCGGCCAGGGAACAGCGAACGGCACCCGCCTGCAGCTCTACTCCTGCCACGGCGGCGCCAATCAGCGCTGGACCCACAGCTGACCGCCACCGTCGGGCCCCGCGCCTGGGGGCCGTAGCCGCAGACCCGCCCGCGCCGGAAGCAGAGGACGACTTCCGGCGCGGGCGCTCCGGCCTCACGTCCGGCGGTAGCGCGGACCGTCCCGCGCTCCGTCCCGCGCTCCGGTATCGCCGCGGCCGCCGGCATCAGGGGCGTCAGCGGGCGCGGCGGGCGTAGGCGCGGGCGGCGCGGGCGCGGTCTCCGCACCGGGTGGAACACCAATGGCGGCGGCCGTGGCGCAGCAGGTAGCGGTTGCAGGGGGTGGAACCGCAGCCGGTGAGGCGTTCGGCGTCCGGCCCCGTGAGCAGGTCGGCGGTGTCGGCGGCGAGGGCCGCGAGCGCGTGGTCGAGGACCTCGTTGACGGGGCACGGCGCCGCACGATAGGGGCCGGTCTTCTCGTCCCAGTACAGCAGGGCGGCCGTCGGCGCCCTGGTCAGCGCGTCGTTGACGGCGGACAGAGCCGCGGGCAACGCGGGCAGCCCGGCGACCCGGGCGGCGAACAGCGCCCTGACGTGCTCGCGCAGCGAGCGCAGCTGCGTGGCGCACATCTCCTGCACCCCGGCGTCGGGCGGAGCGAGGCCGCGTTCGGCGAGCCACTGATTCGTCGACGCCGGGGTGCCGAGGAGGTCGATGAACTGCCCGCCCGGCAGCGCGATCGCGCTGTTGACGAAGTCGAGAGCGACGTAGTCGGCCGCCCCTGGCGCGGGCGGCAGGACGGGCTCTGCGGTCGGGGTCTCGCTCATACCTCTCATGGTACGGCTTGCGCTCATCCGTGAGACTCCTCTACCTTCATCACGGATGAACCGCTTTCTATCCGTGAGGTATTCGACATGACCGATCCGGCCCCCGAGCCGTTCCCCGTCCGCGTCATCGGCGGCCCCACCGCCCTCTTCGACTACGGCGGCCTGCGCTTTCTGACCGACCCGACCTTCGACGCGCCCGGTGACTACCACGTACCGGGAGGCCGGCTGACCAAGACGGCCCACTCCGCCGCCGCACCGGCCGACCTCGGCCCGATCGACGTGGTCCTGCTCTCCCATGACGAGCACCCGGACAACCTGGACGCCGCCGGGCGGGCGCTGCTCGCCGACGTCCCCCTCACGCTCACCACGCCCGGGGGAGCCCGGCGCCTGGGAGGCGGAGCCAGAGGGCTCGGCGAGTGGGAGTCGATCGAGGCGGAACGTTCCGGCGGCGGCACCGTGACCGTCACCGGCGTGCCCGCCGTCCACGGGCCCGGCCCGCGCGAGCAGGTCGAAGCGATCCTCGGCGAGGTCACGGGGTTCGTCCTGACCGGCGAGGGGCTGCCCACGGTCTACGTGAGTGGTGACAACGCCTCGCTGGACGCGGTCAGACAGGTAGCCGAGCGCTACCGCCCGGTGGACACCGCCATCCTCTTCGCCGGGGCGCCCCGGTTCGACATCCTCTTCGGCGGCGAGCAGATCGTCCTCAGCAGCGCGGAGGCCGTCACGGCTGCCGAGATCCTGCACGCCCGCCGCGTGGTACCCGTCCACTACGAGGGCTGGGCCCACTTCACCGAGGGCCGCGACGCCCTGCTCGCCGCCTTCACCACCGCCGGCCTGACCGACCACCTGGACCTGGGCCGGCGCGGCTGACCCCCGCCCCGCCGGACTCGCCGAGCCCGGCCGAGCCTGGCCGATCGCCTGGTCCCGGGCTGGTGGGGATGCCCCCAGCCCGGCCGAGCCTGGCTGATCGCCTGGTCTCCGGTTGGTGGGGGGTGACTTCCGCTCGCCGGGACCGCCGCCGAGCCGGCCGATCGGCTGGTCCTGGGTCGGCGGGGTGAGTGTCTGGCTTGCCGGAACCGTCGCCGGTGGCTTCTGGGCCCGTGTCCTTTTCTGAGAAGAGCCTTCATCGTGACAATCAACGCGCCTGTTCGGAACGGGGATGTCGCCCGCCTCCGGGTACAGCGCCGTTCCCTGATCGTCCTGGTGGCCGCGCAGATCCTCAGCGGTGTCGGGCTCGCGGCCGGTGTGACCGTCGGAGCCTTGCTGGCGCAGGACGTGTTCAGCTCCACCGGCCTCGCCGGGCTGCCCAGTGCCGTGGGCACCGCCGGTTCCGCGGTCGCGGCCGTCGCCGTCGGGCGCGTGTCCCAGGCCCGCGGGCGCCGGCCCGGCCTGGCCGCCGGTTACCTGGCCGGTGCCGCCGGCAGCGCTGGCGTCGTCGTCGCCGCCATCGCCGGCAGCCCGTTCCTGCTGCTCCTCGCCCTGTTCTGCTACGGCGCCGGCACGGCCACCAATCTGCTGGCTCGTTACGCCGGCGCCGACCTGGCCGCTCCGGGCAACCGGGCCCGCGCCGTGTCCACCGTGCTGGTCGCCACGACCCTGGGAGGAGTCGCCGGCCCCAACCTCGCCGCCCCCGCCGGCGATCTCGCCCGGTCTTTGGGCATTCCCACACTGGCAGGACCGTTCCTCCTCGCCGCAGCCGCGTACGCGCTGGCCGCCGCCGTCCTGGCCGTCTACCTCCGCCCCGACCCCCTGCTGCTGGCCCGCGCTCTGAAGCCCGAACGCGACAGCGATGGGGACGGAGACGGTGACGAGGCCGATGACCGGCCGCCCGCAGCGGCCGGGGGTGCTGCCGGATCCGGCAACGGCGAAGTGGATGAAGGGTCGCAGCCGGTGGCCCACGGTGTCGTCGCGTCGGCTGAAGGCGATGTGGGTGAAGGGTGGCGGCCGGTGGCGCAGGGTGTCGTCGCGTCGGCTGAGGGCGATGTGGATGGAGGGTCGCGGCCGGTGGCGGGGCGGCGACGTCCCGGTGTGCTGGTGGGTGCGGGGATCATGGCCTTCACTCAGCTGGTCATGGTCGCGATCATGACGATGACGCCCGTTCACATGCGCGACCTCGGACACGGCACCGCTGCCGCCGGGCTCGTCATCGCCGTCCACATCGGTGCGATGTACCTGCCCTCGCCGCTGACCGGGTGGCTCGTCGACCGCTACGGCCGCCTCGTGGTCGCCGCCGCCTCCGGGCCGGTCCTCCTGGCCGCCGGGGTCGTCGCCGCCACCGCGCCCGCCGGCTCCGCCACCGCGTTCGCGATCGCCCTCGTCCTGCTGGGGCTGGGGTGAAACTTCGGCCTGATCGCCGGGACCGCCATCATCACCGACGCCGTCCCGCCGGCCGTGCGCGCCAGGACCCAGGGCTCGGCCGACGTCCTCGTCTCCGTCGCCGGCGCCACCGGAGGCATGGCCTCGGGCCTCGTCGTCGCCGTCGCGGGCTACCCCTTCCTCGCCATCTGCGGCGGCATCCTGGCGCTGGCCGTCGTGCCGGCGACGGTCGCCGCAGCGCGCGGCCGGTGAGCGCCGGCCCGCCACGGCGCGCCCGGTGGGTGCGTCATCGGCCCACCTGCCCGATTGGCCACCACGGCCGCCTCGGCCCACCCCGGCCACCCCAGCTGCCTCGGCCCACCCGGCCGCCTAGGCCGCCTCGGCCCGCCCAGGGTGCCTCGGCGCTGCTGGTCAGGGCCGGTTCTTCGTCGGGTACCGAGGTGGCCGGCCCCGCTTCGCAGTGAGGCCGGCCGGGTGGTCAGGGGGTCTTGCCGTGTGGGCCCGCCTGGTCGATGACCCTCTTGGCCTCCGCCGGGAGGTCGTCGGCGGTGACGGTGGTGTTGTCGCGGACGGTGTTGCCGCGTTCGCCGTCCACCAGCCCCGTGATGGCGGGGTTCGTGGTGTAGTTGCCGGTCAGCGTGATGTCGCCGGTGTGGTTGCCGTTCTGGTTGTTGGCGTGTGCCCACTGGGCGGCGGTGCCGACGAACACGTTCTTACTGGCGGACATGTACCGGGAGCCCTCGTCGAAGTACACGCCGAGCTGCCCGCTCTTCTCGCAGTAGTTCTGCTCGATGTGGCTGCGCGGCATCGCCGACAGCGTGTAGATGCAGCCGGCGTCGAACATCGTGTGCACGACGTCGCGCACGTGGTTCCCCACGACGCGGACCTCGGTGGACGTGGTCGGCGTGTCGTAGATCGGCTGGAAGTCGTACAGACCCCGGTTGATGTACTCGGGGCTGCCGCCCGGGTCGTTGGCGCCCCAGCCGAAGCCGATCCCGATCCCGGTGTACGGCAGGTCGGCGACCTCGTTGTGCTCGATGGTCAGCCGCGTGACGTAGCTGGCGAAGATGCCGTCCTGGTCGAGGTACTCGCGGGCGGTGGAGTAGATGCGGTTGCCGCTGATCCTGATGTCCTTGTTGACCATGCGCGGATCGGAGGGGTGGTGCGCGTCGGGCCGTACGCCGCCGACGACGATCCCGCCACCGGCGCTCGCGGTGAACGTGCTGTCCTTGACGGTCACGCCGTGCGCGCCCAGCCCGACCCCGGTGGCGTGGGCGTTGGCGTCGTTGCCGATGCCGAGCCCGACGGAGCCGAGGTTGACGAACGTGTCGCCGGTGAAGGTGATGTTCTCCGCGGCCGACACCTGCACCGCCGCGGGCGTCTGCGACCAGTTGTTGCGCGAGCCCTCGAAGCCCTTGCAGCCGAAGTCGCATGAGGTGAACGCGTCGGCCGGCCGGTGTTCCTGGACCCCGGCGATGAACACGCCGGTCTGCTGGTTGGCGTATCCCTCCGAGGTGCCGGGCTGCAGCCAGGTCGTGCCGGTGAAGGTCAGCCCCTCGAAGCGCAGGTTGCGGGCCGGTTCGTCGTACGTGCCGCCGATCTCCAGCAGCCGCTCGAGCCGGGGCAGTTCGACCCGCGCGCGGGACAGGTCCTGCCCGGCGAGCGGCTTGTAGAAGAGGGTCCCGGCGCTGCGGTCCAGGTACCACTCGCCCGGCTCGTCGAGGAACGCCCGGGAGTTCAGCAGGGAGAAGGTGGGCGTGCGCAGCGGCGACTGGATGGTGTCGTAGCCGTAGGTGTTGTTGTCCCAGGCCGGCTGCTGCATGGTGACCGTGGTGCCGGAGATGCTCTGTACCGGCGCGAACCGGTTGGTGAACGACAGCTTGGCCTGCAGCTCGATGCGCTGCTGGTCGGGCAGGCCGGCGAGGTGGGCCAGGCCGGGGTCGTCGAGGGTGAAGCCGGTCGCGGTGAGCGTGATGGCGTCGCGCGGCACGTCGACGCGGGCCCGCTGGGCCAGGGCGCCGTCCACGTAGAGCTGCCGGCTGTCGGCGCCGGCGCCGGCCTGCGCCTTGTAGACGCCGTCTTCGTCGGGCGTCCAGCCGGTGACGGGGCGGGCGCCGCTCAGCACGGGCTTCGCTCCTGGCCTGGCCTTCCACGTCACCACGTGCCCGTTCCTGCCGGAGTCCGCGGCGCCGAACCGCAGCGGCTCGCTCAGCCGGTAGGTGCCGCCGAGCAACTCGACGGTGACGTCGTGCCGGCCCTCGGCCGCGGCCGCGCGGGCTCTGCGCTGCGCCTCCTCAAGGGTGGCCAGCGGCCGGCCGGCGCTGCCCGGACCCTGGTCGTCGGCGTTCTTCGCACCGGTGGGGGCGACCACGATGGTCCGCGCGGGCGCGGCCTCGGCCGGGCTCGCGAGGAGCCCGCCGGCGGTCATCAAGGCAGCGGCCGCCACGACAGATGTCCTGAACGATGGGCGCACGAAGTTTCCCTTTCATTCGTGATTTCTGACGATCAGGGGTGGGTCAGCGCAGCCGCAGCCCGGCCCGCTCCGGCCGTACGTCGGGGGTGCCGTCCGAGCGGGGCGCGGGCGTGGCGATCGCGCCCTCGTCGACGGTGATGCCGAGGCCGGGGGCGTCGCCGAGCACGAAGGCGCCGTCCTCGATGGTCAGATCGACGGAGACGCCCAGCGGCGGCCGCAGGTCCTGCAGCTCGCTGACCAGGTGATTCGGTACGGAGGCCGCCGCGTGCAGCAGCCCGACGGGCGTGGTGCCGATGGGGCTCACCGGCAGGTCGTGGGCGTGCGCCAGCGCGGAGACCCGCAGGAAGTGCGTGACCCCCCAGACGGCGGCCGCCTGCACGACGTCCACCGCGCCCGCGGCCAGCAGCGGGCGGTACTGTTCGAGCCCCGTGAGGTTCTCGCCCGTGGCGACCGAGGCGCGGATCCCGCGTCCGACGGCGGCCAGCCCCTCGGCGTCCCACCGCCGCACCGGCTCCTCGATCCACACCAGGTCGAGCGCGCGTTCCAGCTCGCCGACGTGCCTGACCGCCTGCTTGCGGGTCCAGGACTCGTTGACGTCGAGCATCAGGGCGGGCCGCGCTCCGTGCCCGGCCTCGGTCAGCACCTCGCGGACGAGCTCCAGGCGCCGCCGGTCGCGGTCGATGTCGAGCCCGCCCTTGAGCTTGGCCGCCCGCAGCCCGCGCGTGGCGTACTCCTGGTGCACGGCGATGAGCTCCGCGTCGGTCAGCGCGATGTCCAGGCCCGACGCGTACGCGGGAATCCGCCGGTCGCGCCCGCCCAGGAGCCGCCACAGCGGTTCGCCGGCCGCCTGCGCCTTGATGTCCCACAACGCGGTGTCGAGCGCGCCGATCGCCCCGAACACCGCGCCCGCGTGCCCGGCCTTGAACGTCCGCCGCACCATGCGGTCGTGGAGCGCGGTGACGGCGCGCGGGTCCTCGCCCTCGATCGCCGGGAAGACGGCGTCGAGGTGGGCGTGCGCGCCGAGGCCCACGCCGGTGATCCCTTCATCGGTGTCCACCAGGACGATCGGCACGGGAACGTTCCCGTCGGCGTGCACGCCGTTGGCGTCACCGACGGGGCGGCCCCACGCCTGCACCGTGGTCAGTGTCCGATACCCCGAGATTCGCAATGTCAGCCCTTCGTGGAGCCGGCGGTGACCCCGTCGGCGATCTGGCGCTGGAGGAAGAGATAGATGAGCAGCACGGGGATCGCGGCGATGAGCACGCCCGAGGCGAACTGCGGGATGTTGTCGGAGTACTGCCCGCGCAGTGAGGTGACGCCGACCATGAGCGTGCGGTGCTCGGGCGACGGCATCATGAGCAGCGCGATCAGCACGTCGTTCCAGCAGAACAGCGCGTCCAGGATGCCGACGGACAGCAGCGCGGGAGCGCCGAGCGGGATCATGATCCGCCGGTAGACGCCGTAGGTGGAGTTGCCGTCGATGCGGGCCGCGTGCACGATGTCCGCCGGGATCGTCCGGTAGTGGCTGGTCATCAGAAAGATCGTGAAGGGCAGGAACTGCGCGACGTACGCGAGGATCAGCCCCGGATAGGTGTCGATGAGCCCGGTGTCGGCCATCACCCGCGCCAGCGGAACCATGATCACCTGGAACGGGATGAACAGCGCCGCCAGGCAGCCGAGGAACAACGCCGTCGAGCCGCGGAAGCGCAGCTGGCTGAGCGCGAACCCGGCCATCGACCCGATGAGCAGCAGCAGGACCACCGAGACGGTCACCACGAGCAGCGAGTTGGCGAAGTAGCGGGCCATGCCGACGCTGCTCCACGCCGCGGTGAGGTTCTCCAGGTGCAGGCCGCCGGCGGGGGAGAAGCGGTCGAGGATGTACTCCCGCCGGGTCTTCATGGCGACGTTCGCGGTGAACACCAGGGGATAGATGGTGGCGAGGGCGAGCAGCGCCATGGGGACGGCGGCCACCCACCGGCCGAGACGCCGGCCGCGCATCAGTCCTCACTCCCCGCGCGGCGCAGCAGCGCCACCTGCGCGACTCCGACCACGAGCATGATGAGGAACAGCACCGTGGACGCCGCCGAGGCGAGCGCCGGGCGGTTCATCTGCCCCTGCTGCATCCACACGTAGAACTCCGGCAGGTACGTCGAGCCCTCCGGGCCGCCGCTGGTCATGATGTACAGCAGGCCGAACATGGACGTCAGCATTCCGATCATGGTGGTGACGACGACGAACTGGATGGTGCGCGACAGGCCGGGGATGATGACGTGCCAGATGATCCGGGGCAGCGACGCGCCGTCGATCTTGGCGGCGTCCAGGAGCGCGGCGTCCAGGGTGGAGTACCCGGCGAGGAAGACCACCAGCGCCATCCCGAACGTCGCCCAGACGTGCACGCCGACGACCGTGAACTTCGCCAGGCCGGGGTCGCCGAGCCAGTCGATCGGCCCGAGCCCGATCAGCGCCAGCGCGGTGTTCAGCGGGCCGTCGTAGCCGAGCATCAGGTTGAAGATCGCGCCGACGATCACCGGGGAGAGCACGGCGGGGAAGAAGTAGACGCTGCGGAAGAACCGGTGTCCCGGCACCCGCAGGTAGATGAAGGTGGCCAGCAGCCCGGGGATCGCCACCGCGACGGGCAGCAGCAGCACGAGCAGCCCGACGTTGCCCAGCGCGGTCCTGAACAGCGGGTCGGCCAGCAGTTCGGCGTAGTTGTCGAGGCCGACGGGGGTGCCGTTGCGCTCGCCGTCGCCGGTGAAGGAGAAGTTGACGCCCAGCACCAGCGGCCACAGCCGCAGCGCCACGATGATGAGCACGGCCGGCGCCACCAGGACGAAGGGCGCGAGCCGCTCGGCCCGCGCCCCCCGGGGCAGGCCGAGCGTGTTTCCGATCGGCACGATCAGCTCGCCTCGTCCGCGGCGGCGAGCTGCCGTACGACGTCGTCCACCTCGGCCGATCCGCTCAGCAGCTGCTGCGACAGCCGGCCCATCAGGTCGAGGACCTTGCTGGACAGCGCGACGTGCAGCGCGGGCTTGCCGCTCTTGATCTGCGGCACGATCGCGGCCACCGCGGGCGCGCCGCCGGAGGCGTCGATGGTGGTGTCGGAGGTGATCGCGCCGGCGCCGGTGGAGAAGGCGGTCAGCGCGGCGGTCGAGGTCAGCGACCGTACGAGGTCGGCGGCGAGCGCCGGATCCTTCGCCGTCTTGGCGACCCCGTAACCGATGCCGCCGTCGTACGGCAGGACGGGCTCGGCCCCCTCGGTGACCACGGGCGCGGCCATCACGCCGACGTTGTCCGGGCCGAGGAACTCGCCGAAGTCCTTCCAGTGGCCGACGTCCGACATCAGCCCGATGACGTGCGCGGCCTTGGCGGTGTCGAAGAGCGCGAAGGCGTCGTTGAACAGGGCGGTGGAGTTGGCGCCGTCGTTGTTCAGGCCGTCGTCGCCGGCCTTCTTCCAGAGCCGGAAGATCTCCTTGACGTGCGGGGACGTCCAGTCGCGCCGGCCGGCGATCCAGTCGTCGTACTCCTTCGGCGTCAGGATGCCAGGCCCGAGCCCCGACATGAAGAACTGGATGCCGAAGCCCTCCTTGTTGCCGAGCGCCAGGCAGTCGGCGCCGGCGGCCTTCTTGATCGCGGCGCAGCCGGTGACGAAGTCGTCCCAGGTCTTCGCCGGTTCCACCCCGGCCTTCTGGTAGATCGTCTTGTTGTAGTAGATGGGGTGGCCCTGCAAGGTCACCGGGGCGGCGTAGACCTTGCCGTCCTTGCTGAAGGCGTCCCAGCCGGCCAGCCGCTGCCGGTCGGCGGCCACGTACTCGTCGAGCGGCACCAGCAGGTCCACCCGGTCGCGCAGCTGGCCGCCGCCGTTGAACAGCATGACGTCGGGGCCCTTGCCCGACTGCGCCGCCGCGCCCAGCAGCGTGTAGTACTGGTCGAACGGCTGGGCCACGAACTCGACGGTGACATCGGGATGTCGCGCGGCGAAGTCGGCCTTCGCCTTTTCCAGGTAGGACGCCACGCCCGGCTCGCCGGACTTCCAGTCCCAGACCACGATCTTGCTCGGTGCGCCCTTCGACGAGGGCTGGGTCGGTGCGGCGCTGCCGCAGCCCGACAAGGCCAGCCCGGTGACGAGGACGGCAGCCCAAAGGCTTCGCTGCTTCATGGCTTCACTCCCAGAGCGCGGCCGACGTCCCCGGCCGCAGTGCCCGAAAACGTAACTCGTATGACGTATTACGTCAACGGGGGTGCCCTATACTGGCGGGGCGCCGCCCCGGCGGCAGCGCAGCGCGGAGGAGGACATGACGGCATCGCAGGAATCGCCCGGCAGCGTCTCGGTGCCGCCCACTGGGCCGCCTACTGGACCGCCCAACTGGGTCCGCCGCCCGGCCAGCCTGGCCAAGGCGGTGACCGCGGAGCTGGTGGAGCGCATCGTGCGAGGCGTCCACCCGCCCGGCTCCCCGCTGCCCCCCGAGCCCGTGCTGTGCGAGACGTTCTCGGTGAGCCGCACGGTCGTCCGCGAGGCCGTGAAGATCCTCCAGGAGAAGGGCCTCGTCCAGGTCAGGCAGGGCGCGGGCACCACCGTCACCCCGCCCACGATGTGGGACATGCTCGACGAGCTCGTGCTCGCGGCCACCATCGACATGGACGAGAGCCTGGCCATCCTCGACGACCTCGTCGTCACGCGCCGCCTGCTCGAGTCCGACATGGCCTACCTCGCCGCCCGGCTGGCCGACGACGAGACCATCGGGCGCCTGCTCGCGCTGGTCGATCGCATGGACGAGCTGGTGGGCGACCACGTCACCTACGCCGACCACGACCGCGCCTTCCACGACGTGATCATGCAGACCTCCGGCAACCGCATCGCCCGCGGCGTCGTGCGCTCGCTGGAGAGCCAGGTCGTCAACACCGCCCGCTACCTCGGCGAGCCCCAGCGCGCGCTGTGCGTGGCGTCCAACCAGGGCCACCGCCGCATCTACGAGCGCATCGCCGCGCACGACCCCGAGGGCGCCAGCGCGGCGATGTTCACCCACATCACCGAGGCGTGGCTGGTCAGGCGCAAGGCCCCCACCGCCCCGGTGCGCCTGCAACGCTAAGCGGACTGCCGCAGCGACAGCACCGCCCAGGGCGCCAGCTCGACGTCCAGCTCCAGCACGCCGTCGCCGGGCACGGTCAGCGTGGACGCGTGCAGCGCGTCGGCCACCCCGCGCAGGTGGTCGCGCTGCGCCGGCGACAGGTTGAGCGGCCCGCCGAGAGCGTGCCACGCCTCGGCGACGTTGCCGTGCTCCCAGTCCAGCACCTCGACGAGGAACGTGGTGCCCGGCTCCAGCCCTTCGATCGTGTGGCGGATCCTGCGGCCCGGCCCGACGTCCGCCAGCTCGCGGGTCGCCTCGTACGTGCCGCGGGCACTCAGCCCCTTCAGCCCCATGCCGTCCGGATAGTTGAAGAACACCGCCGACACGGCCGACGTGCGGCTGTCGCGGGTCACCACCCCGTCGGGCGTGGCGAGCAGCAGCCGGTCGCCCAGCCGTTCCAGCATGGTGAACGCGTGGAACGTCGGCTTGTGGATGCCGTCCTCGTTGACCAGCCCGAACCCGCCGTGGAACGGTCCGATGCCGGCCCCGCCCTCCTCGAACACGTCGGTGAACGTCCAGTAGGAGATGGAGTCGGCCAGGGACGCGCACTGCAGGTAGGAGCGGGTGATGGAGGTGGCCGCGAACACCGTGTCGTGGATGAAGTCGCGCGACGACGGCGACGTGGACCA
Organism: Nonomuraea salmonea; assembly: GCF_042428605.1. Taxonomy (NCBI): domain Bacteria; kingdom Bacillati; phylum Actinomycetota; class Actinomycetes; order Streptosporangiales; family Streptosporangiaceae; genus Nonomuraea; species Nonomuraea salmonea. The sequence goes on from NZ_JBHMCF010000007.1 coordinate 89,871, forward strand.
CTCGGTGATGTGGATCTCCGCGTCCGGGTAGGCGCTCTCGCGCAGCAGCGCCCGCAGCAGGGTCAGGTCGTCGTACGTGGCGTCGGCGTACCGGGTGATCTGCACCGCCTGGCCATCGGCGCCGTAGGCGTAGTCGGTGGGGTAGAGATGGGTCGAGACGAAGTCCACCGGCAGGTTCCGCTCCGCGCACCAGGACAGGAAGTCCTCGAGCCACACCGGCCGCCAGTCGAGCGCGTCCACGTCGGTCGCGGCGGCCGTCTCCAGCATCGCCGAGCGGTCCTCGACCTCGCCCTTGTAGCGGTCGTCGGGCACGAAGACGCTGGTGGACGGGCCGCCCACCTTCAGCTCGGGGTCGATCGCCTTGATGGCCCGCACGCTCGCCTCGTACAGCTCGAAGTACTCGGTCTTGGTGCCGGTCCAGAAGTGGGGGACGAGGTTCGGCTCGTTCCACACCTCGAAGCGCCACTGCCGCACCTCGTCCAGGCCGTACCGGCCGATCCAGTGCTCGACGGTCGCGGTGACGAGGTCGCTCCAGCGCCGCATGTCCTTGGGCGGGCTGCAGTGCGCGCCCCACCAGAACAGCGTCTCCGTCTGGGTGGCCAGCTCGCGCGGCATGAACCCCAGCTCGACGAACGGGCGCACGCCCTGCTCCAGCAGGAAGTCGAAGACCTTGTCCACGTAGGAGAAGGTGTGCACCGGGGAGGGGAGCGGGCTGTTCGGGCCGAAGCCGCCGCCGTAGCTCTCGCGGTAGACGAACATGTCGTCGTGGAAGAGGCCGTGGAAGCGGACGTACTTCACCTTGAGGGTGTCCGCCACCTCGGCGAACTGCCGCTGCCAGTCCGCGCGCAGCGCCTCGTTGGCCCGCCCGGCCCCGATGCAGGCGCTCCAGACGTGCGGGAACGCGCTCTCCTCGCGCGGCTCCCCGTCGATGCGCAGCAGGGATCTCGTCATGATCTCTCTTTCTTGAGGGAGCGTCAGCCCTTGACGGCGCCCATGGTCAGGCCCGACTGCCAGTACCGCTGCAGGCAGAGGAACGCGATGATCAGCGGGATGATGGTGAGCAGCGAGGACGTGATCACCAGGTTCTGCACCAGGGCGCCGTTGCCGGCCGACGAGCCGAGCTTGTTCCACTGGTTGATGCCGACGGTCAGCGGATACCAGTCGGGGTTCTTCAGCATGATCAGCGGCAGGAAATAGTTGTTCCAGATCGACACGAACGAGAACAGCAGCACGGTCACGCCCGCCGGGGCCAGCAGCGGCAGCGCGATCTGCAGGAACGTCCTGAACTCGCCGGCGCCGTCGATCTTCGCCGCCTCCAGCAGCCCGGTCGGCACGGCCTCGGCCGTGAACACCCACATCAGGTACAGCCCGAACGGATTGATGAAGGACGGGATGAGGATCGCCCACGGGGTGTCGGTCAGGCCCAGCTCCGCGAAGAGCAGGAACTGCGGGATCGCCAGCGCGATGCCGGGCACCGAGATCGACCCCAGGATGACGAGGAGGAACACCCGCTTGCCGGTGAAGTGCAGCTTGGCCAGCGCGTACCCGCCGAGCGCGGCGAGGAACGTCGAGACCGTCGCGCCGACGACCACGTAGAGGACGGTGTTGAGCAGCCACCGGGAGAAGATGCCGTCCTGGTAGGTGAAGACCTGCACGACGTTGTCCCACAGCGCGAACTCGCGGCCCGGCGCCAGCCCGAACGTCGAGACGAAGTCCTCCTGCGACTTGGTCGCGTTGATGACCAGCCAGACCAGCGGCAGCAGGCAGTACAGCGTGAACAGCCCGGTCATCAAGGTGAGGGTCTTGCTCTTGCGCGGATTGTCCACGGTGTAGAGGCGCGGGTAGGGCCGCAGGCTACTGGTCGGTCGCATTCCTCAGCCCTCTGATCTGGACGGCGTAGGCGACGGCGATCGTGATCGCCGCCATGACGAGCGCGAGCGCTGCCGCGTACCCCTGCTGGGAGCCGGTGAAGGCCAGGTTGTACGCGTACAGGTTCGGCGTGTAGAAGCTGGTGACGCCGCTGTTGGCGACCATCGTCGGCAGGATCTGCGGCTCGTTGAACATCTGGAACGTGCCGATGATCGAGAAGATGACGGTCACGACCAGCGAGCCGCGCAGCGCCGGCAGCTTGATGGCCCGCACGATCTGCCACTCGTTCGCCCCGTCGATCGCCGCCGCCTCGTACAGCTCGCGCGGGATGGCCTTGAGCGCGGCGTAGAAGATGAGCATGTTGAAGCCGGTGAACGCCCACGTCACCATCACGCCGATGGAGATGAGCGTGGTGCCGGGGGAGAAGGGGTCGAAGTCGGTGCCGAGGGCGTCGTTGAGGCTGCCGAACAGACCGTACTTGACGCCGAGCAGGAATCCCCACATGAGGGTCGCCACGATCGCCGGCACCGCGTACGGCAGGAAGATCGTCACCCGCAGGAACCGGGCGCCGTGCAGGCGCAGGCTGTCGAGGGCGAGCGCCAGCGCCGTCGAGAGGAGCAGCATGATCGGCACCTGCACGAGCGTGAACCGCACGACGCGTCCCACGCCGTCCCAGAACTGCGGGTCGGCGACGAGCTTGGTGTAGTTGTCCAGGCCGACGAAGACGTTGCCGCCGACCAGCTTGTCCTGGAAAAGGCTGAGGTAGGCGGCGTACGCGATGGGCACGATGAACACCAGGGCGAACAGCGCCGCGAAGGGCGCGATGAACGCCAGCCCGGTCTGCGGCCTGCCCCGCCTGCGCACCGGCGCGGGTGCGTGGGTCATAGTCGGAGTTCCTTCCTGGAAGCAGGCCCGCTAGTCCACCTGGAAGCCCTGCTCGTTGCCGTACTGGATGCAGCGTTGCCGCCACTGCTCCAGCACCTCGGCGAGCGAGCCCTTGCCGGTGGTGTAGAACGGCGAGGCGAGGTCGCCGTAGATCGAGCGCGCCCACTCGAAGAACGGCGGATACTGCCAGTCGTCGGCGACGATCTCCGTGGCCTCGGCCAGCACGCCGCCGACCTTCTGGCCGCCGAAATACTCGTTGGCCTTGCCGGTGAAGGTCTCGTTCTCCAGCACCGACAGGTTCGGCACGAACGCGCCCGCGTCGACGCGGGTCTGCAGGCCGCCGCCGTGCGCGAAGTATTCGAGGAAGGAGAAGGCCGCCTCCTTGTGCTCGGCCGCCTCAGGGATGCCGAAGGAGCTGCCGCCGTTCGCCGCGCCGACCTTCTCGCCCTCCTGCCACTGCGGCATCAGGGCCACCTTGAAGTCGCCCGCGGCCTTCGGCGCGCGTTCGGGCAGCGTGGAGGTGAGCCAGCCGCCCATGGTCTGGGTGGCGAGGGTGCCGTCGTTGAGGGTCCTGTTCCAGTCGTCCGACCAGCCGGTGACCTTGGTGTTGATCAGGCCCTCGTCCAGCATCTTCTGCCAGAAGGCCACGGCCTTGGTGGTGCCGGGGTCGGTGAAGTCGATGTGCACCTTGGTGCCGTCCACCTTGAACGGGCGGCCGCCGGCCTGCCAGATGAGCGAGAGCAGGAAGAAGATGTCGCCGGTGTCCTGGGCGATGTAGTAGTCGTCGCCGAGCTCGCGGATCTTCTTGGCCGCCTCGTAGTACGCGTCCCACGTGGCCGGGGGCTCGTCGATGCCGGCCTTCTTCAGTGTGGCCTCGTTGTAGAACATCGCCGATGGCCCGTAGTCGGACGGCAGCGCGTACACCTTGCCGTTGACCGTCACGTCGTTCCACGCGGCCGGCACGTAGTCGGCCTTCAGCTTGTCCGCGCCGAGTTCGCCGAGGTCGGCCAGCTTGCCGGGGACCGCGAAGTACGGCACCGCGAAATACTCGAACATCACCAGGTCCGGCACGCCGGAGCCGGCCTGGATGGCGTTGTCGAGCGCCTTGTACTCGTCCTGTGACGAGCCCGCGTTGACGACCTCGACCTTGATGTTCGGATGCGCGGCCTGGAAACCGGGCACGGCCTGCTCGACGGTGCCGTCCCAGCTCCAGACGGTGATCTTCACCTGTTCGCCGCCGTCCGCGCCTGCTTGTCCGCCGCCGCCCGAGCACGCGGTCAGCGCGAGCATCGGCACGAGTGCCGCGCAGAGGAGTTTGAGCTTCCGGGAGAGCCGCATGGGGTCTCGCCTCTCGTCCTGAGCCGGTTACGAAATTATTTCGCAACATGTTCGGTGTTGCGGAGGACCATAGGTGTCGTTTCTGTTCGATGTCAACGGTTGATCCTGCGGGATCGGGGCCGTGGTAGGTTTACGAAACAATTTCGCTGGAAGCCCGGAAGGAGCCTTGATGGGACGACGAGGTCGTTCTGAGCGCGTCACCTTGGCCGACGTCGCGCGGCTGGCCGGCGTCTCGCCGACGACGGCCTCGAAGGTGCTCAACGGGCGCAGCGACGTGGGCGCCAAGACCCGCGAGCTGGTGCTGGGCGTGATGGCCGAGATCGGCTACAAGCCGACGGCGGTCCGGCACGAGCAGCCCCGCGACAACACGCTGGTCACCGTGCTCGACATCGTCGAGTCCCGCTACGCCGGAACGGTGCTGCAGGGCATCCTGCTGGCCGCGACGACCGCGCGGGCCGAGCTGCTGCTGCGCCTGCCGCCCGACGAGCCGGTCAGCACCAGCCGTACGGCGGCCCGCACCTGGGTCGAGGAGCAGCAGGCGTCGGGCGTCGTCGGCGTGATCGCGCTGGCCGTCGCCGTGCCCGACCCGGTGCTGCTCGCCGCCGACGACCTCGGCCTGCCCATCGTCACGATCGACCCCATCGACACCACCGAGTCACGCCTGGTCAGCATCGGCTCCACGAACTGGGCGGGCGGCCGTTCCGCGACCGAACACGTCATCAAGCTCGGCCACCGCAGGATCGGCTGGATCGGCGGCCCGCTGGGTTCGGCCCCTTCGCTCGAACGTTTCCACGGTTACCAGGCCGCGCTCGACTCGGCCGGCATCACCCCTGACCGCGCGCTGGTCCGCCACGAGGCGTTCTCCGTCGAGGCGGGGCGGCGCCACGGCCGCGACCTGCTCGCGCTCGCCGACCGGCCCACCGCGATCGTCGCGGGCAACGACGAGATAGCGGTCGGGGTGCTCGCCGCGGCGGGTGACCTGGGCGTCTCCGTGCCGGGGCAGCTGTCGGTGACCGGCTTCGACGACACGCCGCAGACGCAGTGGACGACGCCGCGCCTCACCTCCGTCCGCCAGCCCCTGGAGGGCATGGGCCGGATGGCGGTGGAGACGGTGCTCGGCATGGCCGAGGGCGTCCAGCCCGCCTCCCGGCATCTGCAGCTAGCGACCAGCCTCAGCGTTCGCGACTCGACGGGCCCGGCTCCCGCCTGATCAAGTAGCCGAAAGTTACTCTTGTTTTCTGTGAACGTTATCGCTTACGTTGCTGCTGCAAACGTAACCGATAACGATTCCCCCTAGTGAGGCGGTATGGCCCTGGGCGGCTCGCCCGTGACCATGAGCGACGTCGCCCGGCTCGCGGGCGTCTCGACCACGACGGTCTCCCGGGTGGTCAACGGGCGGTACGGCGTCAGTGCGCACACCATCGCCCAGGTCCGCTCCGCGATCGAGCGGCTCGGCTACGAGTCGAGCCTGGTGGCGACCAGCCTGCGGCGCAGCAGGACCGACGTGCTCGGCCTGGTGACGCACAGTTTCCAGTCCTACACCGCCGAAGTGCTCAAGGGCGTGATGGACGCGCTGAGCCGATCGGGTCTCGACCTGATCATCTACGCCGACAGCGACCTGTACGGAACCTACGCGGAGGGCTGGGAGCAGCGGCACCTGGCCCGCCTCGCGGGCACGCTGACCGACGGCTGCATCGTGGTCACGCCCTCGGGCGAGATCCGCAGCGGCATCCCGGTCGTCGCCATCGACCCGGCGAAGGACTCGCAGGTGCCGTCGGTCACGGCCGCCAACTTCGAGGGCGCCACCGCGGTGGTCGAGCACCTGCTCGGCCTCGGGCACCGGCGCATCGCGTTCATCGCTGGCCGCGCCGAGCTGGCCGCCTCGTGGTCACGCGAGGAGGGCTACCGCAAGGCGCTGGCCCGGGCGGGCGTACCGGCCGACCCCTCCCTGATCGCGCAGGGCGACTTCAACCCCGACTCGGCGGCGCCGCTCGCGCGGGCGCTGCTGGCGCGGCCCGACCGGCCGACCGCGATCTTCGCGGCGAACGACGGGATGGCGCTGAAGACCCTGGAGGTCGCCAAGGAGCTGGGGCTCAGCGTCCCCGGCGACCTGTCGATCGCCGGCTTCGACGACATCCCCGAGTCGGCGCTGGCCCAGCCGGGGCTCACCACGGTGGACCAGTCGGTGTACCGGCTCGGCCTCGAGGCCGCGCGCATGCTCAAGGCGCTGGTGCGCGGCGGCTGGGACGGCCCCGGCCAGATCGTGCTCCCGACCCGGCTGATCGTGCGCGGCTCGACCGCGCCGCCGAGGAGCGCCATGTGATCGTGAAGCCACGCGATGTAGTGGCGTCACGCCGCACCTGACACCCGCGGCAACGGGCGTCAGGCGGGCAAGCGGATCCCACGACGGAATGGAGGTGCGAAACACCCACAACACAGAGTCCACCGCATGAATCAGGCCGACCACCCGGGCTGCAACCGTGGCCGGCCATCAAGGGAGTTTTTGCATGCCTTCTTTAGAATATCACGGCAGGTCACGCGTGCTCCGGCTCACCGCCGCGATCACCGCGGCCCTCGTCGCGCTCGCGGTGGCGGTGCTCGCCCCGCGACCGGCGATCGCCGACACTCCGTGGCTGGCCGTCTCGGAGGACGGCTACGCCTCGTTCACCGTTCCCGTCTCCGCCGTCGAGGCCGCCATCGGGGGCTCGGTGTCGTCGGTCCTCATCGAGGGGAACTTCGGGCCCTCCGCCGCGTGGGCGGAGTTCGGGCTGACCCGCCGCGGTGACGCCTTCTCCGGCGTGCTCGGCCCGCTCAAGCCCGGCCTGTACGCCTACCAGGTCACGGCCGACGAGACCAAGGGCGTCAAGGACCCGACCAACGCCACCACCGTGGCCTCCAAGCCGCTGTGGAGCACGTTCTTCGTGGCCGGCGAGCAGGCCGCCCCGCTGGCGGACGTGCCCGAGGGGCAGGGCGGCACGGTCGAGACCCTCGCCTACGCCAAGGGCTCGGCCCTGGTCTGGACGCCGCGCGGCTACACCGGCAAGGGCGCCAAGAAGTATCCGGTGCTCTACCTCGACACCGCGGGTGCCGCCGCCGGCGACTGGCTGGACCTCGGCCGCGCCAAGCAGATCCTCGACAACCTGTCGGCCCGTAAGGCCATCGAGCCGATGGTGGTCGTGATCGGCGAGACCGGCAAGGAGCTGCAGCAGGCGGTCGCCGGCCGCTACCGCGTCCACCGCGGCCCCGCCCACCAGGCGATCGCCGGCGCGGGCGAGGGCGGGACGAACGCGCTGCGCGCCGCGCTCGGCCACCCCGCCGAGTACGCCTACGCCGGCTCGTTCTCGGGCCTGCTGACCGAGGCCGCCGGCAAGCACAAGCCGCACCTCAAGCTGCTGCGCCTCTACACCGGCAACGTGACGGACCCGGCGTACAACGCGACCGTGAAGCTCACCAAGGCGCTCGACCGCGCCCGCGTCTCCTACGAGTTCGACGGGGTCAACCCCGACGCGGGAGCGAACTGGAACGCCTGGCAGGAGAACCTGATCGACTTCCTGCCGCGCCTGTTCCGCAACGTCCGCGACCACGGCCCGAGCGACGGGCACGGAAGGCTGAAGGGCGAGTTCGCCCCGCCGCCTCCTGGTACGACGCCGACGCCGTTCGTGACCGACGACGGCTTCGTCACGTTCGAGACCACCACCGAGTTCGCCGCCGCCAAGCAGGTCAAGGTGTGGGCGAACTGGGCGCCCGGTGGCAGCTGGCTGCGCATCCACCTGACCAAGGCGGGGGACCGGTGGCGGGGGACCGTCGGCCCGCTCGACCCGTGGTTCTACTACTACAAGTTGATGGTGGACGGCGTCTCGCTCAAGGACGCGTCGAACCCGACCAAGGTCACCACCGAGCAGACCTGGAGCACCTTCCTCGTCAACGGCGAGCAGGCCCGCCTGCTCACGGACGTTCCCGAGGGCCAGGGCGGCAAGGTGGAGCCCTTGACGTACCAGAGCACGGTCGCGAACCAGGAGCGGACCGCGCTGGTGTGGACCCCGCCGGGTTACGACCCCGACCGCGCGGAGCCGTACCCCGTCTTCTTCCTCCAGCACGGCGGTGGCCAGAACTACACCGACTGGACCGAGATGGGGCGGGCCAAGCAGATCCTCGACCATCACTTCCTCGACGGGAAGATCGTGCCGATGGTCGTGGTGATGGGCAACGGCAACGTCTCCGACTTCAACCGCGAGCTGCTGGAGAACATCGCCCCGGCGGCGAAGGCCCGTTACAACATCTCCGACGACCCGTCGCAGCAGGCGCTCGCCGGGCTGTCGATGGGCGGCGGCCAGACGTTCGGCATGCTCAAGGCACACCCCGGACGGTTCGCCTACATCGCGGCGTTCTCGGCCGGCTTCGGCAGCGGCGCGGGCGTCGACGCCGAGGCGATCAACAGCGGCACCAAGCTGCTGCGCCTCTACATCGGCGACCAGACGGACTTCGTCTACCCGGGGTTCGCCTCCACCCTGGCCACCCTGGACGACCTCGGGATCCGCTACGAGTTCGACGGCGTCACCCCGGGACCGCACGGCTGGGACGTCTGGCAGAAGAACCTCATCGACCTGGCACCCCGCCTGTTCAAGCGCTGAGCCCGGCGGCTCTGCCCCGGTAGAGCCGTGTTAGCGCTCACATGAGGATCGGCGGCGGGGCACGGGAGCCATCCGTGCCCCGTCCGCCGATCACTCGGCCCCACCGGTGGCGCACGAATCCCCGCGTGCGCCGCGATCGCAAGGAAAACACCATGAAGAAGACACGGCTCTCCACCGCGGCGCTCCTCCTCGCCGCCGCGACCGCGCTCGCGGGCTGCGCTCCCGACCCGGGCGGCGGCGGTGGCACGGACGCGAACGCGACCAAGGCCGCCACGAACGATGGCGGCGGCAACAGCGCGAGCAACTGCACGAACACCATCCCCAAGAAGGACCTGCCGGTCGTCACGATGTGGGGCTGGTATCCGAACACGCAGCTCGTCGTCGACAACTTCAACAAGCAGAGCAGCGACGTCCAGGTCTGCTGGACCAACGTCGGCCAGGGCAGCGACGAGTACGAGAAGTTCCAGACCGCGATCGCGGCGGGCACCGGCGCACCCGACGTCATCATGATCGAGATGGACCGCATCCCGACCTTCCAGATCCAGAACGCGCTGGTCGACATCAAGCAGTACGGCTACGACTCCGTCAAGGCCGACTACGGCGAGGGCGCGTGGAAGGACGTCTCGGTCGGCGACGCGATCTACGGCGTGCCGGTCGACGGCGGCCCGCTGGCGATGATCTACCGCAAGGACATCTTCGACAAGTACAAGATCAAGCCGCCGACGACGTGGGCCGAGTACGAGGAGGCGGCCCAGAAGGTGAAGGACGAGGGAGGCCCCGCGTTCGGCGACTTCGCCGCCAACGTCTCGGCGCTCACCATGGCGCTGCAGATCCAGAAGGGCGCCAAGCCCTTCACCTACGACCCGGCGCAGAAGGACACGATCGGCATCAAGCTGAACGACCAGGCGTCCAAGGACGTGCTGGAGTACTGGGGCCGGCTGGCCAGCAAGGGCCTGGTCGGGACGCAGGACCAGTTCACGCCCGAGTACATCTCCGGCGTCATCAACGGCAAGTACGCCACGTACATCTCGGCCGCCTGGGCGCCCGGCTACCTCACCGGCGCCGGCGTCGGCAAGGGCGAGGACACCGGCAAGTTCGCGGTGGCGCCGCTGCCGCAGTGGGACCCCGCCAACCCGGTGCAGGTCAACTGGGGCGGGTCGGCGTTCTCGGTGACGACCCAGGCCAAGAACCCCGAGCTGGCGGCGAAGGTGGCCTACGGCCTCTACGCCGACAAGGAGTCGCTCACCGACGGCTGGACCAACCAGATCATCTTCCCGCTCAACCTCAAGGCGCTGAACGACCCGGCGTTCGAGGAGCTGAAGGTGGAGTTCTTCGACGGCCAGCAGGCGAACAAGGAGGTGTACGTCCCGGCGGCGAACGCCTACCAGGGCGTCACCTACAGCCCGTTCGGCCAGTACTACTTCGACGCCATGACGAAGCAGGTCAGCGCGCTCATCGACGGCTCCGTCAACGCCGCGCAGGCCGCCGACAAGCTGCAGGAGGACGTGGCCGGCTACGCCAAGGAACAAGGCTTCACCGTCCAGTGACGCCGCGGGAACCGGCCGCCGCCCACGCGCGGCGGCCGGCCCGTACCCGACCTCCCCGCATCCCCTGTTTTCCCGGAGCCAGAAATGACCCTCATGATGGAGAAGAGTGCGCCAAGCGCCAAGGACAGGAAATCGAGCAGTCGCGGCAAGGTGCGCCTTCGCGAGCATCTGATGGGGTGGCTCTTCGTCGGGCCGTTCGGGCTCGTCTTCCTGGCGCTGCTCATCGCGCCGCTGTGCTACGCCTTCTATCTCAGCCTGTGGCAGAAGCGGTTGATCGGCGGCACCAGCTTCGTCTTCCTCGACAATTACGTTAAGGCGTTCACCGACCCCAGTTTTCTGTCCGGCACCTGGTTCGTCATCCGCTTCTCGCTGGTCTCCATCCCGCTGCAGATCATCGTCGCGCTCGTGATGGCCCTGATCCTGGACTCGGTCACCTCGCGGTTCGCCCGCTTCTCGCGCCTGATGATCTTCCTGCCGTACGCGATCCCGACGGTCATCGGCGCGGTCATGTGGGGCTTCCTCTACAGCAAGAGCTTCGGCCCGCTGACCGACATCTTCAGCCTGTTCGGCACCACGGCGCCGGACTTCCTCAGCAGCAACTTGATCTTCTACGGCCTGGTCAACATCGTCACCTGGCAGTGGGCCGGCTACTACATGATCATCCTGTACGCCGCCCTCCAGGGCATCGACCCGGCCCTGTACGAGGCCGCCCGCATGGACGGCGCCGGCGGCCGGCAGATCGCGCTGCGCATCAAGATCCCGCTGATCGCGCCCGCGCTGCTGCTCATCCTGGTCTTCTCGCTCATCGGCACCCTGCAGTTCTTCAACGAGCCGCAGATCCTGCGCTCGCTCGCGGCCGGCACCATCGGCCCCGACTTCACCCCCAACATGTACGCCTACCAGCAGGCCTTCGGCCTGGCGAACTTCACCTACGGATCGGCGATCTCCTTCGCCCTCGGCGGGGTCATCTTCGCCGGCGTCTACGCCTTCCTGTTCTTCACCCGCAAGCGGAGGACCTTCCTGTGACGAGTGACCGCTCGCCCGCCGGCACCCGTCGCCGGCCGAACCGCAACCTGCCCCTGCACCTCCTGCTCGCCTTCCTGGTCGTGTACTTCCTGGTGCCGTTCTGGTGGGTCGTCGTCAACAGCTCCAAGGACGCGGCCGGCCTGTTCTCCGGTGGCAACACCCTCTGGTTCTCGGGCAACGTCGACTATCTTGGCAACCTGCAGCAGCTGTTCACCTACGACAACGGCATCTATGCCAGGTGGATACTCAACTCCACCCTGTACGCCCTGGCCGGCGGCATCGGCGCGACCGTCCTGGCCGTCATGGCCGGCTACGGGTTCGCCAAGTACCGCTTCGCGGGCCGGCGCTTCAGTTTCTCGCTCGTCCTCGGCGCGCTGATGGTGCCCGCGACGGCGCTGGTGATCCCGACGTTCATGATGTTCTCCGAGTTCGGGCTGACCAACACGATCTGGGCGGTCATCCTGCCGTCGCTGCTCAACCCGTTCGGCGTGTACCTCATGCACGTCTACGCGCGCGACGCGGTGCCCAACGAGATCCTGGACGCCGCCCGCGCCGACGGCGCGGGCGAGATCCGCACGTTCCTCCGGGTCGCGTTCCCGCTGATGCGGCCTGCCGTGGTCACCGTGCTGCTGCTGTCGGCGGTCGCCTCGTGGAACAACTACTTCCTGCCGCTCGCCATGCTGTCGGACAACCGGCTCTTCCCCGTCACCGTCGGGCTCGGGCTCTGGCAGGGCATCGCCTCGGCCAACAACGCGGGCACCACCTCGCTGTGGAGCCTCATCATCCTCGGCGCGCTGGTGTCGATCATCCCGCTCGTCATCTCGTTCTTCGTCCTGCAACGCCACTGGCGCGGCGGCCTGTCCGTCGGCGGCCTGCGCTAGGAGCTCTCAGGACGCGGGGTGCGGGTCGCCGAGGTACGGGAACCGGTCGAGCGTGTCGGTGTGCGGGCTCAGGCCGGTGGGCGGCGCCTCGTTCTTCGTGAGGAACGCGACGCGGATGTCGATGACGTCCTCGGTGAACGTCCGGCCGTTCGGATAGGCGGCCGGCTTCGCCGGGTCGAAGTGCAGCACGTCCGGCAGCAGGCCGTGCTCGTCGATCGCGGCGATCGCCTCCTCGCGCGAGTAGCCGCCGGTGTGGCCGAGCAGGTGCACGAACGGGTCGGTCCACCGCTCCCGGTCGCCGGCCGGCTCGCTCGCGTTGTACTCCTCCTTGGTGTCGTCGGTGTTGAAGAAGCTGCTCATCGACGGGTGCCCGGCCCGGTCCACGTGCACGAGCCGGCCGTCGCGCCGCACGCTGCACCGGCCCCAGGCGTGCAGCTCGGGCCGGGGCGCCAGCGCGTCGGTGGGCAGCTCGACGGCCATGGAGAAGACGTTCGCCGTGACGTTGGAGTCGACGCCCGTCCACGGTGACGTCCCGCCCAGGTGCGGCGCGGTGAAGTTGCGCTTGCCGCTGGTGTCGAACAGGTTCTTGATGCCGTCGTAGTCGAAGAAGAAGGCGTCGCTGCGGCTGCCGGCCGCGATCGTGTGGTGCCCGGCCGTCACCACGTTCGCCTCGGGGCCGAACGAGACGCGGGCGTCCTTCACGATCTCGGTGCCGCCCGGCTCAGGGTCGCGGGCCTGCTCGCCGGTCGCCAGGTACACGCTGTAGGTCTGGGAGCCGTCCGGTCCCGGCTCGCCGAACACCCAGCTGAACGCGATGTCGGTCAGGTAGTCGCCGTCGTTGTCGATGTTCAGGCGGTAGACGGCGTCCGGGTGCAGGGCGTCGGCGTTGGGGTTGGCGTTGAGGATGAGCACCGTCCTGCCCGGGTCGCCCGGCGCCTGGAAGGCGTACAGGTCGCACAGGTCGAGGCGCTGGTCGCCGAGTGGCGGCCCGAGGCTGAGGCCGGTGAAGTGGTTGGACATGGCTGACCCTCCCAGCGGCTGCTGGTTCGTCGCGAGACCTTCCCTGTCACGCTAGGTCAGAGGTGGCAAACGGTGGCGAAAGCCGCAGTCGGCCGCTTGCCGGGTCTTGAGGAGCGATGTTGCCGCGTGGCAAAGTGGGCTTTGCCACGCGGCAAAGAGCGTCTCTGGAGGAGGTGGGCGGCCGTGGTCACCCAGCGGGACGTGGCGCGGCTGGCCGGAGTCTCCGTGCGTACCGTCTCCAACGTCGTCAACGACTTCCCGCACGTCTCGCCGCAGACCCGCGCGCAGGTGCAGCGCGTGCTGGACGAGCTCGACTACCGGCCCAACGTCGCCGCCCGCAGCCTCAACCTGGGCAGGTCCCGGCTGCTCGCCCTCGTGCTGCCGCTCGACGTGCCGTACTTCACCGAGCTGGCCGGCCACGTCGTCGACCAGGCGGAAGAGCGCGGCTACACGGTGCTCATCGACGGCACCGAGGGCATGGCCGAGCGCGAACGGCAGATCCTCATGCGGCGCGACCGGTCGGCGCTGTTCGACGGGTTCATCTTCAGCCCCATCGGCCTGACCGGGAACGAGCTGCGCCGCTGGGCCGGCGACTGCCCCGCCGTACTGCTGGGGGAGCTGCGGGTGCCGGGCGTCGACCACGTCGGCATCGACGACACCGCCGCGGCCCGCGCGGTCACCGCCCACCTCGCCTCGCTGGGCCGCACCCGGGTCGCCGTCATCGGCGTGCCGCACCCGCCGCCGGCCGACGCCCTCGACGCGCCGGCCGGACGGGAGACCTCGGTGCATCGCGCGGCCGGATACGAGCAGGGGCTCGCCGACGCCCGGCTGCCCTACCGGCCCGAGCTGGCCGTACGCGTGCGGCACTACCAGCGCGAGGACGGCCGGCGCGCGATGGAGGAGCTGCTCGCCCTGCCGGAGCCGCCGGACGCCGTCTTCTGCGCCAACGACCTGCTCGCCATCGGCGCCGTGCACGCCGTCCTCGCCGCCGGGCTGCGCGTCCCCGAGGACGTCGCCGTCGCCGGCTTCGACGGCATCGAGGAGGGCCGGTACGCCAACCCCGCCCTGACCACCGTCGAGCCCGACAAGCGGCGCATCGCCGAGCTGGCCGTGACCCGGCTGCTGGAACGGGTCGAAGGCGGCGCGAGCGAGCCCGTCCACCTGGAGGCGCCCTGGCGGCTGGCGGTCAACGCCAGCACCGCGGGCCGCCGAAGCGCATGACGTCGATCACCCTCCACGAGAAAGTGAGCATCGTGCCCGACACCCCCGAAGTGCCCCGCCCGGAGTACCCGCGCCCGCAGTTCGTCCGTACCGAGTGGCAGTGCCTGAACGGAACCTGGCAGTTCGAGCGGGACGCCGGCGACTCAGGGCTGGAGCGCGGGCTGCTGGAACGGGACCTGTCCGGCGAGATCGTCGTGCCGTTCTGCCCCGAGGCGCCGCTGTCCGGCATCGGCGACCCCGACTTCCACCCGGCCGTATGGTACCGCCGCACCGTGCGGGTGCCGGAGGAGTGGGCGGGCCGGCGGGTGCTGCTGCACTTCCAGGCCGTGGACCACGACGCCACCGTGTGGGTGGACGGCGTCGAGGCGGGCCGGCACCGGGGCGGGTTCACGCCGTTCAGCTGCGACCTGGCCGCCGCGGCCGATCCCGAGCACACGTACACGGTGGTCGTCAGGGCCAGGGACCCGCGCACCGGACCGCAGGCGCGCGGGAAGCAGGTCCGCACGTACGAGGGGCACGGCCCGTGGTACGGCCGCACCACCGGCATCTGGCAGACGGTCTGGTGCGAGCCGGTGCCCGACGTCCACCTCGGCCGGCCGCGCATCACGCCCAACGTCGCCGCGTCCGCGTTCCGCGTCACCGTCCCCGTCTCGGCCAACCGGCCGGGACACCAGGTCCGGGTCACGGTCTCCGACGCGGCGGGCGAGGTCGTCCAGGCGCAGGTCCGCGCCGACCTCGACCTCGCCGCCGAGCTGTGGCTGCCGCTGCCTTCCGACCGGGTACGCCTGTGGTCCCCCGAGGACCCCCACCTGTACGACCTGCGCATCGACCTGCTCGACGCCTCCGGCGCGGTCGCCGACACCGCCGCGAGCTACGCCGGGCTGCGCTCGGTCTCCATCGACGGGCACGCCATCCTGATCAACGGCGTCTCCGTCTTCCAGCGGCTCGTGCTCGACCAGGGCTACTACCCCGACGGCCTGATGACCGCCCCCTCCGACGAGGCCCTGCGCCGCGACATCGAGCTGGGCATGGCCGCCGGCTTCAACGGAGCCCGGCTGCACCAGAAGGTGTTCGAGGAGCGCTACCTCTACCACGCCGACCGGATGGGCTACCTGGTGTGGGGCGAGTTCGGCGACTGGGGCGCCGACGTCGGCGGCCCGCCCGGGGACAACCAGCAGCCGACCGCGTCGTTCGTCACCCAGTGGCTGGAGGCCGTCGAGCGCGACTACTCCCACCCGTCCATCGTCGGCTGGTGCCCGCTCAACGAGACCGCGCAGCGGTGGCACGACCGCATCACCGTGCTGGACGACGTCACCCAGGCCATGTACCTCGCCACCAAGGCGGCCGACGCCACCCGTCCCGTCCTCGATGCCTCCGGCTACTCCCACCGCGTGCCCGGCGCCGACGTCTACGACTCGCACTGCTACGAGCAGGATCCCGAGCTGTTCGGCAAGATGATGGACGGGCTCGCCGAGGGCCGCCCGTACGTCAACGCCGACGCCGACGGGACGCCGTGGTCGGTGCCGTACCAGGGGCAGCCGTACTTCTGCAGCGAGTTCGGCGGCATCTGGTGGAACCCCGACGTACGGCAGGGCGAGTCGTCCTGGGGGTACGGCGAGCGTCCCGCCACCGAGGAGGAGCTGCAGCGGCGCTTCGCCGGGCTGGCCGGGGTGCTGCTCGACGACCCCCGCATGTTCGGCTACTGCTACACGCAGCTCACCGACGTCTTCCAGGAGCAGAACGGCGTCTACCGCTTCGACCGCACCTCGAAGCTCGACGTGGCCCGCATCCGCGCCGCCCAGCAGCGCCCGGCCGCGATCGAACAGGCGGAACGCCCGTCGGCGGGCTGACCTCCGAGCCGGGGGCCCATCCCGCCCGCCGAGCCCGCTGCGGCGATCGCGACGGAGCGGAGGGCCCCATCCGCCGGCTGAGCCCGCTGCGGCGATCGCGACCCCCCGGCCCGCACACCGGTCCCCGATGCGAACCCATGGTGGTGATCGTGCATGGGAGCTTGGATCTGGGAAGAGACTGGTGGTGAAACCAAGGTCCGGTCAGGAGAACGCCATGACCAAGCCCGCAGAGCCGCGCGGCCCCCGCCGCCACGGGGAGTCCCGCGCCGAGGAGCGCCCCGGGGAGCCGCGCCGCGTCCAGGTGCTGCTCTCGCCCGCCAACGTGTGGCGGGTCGGGTTCGCCGTCGTCGCGGTCGTCGTCGTGGTGTACCTGATCCGCTTCATCCTCACCGACGCCGGATCGCTGGTCGTGGTGGTGGTGATGGCCTGGTTCCTGTCGCTGGCGATGGAGCCCGCCGTCGGCCGCCTGTCGCGGCACATGCGGCGCGGCGCCGCGGCCGTCCTGGTGATGATCGGCCTCGCGCTGTTCGCCGGGCTGTTCCTCTACCTGTTCGGGAACCTGTTCGTCGAGCAGGCCGCACTGCTGGTCCGGGCGCTGCCGGAGGTGGTCACCGGCGCGATCGACTGGGTCAACGGCCGATTCGGTACGCGCTACGACATCTCCACCATCCTCAGCTCCATCAACCTCACCCCGCAGCAAGCCGCCACCTACGCCCAGGACCTGGTCGGCGGCGTGCTGGGCCTGCTGGGCACGATCACCGCCGCGGTGTTCAACACCTTCGCCCTGCTGCTGCTCACCTTCTACTTCTCCGCCGACGGCCCCCGCCTGCGGCGCTGGCTGGCGCAGCTCCTGCCGGGCCGCGTCCAGCAGGTCTTCCTGACCGTGTGGGACGTGTCGCTGGTCAAGACCGGCGGCTACGTCTCCGCCCGGCTCATCCTCGCCACCATCAACGCCAGCACCTCGACCCTGGTGTTCTCGCTGATCGGCATGCCGTCATGGCTGGCGCTCGGCGTGTGGACGGGCGTGGTGGCGCAGTTCGTCCCGACGATCGGCACGTACATCGCGATCGCCCTGCCCACGGTGGTCGGCCTGGCCTCGCCGAGCCCCTGGATCGGGGTGGCGGCGCTGGCCTGGGGGATCCTGTACCAGCAGGTGGAGAACCTGACGCTGGAGCCGCGCATCAGCGGCCGGTCGGTGAACATGCATCCCGGGGTCGCCTTCGCCGGCGTGCTGCTGGGGGCGCAGCTGTTCGGGGCGGTGGGCGCGCTGCTGGCGGTGCCGGTGCTGGCCATGCTGCTGTCGCTGGTCGACACGTTCGTCTCGCGCAAGGAGATGATGCCGGTCATGCCCGAGGTGCCGGAGGCGTACCTGGACGAGGACGAGGGCCCCGCCGACCCCCCGCCACCCGGCTCGGAGCCGGAAGCGGGGGCGGGAGCGGACACGGCGGGCGCGAAGGACACCCGGCCCGCCGTCGGCTCTGCGCCGCCCCGCCCGCTGGGCGGCGCCAAGTGAGCGTCCGCGCAGCCGCGCGCCAGGTGGGCCTCGGCGCAGCCGCGCGGCGCTAGGTGAGCTTCGCCTCCCCGCCCACCGGGGAGCGGGCCTCCAGCTCGGCGGCCTCCCCTGCGGCTTGGGAGCGCTGTTTGAGCTCGGCCTCGTACACGTGCCGCCGACCGCCCGTCAGCCGGTCCCGCACCTCCTTCTCGACCGCGCGGAACGTCGCGTAGTAGTCGTCGTCGTACGCCTCCACGATCTGGAACGTCCAGCGCCCGGGCAGCACGTCGCGGCCGACCAGCTCGGCCGCGAGGAGCCTGGCCAGCTCGTCCTGCCCGGCCTCGCGCAGCAGCCCCACGGCCTCGTGCAGGGTCGCGTGGGCGGAGCCGGTGAGCTGGTGGAAGGAGTAGAGGTGCCCCCGTGCGCGCTCGACC
This sequence comes from Nonomuraea salmonea, assembly GCF_042428605.1. Lineage (NCBI taxonomy): Bacteria > Bacillati > Actinomycetota > Actinomycetes > Streptosporangiales > Streptosporangiaceae > Nonomuraea > Nonomuraea salmonea. The sequence goes on from NZ_JBHMCF010000007.1 coordinate 108,065, forward strand.
GTCTCCAGCGCCTCCGACACCAGACCGGCGGCGCGTACCGCCTGGTCGTCCGCGTCGTCCGGCCGGCGGTGGTTCTGATCGGGTGTGTATGCCATGCACTCAGCGTTACCCGTTGCCGCGCGGAGGATGCGCGCGCCGCTGCCGCGTGCTGCCCGGGACGCTCCCGCACGATGACGAAGCGCCGGACGTCAGCCGCCGCCCAGATGCCGCACGATGACGTCCACGCACGCACCCAGCGCGTCCGCGCCGTCCGCCTCGTTCCAGGTCATCAGGAACGTGTTCGGCGCCTCCGCGCCGAGCAGCTGGTACGGCGTCATCCGGGTGTGCGGGCCCCGGTGGACGGCGAGCACCACGGCGACCCGCTGCTCGTTGGCACGGAGCTCGCGTTCGGCCTGGCCCAGGATGTGCCCCTCGGTCGTCGAGGGGTCCGGCCACACCGCGACGCCGATGCGCAGCAGCGCGACCTCCACCACGCACGCCAGCCCGCCACCCGTGCGCTGGACGAGGTACCCGAAGCGCCGGGCGCCCCTCTCCAGATCGCCGGTGACGGTCGCGGAGAACTCGTCCATGTCCGGCCTGCGCAGCCCCGGCGCCTCGGCAGGCTGATCGCCGGACAGCGGCAGGGTGTGCAGCGGGACGCCGATCGCCGCCCCGAGCGCCGCGAGCCCCCGCTCGTAGTCGGTCAGGTCGATCTGCTGGAAGACCGACAGCAGCGGCGGCACCGCCACCGGGCTCAGCACGACGGGCAGCACCCTGATCTTGCCCTGCGCGGCCCGGTCCACGGCCGCGGCGACCTCCAGCTTCACCCACTCCTTCGTCAGCGACGCCGGAGAGAGCAGCGCCAGGAAGCAGTCGCTGCCCTCCAGCCCCGCGTCGATGGCGGCGGCGAAGGGCGTACCGGGGGCGATGCTGTCCGGCGCCATCCACACGGCGACGCCGGCCGCGCGCAGGTCGGTGGCCAGCCGGCGGGCGCGTTCGAGGTCGGGGCCGGCCGCGTAGGTGACGAAGACGCGTGTCACCTCCTCATTGGAGCGTCCCGGGCGGGGAGCGGCAAGCCGTTCACGAGGGGAGGTCGTAGGTGACGCCGGTGAGGCGTTCCGACAGGTCCCAGAGGCGGGCGGCCGTGGTGGTGTCGTACAGGGCGCGCTCGCGGGTGCGGCGGGTGGGTTCGCCGCGGATCTGCAGAGGGCCGTCGGGCACGATGTACGAGCCGCCGGGCAGATCGGGGACGGTGGCCGCGTACAGGGAGGTCCTGGCCCCCTCGGGCGCGGGGCGGAAGGCGGCGCGCTCGGCCAGGCGCATGGTGGCCAAGTAGAGCCGGCTGCGCGTGCTGTTGGCGCCGCCGGTCATGACGTTCGTCCTGGTGAAGCCGGGTTCGACGGCCATGCTGCGCAGCCGCAGCCCGGCGGCCTCGGCGCGGCGCTGGAGCTCCATGGCGAAGTAGAGGACCGCTCGCTTGGTGCGCCCGTAGTGGAAGGCCGAGCGGTAGGAGCGTTCCGCGTTGAGGTTGCCCAGGTCGAAGCGGGCGAACCGGTGCGCCACGCTGCCGACGGAGACCACGCGGGCGGCGGGCGCGGCGAGCAGGTGCGGCAGGAGCAGCCCGGTCAGCGCGAACGGCCCCAGGTGGTTGACGCCGAACTGCGACTCGAACCCGTCGGCGGTCCGCGCGTACGGCACCATCGCGATCCCCGCGTTGTTGACCAGCAGGTCGAGCCGGTCGTGATCCCACGATGCGGCGAAGGCACGTACGGACTCCAGGCTCGCCAGATCGAGCGAGCGCAGCTCAAGCCGCGCATCGGGCACCTCGTCCCGCATCCGCCCGAGCGCGGCCTTTCCACGCTCGGGATCGCGGCAGGCCAGCACGACGTGCGCGCCACGGCGGCTCAGCTCGCGCGCGGTGACGTACCCGATGCCGCTGTTGGCGCCGGTCACGACCACGATGCGGTCAGATTGGTCGGAAATATCGGTCAAGCTCCAAGAACGGGGGATGCCCATGCTCGTCACCTCGCGGGGGGATACCGGTACGTACGAGAGAGCATGCCCGATTCCCGATCTTGTAGTGACCCGCGAAGTTCAGCGACCACGCGATCCCGTGCCGCCGTACCGGCCGATCAGTGCTCTCTTCCGTCGCGGGCCCGGATGCGGCGCTCACGGCCTTCACCCGGGCTGCGATCGTTGCGCTCGGGGAGCCTCAGTACTTCTTGATCTGGTAGGAGTGGCCGGTCGCGTTGCGGTTGCCGGAGCAGGTGGCGACGGACTGTCCCGAGATGCCCGAGGAGACGACGACCCAGGGGCCGTACGTCGTGCCGGTGGGACACTTGGCCACGGCCCGCACGTATCCGGAGCCGCTGTTGCAGCTGGCCCAGGTCTTGTACTTCTGGTAGTAGATGCCGCTGTGGCAGTCGCTCGGCACAGGGTCGGCGTGAGCGGTGCCCTGGGCCAACGGGATGACTGCGGTGATGGCCGCGGCCGTCACCACCGCCATGATCATTTTACGCATGCCGGAATGGTACGGGAAGCGCGTGTTCTGTCAGCCCCATTTGATCGGTCTCGCCCCTCTTCAGGAAGGTTCGCAGCCAACCTTGACGCGTGCTTGCTCGGCTTCCAGGGGGTCAGCGGGCAGGTAGCGTCCATTTTCCGCCCTCGCAGGCGGGTGGGCCGAAGGTGAAGCGGCGTCCGCTGGTCGTCTCGGCCATGATCGTGTCCTCGGCTCCGTTACGCAGGCAGCCACCGGACGCGACGGGAATCTGGACCGACTCCCCGGATGGGAGTCGCCGGTGGTGAGTCGTGTCGCCGACCCACTTCACCGTCACGGTTTCACCGGTACGGTTTTCGACGTCCACCCACCTGCTGACGCGTGGTTGGCAGGCGGTGAGGGCGAGAATCATCGCCGGGAGCAGCGTCAGCCGGATGATCCTTTTCACGAACCCCCTCGGCCGTTCGGGCTGTGCGTAGTCATGTAAGCATGTGCCGGCGGTCAGCGCACATGACGGCACTGATGGGTCTTGCTTCGTGTCAGGGCCGGGCGCCCGGCCCTGACACGAAGTACGCCGCCCGTCACGGGAGGATCGGGGTCCACTCCTTCAGCAGTGCGATGTCGTACGCGTCCACCGCCGTGTACGGGTCATCGTCCAAGATCTCCCGGAGTTCCGCCTCGTCCGCGACCTCATAGACGTGCATCGCACCCTTGTCGTCGGCCCATGGCCCCGCGGTGATCAACCGGCCCTGGTCGAACAGCGCCTGCAGATGCTCACGATGCGCCGGGCGCGCTCTCAAGCGGTCATCCTCGTTCTTGAACTCCATGTACAGCACAAATCTCGCCATGGCCGTCAGATTAGTACTGAACGATCTTCGGGGCGGAGGTGGCGGCGCGGGTTTCTACCCGTTCACCAGGTTTTGCCGGCCTGCTCCCGGACTGTGTGGTTGATCCGGTTGAAGAAGTTGGTCAGGGCGATGTGCAAGATGATCGACGACAGCTGGTCCTCGTCGAAGTGCGCGGCGGCGGCGTCCCAGATCTCGTCGGTCACGCCGGGCGCGCCGTCCTGGATGCGGGTCGCCGCCTCGGTGAGCGCCAGCGCCGCCCGCTCGGCGTCGGTGAAGAACGGCGTCTCGCGCCAGGCCACCACGCTGTGCAGGCGCTCGTCGCTCTCCCCGGTCTTCCTCGCCGACGCGACCCCGGCGTACACGCAGGGGCTGCAGCCGTTGATCTGACTGGCCCGCAGGTGCACCAGCTCCAGCACCCGCGCATCGGCGCCGCCCGCGTGGACGGCCTTGTAGAGGTGCTGGACGGCGGTGGTCACGTCCTGGTTCGGCGTCCGGTTCATACGTGCTTGCATGGCTCTTGCTCCTTCATCGGTTACCTGTGCCCTTCCGGGCTCGTCATCCCCATGACGGAGCGGATCCGAGGAAGGTAACGACATGTCCCACATCAGCCCGGCGGTGGCCGAGACGTTCGAGGCGCAGCGCGACCGGCTGCACGCGGTCGCGTACCGCATGCTGGGCTCGCACGCCGACGCCGAGGACGTGGTCCAGGAGGCGTGGCTGCGGCTCTCCCGCCAGGACGCGGCCGCCATCCACAACCTCGCCGGCTGGCTGACCACCGTGGTCGGGCGCATCAGCCTGGACGTCCTGCGCTCGCGCCAGTCCCACCCCGAGACTTTCCTCGACGGCCCGGCGCCCGTGGTGGTGGATGACAGCGCCGTACCGGAGGACGACGTGGCGCTCTCCGACTCGGTGGGTCTCGCGCTCCTCGTCGTGCTGGCCTCGCTCACGCCGGGCGAACGGCTGGCGTTCGTGCTGCACGACCTGTTCGCGGTGCCGTTCGACGAGATCGGCCACATCCTCGGCAAGTCCACCGCCGCCGCCAAGATGCTCGCCAGCCGCGCCCGCAGGAAGGTGCAGTCGTCCGAGCGGCCCGCTGCCACGGGACGTGAGCAGCGCGTGGTGGTCGACGCCTTCCTGGCGGCGGCGCGCGACGGCGACTTCGAGGGCCTGCTCCGCGTCCTCGACCCCGACGTGAAGCTGACGGTGGGCACCCCTGGCGGCCCGGTCGTCGTCCTCGGCGCCACCGCGGTGGCCAACGGCGCCCGACTCCGCCTGGCCGCAGGCGTCGGCCCGAGCCGGGCGGTGCTCGTCAACGGTCTGCCCGGCGTGGTGGCCTGGCACGAGGACGGCACCCCGCTGTCCCTGCTGGCCTTCACCGTCACCGACGGCCGCATCACCGCCATCTCCGTCATTACGGACCCGGAGAAACTCGCCCGAGTCGACTTGCCTAAATCGGCCTGAGTGCGAATACCCGAAAACGGCTCGTGGGAGGCGTTTGAGAAATTCCGTAAGTCGCCTGCGAGGCCGATGGGTTCTGGATTAAGCTGCGGCAATTGCCGGGCGGAATAAGCGGCTGTTTACTTGCCCATACAACCGGCGCCTTTCGCAGTCAACTCATCATGTGAAACAAGTGTGGCCCCGGCGGCTGGAGGATGCTGTGAGTGTTCGTCCTGTGCACACGGTGGAAGTCCCCGTTGGCGATGACGTGGTCCGGGTGCAGGTCAGGGAGGTGGACGAGGCGCTCGTCCGAGTGGGCAGAGGTGACGGCGCCGTGCAGCGGGCGGGGCGCTCGCTCGGGCGGATGCTCGACACCGTGCGGCCGGTCGCAGACAGTTTCGTCACGCGGTTCCAAAGGCTGGAGAATCCGCCGGACGAAATGGTGCTGGAATTCGGGGTGTCGCTGTCGGCCGAGGCGGATGTCGTGATTGCGAGTACGGCGACCGAGGCCAACTTCTCCGTGAGCCTGACCTGGAGACGCGGTGAGCGGCCGGAGGCACCGGATGAGTGATACGGCATGGTTGGGCAGCCTGTACGACACGTTGGCCGCGGCGGTCGTCCAGGTCGGCGAAGAGGGCGGCGCCGGCTTTCTCGTCGCCCCCGACCTGGTGCTGACCTGCGCCCACGTGGTGTCGGACGCGCTGCGGAGGCCGAGGTCGGAGAGCCTCGCGGAGGGCACTCCGGTCGTGCTGGGATTCCCGCTCTCCGAGCCCCCGCCGGACGGCGGCCCCCGGCCGAAGTGGGAGGCCGTGGTCGAGAGCTGGGTGCCGGTCAGGGCCGAGCGCACCGGTGACCTCGCCGTACTCCGCCTGCGCGAGCCCGTCCCCGGCGCCCGGCCGCTGCCCATGGCCGAGCCCGACGGCGTACGCGGCGGCCGGGTGCGCGTGGTGGGGTTTCCGCGCGACGCGCCGGGCGGCACCTGGTTCGAGGGCCGGCTCGGCGGCCCCACGGGTGAGGGCTGGATGGAGCTGGCGCGGGCCACCGGGCAGAGCGTGCACGTCAGGCCCGGGTTCAGCGGCAGCCCCGTCTGGGACGACACCCTCAACGCGGTGGTCGGCCTCGTGGTGGCCGCCCAGCCGGTGGGGGAGACGCAGCAGGCGTACGCGGTGCGCACCAGGACCATCGTTCGCGAGCTGCCCGCGCTCGGCCCGGTCATCCGCCCGCCCTCGCCGTTCCGCGGCCTGAAGCCGTACCAGGAGGGCGACGCCGACGTCTTCTTCGGCCGTGAGGAGGACATCGACGCCGTCATCACCGCCCCGTACGCCTCCCGCACGGTGACGGTCTACGGCCCGTCTGGCTGCGGCAAGTCCTCGCTGGCCCGCGCCGGCGTGGTGCCCAGGGTCCGGGCGAACGGGTACGAGACGCTGGTGTTCAACGCCGGGGACATCTCCTCGATGCGGTTCGTGCTGGCCACGGAGCTGTCCGCCGGAGGCGCCCACGCGGCCGGCGAGATCGAGGGCTGGCTCAGGGACCACGGGCTCGGCGACACCTTGCACCGCGTCCGAGGGAAGGCCGGGGACCTGATCATCGTCCTCGACCAGGCCGAGGCGCTGCTCGACCGCACCCCGGCCGAGATCGACGAGCTGACCGACGTGCTGTTCGCCAGGGCCGGCGGCGTACGGGTGCTCGTCACGCTCCGCTCCGACCTGGTGGACGCGGTCCTGCGGCATCCCCGGCTTGGCTCCGCGCTGCTCGGCGGCCGTACGGTGCCGCTCGCCCCCATGTCCGCCGGCCAGCTTGAAGAGGTGATCACCAAGCCGGTGGACCGGCTGCCCGCCGTGGCATACGAACCGGGCCTGGTCAGCCGCATGCTCAAGGACTCCGGCGACGAGCCCGGCATCCTGCCGCTGCTGGGGTTCGTCCTGGAGCAGCTGTGGGACCGGCAGGACAGCGGCCACCTGCGGAACGCGGCGTACGAGCAGCTCGGCGGCGTCTCCGGCGCGCTGCGGCAGCACGCGGAGCGGACCTGGAAACGGCTGTTCGACGGCAGGAAGGAACACGAGGAGGCGGCGCGGCGGCTGCTCACCAAGCTCGTCCGCATGCTCCCCGACGGCGGGATTCTGCTGCGCCGCCGCCTCACCCGCGACGAGGTGGACGCGCGGCAGTGGGAGATCGTGACCGAGCTGGCCGCCGCGCGGCTGCTGGTGCTGCACGGCGGCGAGGGCGAGCAGGAGAGCGCCAAACTCGCCCACGAGACGCTGATCACCGCCTGGCCCGCGCTGCGCGACTAGGTGGACGAGGACCGCAGGTTCCTCATCGGGCAGGCCGAGTTGGAGCAGGACCTGCGCCGCCATGAACGCGGCGGGCCGCTGCTGACCGCCGCGCAGCTGACCGCGACCGACCAGTGGACGGGCGGCCGGGAAGGCGACCTGACGCAGGAGCAGCGGCGGTTCGTGGCCCTGTCCCGTGAGGCGCTCCGCTCGATGCGGCGCAGGACGCATGCGGCGTGGATCTCGGGGGCAGTGGTGATCGTGCTGATCGTCGCTCTCGGCACCTTCGGCCTCGTCCAGGGACAGGTCAGCGCGGAACGGGCGAAGGAGAACACGTCACGGGTGCTGGCGAGCTCCATCGAGGACATGGTCGACGAGGATCCGGGCCGGGCGGCCCTGGCGGCGATCGCCGCCTACCGGGTCGCGCCCACGCAGGAGGCGGTGAGCGCGCTGCTGCAGCGCTACGAGGCGCTCAAGGAAACCGCGTGGATGCTGTCGGGGTTCCAGGGGCAGATCATGAACACGGCCGTGAGCGCCGACGGCTCCCTGCTGTTCGGCGTCTCCGCGGGCGGCCGTGGGACGTTGTTCCACCATCAGGCCGGGGGCAAGGTCCTGCGCCGGCATCTCGGCCTGCCAGGGAACCTGACCTTTCCGCTGGTCAGCAGAGACGGGAGGCGCATCGCGTACATGGTGGACGGCGCCGGCGCGCTGCAGTGGCACGACGTGCGCCTCACCGGGCGCGACATCGTGCTGGGGTCGGCGCAGCGGCTTCCCGGCGCCGGGTTGGCGAAGTTCACCCTCGGGGGGAGGGACGGCAGCCACAGCATCGTGTCCTTCTCGCCGAGCGGCAGGCGGGTCGCCACCGTGGACTCCGATGGCCGGGTGAAGGTGTGGGACCTGGCGACCCGGCGACTCCAGGAGACACGCCTTCCCGCACTTCGGCAGCTGTGGTTCGGCCCGGACGAGCACACGCTCGTCGGTGCGCTGTTGCGGGACGGCGACCCTCTGGTGGTGCTCGACCTGCGCAGCGGAGCCGTACGCAGGCTGGAGGGACGCGGCAGGCTCTCGGCGGGTGATCAGGATTTCGCGGTCTCGGCCGACGGGAGCGTGGTGGCCGTGTGCAGGAAGCCGTACGACGCCGACAAGGCTGTATACCGGGTCGTCCGCGTCGCCGACAGGCGGGAACTGATCCGCTACGTCTCCACCGCCTCCTACAGCGTGTGTCACCAGCCCGCCGTCTCGGCGACCGGCGATCGCGTCGCGGTCAACGAGGGGAGCGGCGCGTGGGTGATCCTCAGCGCCGGCACGCCCCCGCGACGGTTCACCGGGCCGAACATCTCCTCCCTCGGCAAGGTAGGCCCGCTGCTCGGCCCGCCGGACGCCCCCGTCGTCGTCGAGCGCACCCAGGCCGCCGTGACCGGCCGGCGGCTGCACGAGGACGCCGGGCTGGGCGCGTACAACCCGCCGGTGCTGCTCAAGGGCGGTCGCGCCATCGTGGTCCGGGCCGGCGCAGCCAAGAGCGGGACCGCGGACCGGCTGGTCGTCCAAGAGGTCGAAGGCGAAGGGCGGACGCTCGGCACCGCGCCCATCCCTCCCGTGCCCGCCGCCAAGGACCACATGCTGGCCGTCAACCGGTCGCAGACGCTGGTCGCCGACGTGTCCGGCTCGGCGGACATCACCGTGTACGCCCTGCCCGGCCTGCGGGTGGTGAGCGCGTTCACCGCTCGCCGCGACGAGAAACCGGTGACGTTCTTCTTCACCTCCGACGACGAGCTGGTGACGGTCTCCGGCAGCCTGGTCGAGCATTGGAACGCCCGCGACGGCCGCCGCCTGTCCGAGTCCTTCGACCTCCGCGACACCTTCAAGGACCTCGGCGGCTTCTTTGTGCAGTCGTCCTACGAGCCGGGCCACGTCCAGGTCACCGACGTCGCCGCCCACACCCTGCGCACCGTCCGCCTGGCGACCGGCACGGAGGACCCCGACCGGCGGATCCGCCTGGGAGAGGACCTGGTCACCGCGACGGTCGAGCCCAGCGGACGCTACGCCATGGTGCTGACCAGCGGAGGGGTGATCGAGCTGTGGTCGGTCGCCGACCGCCGGCGTGCCCGCAAGATCTTCGGCGGGCTCGGGCCCCTGGAGGCCGGCACATCCCAGCTCGGGGTGCTGCGGCCGGACGGCGACGGCGATCCGGGCTTCTTCCTGGCTTTCGGACGTTCCGTCCGCTTCCTGCGGGTGAACGGTTCCGGCGAGGTCGACGTCACCTCCTACTCCTTCGCCGGCAAGCAGGCGTTCAGGGCGTCGGCCGACGAGGGGAGGGCGCTGCTGCGCGACCGCGGCGAGTACATCGATGTGATTCGGCTCGACCCGGAGTCGTGGAGCTCCCACCTGTGCGGCGTACTCGGCCGCGACCTCGACGACGAGGAGCGGCGCGGCCTGCCCCGCGACCTGCCGGACGCCGTCTGCCCGGATGCCTGATCAGCGGGAGCTCAGAGCGGCCCGCAACGCCTCCTCGACGGACGTCGCCGGACGGCCGATCGCGGTCTCCAGCGCCGGGCCGGTCACGTCGAACTCGCCCTTCCTGGACGCCGTGAACATGGTCAGCATGAACTCCGCCACCGGCCGGGGCAGCCCGCTCGCCGCCACCCACTCCTCGTCGTCCACGACGACGCGCTCGACGCGCCGGCCGGTGATGCGGGTGACGATGGCGGCGACGTCGGCGAAGTCCAGCGTGTGCGGGGCGGTCAGTGGCGGGGTGATGCCGTCGAACGCGCCGTCCTCGGTCAGGGCGAGGGCGGCGGCCTCGGCCAGGTCGTCGTGGGCGGTCCACGACACCGGGCCGTCCTGCGGCACGGCGAGTGTGCCGGTCTCGAGGGCCGTCTCGACGTAGGGGTCGAGGGTGGAGGCGTAGAAGCCGTTGCGCAGGGCGGTGAAGGGGACGTCCTGCCGCTTGAGGTGCTCCTCGGTGGCCGCGTGCACCTTCTGCGGCGGGAAGAGCGAGCCGGGGGAGGCGGCCTGGTGGCTGGTGTAGAGGATGCGCCGCACGCCCGCGGCGCGGGCGGCGTCGACGGCGGCGAGGTTGGCGGCCGTGGCGGCGTCGCCGCGGATGGCGGCGGAGATCACCAGGACGCGCTCGGCGCCCTCGAACGCGTGCTCAAGGGTGGCGGGGTCGGTGAAGTCGCCCGCCCGGACGCGTACGCCCCGCGCGGCCAGGCCGGCGGCCTTGCGCACGTCCCGCACGCTCACCCCGACCCTTTCCGCGGGTACGCGCTCCAGCAGGCGGTTGACGATCTTCGACCCGAGGCGGCCGGTGGCTCCCGTGACGATCAGCATGGAGGGACTCCCGTTCTGGCTGTTTCCAGTGGAACGAGAACAACGTTAACACTGATATTTCCATTGGCAACAACAGTGGTACGGATATCATCGCTCGCATGGCGCAGACCCAGCAGCGGCGAGACCTCACCCGCGACCGCATCGTGACGACGGCGGCCGGCCTGCTGCGCGACCACGGGCCGGGAGCGGTGACCACCCGCCGCGTGGCGCAGGAGGCCGGGCTGCAGCCGCCCGCCCTCTACCGCTTCTTCCCCGACAAGGAAGCCCTGCTGGACGCCGCCGCCGAGCACGTCTTCGCCGAGCACGTGGCGGGCAAGCAGGCCACCGCGCCCACCGGTGACCCGGTGGCCGACCTGCGCGCCGGATGGGACACCCAGATCGGCTTCGGCCTGGCCAACCCCCACGTCTTCAAGCTGCTGCTCAGCCGCCCGCGCGACACCCCGGCCCAGGCGGAGGGCCTGCGGGTGCTGGCCGAGCGGGTGCACGCGATCGCCGCCGCGGGCCGGCTCAAGGTGAGCGAGGAACGCGCGGTCCATCTCATCCACGCGGCCGGCGTCGGCACCGTCCACACGCTGCTGAGCCTGCCCCCCGAGCAGGGCGACCTCCGGTTGTCCGACGCCGCCTTCGACGCCGTCGCCGCCGCCATCCTCACCGACGAGCCCGCCCCCGCTGACGACCCGGCCGGCGTGGTGACCACCTTCCGCACCCTGCTGCCAACCCTGTCCACGCTCACCAAGGCCGAGGCCGCCCTCCTCGAGGAGTGGCTGCGCCGCTGACGTGGACGACCACCCGGACGAAGACACCACTGTGCACCGGCAGCCGAAGACGAGGCCCACGACGAAGGCGGCCGTAACCGTCGTCCGATCAGATGCTCCAGGCGCTCGCCCTCCAGCGCCGACACCCGTCAGCAGGGAGGCCCGGACCGGCGAATCATCAGAAGAGGCTGTGCCTCTCCGGCAGATCAACGACGCCCGCCAGCGCCAGCCCCGCGAACACGATCAAGGCGACAGCGAGGACGCCGAGCAGGAGCCAGGCAATCGGATGGCCGAGATTAAGGGTCCATGAGGAGGAGCCGAGACGGGCGTGCACGAGCAGAGCCGGGTCACGGCGGTTGACGTAGACGGTGCCGGCGAGGAACCAGTGGCGGTCGTCGTCGCGCTGGCCGGCCCCGGTGTCCTCCAGTTCCTCACCTGGCAGGGCGGGGAGCCGGTGCCCGGCCTGGCCCACCTTGGTCTCCCATATCAGCCAGCCGCCCAGCAGCACGATGAGCGGGACATAGACGGCCACCTGCCAGGCGATCGCGGGGGTGACGATCTCCCACAGCTGCAGGGCCGCGAAGAACAGAGCCAGGTTCAGGCAGGCCGCGGACAGCAACGACATCACCGCGATGCCGCGCAGGTAGACGCGGTAGCGGCGGGCTGAACCTTGGGGTCTGGCGGCATCGAGGTCGGGGCGGGCGCGCAGCGCGGCCAGGACTGTGGCCAGGACCGTCACGGTGACGACGATCTGGTGGATCACCGGTTGGAAGGCGTGCAGCACGGTTGTGGGTTCACGCTGGGCGGAGGCTGTGCCGTACCCGAGAAATGACGGCAGCGTGGCGGGCAGTCCGCCGTAGCGTGCCCAGCCGATGGCCGCGGTGAGCAGCAGCACGGACAGAGCGGGCAACCCCCACGACCACGGCACGCGGACCGGGTCGGTGCGGAAGGTGGTGTCCACGGCGACGCCCTGACGCCGCTCGGCCGCCCACCGGCCGGCGAGCTTGGCGGCGCGGACCATGCGATGAGCGCGGTAGAACAACAGCAGGTCCACGACGATCACCACCGTCGTGGCGATGCCGATCGCGACGGCAGATCCGGTGATCAGCAGTCCAAGGATCGAGACCACTGCGGCGAGTGCGGCCACCAGGCCGGTCATGCGAGCGTAGAACCGCCGCGCAGTGGTGATGGCGGGATCGCCCACCCGCTGGATGCCGACGCGTACGCCGAACGGCAGTGTGGGCCTGGCCAGCGCCGGAAGCGCCAGCATGAGGGACGTGACCAGCGCGATGAGGATCAGGCCGGCGCCGAGGAGCGGGATCACGCGCTCTCCTCGAAAGCGATCACCAGAGCCTCGCACCGGCGCAGCACATCCTGCCGGTCGATGCCGTGGACGGTGGCTTCTGCCAGCAGCACGCGCATGTGTTCCTCCCAGTCGTCGGTGAAGGGTGCCTCGGGCGGACCGGTGCCGGCATCGCGCCGTACGACCGCGCCGCTCCTGCGGTTGATCCGGATGACGCCCTGCTGTCGTAGCAGGTCGTAGGTCTTGTTCACGGTATCGATGTCGATGCCGAGATCCGCGGCGAGTTGCCGCGTGGGGGCAGCGGGCCGCCTTCTCGCGCCTGCCGTTCGGCGATCGCCTCCACGATCCGGTCCCGGATCTGCTGGTGGATCGGGACCTCGCTGTCGAGGTCAAGGGTCAGCTGCACACCATCACTCTATCTGATATACAACTAATAGAACAGATAGTCATGGAGGACACGTCATGCTGCAGGTAGAGATTCACCGGGAAACGCTGACCATCAGCTTCGCCCCGTGGACACGGCTGTTCACCAGGACCGGCGCGGTGAGCGTTCCGCTGGCGGAGATCGCCGAGGTGCACCTGCTCGACCGGCCGCTCGCGGCTGCCACGGGCACGCACCACGGCCTGCTCGTCTCCGGCGTCATCAAGGTCGGCACCTGGACGTCCCTGACCGGCGTCAAGCGTCTGGTCGCCGCCCGACGAGAGGTCACCGGCCTGCGGATCGCCCTGAAGAACCGGGCGCCGGGCTACGACGAGCTGATCCTCAGTGTTCCGGACGCCGAGCAGCTTCAGCGCCGGCTGATCGCGGTGATGGCATGAACATCGAGGTACATGGCCTGACCAAGGCGTTCGGGCCGATAACCGCCGTCACCGACCTCAGTTTCGAGGCCGAAGCGGGGAACGTCACCGGATTCCTGGGGCCGAACGGCGCCGGCAAGACCACCACCATGCGGATGATGCTGGGCCTGGTCACGCCGACCTCCGGCACCGCCACGTTCGGCGGCAGCCGCTACGCGAACCTGCCCCGCCCGTCGGCCATCGTTGGAGCCGTGCTGGACAGCGCGGGCTTCCACCCCGCCCACACCGCCCGCGACCACCTGCGGGTCTACGCCCGCATGGGCCGGTACGGCACGTCCCGGGTCAAGCAGGTCGCCGACGTGACCGGGGTGTCGGCCTTCGCCGATCGCCCCACGCGTACCCTGTCCACCGGCATGCGGCAACGCCTCAGCCTGGCCACCGCGCTGCTCGGCGATCCCCCGGTGCTGCTGCTGGACGAACCGAGCAACGGCCTGGACCCTGAAGGCATCGCCTGGCTGCGGCGCTTCGTCCGCGAACTGGCCGCCGAAGGCCGCACCATCCTCATCTCCAGCCATGTGCTCGGCGAGATCGAGCACATGGCCGACCATGTGGTGGTGATCCGCGACGGCCGGCTGGTCACCACAGGACCCATCACCGGCTTGTACGGCACAGCCGTCGTGCTGGTCCGCTCCCCGCAAGCTGACCTGCTCGCCGCCAGGCTGATGGAGCGCGGGACGCGGGTGGAACATCCGCAACCCGACCTCCTGCGCATCCACGGCCTCAGCGCCGCGGAGGTCGCCACCGCAGCCGCCTCCCACGCCGTCACCCTGCAGGAGATCACCCCCGAACGCCCCACTCTCGAACAGGCGTTCCTGCACCTCACCGGAGGTTCCCGATGACCGCGCTCCTCGCCGCTGAATGGACGCGCCTGATCAGCACCAGGCTCTGGCTGTGGGGTCTGCTGGCCGCGCTCGGCAGCGGAGCACTCGTGGGCCTGCTCGCCCTCGTCGGGCCGGAGAACTTCACCCCTCCGCTGCCCGGGCTGGACACCGCCCAAGGCACCCACGTGCTGCTGGGCCTGCTCGGCCTCACCGTCTTCGCCCCCGCTCTGCTGGGCGCCATCGCGGTGTCCTCGGAGTATCGGCACCGGACCATCACCACCACGACCTTGTTCGCTCCCAGACGCTGGACCTGGCTGGTGGCCAAGCTGGGGGTCTACACGGGGGCTGGGCTCGCCTACGGCGCGATCGCCGCGGCCGTGGCCGGCGGCGCTCTGTTCGGGGCGGTCATGCTCAAGGGCATCACGCTTGGTCTTCCGACCGCCATGGTCGCGGCCTTGTTGGCCCGCATCGCGCTGACCATGGCCGTCTACACGCTGCTGGGCGTGGCGGTGGGTGCTCTGCTTCGCAACCAGGTGACCGCCCTCGTCGTCGTCGGCGCCTACTTCTACATGATCGAGACCGTGTTGATGCTCGTCCCGGGAATCAAAGTGCTTTATCCCTATCTCCCGGGCGGCGCCACTGCCGCGCTGACCGGCTTCACTTATCTGACGGATGCCGTGGCCAGTCAGACCGGCACCTCTGCGGCCCAGCTGCTGTCCGCGCCGGCCGGTGGTGGCGTCTTGGTCGGCTATGCCATGATCGCGGCCGCCATCGCCGTCGCGGCCCCGTTGCGGCGAGACATCATGTGAGCGGATCAGCGAAAGGTGTCCGCGGCGGGTTCGAGGACCCAGCGGGCGAAGTCGGTGGGCGAGGTGTTGCTGCCGCAGATGACCGTGGTGACGCGGCGGCCGGTGAAGCGGGCCGGGTGGTCCAGGAGGGCGGCGATGCCGAGGGCGGCCGAGGGTTCGGCGACGAGGCCGGCGTGCTCGTACAGGGCCCGCATGCCTGCCTTGATCGCGTCCTCGCTGACGAGCAGCACGTCGTCCATGACCACGAGCAGATCGTCCAGCACCTCGGGGATCGGGCGGCGGCCGGCGACGCCGTCGGCGATCGTGTCGATGCGGTCGGTCTCGACGACCGTCCCGCGCCGCCACGACAGGGACATCGCGGGCGCGCCGTACGGCTGGACGCCGATCACCTCGGCGCCGGGGGCGAGGGCGTGCACGGTGTAGCCCACGCCACTGGCCAGCGCGCCGCCGCCGAGCGCCACGAGGACGACGTCGAGGTCCGGGTCGTCGCGGACGAGTTCGAGGCCGATCGTGGCGGCGCCCTCACAGGTGGCGAGATCGAGGCTGTCCTCGACCCAGTAGGCGTCCTCAGTCTCGGCGATCTCGCGGGCGAGCAGCCTGGCGTCCTCGATGTCCTGGCCGGTGAGCCGCAGGTCGGCGCCGAGCGCCGTGATCTGGGCGAGTTTGAGCGGGTTGGCGGTGGTGGCGGCGACGACGGTGACGTCCAGCCCGCGGCGGGCGGCGCTGTAGGCGAGGGCCTGGCCGAGGTTGCCGGCGCTCGCGCACACCATCCGGGACGCCCCCGCCCTCGCCGCCGCCCCGGCGACCGTCTCGGTGCCGCGGCCCTTGAAGCTGCGTACGGGGTTGAGCGTCTCCACCTTCAGCGTCATCGAGCAGCCGAGCGCCCGGCCGAGCGACGGGGAGGGCATGGCCGGCGTGTCCAGGAACACCGGGTCGATCTCGCCCACCGCCGCACGGACGCGGTCGAGCCGGAGCCGGACATGATCGAAACCGCTCATGGTGCCGGAGTCTGTCATAAGTGACGGCGGATCACGCGTTATGTGATGGAACGATGACAACGCGGCCCGGCCGGTGATCCGTCTGTTTGCCTGAGGGCCATGGATCTCACTTCTCACCTCTTCGCACGTCTGGCCCTCGCCGTGGTCGCCGGCGCCGCACTCGGGGGCTGCGGCGCCGCCTCCTCAGCCGACGACCGGGCCGGCCGGGCCGAGAGCGCCGCCACCTCCCAGACCGGCGTACGGGTGCTCTGGATGGGCGACTCCATCGCGGGCGCGCAGGCTCCCGCCGTGCGGGCGGCGCTGGAGGCCGCCGGTGTGACGGTCGAGAACGCCACGTCGGACGGCGGCGGCAACCTCGTCGCGGGTGACCATCCGGTCACCACCAAGGCGGCTCGCGACACCTGGAAGGCGCTCAAGGAGCACATCTCGTCGTTCCGGCCGACCGTGATCGCGTACCAGATCACGACGTACGACTGGGGCACCGCCCGCGAGCAGCTGACCGCCTACCGGAAGCTCGCCAGGACGGCCGGGGACGCCGGGGCCCGGCTGGTGCTGGTGTCGGCGCCGCCGTTCAAGATCGACGAGTTCTTCCAGCCGCACGCCGCGTCCATCAAGAGCGCTCCCAAAATGGCCGCCAAGGCCGCCGACGGCACCAACGCCCGCTTCCTGGACGCGTCCGAGCTGTGGGGCGCCGACCACGCCGCCGCCAAGGCCCAGCGCTCCAAGGACGGCATCCACTCCTGCCAGCAGGGCTCGGCCGCGTTCGCCACCTGGTTCGCCAAGCGCCTCGGCGAGCTGGCCGGCTTCACCCCGGCCGCACCCGCTGAGTGGGCCACCGGCGCGTGGACCGGCGACGACCGCTTCACCAAGCTCGGCTGCAGCTGATGCCCTACACGGCACGTGAAGGCGCGCCCGCTTCCGAAGACGCGTCCGCCGTTGAAGACGCCCCCGCTTTCGAAGGCGCCCCCGCTTTCGAAGGCGCGCCCGCCCTTGAAGGCGCGCCCGCCCCCGGCCGCCGGCACACCACCGCAGCCGCCTCCCATCCCGCACCCATCGCGCGCCGGGCGCACATCGGTGCGTTGGATGGATTGCGGGGGTTCGCGGTGGTGGCCGTGCTGCTGTTTCACGCCGGGCATCTGGGTGGCGGGTTTCTCGGTGTGGACCTGTTCTTCGTGCTGTCCGGGTTCCTCATCACCGGGTTGCTGTTGCAGGGGGCCGGGCGGCCCCGGCTGGGAGCGTTCTGGGAGCGGCGGGCCCGCCGGTTGCTGCCCGCGCTGGGCGTTCTGGTGGTGGTCGTTCCGCTGCTCACCTGGGCGGTGGGACGCCTCGACCTGCTCAGGGCGGTGCAGCAGGACACGCCGTGGGTGCTGGCGCAGGTGGTCAACTGGCACTACATCGGCGAGCAGATCGGCTACTGGAACGCCTCCGGCACCCGGCCGTTCGCGCACCTGTGGAGCATCGCCGTCGAGTGGCAGTTCTACCTGGTCTGGCCGCTGGTCGTGGTGCTGCTGGGGAAGGGGCGGTGGCGGGTCGCGGTGGTCGCGCTCGCCGGTGCGCTCGGGTCGCTCCTGCTGATGGTCACGTTCGGGGCGGCCGTGGACACCACGCGTGCGTACGAGGGAACCGACACCCGCGCCTTCGCCCTCCTGCTGGGCGCCGCCGCCGCGACCGCGCCCGTCCGCGAGGCCGTGGCCCGGCTGCCGCGCAGGGGGGTGGACGTGGTGTGCGCGCTGCTGCTCGGCGGGCTGGCCGTCGCGTGGGTCGTGACGGCGGGGGAGCAGGCGCCGGGGCTGTTCCAGGGCGGCATGTTCGCCCACTCGCTGGCCTGCGCCGTGCTGATCGTGCTGCTGGCCGGAGCGCCGGACGGCCTGGCGGGCCGGGCGGCCGGCAGCGCCGTGCCGCGCCGGCTCGGCGAGCTGTCCTACAGCCTGTACCTGTGGCACTGGCCGATCTACCTGCTGCTGCCCCGTCAAGAGTGGCTGGACGGCTGGGTCTGGACGGCGGTCGCCGCCGGGCTGTCGCTGGCGGCTGCAGTAGTGTCGAAGGCCGCCGTCGAGGATCCGGTACGCCGGCGCGCCCGCTGGACCACCGGCCGCCGCGGCTGGGCGGCACTGGCCGCCGCCGTCACGGCCGGGGCGGCGGTGTGGGCGGCGATCCCCCAGCCGGAGCCCGGCGCGGGGACCGTCGACCTGAGCAGACTCGAAGGATGAGAGGGGAACACATGCCGCGAACGCCCGCCCGCCTCGCGGCCGTCGTCGCTGCGGCGGCGGTGACGGCCGGCTGCGGGATCACCGGCACCGGCGTGCGCCCCGCGGGCGAGCCGGTCCAGGGCGGGCTGACCGGGAAGAGCGGCCGGCTGGTGCGGGTCTACTTCGTCACCACCGAAGGCACGTGGCCGGTGTCGCGTCCGGCAGGGTCCGGCGGTGGCGTGCAGGAAGCGATGGACGCGCTGCTCGGCGGCCCCACCGCCGACGAGCGGGCGCGCGGCCTGACCTCCCAGGTGCCCGCCACGAACGGGCAGGTCCGCGCCAGGACGTCCGGCGGCCGGGTGGAGCTGCGGCTGCCGTGGCTGGTACGCGACCTGCCGCACCTGGCGGTGAGCCAGCTCGTCTGCACGGCCGCCGCCGGCGGTGACCCCGTCGTCGAGGTGTACGAGCCCGGCATGGGAGACCGGCCGTGGGAGGTCCGATGCGACGAGAACGGCACGGCGATCCCGGCCGGCGAGCGGGGGACGTCGTGACCGGCGCCCTGGTGATCGGGAACCGCGCGGCGGGAGGAACGTGGTGACGCGGATGCTGGTGTTCGGGAACGGCACGGCGGGGGGAGCGTGGTGACTCGGGTGCTGGTGATCGAGGACGACCCGGCCGTGCGGCGTGGTGTGGGGCTCGGGCTGCGGCACCAGGGGCACGAGACGCTGCTGGTCGCCACCGGTGAGGACGGGCTGGCCGAGCTGGTCGCGAGCGCGCCCGACATCGTGCTGCTCGACCTGATGCTGCCCGGCATGAGCGGGCTGGAGACGTGCCGGCGGATCCGGGCGTTCAGCCAGGTGCCCATCGTGATCCTGTCGGCCCGCGACGACGACGTGGACGTGGTGGTGGGCCTGGAGGCCGGCGCCGACGACTACGTGATCAAGCCGGCCAGCACCGAGGTGATCGAGGCCAGGATGCGGGCGGTGCTGCGGCGTACGACGCAGGCCGCGACCGGCAACGCCCGCTCCGAGCACGGCGACCTGCTCATCGACCGGGTGGCGCTGCGGGTGCTCAAGCACGGCGCCGAGGTGGCGCTGGCGCCGACGGAGCTGAAGCTGCTGCTGTTCCTGTCGGCCGCGCCCGAGCAGACCTTCAGCCGCCAGCAGCTGCTCGAACAGGTGTGGGAGCACGCCTTCCACGGCGACTACCGGCTGGTGGACGCGTGCGTGATGCGGCTGCGGGCCAAGATCGAGGACGATTCGCGCAGCCCCCGCTACATCCAGACGGTACGCGGGTTCGGCTACCGGTTCGGGCCGCTGTGATCCGCCCGCGTCTCGCCCGTGGCCTGCGCGCGCAGCTCGTGCTGGCGTTCCTGCTGGTCTCGGCGCTCAGCGCGGTGACCGCCGCCGCCGTGACCTACCGGCAGGGCCGGGACGCGATCGCCGAGCGCGCCCAGGCCGACCTGGTGCAGGAGCTGCGCGCCCACCTGGCCTCGCGGGTGCCGGACCTGCCGGCCGAGCCGAAGGCGGCGGATCTGCGGACGCTGGCGGTGCAGCTCGACCGGGCGGCGGGGGCGCGCGGGTGGCGTACGGCGCTGTCGTACCGGGGCGGGGCGCTCGTCGCCGCAGGACGGGAGGCGCCGCCGCTGCCCGCGCCGCTGCGGGCCGAGGCGGCGACGGCGGCGACCGCGCTGGCCCAGCGGTTCCACCACGGGGAGACGCCGTGGCTGGCCGTCGCCGTCCCGGTCACCGCGGCGGACCGGCCCCAGGGTCCGCCGCCGCTCACCGTCTACGCCTCCATGTCGCTCGCCTCCCAGCAGCAGGACGTCGAGGGCCTGGCCGCCGCCGCCCGCGCCGCCGCCGTGCCCGTCGCGCTGGCCTCGATCATCCCCGCGCTGCTCGCCGCCCGCCGGTTGCTGCGGCCGGTACGCCGGCTGCGTACCGCCACGGAACGGATGTCGGCGGGCGGGCTCGACACGCGCGTCACGGTCACCGGCGACGACGAGCTGGCCGACCTGGGGCGGGCGTTCAACGGCATGGCGGCCACGCTCCAGGCCGACGCCGCCACGCTGCGCGCGATGGAGGAGCGGGCCCGCCGCTTCGCCGCCGACGTCTCGCACGAGCTGCGTACGCCGCTCGCCGCCATGTCGGCGGTAACCGGCGTGCTCGACGCCGACGCCGCCTCGGGACGGCTGCCGCCGGTCACCGCCGAGGCGCTGCACCTGGTCTCGGACGAGACCCGCAAGCTCACCCGCCTCATCGAGGACCTCATCGAGGTCTCCCGCTTCGATGCGGGCGCCGCCGTGCTGCACCTCGACGAGGTGGACCTGGGCGAGCTGATCGGCAAGACGCTGGCGCTGCGGCATTGGGACGGGCAGGTCCGCACCGACCTGCCGGCCGGTCTGCGGGTGCGGCTCGATCCGCGCCGCGTGGACGTCGTCCTCGCCAACCTCGTCGGCAACGCGCTGCGGCACGGCGGGCCCGACGTGTCGGTGACCGTACGGGTCGAGTCGGCTCCCGGCCAGGTGACCGTCATCGTCACCGACGACGGCCCCGGCATCCCCGCCGACCTCCTGCCCCATGTCTTCGACCGCTTCACCAAGGGTGACTCGGCGCGCAGCCGCAGCGAGGGCAGCGGCCTCGGTCTGGCCATCGCCGCCGAGAACGCCCGCCTCCACGGCGGCACCCTCACCGCCACCACCCCACCGGAGGGCGGCACCACCATGACCCTCACCCTGCCGCGATGGTCGCAGGGGCCGGACGGAGGCCGCCGGCCAGGGCCAGGGTGACCGCCACCGACACGACCGCCATCGCCGCCATGGCCGTCGTCGCCGAGGTGACCTGGGCGATCGCGCCCGCCAGTGCGGCGCCGACGCCCTGCATGGCGAGGGTGCCCGAGGAGTGCAGGCCGAGGGCGTGGCCGCTCAGCTCCTCCGGGGTCAGGGCCATCAGGCGTTCCTGGAGCAGGAGGCTCGCGGCGTACCCCACCGAGGCCACGCCCACCGCGAGCGCCGCGACGGTGAGGCCCGGACGGAACGCGAAGACCAGATAAGGGGCGGCCAGCAGGAGGCGCATGGGGGCGCCGAGCCTGGCACGCCACCGGGCGGGGACGAAACGACCGGCCAGGACGTCGCCCGCGAGCATGCCCGCCGCCGCGACCGCGAACAGCAGCCCGGCGTGCTCGGGCGCGTAAGGGACGAACAGCGACTCGCAGCCGACGATCAGCCCGTTCGGCACCCACAGGGCGAGGAACACGTACCGGCGGGGCACCGACGACCACAGCCGCGCGTTCGCCCGCCAGGTCGCGGTCACCGACGGACGGCCCGTGCCCCGTGGCGGCCTGGCACTGAGCCCCCACCGGGCGACGGCCGCCTCCGCCAGGTACAGCGCGGCCCCGGCCAGCAGCGCGCCGCGCGGCGACAGGGCGGCCACCAGCACGCCGCCGACCGCGTAGCCGCAGATCTGCAGGAGACCGGCGGTCATGTTCATCGTCGAGCGGCCCAGCAGGTAGCCCTCGCGCGGCAGGATCTCGTTGAGCAGCCCCCACCGCACGCCGCCGTTCAGCGACGCGACCAGCCCGAGCCCCAGCACGACCGCGAACAGCGCCCCCACCGGCAGCCCTGGGACGGCCAGCACCGCCGTGCCCACGCCGAACACCAGGGCGATCCCGCTCAGCGCGGCCCTGGGCGGCAGCCGGTCGGCGGCCGACAGCAGCGCCGCCGCGCCGATCACCTGCGCCAGCGACGGGCCGAACATGCTGAGCGCGGCCAGCAGCGGCGACCGCGTCGCCCCGTAGACCAGCACGCCGAGCGCAAGCCCGCTCACCGTCGAGGCCGCCACGTGCGCGGCGGTCGCCGCGAACAGCGGCGCGAACTCGGGCGCGCGCAACAGTTCTCGATAAGTACGCATGCCGCGCAGCCTGCGGCCCCCGCTCGCGCGAGCGTTACAGTTTCGCGGGGCGGCGAAACGTTGGCCGCCGGCCTGTGCTCCCCGCTTACGGTTTCGCTGGGCGGCGAAACGCCGGGCAGCCTACGGTCCCCCTCGGCCGGTCGTTGCGGTCTTGTGGGGAGGTGGAACGAGGGTCGGCCGCGTGTTCGGTCGGGGAGGTGGGGCGGTGGGGTGGTGGCAGCTTGACGCTGACACGTTGGCCGGGGGCAGGTTCGTGGTGTCGCCGCTGGCCGAGACCGTGGCGAGCCTGTGCCTTCTCGCCTCGGGGCGGGCCACCCACCCGGCGGCGCGGCGGTGGCTGGCCGAGCACCTGCCTGCCTATCGCCTGCGGCTCGATCCCGTCACGGCACTCCTCGTACGGTGTGCGCTCGAGCAGCCGTGGATGGCGGACTTCTGCGCCCCGCCCCCGAGCAGCGAGGCGCGCACGTTCGCCGAGGAGCTGGCCGTCGTGCGTGGAACCCCACCTGATGTCGCCAGGGCGGACGTGGCCGTGGCGGTGAACGGCATGCTGCCGGCCGCGCTGGACCGGACCGATCTGGCCGAGCGCATGGCCGGCCTGCTGCAGTGGGTGTGGGCGCGGGCCGTCGAGCCCGAGTGGGTGCGGCGGCGCCGGGTCATGGAGGCGGACATCGTCGCCCGTACGGCCCAGCTCGGCCAGGGTGGCTGGGCCGCGGCACTGGCCGACCTGCGGCCCGGGATGCGGTGGCTGGGCGACGGACGGTTGCGGATCAACGCTCACGACCGGCCGCCCAGGACGATCCGGTCGGGGGCGCGGCTGCTGTTCGTCCCCGTCACCCCTGGTGGCGCCTGGGTGACGTGGGACGAGCCGCACACGTACGCCGTCATCTACCCGTGCTCGGGCGTCCTCGCCGAACCGGACGGCGATCCGGTGCCCCAGGCGCTCGGGCGGCTGCTCGGGCCCGCCCGCGCCGCCGTCCTGGTGCTGCTCGCCACCCCGAAGAGCACCACCCAGCTTGTCGCGCTGACCGGGCAGGGCCTGGGGTCGGTGGGCCGCCACCTCAAGGTGCTCCTCGACGCCCGCCTGGTCCGCCGCCGCCGCGCCGGGCGGTCGGTGCTGTACTACCGCAGCGACGCCGGCGACGTCCTCGTCCGTGCTCAAGGCCACTGACCAGCCGGACAAGGCATGTGGCGCCGATCACACGCGCTGTGTGGATTCCTCCACAGTTGATCCGCGCAGGTCTCCGTAATGTCCCTGTCAACGAAGAACACCGACGACGGGGAAGGAACCCGAAATGCGTAAGACCCTGGCGATCGCCGCCCTTGCCGGTTCGATGGCCGTCACCGGCCTCGCGATGAGCAGCCCCGCCCAGGCCTCGACGGCCCACGCCGGCGGGACGTCCTGGGGGAAGGTCTTCTCCAGCGACCACAAGGCGTACACGTTCGGCAAGACCTGGAAGTCGCACGGCAAGGTCTACACGAAGTGGTACGGCGTGGACAAGCGCGGCGGCAAGAAGGGCTGGGTCTGGTTCGAGGTGTACCAGAACGGCCACTGGACGAAGTTCAACAAGGCGTGGGACGGCAAGGTCGTCGGCACGTGGAGCGGCCGGGGCATCAAGAAGGTCTACACCTTCACCTGCTGGGCCGGGAAGTTCGACAACTGCGGCGAGAAGTACCGCATCTACTAGGGCGTGTTTCAGAAGTGGTGGGCTCATAGCCAGGCGTCGATCACGGCGAGGTGAAC